>NZ_BAED01000069.1 GCF_000241345.1 Gordonia amarae NBRC 15530
AGATCGTCCGGATCATGACGGGACCGGCGCACGTCTGACGGTCAGTAGGCGTTGTCGGCGACGATCTGTTCGGCGACGAACAGGCCGGTGAGTCCGGTGCCGCCCTCGATGCGCTCGCGCACCAGGGCGCGGACCTGCTCGCGCTGCTCCCGGGAGTCGCGGGCGTCGACGCCGCCGACGGTGACCACCAGCGCCGACCAGTCGGCGCCCCATGCCTCGGTGGCGGTGAGCGGCAACGGGATCGGCAGCCGTCCGTCGGGGGCGAGCGTCGCCTGCGCCTCGAAGGCGGGATCGTGCAGCGAGAGCGCGACCCGAACGGGTGCGGCGGTCCGGCCGGGCAGCAGTGCGACGGTGACGTCGGCGACCACATCGGGTGCGGCGTCGACCGACCAGGCGATCGTGTTCTCCGCGGCGTCGAAGGTGTGCGCGGGTACCGACTCCCACGGCACCGACGCCAGGCCCCGGGCGATGCCCCCGCCGGATTCGGTGGCGGTTCCGGGGCCGGCCGCCAGCGCGTAGTCGCCGGGATCCCCCGATGCCGCCGGGACCGGCTCCTGTTCCCCGGTGTCGAACTCGCGCAGACGAGCGTGGAGATCCCGGACGTCGGGGCGTGGATGCAGAGCCAGCGCCGCGATGTCGGCGTCGTCGTATGCGCCGAGTACCGCGTTCGGGTCGCCGTCAAAACCGGTGTCGCCGAAGTACATCTCGCAGTCGGCGGTGAGTGCGGCGACCTCGGCGTCGAGGACGAGGGCAGGGAGCGGGTCGATGCCGTCGGCCGCACTCGCCGGCCACCACCGGCGCAGCCAATGTCCCCATGCGAGCCGGTACAGCAGGGCGAGTTCGGCGGGTGCGCTCACCGGGACATCGATGTCATGCCGGCTGGTCAGATCGCGCAGGGTGGCGGCGTGCGCCTGCTCGCCGATGATGCGCCACAACCAGTCCGCCTCGCCGGGCGCCCAGAGGTGCAGGTGCGGGCCGGAACCGGGTGGGTCGTCCAGCGCCCAGGTGAATGTACCGCCGGCCGCTTCCAGTGCGAGCGTCAGCCAGGGCAGTCGTGCGGCGGCGGGTGCGGTGGAGATCTTCATCGGCCTGCCTTCTCGATGGCCGCGCGGATGCGGGAACGCTGGTCGTAGCTGACGGAGCGGGCGATCCCGTCGAGAAGTTCCAGCAGTGCTGCCGAATCGAATTCGGCTGTGCCGGTGTCAGGTTCGGTAACCGACCTGCCGTGCAGCCGCACCCACAGCCGGTTCAGGTACGGCCGCCAGAACGCCGCCAGGTCATCGGCGAGCCCGGCGGTGACGGCGATATCGGAAAGCAGGTACCGGCGCGTGTACGCGATATGTGCCTGCGCGGCCAGCCGCCGGGACAGGTCGGCGGCGACGTCGTGCACACACGGCTGCGGTTCCAGCGGATGCAACTGGGCCGCGACCACCACACCGACGAGCATCGCCGCCTGCCACGCCGGTCCGTCCAGCGCCCACGGTGCCCGGGACCGTTCGATCTCGGCGGTGACCATTTCGTCGATGGCCGGGAGGTCGCCGCGGTCCCGGGAACGGCGCAGGGTGGTGCCCACCCGGGAGGCGATCGACCTGTCCAGGGGCAGGACGTCGGCCACGCTGCGCAGCGCGGGTCTGGCTGCCGGTGTCGTCGCTGACAACGCGGGCGGGTCCGCGCCGGCCGCTATCGCACAGGAAGCGAGGAGATCTGCCAGCGGTGATCCGGGGGCGAACAGCGCGAGGCCCAGAGCGCCGGGAATGCCGGAATCCGTCAGCCGCTCCCACCGGGCATCGCGCGCACGGTCGGTCGCCTCGCCGGTCAGCAGGGCGCCGAGCAGCGCCGCGGCATTCTCGACGGCCGGTGCCCGATCGTGTGGTGCCCGATCGTGTGGTGCAACCGCCCACACCCGGTCCAGCTCGGCATCCAGGTCCGCGTGATGGTGGTCGAGGTAGGCGGTGAGATCGTCGACCGATCGTCCCTCGCTCGGCCGGTGGATGTCGTCGATCGTCTCCGCCGCCACCGCCGGGGCGTCGGGGCCCGGCGGGCCGTAGGCCACGGCGAGTTCGAAGGCGCGGGGAAAGTACTGCTCCTGGATGTTGCCGCCGGTGATGCCGGCCGCCCGCCGCTGCCGTTTCAGTTCGGCGAACCACAGCGCGGCGTCGGCGATCCGTGGTGTGGCGGCGGCGATCAACTCGGCCGCCTCCGCCTGCGCGCCGGCCTCCAGCAGCGGCCTGCCCAGCGCCGGGTTGGCGCGTATCCGCAGGACAAGCGGGTCGATCAGGCATTTCACCGTGCGCGCCAGCGGCCCGCCGTCGCGGCCGGTCATCACCGTCAGCGGGTCGGTGCCCAGTCGTGCGACGGTGTCGCAGACGGCCCTGCGCCAGGCCTCGTCGATCACCGCGGTGCGCGGTCGGGCAGTGGTCACGGTCGAGCACTTCCTGCTGGGGTACGTGCGTGGCTGTCCCGCAGAATCTACCGTGAACCCATGGTGGAACTCGATGACGACGCCGTCGAGGTGCGTCGGCTGGTGGAGGTGCTGGCCGGGCAACTGCAGACCGGCGACGCGCGCTGGCAGGCGACGCTGACGCGGGCCCGGGCCGTCGCCGACGCCGTCACCGACCCGCGATCGCGGATGGACGCCCAGCTCAGGATCGCCAACATCGATCACGTGCTGAGCCTGAACGCCGGCGACGTCACGGGGGCGCTGGCACACCTGGACCACTGCGTCGAACTGATCGGTGCCGCCCGCGAGATCGATGTCACCGATGCCGACCAGCGCAGGCTCGACGAACAGGAATGGGGTGTGCGGCTCAACCGCAGTCAGGCATTGCAGGTGATCGGGGACATCGACGGCGCCGACTCCGAATGCGTCTTCGCACTGGAACTGGCCTCGCGCACCGAGAACGCCGGCCCGCACCGGGCCGCCACCCTGTGTACGGTCGCGGCCATCGCATCCGAGCGTGAACAATGGTCGCGGGCACTGCGTTACGCGGCGGAGGCCGTCGACGAGTGCGCGGTGCACAACCCGGACGCGCTCGGGGTGGCGCTGGTGAATCTGGCCCAGGCACACGCCGCGATCGGTGACTACGACGCGGCGTCGCGGGTGGCGGACCGGGCCGAGGCCGTCGTCGACAATGTGCAGTCCGGTGCCGCACTGTCGCATCTGCGGGGCTATATCGCCATGGGCCGCAAGGACATCGATCGGGCTGCCGCGTTGTTCGCCGAGTACGCCGAATCCGCGCGGGCCAACGCAGATCTCCTGGAGCCGCATCACCGATCGGAGTCGGCGAAGGCGCTGGGTATCGGTGCCCACGGCAGCGACCCGTGGCGTGCCCGTGAGCAGTACCAGATCGTGGTCGACACGATCCGGGCCGAGGAAGCCGCGCCGATGTCGCTGGTCGCGGCCCTGCTGCAACTGTCGGGGGCGACTCAGGATTGCGCTCTGTCCGAGGACGATCCGGCGACGGCGTCGGCCCGGCACGAGGAGGCCTGTGCGCTCGTCGCCGAGGCCGCGGAGCTGGCGCTGGCGCACAGCCGGCCCACGATGGCCGCCGAGTGCGACCTGACCAGGGTCCGGTACGTCGACCAGTTCCACCATGGTGCGGCGGTGAATCAGCCCGCGCTGCGGGTGGCCCTGGCGACGGTCCTGGCCGCGGCCGTGTATCTGCACCATGCGAGTTTTTCCTCCTCCCGTCACGCGCAACGCAGGCACTTCGCGGCCGGGCGTGGCGTGGAGGCGTTCTCGCTGGCATTCTCGTTGGCGGCCGAGCTCGGGGCCGGTGACGTCATCGCTGAACTCGTCGAATTACGCAGTGCCGCAGCATTCTTCATACCCACTCGCGGCGTGCGGGACACCGGGGACACCGGTGCCCGCACGCCGCGTGAGCGGTCCTGGGCAGATGAGCTGTCCGAGCTGATGATCGGTGACGGCCTGCCACCGTCGGACGACGACAGGCCGTCACTGGTGGCGACCGCACCGCCGCCGCTGCTGCTGACCCCGTCGACCGTCGTGCTGACCGAGGCGTTCGACACCGCGAGAACGCGATTCGGCCTCGTCGACGATCGGGATGCGGTGGAAACCTGGTAGACGGCGCGGCCGCCGGGACACGTTCGGTATCACGGGCAGGTGACCTTGATCTCGAACGACTTCTTCGACGGCGCCGTCGGATTGGCGGTGTCGATCGCTGTCACGTTGCCGGTGATCGTGTACTTCTTGCCGTCCTTGGTGGCTGTGGCCTCGCCGCCCGGGGTGCCCTTGGCCCAGCCGAGCACCTGGCCACCGGCCGAGCCGAGGCCGACCGCCTCGACCTCCGGGTTGTCGCCGGTGGTCAGGGTGGCGCCGACGCCGGTCCCCGCGCCCGCGGCCGTGCTGTCACCGATCGCGATGACCCACTTTCCGGCCTGTTCGGTGCAGGCGACGGTCTTGGACCCGAGGTCGAGCGCCTTGCCTTCGATGGTCACCGATGCCTCCCCACCGGAGGCGACGGCGCCGGTCGACGAGTCGTCGTCCCCGCAGGCGCTCATGGCGCCCATGAGGCCGATCGAGGCGACACCGACGACGAGGGACTGGATCTTACGCATGATGTGCTCCTGAGGTTGATTCTCGTTCCGGCCCCCGGTGGGCCGCTGAGAACAAACCTAGGAACCGGACCTTGCTACCGATCACAGGTTTGCTGAGCCGGACGGTGTCAGATCGTGGTGGTCAGCGCCGCCCACAGCAACGGGGTGTCGGCGGGAAGGCCGCCGTCGTACCAGCGTGCACGGCGTTCGGCCTGCCACTGGCGCAGGTGACCCACCGGGTCAGCGCCACGGTGCGCGGCGTCGACGGCGAGCACCAGTTCCTCCAGCGGCGCACGATCGCCGAGGTCGCCCGCCCGGCTCAGCGCCCGGTTCGTGGGGACTGCCCACCGGGTGGCCGTCACCAACTGGGCACCGGCGGCGAGCGCGGCCATCGACAACCCCATCCCGTCGGGGTGGGCGAGGTCACCGCCGGAGTTGCAGCCGATCAGGGCCGTCCGCGGCGGAAACCGGTAGTCGCCGGTCAGCAGGTCGTCGACGCGGAGCGGGCGGTGGGCGCCGCTGTCGTCGGTGCAGCACAGGTGCAACGCCGCGTCGACGCTCTCCCCGGTGGCCGCCGCGGCGCTCACATGACCCACATACAGTAGCCGGAAAGCCCCGGTCATGGTGCGGCACAACCATTCCCGGTCGATGTCGGTACGCCTGGCGAGATCGCGGTAACCGGCCACCGCCGGCCGGAGCCCGGGTGTGTTCTCGACGAGCACGGCAAGGGGTGAGTCGTCGGCGGGCCTGCCGAGCACCGACCCGAGCGCGGATGCCACCGACTGTCCCGGGATCCTCGGATCGATGACCGCCACCACCGGACCGTCGGGGTTCCCGTCGACCCGATGCCGGGGAACGCCCGACGGCGCGGACGACGTCACATCGGCGAGATCGTCGAGCGTGGTGGCGTCGTCGACCAGCAGCATCTCCCACGGCACCCGCGTCAGCGATTCGCTCGGCTGGATACGCAGCAGCGGCCGTGCGGGGGCCTGTCGCAGTGCCGTCACCAGATCGGCCGACAGCAGCACCTGCCCGAGGTCCCGGGCCAGCGTCGCCGTCGACTCGGGGTGCGAGAACGGTCCCCGCAGGAGTGCCCGGTCGATGCCGTCGGCCACCGATTCACCGGGCAGCGTGTCGGGCACCGCCCGGGCCAGTGTGTCGCGGACCGCGTCGACCTGCGCCGCACTGACCTGTGCCATCCCGGCGAACGGCCCCGGCCCGTCGTCGTGGATCCACCGCCACGTGAGGTAGGCCCCGCCGGCCTCGGCGAATTTGACCAGCAGCGTCGGAGTCTCGGGCACTGCAGCAGTCTGCCAGGTCGGCGCGGGCACGGCGACCAACTCCGTGCCGGGTGCCGCCACCGGGAGGCCTCAGATGTGTTTGTCTTGTCTGATGAGTCGTGGCGACCGCCTGGAGCGTCTGTGGGCTGCCGTCGTGCTGCTTGTCGTGCTGGGGCTCGGTGCGCTCACCGCGGGTCCTGTCGCAGCCGCGCCCGGTGGCAGGGGCGCCGCACCCGGTCCCACGAGAGGCGTCGGCCCGGCGGGCACCTCGCTGATGCACGGTGACCTCGCCTCGACCGATTCGACGCCGCTGCCCGGGCCCGGCCGGACAGCGAGGGTCGCGGCGTCATCGGTCCCGGGTGGTGCGTGCGCGGCGACGTTCGTCGGGTCTGACGGTCTGGTGCTGTCGCTGTGCACCGCGTTCGTGGGTCTGCGGCCACCGCAGGTCGCGGTCGCCACCGTCGTGCTCTTCGACCCGGGGACGGCGGCCGTCCTGGCCGTCGAGCAGCTCACCAAGGGCGGGTTGCTCGGCGGGGTCTACGGCTACCTCGACGACCGTGACCGGGTTGTCGTCGCCGACGGGTCGAAAGCGATTCTGCGTGTGGCACACCGGAAAACCGCCCACGGGTGGCAACTGTACGTCGACGATCGCGTCGGCCTGAGCCGCCACATCCCCGCCGGGGACGCGGTGACCGGTCTGGCCCCCGACTGGCAGGGGCGGGTCTGGTTCGCCACGACGAACGGGGTGATCGGCACGGTCGGCACGGACCGCAGGGTCGCGTCCATGCGGTTACCGAAGGGCGAGAAGCTCGGCAACGGGCTGTCGGTGCGTCCGTCGGGGGTGTCGGTGCTCTCGACCCATGCGCTGTACGAGATGCGGGCAGGCAAGAACGGTGTGCCGTACCCGGTGTGGCGGCGGACCTACGATCGCGGCCCGGCCCGCAAACCCGGTCAACTCACCTGGGGTTCGGGGACGACACCCACCTACTTCGGTCCCGGCGGTGACGGCTGGGTGGCGATCGTCGACAGTGCAGTTGATCCGAATCTTATTGTGTACCAAAGTGATACCGGAAAGGTGATCTGCACGATGAAGGCCTTCGGTTCCTCCGGGCAGGGCACCGAGAACTCGATCCTCGCGTGGGGTGACTCGCTGGTCATCCCGAGCACCTACGGCTACCAGTATCCGCCCATGGCCGTCGACGGGCCGAGCTCGCCGGCGAACGCGGCGTTCACCGGCGGGGCGACACGTATCGACGTCACCGCGACCGGCTGCCGCCGGATCTGGGAGAACGACGACCGGCTCGCCACCCTGCCCCGGCTGTCGCGCGCCGACGGCCTGATCCACGCGCTGGGCTACGGACCGTACGCACCGGGAATCCAGCAGCTCGGCCCGGTCTACTACATCGCCACCGATTTCGAGACGGGCCGCCGGGTGCGGACGCTGCGGGTCGGCGACGCCCCGGTCGACGAGCCGCTGGAACTGACCGGCACCATCGGGCCGGGCAACACCATGTGGCAGGCCACGATCGGGAGGATGCTCAAGATCAGCGGGTGAGGTCTAGATCACCTTCATTCCGCGGATGAGCGACTCGCGCGATTCCTCGATGATGGTCAGGTCGGTTGCCATCCGTCAGTCATCGAGGAACTGGCGCTGGGGTCGATAGCCGATCGCGGCGTCGTCATCGGGTTACTAAGGAACCTGGCGCAGTTTCCCGTGATGACGCACGACGAACTGCTGCATCTTGTGGACGCGCACCATCTGTGGGGACGTGGGCTGAGCGCCGTCGATGCGGGTCTATTGGGTTCGGTCCTCATTCGTGACGGCTCACGCCTCTGGACACGGGATAAACGGCTCAAAGCCGCCGGTTCGGAAATCGGCGTGACTGTGATAGGCGACTGACGACCACGTGATCTGGAAAGCTCCGCGAAGCCAGGTGTGGATCAGTCCCATCAGATAAGCCAGCCAGATCGCGCTCAGGTCTGCTCCAGTTTCGGAGGCTCCAATTCCATCGTCCGCGGCCCCTCGTAGGCGGCGGACAGGCCGCAACCGGGTCGGTCGTACCGGATGAGGGTGCGGCCCTGCGCCAGCGCCTCGTAGAACAGCCGCTCGGCGGGCAACCGCCCAACTGAGTTCGAGATGGGTCAGCCAACCGGGGACGACGAGGAGCGGGGGACCGGTGCCGGCGGTGGTGAAAGCGACCGAATCGGCGCCGGCACCGGTGCGTAGCCGCGCCGTGCCGTACTCCTGCGGTGTGCTGTCCATCGGCACATTAAACAGCAGCGACAACGCAGGTGAGGCATGATTTTTCGGCGCGGCCAGGCAGGGCGATCACACCGCTGCGTGGCCGGCCCCGCAGTCAGTCGGTGGCGGTGACGGTCAGGCTGTCCAGGCGCGCCTGGCCGCCGGCGGAGTCGACCGAGATGTCATTACTGGCCGGGTTGGGGAAGACCAGGTCGGTGATGGTGTGCGAGCCGCCCTGGGCGAACGCCTCCACCGACGAGGCGTCGACGTAGACGTCGAGGGACAACTTGCCGTCACGCAGCGGTACCCGCACGGACTCGACCGACGGAAACACCGGGCCGAACAACACATTTCCCGATCGGGTGCGATCCACCGACAGCGTGCCGGCGGCAACGTCGTAGCTGATCCGGGTGCGCTCGGCACCGTCGGCCGACTTGTGGACGGTCAGGCCGAACCGCCTGGCGGTGCCCGGCCGGAACTCGGCGTGAACCCGGTAGGCGCGCGGCCTCACCGGCAGCGTGACATCGTCCGGCCCGACGGCGACGTCGCGCTGTGAGTACACGGTGCGCCCTTGTCCGGCAATCGGTTCCGAGATCAGCGTTGGCCTGCCGGCGACGGTGCGCAGGCTCAGCTCGCGGGGCAGGGTCATCGCGCCGCGCCACCGGCCCGTCGGGGTCTGCTGCGCGTAGAGCCAGTTGCTCATCCACGCCATCATGATCCGCTTGTTCGCGGGGGCGTCGTTGAAGGTGACGCCGGCGTAGAAATCGCGGCCGTCGTCGACGAACCTCGGCGGACCGTCGGCGGTGAAGCGGGTGCCGTCGAAATCGCCGACGAAGTAGCGGGTGCCGGTGCCCTTGAGGAGCCTGGGGGAGATGTCCGGCACCGGTGGGAGGACGTCGACCGTCGCCGGGTTGTGGCTGACCACCAGCACCCATTTCGTCCGACCCGGGTTGCCGTCCACCGGCAGCGGGAACAGGTCGGGGCATTCCCAGATGCCCCGGTAGTCGCTGCCCGGGCCGAACTCGCTGAGCGGGCGCCAGGTCAACAGGTCATCCGAGCGGTACAGCACGACCTTGCGGTCGAGGGCCTCGACGGCTGTCATCACCCAGTAGCCGCCGGAACCGTCGGTGCTGTACCAGAACACCTTCGGGTCACGGAAGTTCGTGGAGCCGCGGTCGAGGACCGGGTTGCCGCGATACTTGGTCCACGTCCGGCCGTCGTCGGTGCTGTAGGCGAGGGACTGCGCCTGGCGTCCGCTACGGTATCTGGCCGTGTAGATCGCCACCATCGGCGGGTTGCCCGCGGTCCCGAACCCGGAGGTGTTGCGGTGATCGACCACCGCCGAACCCGAGTAGATCTCCGCGTCGCGGTCGCCGCGGATCGCGATCGGCTGTTCGCGCCACGTGCGCAGGTCGGTGCTGACCGCGTGGCCCCAGCTCATGTTCGCCCACCCGGGACCGGACGGATTGTGTTGGTAGAAAAGGTGATACCGGCCGTTGTGGTAGACGAGGCCGTTCGGATCGTTCATCCAGTTGCGCGCCGGCGTGTAGTGCATCGCGGGCCGGAACGGATCGCCCGGCGCTGCGGCGGCGGGCGCGGTGCCCGCGACGGCCGCCACGACCAGTGCCGCGGCGGTGGACGCGAACAGAAGGCCGGACGTGCGGCGCGGTGACCGATGCATGTGTGGGTTGTACCAGGTGTCCGTCCCAGGTGATGACGCCGGGTGGGCCGGCATCGTCCGGGGGAAATCGGGGCTGGTTGTGTCGTCGATCACGTGCTACCTTGGCATCAAAGAAACAAACTCGCGGATTCATTCCAAAGGCCCGACCCGGCGTTCCGCACCCGGTATTCGACAGCAGGGTGGTCGCCATCGGGGTGTTCGATGTTCAGGCGAGTCCGACACCAGGGAGTAGTCGATGACAATCGCCGACAGCACCACCCCCGATGCCGCAATCGCCGACGAGGGGGCCGCACGGCGCCCACCTGCCCGCACCTTCGAGGAGGGCGTCCGTGAGGCCCGCCCGATGCCGGTGTCCACCGCCGAGATGAACAAGGTCGAGCCACTCGGTCCGCACTCGCTGGTATGGAAGTTCTACGGCGACAACCGGCAGATCCTCGGGTTCCAGCGGGTGGCCGGCACCGAGAACTGCATCGAGCAGCTCGCCAAGGGCGTCGAGGACCACTCGGTGATCTTCTCCGACTTCAAGGGCCGCGCCGAACGCACCGTGCCGCCCATCATGAGCACGGTTTACAGCGCCGACCCGCACGGCTGGGGGCGCAAGGTCCGCGACTTCCACCGCAACATCAAGGGCACCGTCGACAGCGACGGGTCGTCGTACCACGCGATGAACCCGGAGCTGTTCTATTGGGCGCACGCCACCTTCGTCGACCAGGTCATCTACGTCACCGATACGTTCATCCGGCGGCTCAGCCACGCGGAGAAGGCGCAGCTCTTCGAGGAGAGCAAGCGCTGGTACGCGCTGTACGGCGTCGACGATCGCGCAGAACCCCAGACCTACGAGGAATTCCTCACCTACTGGGACGGCATGCTGGATCGGTTCGTGCCCACCAAAACCATCGTGTACGCGACCGGCTACCTGCGGAAAGGGTTGCCGCGGCCTAGGCAGGTGCCGCCGCCGGTGTGGCGCGTCGCCTCCGTTCCGCTGAACGCCCTGCTGCGTACCCTCGTCATCGGTACGCTGCCGCAGCAGATGCGCGACGTGTGCGACCTGACGTGGAATCGGCGGATGCAGAAGCGATTCGACCGCATGACCGCGGCGATCCGGGCGCTCAACCCGATCATCAACAGGCTGCCGGTGGACAAGCTGTACACCGCCTGGGCGGCCGAGGCATGGGAACGGACCGGGGTCGACCCCCGCCCGATCAACAACTGAACACTCACAGCCCGCAACATCAGGAGGTCGAGATGACCAGCTACCTCGCCGAGGCACCCGCCGGCAGCGGATTGAAATCCGTGCCGTGCTCGAACGTTCCGGGCGTCATCGAGGTGCTCTCCACGCGCCGGGACCCGTACGGCAAGACCGCCAAACGTGTCGCCCAGATGGGTCCGATCTCCGGCATGAACGCCTTCGGCCTCAAGATCGTCAACGTCTCCGGTGCCGACGGGGCGCAAGAGATCCTGATGAACAAGGACAAGGCCTTCGCCAACGGCCCGGCGTGGAGCTTTTTCATCGGTCCGTTCTTCCACCGCGGCGTCATGCTGATGGACTTCGACGAACACCGTTATCACCGCCGGATCCTGCAGGCGGCGTTCACGCCCACCGCGCTCAAGGGCTATCTGCAGGAGATGCAGCCGGTGATAGCCGAGCAGGTGCATCAGCTGCCCACCGGGCGGGTGGAGATGTTCAGTTGGCTCAAACAGCTCACCCTCGATGTGGCACTTGAGGTCTTCCTCGGCGTGAAGCTGCCTCGCGATGAGGCGGACAAGCTCAACAAGGCCTTCATCGAGACCGTCGCCGCGGGCACCGCACTGGTCCGCAAACCCGTCCCGGGCGGACGCTGGTGGAAGGGGCTGCGCTCACGCAAGGTGCTCGAGGAATTCTTCTACGCCACTATCGACGCCAAACGGGCCCGCGAGACCCCGGACCTGTTCTCCGCGCTGTGCCATGCCCAAAGCGAGGAGGGTGACCGGTTCACCGACGAGGACGTGGTCAACCACATGATCTTCGTGCTGATGGCGGCCCACGACACCTCGACGATGACGATGTCGCAGATGGTGTACTGGACGGCCAAGAACCCGCAGTGGCAGGAGCGCGCCCGGACCCAATCGCTCGAACTGGAACCCGAGATCGGCTACGACACCCTCGGCAAGTTCACCGACCTCGACCTGATCATGCGCGAATCGCTGCGGATGTGCCCGCCCGTCCCAGCCCTGCCGCGGATGGCGGTCAAGGACACCCAGGTGTTGGGGCATCACATCCCCGAGGGGTCGATCGTGGCGGTGCTGCAGCAGACCAATCACCGCGACCCGGCCTACTTCACCAACCCGGATACCTTTGATCCCGACCGCTTTTCGCCCGAACGTGAAGAGGATCGCGGACACCGGATGGCGTGGGTGCCGTTCGGTGGCGGGGCGCACAAGTGCATCGGCCTGCACTTCGGCCAGATGGAGATCAAGACCGTGATGCACCGGCTGCTCCGGGAATTCGAATGGTCGGTGCCGGACGGCTACGAGGTCCCCATGGACTACAGCTCGCTTCCGGTGCCCAAGGACAATCTGCCGGTGTACATCCGCCGGCGCTGACAAGGGGAGTGGGGACCGGATGAGTCAAAGATGGGCGCGGCCCGGCGATGACGCCGGCCATACGGTGGCCGGCAAGGTTGTCGCGATCACTGGTGGCGCGCGCGGAATCGGTTTGTGGACAGCGCAATTGCTCATCAGATCGGGTGCGGTGGTAGCTATCGGCGATGTCGATGCCGAGGCCGTGGCCAAGGCGGCGGCGAACGTGGGGATCACCGGCGGTCACGTCGATGTCACCGACCGCGAGTCCTTCGCGGCCTGGCTCGATGAGGTGGAGGATCGGCACGGACCGATCGACGTCCTCATCAACAACGCTGGAATCATGCCCGCCGGTGCGTTTCTCGACCTGGACCCGGCGATCATCCGGCGCACCGTCGAGATCGACCTGCTCGGCGTGTACACGGGTTCGCAGCTCGCCGCGCGCCGGATGGCCGCCCGCGGATCGGGCCACATCATCAACATCGCCTCGGTGGCCGGCCGGCTGGCCACGCCCGGACTCGCCGTCTACAACGGGGTGAAGGCCGGTGTCATCGAGTTCTCGGAGGCGCTCGATGCCGAACTGGAATCCCAGGGGGTGCGGGTATCGGCGGTGTTGCCGACGTTCACCCGCACCGGGCTCATTTCCGGATTGCGGACCACCGCAGTGGTGAAGGTCATCGAACCTGAGTCGGTGGCTCGGATCATAATGAAAACCGTTGCCCGGCCGCGTGTTCGGGTCGCCGCTCCGCGCAGTATGGGGTGGGTGCACGGCAACGCGATGATCCCCGCGGGGATCAAGCGGCGTATCCGGCGAGTGACCGGACTCGGCAACAGCTTCCTCGACTACGACGCCGACGCCCGCGCCGGCTACTCGCGCCGCATCGCGCAGTAGGGCAACCCGCAGAGTTGGGATTCTGCAATATGTGACGTATCGCACATTTGCGGTGTACGGTCCTGAACTATCCGCAGCCCCGGATAGTGAGGACGCCCGTGTGAACCTGCTGAAATGGAGCCAGCGACCTGCGGTCGGTGTCGACGCCAAGCGCCCCGAGCACAACATCGTGCGGGGCCTCGTGGCGCGCGCGACCACGCCGCTGCTCCCCGACGACTACCTGCACCTGATCAACCCGTTGTGGTCGGCCCGCGAGCTGCGGGGCCGGGTGGTCGCGGTCAAACGGGAGACCGAGGACACCGCCACGGTCCGGATCCAGACCGGGTGGGGATTCCCCGAAACCTACAAACCGGGGCAGTACGTCGGCATCGGGCTGCAGGTCGGCGGCCGGTGGCACTGGCGTTCGTACTCGCTGACCTCCATCGGCGAGACCACCGCCAAGACGATCTCGATCACCGTCAAGGCGACCCCGGACGGATTCCTCTCGACGCACCTCGTCGAGGGCGTGACCCCGGGCACCATCATCCGGCTGGCCGCACCCAAGGGTGACTTCTTCCTCCCCGAACCACTGCCGTCGAAGATCCTGTTCGTCACCGCCGGCAGTGGCATCACGCCGGTCATGTCGATGCTGCGGTCCCTGGCCAAGCGGTCGCAGATGCCCGACGTCGTCCATATCCATTCGGCTCCCACACTCGACGACGTCATCTTCCGGGACGAACTCGAGCGGATGCAGAGCGGTGTCGACGGCTATCACCTGCGATTGCAGGCCACCCGCTCCGACGGCAAGTTCGATCTGGCCGCCCTCGACGCACACGTGCCCGACTGGCGGGAACGGCAATGCTGGTCGTGCGGCCCGGTCACCCTGCTCGACGACATGGAGAAGCACTATGAGAGCAACGGTCTGAGGGGTCTGCTGCACATCGAGCGTTTCGCCATCGCCCGCACCGATCACGGTGGGGAGGGCGGCACCGTCACCTTCGGCAAGTCCGGGCGGACCGCCGAACTCGACGGTGCCACGACGCTGCTCGAAGCCGGCGAGGATCTCGGGGTGCAGATGCCGTTCGGCTGCCGGATGGGCATCTGCCAGACCTGCGTGGTGCAGCTGACCGCCGGATACACCCGTGACCTGCGCACCGGCGAGGAACATCGCGAAGGTGACCGCATCCAGACCTGCGTGAGCGCCGTCGCCGGCGCCTGCACGATCGACCTCTAGGACAACTATGGCCATCACAGACATCGACGCCTACGCACACCTGACGGAAGCCGACGTCGAGACCCTCGGTGCCGAGTTCGACGCGATCCGCCGGGACATCGAAGCAGCACGCGGGGAGGAAGACGCGCGCTACATCCGCCGGGCCATCACCATCCAGCGGTCACTGGTGGCCGGTGGGCGAGTGGTGCTGCTGCTGAGCAACCGCAGACCACTCTGGCTGCTCGGGACCGCACTGCTCGGTGCGGGCAAGATCATTGAGAACATGGAACTCGGGCACAACGTGATGCACGGCCAGTGGGACTGGCTCAACGATCCCGAGGTGCACTCGACCACCTGGGAATGGGACAACACCTGCCCGTCGGTGCAGTGGAAGCATTCGCACAACTTCGTCCACCACAAGTTCACCAACGTCGTCGGGATGGACGATGACGTGGGCTACGGCATCCTGCGGGTGACCCGCGACCAGGAATGGGCGCCGCGGCACCTGGGCAACCCGATCTACAACTTCCTGCTCGGCACATTCTTCGAGGTAGGGGTGGCACTACACCACCTCGAAACGGAGAAACTGCGCAACAAGGAGAAAACGTACGCTCAGGCGGCCAAGGACCTGCGGCTCATCGGCAAGAAGGTGGGTAAGCAGGCCGCCAAGGACTATCTGATCTTCCCGGCGCTGTCGCTGAAGAACTGGCGCAGCACCCTCACGGCGAACTTCACCGCCAATCTGATCAGGAACTACTGGGCGTACATGGTGATCTTCTGCGGTCACTTCCCGGACGGTGCGGAGAAGTTCACCGTCGAGGAGTACGAGAATGAGGATCAGGCGCGCTGGTATCTGCGGCAGATGCTGGGTTCGGCCAATTTCACCGCGGGGCCGGTGATGCGATTCATGAGCGGCAACCTGAGCCACCAGATCGAGCATCACATGTATCCGGACCTGCCGAGCAGCCGGTACGAGGAGATCGGTGTGCGGGTGCGCGCATTGTGTGAGAAGTACGACCTGCCGTACACGACGGGGTCGATCGTGAGTCAGTACGCGCTGACATTCCGCACGATCCTCAAGCTGTCGCTGCCCAACAGCATGCTCAAGGCGACATCGGACGACGCGCCCGAAACCTCGTCTGAGCTGCGCTTCAACGTGCTCAAGGGTACGGCTGCACAGTTCGGGGTGGACCCGGTGACCGGTGAGCGCAGGGGGCTGCGGACCGCGCTGCGGGCGCTCAAGACGGCGCAGGTGCAACCGGCCTGATCGAGGAAGAGGCCGGAGAACGCCGGAGGGCGGCCCCATGACGGGGCCGCCCTCCGGTGGCTGTGAGGGTTGCTGCACCCGGACGTCGGACGTCCGGATGCTCCCTCGGTAAACGCGTGTGGTTTACAGGTAAGCGCCGCACACCGGCCATGCGCCGGGGCCCTGGCTCAGCAGGACATTCTCGGCGACGCGGATCTGCTCTTCGCGCGAAGCCTCGTTCGCCATGCCGTAGCCGCCGTTGGCGGCCCAGGTCGACGGCGAGAACTGCAGGCCGCCGTAGTAACCGTTACCGGTGTTGATCGCCCAGTTGCCACCGCTCTCGCAAGCAGCAACAGCATCCCAGTTGTGGCCGGCGGCAGATGCGTTGGCGGTCGCCAGACCGAAGGGCACCGCAGCCAGTGCGCCGATGATGCCGGCTCGGGCGGCGAACTTCTTCATGGTGGTCGTCATCGTTTCCTCCTGTCGTCCGCCCCATGCTGGGCGGTGCGATTCTCGGACCGATGACGACATTAGAGGTTGATAACGGCTAGGTCACGTCACGTTCGTGACCTGCGGAGGGCTGATAACAGCCAGATAACAACCGTGGTATTCGGTAAATCGCCTGCGTATCCCGCATATTTGCCAATGATTGTAAATGCGGATTGAAAATCAAAATGTGACGCATAACACTATCAAATTGTGAATCCAATCACTCAAATTTCCGGTTTTTATTCACAGATTCTTCACTGATTGCCTTCTCTGCATTCGGGTACGGATAGGCGATCTGGCGGAAAACTGTCGATCTGGGCAGGTGTAATCCGTGTGCATACCCTGTTGACTGGGGTTATCGGAGTCACCGGTGAAAGGTATATGGAACGTGGATCACACCCAGGCGCAGTTGAACGAACCCGTGAGTATGGCGGCGGTCACCCCGGAACCCGTCGGGGTCGTCGTCGAGGCGCCGCTCGGCATCATCACCCTCGACGCACCGCGCAGGCGCAACCCGCTGTCGACGGCCACGATGACGGCCCTGACCTCGGCGTTGCGTGAGCTGGGGGAGAACGACGACGTGCGCGTGGTGATCGTGCGTGCGCACGGGCCGGCCTTCTCCGCCGGGCACGACCTGGCGGAACTGCGTGATCGCACCCTGGAGGACGAGCGCGCCGTCTTCGATACGTGCGTGGAGATGATGACCGCGGTCCATGAGCTCGATCGTCCGGTGATCGCCGAGGTGGCCGGCGCCGCGTTCGCCGCCGGATGTCAGCTCGTGGCCACCTGCGACCTCGCCATCGCCTCCACCGAGGCCACCTTCAGTACTCCTGGCGTGCGGATCGGGCTGTTCTGTTCCACTCCGATGGTGGCGCTCACCCGGGCGGTGGGTCGCAAACGTGCGATGAAGATGCTCCTGACAGGTGATGCCATCGACGCGGCCACCGCCGCCGACTGGGGGCTGGTCAACGATGTCGTCGAACCGGGGGAGCTGGCGGGTGCGGTGCGGGAGCTGGCGCTGCGGATCGCGGGGTCGAGCCGGTCGACGGTGTCCATCGGCAAGAGGGCCTTCTACGCCCAGATCGACGTCGCCGAGCCCGACGCCTACACGATGATGTCGGAGACGATGGCCGGCAACGCCGTCACCTGCGACGCGCAGGAGGGCATCGCCGCGTTCCTCGGGAAACGGCAGCCTGTATGGACTGACCGATGACCAGGTGAGACTGTCCCGGGCGCCGGGAGGTCTGACGGCATCGGGTCCGCCCGTCGCGGGAGTGCTGGAGAGGATCCGCCGGTGTCAACGCCGGCGGATCCTCTCTTTATTGCCAATACTCTGCACTATCGAGAAATTCTGCTGGTAACGATCCGGAAACCGGTTGTTGATCCTGATTCACATGGCAGTAACACGCCGCCCCTATCTTTCTCTCTTGTATACAAACCTTGTATACGCGGTTTACCGCCCCGGGTGTTCGACGATGATCTTGTGGCGCCGGCAGATTCTTTATCGCTGCTTTGGCCGCCGCATGCCCGGTGTCATCAGTGATGCTCAAGAAAGGCTTCCCTATGCCGTCAGACTTCCCGACGGGGACTGCATCGTCCCGCCGTCGAAACCCGCGCCGACTCGCCCTGGCCCTGCCGGCCGCGCTGTCGGTGGTGGCTGTGGCGCTGAGCGCCTGCGGTGCCTCCGCGGACGAGGACAACTCGACGTCGGCATCCTCGTGCGTGAACACCTCCGGCCCCAAGGTCAAAGTCGGATCGCTCAACTCGCTGTCGGGAACGATGGCGATTTCCGAAGTCACAGTGCGTGATTCGATCAAACTCGCGGTGGATCAGATCAATGCCTCCGGTGGTGTGCTGGGCAAGCAGATCGACCTGATCGGTGAGGACGGCGCGTCGGAGCCGACGGTGTTCGCGGAGAAGGCCGAGAAGCTGATCAGCGGTGACTGCGTGGCCGCGGTGTTCGGTGGCTGGACCTCCTCGAGCCGCAAGGCGATGCTGCCGGTGTTCGAGGACAAGAACGCCCTGCTGTACTACCCCGTGCAGTATGAGGGCCTGGAATCGTCGAAGAATATTTTCTATACCGGCGCCACCACCAATCAGCAGATTGTTCCGGCCCTCGATTACCTGAAGGAAAAGGGAATCAAGTCCATGTACCTCGTGGGCAGCGACTATGTTTTCCCGCAAACCGCGAACCGCATCATCAAGGCATACGCCAAGGCGAACGGAATCGAGATCAAGGGCGAGGACTACACCCCGCTCGGCTCGACCGACTTCTCCACCATTGTCAACAAGGTGCGCGCGTCGGGCGCCGGGGCCGTGTTCAACACGCTCAACGGCGACTCCAACGTCGCCTTCTTCCGCGAGTACAAGAACGTCGGACTGACCGCCGCGAAGATGCCGGTCGTCTCGGTGTCGATCGCCGAGGAAGAGGTCGGCGGCATCGGTGTGCAGAACATCGAGGGCCAACTGACGGCGTGGAACTACTACCAGACCGTCGACACCCCCGCCAACAAGGCGTTCGTCCAGGCGTACAAGGCCAAGTACGGCGCCGGCAAGCCCACCTCCGACCCGATGGAAGCCGCGTACACCTCGGTTTTCCTGTGGAAGAAGTCGGTGGAGAAGGCCAACTCGTTCGCGGTGCCGGACGTGCAGAAGGCCGCCGGTGGCGTCAGCTTCGACGCGCCCGAGGGAACGGTGACGATCAACGCGGAGAACAACCACATCACCAAGACCGCCCGGATCGGTGAGATCCGCAAAGACGGCCTGATCTACACCGTGTGGGACTCCGGCAAGCCGATCGAGCCGGATCCCTACCTCAAGGGCTACGACTGGGCCAAGGGCCTGGGATAACCCGCAAACACCCGTAGGACTTCGGGCCGGCGCGCCGGTGGCACGCCGGCCCGAACCATTTCCGGCGGGTGAGTCCGTCGATCCGTGTTCGCCCTCCGGGCGACTGACGTAGAGAGGAAGAGGAGTGGAAACGCTGATAGGTCAGACGTTCACCGGTCTGAGCCTCGGATCCATCCTGCTGCTCGCGGCGCTGGGCCTGACGCTCACCTTCGGCCAGATGGGCGTGATCAACATGGCGCACGGCGCCTTCATCATGGCCGGGTCATACACCGCGTACACCGTGCAGGAGCACATCGTCTCCAATGCCGATGTATCGCTGATTGTTTCGCTGATCATCGGGTTCATCGTCGCCGGCCTGATGGGTGTGCTGCTGGAGGTCGCGCTCATCCGGCGCATGTACGACCGGCCACTGGACACGCTGCTGGTGACCTTCGGTGTGGGGCTGGTGCTGCAACAGCTCGCCCGCGACATCTTCGGGGCGCCGGCGGTGTACGTTGACGCACCCGGCTGGCTCGACGGCTCGTACGACATCTTCGGCGCCGTCGTGCCCAAGACCCGCATCTTCATCATGCTGCTGGCCGTGGTCTGCGTGTGCGCCGTCGCCGCGGCGATGAAGTACACCGCGGCCGGCCGCCGTATCCGGGCCGTGGTCCAGCATCGCGATCTCGCTGAGACGAGCGGCATCTCGAGCCGCACCACCGACATCACCACCTTCTTCGTGGGGTCGGGCCTGGCCGGCGTGGCAGGCGTGGCGCTCACCTTGATCGGCTCGACGAGCGCCAACACCGGCACCACCTACCTGGTGGATGCCTTCCTGGTGGTGGTTCTTGGCGGACTCGGCCAGATCAAGGGTGCGGTAATCGCGGCATTCGTTCTGGGCCTGCTCAATTCGTTCATCGAGTACAGCACCACGGCGTCGGTGGCCAAGGTCATCGTGTTCGTGATCATCGTGATCGCGTTGCAGATCAAACCGCAGGGCCTGTTCACGGTCCGGACGAGGAGTCTGGTGTGAGGAACAATCTGGCACAAAGCTGGAAGGTGTACGCGGGCTTCGCGATCGCCGCGATCGTGCTCTTTGCGATCGCCCCCGCGCTGCTCTCGGATTTCCGGCTCAATCAGCTGGGCAAATACCTGTGCTTCGGCATCGTCGCCGTCGGTATCGGTCTGGCCTGGGGGCGCGGCGGAATGCTCACCCTCGGACAGGGCGTGTTCTTCGGTCTCGGCGCCTACATGATGGCGATGCACCTGAAGATCGCCGACGCCGAGCTGCGCGGGCAGGACGTGCCCGACTTCATGCAGACGGCGGGTCTGACCAAGCTGCCCGGTTACTGGGTGCCGTTCAGTTCGCCGGTGGTGACGATCGTGGGCATCGTGGTGATACCGGTCCTGGTGGCCGTGGTGCTGGGTCTGGGCGTGTTCAAACGCAAGGTCAAGGGCGCCTACTTCGCGATCCTGTCGCAGGCGCTGGTGGCGGCCTTCGCGATCCTGTTGGTCGGCCAGCAGAAGACCACCGGCGGCAGCAACGGCCTCAACTACTTCCGGAGCTTCTTCGGCCTCGCGCTCAATGACCCGGCCAACCGCAGACTGCTGTTCTTCATCACCGCCGGAACCCTGCTGGTGATCGTGGCCGTCACCCGGCAGATCATGTACAGCCGCTACGGGGAACTGCTGGTGGCGGTGCGTGATCAGGAGGAGCGGGTCCGCTTCCTCGGCTACGACCCGGCCAACGTCAAGGTGATCGCCTACGCGGTGGCCGCGTTGTTCGCCTCGATCGCGGGTGCGCTGTTCGTGCCGATCGTCGGCATCGTCTCGCCCAACGACATCGGCGTCGTTCCGTCGATCGCCTTCCTCATCGGTGTGGCCATCGGTGGCCGCACCACACTGCTCGGCCCGGTGCTGGGCGCCATCGCGGTGGCGTGGGCGCAGACGAGCCTGTCGGAGAACTTCCCGTCCGGCTGGACCTACGCACAGGGCCTCATCTTCATCCTGGTCGTCGGATTCTTCCCGGCCGGCCTGGCCGGTCTCGGTGCGCTGATCCGCCGGCGCAAGAAGTCCGAGCCGCCGTCGGCCACCACCGACATCGCCACCGTCGCCGCAGACTCCGGCACCACCACCACAGAAGGAGCCAAAGCGCTATGAGCCCGGCAGCCGATGTGACCAAGACCGCCGATGTGACCAAGACCGCCGAGGCGGAGCCCGTGGCGGGCGGCAACGCCGGCATGAGCAGTGAGTACCTGCAGATCCGTGACCTGCGAGTGCAATTCGACGGTTTCCACGCCGTCGACGGTGTGGACCTGACCCTGATGCAGGGCGATCTGCGCTTTCTTATCGGACCCAACGGCGCCGGCAAGACCACCATCATCGACGCGATCACCGGCCTGGTGAAATCCACCGGCTCCATCCAGAAGTCGGGTGTGGAACTGGTGGGCAAGAAGGTCCACCAGATCGCCCGGCTGGGAATCGGCCGGACATTTCAGACGGCCAGCGTCTTCGAGGAACTGACCGTGTTGCAGAATCTCGACATCGCCGCGGGTGCGGGTCGTTCGATCTGGACGATGCTGCGCCGCCGGCCCGCCGAGATCGGCGACGACATCCTCGAGGTGCTCGACACGATCGGCCTGGCCGACCACCGCGAGACCAAGGCAGGGGTGCTCGCACACGGTCAGAAGCAATGGCTGGAGATCGGAATGCTGTTGGTGCAGAACGCCTCCGTGCTGCTGCTCGACGAGCCGGTGGCCGGTATGAGCGGCGAGGAACGCGAGGAGACCGGCCAGTTGCTGCGCCGTATCGGCGGTGAGCGGACGGTGGTCGTCGTCGAACACGATATGGACTTCATGCGCTCGTTCGCCACCTCGGTGTCGGTGCTGGCCCGCGGCAAGGTGATCGCAGAGGGGTCGGTCGCACAGGTGCAGGCCAACCCGAAGGTGCAGGAGGTCTACCTCGGTACCGCTTCGGCCGTCGACGTCGCTCAGGAAGGGGAGTAGTCATGCTGGTACTGGAGGACGTGCGGGCCGGATACGGCCGTACCGAGGTGATTCACGGTGTGAGCCTGGAGGTCCCGGACGACGGGGTGGTCGCGGTGATGGGCCACAACGGGGCCGGCAAGACCACCCTGCTGCGGGCGGCGGTCGGTCTGGTGAAGACGACCTCGGGCAAGATCCTGTTCGACGGTGAGGATATCTCGTCGCTACGGCCCAGCGGCCGGGTCCGGCGCGGGATCGCGTATGTCCCGCAGGGGCAGCAGAGCTTCCCGCAGTTGACCACCGCCGAGAATCTGCAGGTGGTGGCCGACGGCCGCAAGCGTGGCAAGGAACTGGTGGACGAGATGCTCGACCTGTTTCCGGCGCTCAAGGATCTGCTCGGGCGCCGGGCCGGTCTGCTTTCGGGTGGCCAGCGGCAACAACTCGCCATCGCCCGGGCGTTGATCACCGAACCGAAGATGCTGATCCTCGACGAACCGACCGAGGGCATTCAGCCGTCGGTGGTGGCGGAGATCGAGCATACGATCACCTCGCTGACCGAGCGGGGCGGTCTGGGCGTGCTCCTCGTGGAGCAGCACATCGGGTTCGCCCTCGGTGCCGCCGGACAGTACTACGTCCTGGAAAGCGGGCGGGTCACGTCGACAGGTGCCGGCGGTGCCGGCGCCGAGGCGAAGGTGCGAGAGGCGATGACCATCTGAACGGTCGATCTTCTGATCAGGCCATCTGAGTTCGGGGGACGATTTCCAAAGGCGGGCGTCATGTCGGGGACCATGGACAGATATCAGATTCAACGTCGAGAACCGTTGTCGCAGCGAATCTATCGTGAGATGCGACGGGATCTCGCAGCGGGGGAGTTCGACCCGGGGACCAAACTCGGAGAGGAGCGCCTCGCCGAGCGTTACCGCGCCTCGCGCACCCCGGTGCGTGAGGCGCTGGCCCGGCTGATCTCCGACGGACTGATCGAGCGGCGCGGCAACATCCTGTATCCCGTGCGGCCGCGTCTGGACGGGCTGGCGGAGTACTACGATGCCCGGGCGCTCATCGAGATCGCGGGGATCGACCGGGTTCGTGGCGGGCAGGCGGCCGGACACGACCCGGTGGTGCTCGGGCCGGAGCTGGAGCGGTGGGCGGGGATGCGGGAGGTGCCGGTCGCCGCCGACATCGACTTCGCCCTCGCAGATGAGGCCTTTCACCGGGCGCTGCTGACGGCGTCGGGAAACGCGGCGCTCGCCGAGGCGCTGGCGGTGATCCAGAAGAAGGTCCGGGCCGCGTGGTTCCTGGACTACCCGACGCCCGGCCGGGCGGAGATGATCACCGCCGAACATGTGGCGATCGCCGAGGCACTGCTGGCCGGTGATCTGGCCGCCGCACGGGCCTCGCTGGCCGCGCATATCGACGATTCCAGGCGCCTGGTCGAAGGTGGTCTCGCCGACGGGCAAGAGCGCCCGGTTCGTTGACGGTGGCGGTATGTCGCCGCGGTGTGGACACTGGTGGTCTGGGCCGATGGCAAGAATCGGGCCGACAGAGGAGGTGCGGCGATGGCCGGCAACAACTGGAACAACGGGCCGTTCGGATTCGACCCCGAGGACTTCGATCGCTTCGCCCGTGAGGCGGGCGAGGGGCTGCGCGAGGTGGTCGGGCGGCTGTTCGAGAGCAAGGGCGCACCCGCGGCGTGGTCGGCGATGTTCGAGTCCGGCTTCGCGCCCCGGGGTCCGCGTCCGGCACCTGCGCCCGAGACAGCCGGTGAGACCGGCTCGGGAGTGTGGGCGGTGTTCGTCGTCGACGAGGACGGCGGTGCCCGTGTCGAGCAGGTGTTCGCCACCGAACTCGACGCCCTGCGCGCCAACGCCCGCAATACCGACCCGCAGCGCAAGGTGCGTTTCCTGCCGTACGGCATCGCGGTCAGCGCCCTCGACGAGGAGGACAAGGGCAAACCCCAACCGCTATGACCCCGCGGCCTCCGGTCATCTCCCCGAGTGGTTTTCCACAGGCGGTCGTGTCGGCTGCTGACAGGTGACAGACCGTCGGGTACGGTCTGTTGCCAATGGGGCCGGGTATGCGCGAGTCGCGTACTTGTGTCTGCGGGGTAACCGGGGGAGGCGTCGCCCGATCGGCGCGGGGATGAGGGGGCTGCGTGCTGCGCAGGATCGTGGAGTTGGTCGTCGTCTCGGGGCTGGTGTTCGCCGGCCTCGCCGTACCGGGCTTCGTACCGGCCGCTTCGGAGGCCCGGGCGGATGAGGGCAACGCCGCGGTCGTCGAGAAGGTGGGTGCGTCGCTGGTCTTCATCCGGACCCGGTTCATGGGCCAGGTCGGGGTGACCGACCCCGACCGGCCGACGGTGTGGTGGGACACCGTGATCGTCACCGGACAGTGCACCGGCTATGTCGTCGATCCCCGGGGGTTCATCGCCACCGCCGGACATTGTGTCAACGGGACCGATTCGGAGATTCTCAATGCCCTACGGCTGAAGATGGTCACCGAAGCCGGGGCGAGGTTTGGCAAGTCCACGGACTGGGTGAGGCAGGCGTACCGCCAGTCGGTGGCCGAGAGCTGGCCGGTACGCGGGAGCGAGACCATCTCCGAGCCGATTGTGGAGGTGTCGGTCCGGCAACCGGCCGGCGACTCCCAGGTCCTGCCCTCCTGGACCGATGCCGACGTGGTGAGCTATCAGGAGTTCAAGGCCGGCGACAATGCCGTGCTCAAGATTTCCCCGGTGCGGGAGATCCCCGCACTGGTGGTGTCCGGTGAGACGCCGACCCCGGGTGACCCTGTGACCAGCGTCGGCTTCCCCGGCGCGGTGCAGTCGAACGCCGGTGACGGGCAGGTTCCGCAGCCGTCCTACAAGACGGGAACCGTCTCGTCGCGGCAGGTCGATGATTCCGGGGTCACGCGGACCGAGGTCTCGGCGACGATGGGCAGCGGTATGTCCGGCGGCCCCACCGTCAACTCCGCGGGCGAGGTGATCGGCACCAACTCGTCGGGCACCTCTCTGCCGGACGAGAACGACAGCTTCAACTTCATCACCGACAATCTGGCCCTGCGTGACTATCTGTCCTCGCACAGTGTTGTTCTGGCGCAACCGGAAAAGCGTGAACAACGGTCGGTGTGGATCTGGCTGGGGCCCGTGCTGGGTGCGCTCGCCGCCGTCATCGTGCTGGTGCTGGTGGCTTTGTGGCTGCGCCGCCGACGCCGGCGGAATACGCCGGTGGTTCCGGGGATGCCGATCGGGGCGCCGCCGCTGCAACCCCAGAATCCGTACGGGCAGCATCCGCACGGGACCGTGGGGCACGTGCCGTGGCCCGGCGCCGTGCCCGCCTCGGCGCACGCGCGGGCCGCACGGTCGCAGCCGGTACATCCTCCTGCGGTGGCCGCCGGTTCGGTTATGCCGCAAGGGGTTTCTATCGCCATGCCGGGCGGTGGCATGGGACCCGGGCCGTGGCAGGGCGGTACGGGTGCCATTCGCGCCCAGCCGCCCGCGGCCGCATCGGCCGGACCCGCGGCGGGACAGCTGCCGACGCCCCTCTGGCGGGGTCAGGCCGGCCCGCAGGTCCTGAACGGCACCCGGCCGCAGTCGGTGCCGGGGGCACCGTCGCCGGTACAGGTGCAGCCGACCGTCCAGGTGAGGGTTCCGGCACCACCGCAGGGGCCGCCCCAACCGATGCCGCCCCAGTCGGTGCCGCCACAGCAGGCGGCTCCGGGACCGGCGGGCGACCAGCAGGTGGGACCTGGGCTCCAGGCCGTACCCGGCAAGACCGTCGTGATCGCACGATCCTCCGGTGGGACGCCGCAGGTACCGGGTCGGTAGCCTGAGCTCGTAATCGCGCCGTGGCGATGGGGAGGGACGGCTGATGGAGCGGATGTCGGCGATCGACGCTGCCACCTACTGGCGATCGGCGATCCTGCCCAGCGACCAGTTCGTCGTCTATGTGTTCGGCGTGGGGCCGGGGGCGGATCCGTTGGCGGTGGCCGCCGCCGAACTGCGGGACCGGGTGCGGGCCGTCGATGACCTGCGGCTGCGGGTGCTGGCCATTCCCGGAGACCTGGACCGTCCGCACTGGATGCGGGCGGATCCCGGTCCGGAGTCGATCGTCCTGCATCGGGCGGCCACGTGGCAGGGATGCCTGGACTCCATCGCCGGTCTCATCGGCGATCAGCTCGATCCCGCCGAGTATGCATGGCGGATACACCTTTTCGGTCCGGTCTCGGGTGTACCGCGGTTGCCGGAGGCCGCCGGTGGTCACGCGGTGGTGGCCGTGCTGCAGATCTGTCACGCTCTCGCCGACGGGCGCGGCACCGCGGACATCGGCCGGGCATTGTTCGGCGCCGGGCCCGGTGGGGAGTCGCGCGATGATCGTGGCGTTGCGAAAGGTGTTGCGTTTCTGTCCGGTTGGGGGCTGGCCGCGCTGGGTGCGGCGCGCCTGCCGAGGTCGGTCGGCACGATGGTGTGGCAAGGTATGCGATCGTTCGCCGAATACCAGAAAGCCGAAGCGACCGAGAGTGCGTCGGAAAGCGCTGTGCCGCAGCCGGTCACCGATCTCAACCGGCGACCGGGCCGGCAGCGCTCGCTGCGGACCATCGTGCTCGATCGCCGGTCCTTGCCCGCCGGGCACAGCGTGACCGTCGCTGCGCTGACCGCGATCTCGTTCGCGCTCGACGAACTGCTCGGGGCGGCGCCGCACCGGGCGGCCGAGCTGACCGTCGGCACACCCGTCCGGCCCGGGGTGCGCAACAACTTCAGGAACGTGGCCGTCGATCTGCATGTCGAGACCGATGACGTGGAGGAGCGGATGGCCCTTATCGCCGACGAGGTGGCCACCGCGCAGCGGGCGGCGTCGGCGCCCGATCCTGTGGCCGAAGCCGCCGGCCGTGCCGAGTCGGCCACGCCGGCGTTCCTCGCGCACTGGGGTGTCCGGCAACTCGACGTGCGGACCCGGCCCGCCACGGTCACCGGGGCCACGGTGGTCTCATCGGTCAATCGGGGCCCCGCCGACCTCACCCTGGCCGGCGGGCAGGTGCTGTTCACCACCGGATTTCCGGCGCTCTCCCCGGCGCAGGGATTGACCCATGGCGTGCACGGCATCGGCCGTGCCGTGGCGATCTCGGTGACCACGTCACCGGAGATCGTCGACGCCGACTCCTACCTCGGGATGCTGCGCCGTGCGTTGGACCGGATCGCGACCGACTGTCCGTTGCATCCCTGACGGCGTGTGCCGCCAGATTTGCGTCGGATGCCGGACCTCTGCTGTGCGCAGTCGTGTGGTAGCTTCCGCCGGTGCGGAGATTATCGTCGACCGACGCCATCGAGTATTGGGTGTCGGAGGTGCAACAGAGCGACATCTTTACCCTTCTCTGCTTCGACGCGCCTGAGGCCCCGGTATCGATGGACGCGGTGGTTCGCGAGTTGCGCGAACGGGCGCAGGGCGTCGCGGACCTGCGTCTGCGGGTGCTGACTGTTCCCGGCGATCTCGACCGTCCGCACTGGGTGAGTGCCGACATCGGGCCCGGCGCATTCGCCGTGCATCCGGTGCGTACCTGGCAGGAATGCCTCGACAGGCTCGGCGAGCTGACCGGCGAACAGGTCGATCCGGCCGAATGTCCTTGGCGGATACATCTTTTCGGACCGCTCTCCGGAGCGCCGCGAGGGTACGCGGACGAAGACGGCGATGCGGTCGTGCTGGCGTTGCAGATCAGCCATGCCCTGGCGGACGGACGCGCAATCGCGGCGATCTGTCTGGGGTTGTTCGCACCGGCGGCGCACACGGATCCGCCGCGCGGCACCGGGCCTGCCCGACGGGCGCGGCTGACGGGATGGCGGCTGGCGGCCGGTGGTGTGGCGAGGCTTCCGGTATTGGCAGCCATGTCGGCATGGTGGGGGCTGAGGTGGTTCAGCGAATACCGCAAGGCGCTCCGGCGCGGTTCAGGCAACAGCGGACCGGTGGGTGTTGTGCCCACGGAGGTCAACCGTTCCCCCGGGCCCGAGCGAACACTGCGGGTGCTGGTACTGGACCGCCGGTGGTTGCCCATCGGGTATAGCGCCACCGCGGCCGCATTGACCGCGATCTCGTTCGCGCTCGACGAGTTGCTCGGCCCCGCCCATGAGCGGACGGCCGTGGTCCCGATCGGGTTGCCGCCGCGGCCGGGCTCGCACAACAACTGCTGCAACGCCTCGATCGATCTGCATCCGGAGACCGAAGATGTGGGGGAGCGGCTCGTGCTGATCGCCCGGGACCTGACCGCAATACAAAAGCGGCTGACCACGCCCGGCCCGATGGTTGAGGCCGCGTTGCGGGCCGAAGCGGCGTTCCCGCCGTCGTTGGTACATCGGGCGATCCGGCGGCAGGACAGACATACGCGGCCGGAGAGGGTTGCCGGCGTCACCGTCGTGTCCTCGGTGAACGCGGAATCGGCCGAACTGCCGCTGAGTGGCAGCCGTCCCGAGTTGGCCCTGGCCGGCGGCCGGGTCCGGTTCGGCGCGGGTTTTCCCTACCTGGTCGAGTACATGGGGCTCGGCCACGGCGTGATCGGCGTGGGACCGATGGTGATGCTGTCGGTCATCACATCACCGGAGATCATCGACGTGGACAACTACGTACCGATGCTGCGCCGGGCGGTGGACCGGATCGCCGCGGAGGTGCCGTCCCGAGGGTGACCGTGGATGTCCGGCCCGATGCAGCCGGGGACCGGGCAACCGGGCCCGGTCAGTGCCGATGATCGTCTTCGGTGGCGGCGGATGTGCCCAGGGCCCGGGGGTGGTCGTGACCGGCCGCTCCGCCGACGGTGGTGCGGGGTTTGGCCATGAGCCGCTTGGGCAGCCGTTCGGCCAGACCGCCGAGCGGGGCGACGCTGGCGGTGAGAAGCTCGACGGTCTCCGACAGTTCGTGGACGGTGTCCTGCATGGCGATGAGCGTGGGCGCGAGCTGACCGATCATCTCGGTGAGCTCGGCGATCCGGTCGAGCGGGCCGCCGGGGGCGATCGCGCGTTCGACCGCGCCGCCCTCGCCGACGAGTTGCTCGAGCAGGCCGTCGTCCTCGACCATCCGGTCCAGGATGCCGCCGGGGGCGCTGATCTTGTCGAGCACGCCGTCGGGGGCGGTGAGCTTGTCCAGCACACCGCCCGCGGTGGTCAGGCGTTCCAGGATGCCCTCGTTGTCGGTGATCTGATCGATCACGCCGCCCTCGCGGGTGAGCCTGTCGATGGGACCGCCCTGTGCGGCGACCCGCATCAGGATGCCGTTCTCCTCGGTCAGCTGGTCGAGCAGACCGCCCTTGGCGGTGGCCTTCTCCAGCAGGCCGTCTTTGGCGACGAGCCGGTCGACCACACCGCCGTGGACGAGGAGCCGCTCCAGCGGTCCGCCGGGACCCAGGATGCGCCCGAACGCGCGGTCAGGGCCGAGGAGCTCGGCGAGCTGGGCCAGCACCGCCAGCGGGGTGCGGGCGGCGCCCAGCTCGTCGGTGTCCTCGAACCCGAGCGAGTGATTGATCTCGTGCTGCACACTGTCGGCAGTGACGCGGGCGATGTTGACCGCGGACTCGGAAGCGGTCAAGACGACACCGGTGATGGCGAAACCCATGCGGAAAGGCAGTTCGACGATCGTGCGTGGGGAGGCGCCGGCGGGAATCAGATCCATAGCACCAAACCCTAGGCCACGCCGTGCGGGCGATGCGCGAGGCTCGGCAAAAACGGTCCGGGAACCCTGGCGCGCCGTTCGCGAGCGCCGCGAATGGGCGCCGGGATCAGGATGCTCAGGCCTTGGCCGCGGCCTTCGCCGCCTTCTTGAAGTCGCGGACCTTCTGCAGCGAATCGGGGTCGGTGACGTCGGCGACCGAGCGGAAACCCTTCTTGCTGTAGTCGCCTGTCACCGTCGTCCATCCGGAGGGCTTGACGCCGAGCTGCTTGGCCAGCAGCGCCACGAAGATCTTGGCCTTCTGCTCGCCGAAGCCGGGCAGCGCGTGCACCCTCGCGAACAGGTCGCGGCCGTCGCGGGCCCGCGTCCAGATGTTCGCGGCGTCGCCGTCGTAGTCGGCGACCACGGCCGCCGCCAGGGCCTGCACGCGGCCGGCCATCGACCTGCCGTACCGATGGACGGCCGGTGGGGTGGCGCAGAGATCGGCGAACGCCTCGGGATCGGCCGCGGCGATCGCCTCCGGGTCGAGTGTGCCGAAACGTTCCTTGATCTTCGCCGGGCCCGCGAAGGCGCGTTCCATCGGGAACTGCTGATCGAGCAGCATCCCGGTCAGCAGCGCGAACGCGTCGGTGGACAGCAGCTCGTCGGCCACCGGGTCCTGCGCGATGTGGAGTTGCGGGGCGGTGTGCGGTTCAGCCATGGACTCATCGTAATGACCCCGCAGATCCGCGTGTCAGCGCAGCGGCTTGCTCAGCGACGTGACCAGCAGCCACTGCGCGGCGAAGTAGGAGCCGAGCACCCACGCCTCGGCAGCAGTCCGCGAGCGCCTGCCGGTGAGCAGGTACCGGCGGTTGATGATGGCGAGGTCGGAGAGCACGAACAGCAGGCCGCCGGCGCGCAGTGCGGGCTGTGGGTTCGGGGCGTCCGAGGCGAGTGCGGACATGACGGCGAGCGAGTTGCCGTAGGGGCCGAGCACGGTGAGCGCGGGCCGGTTCTTGACGGCCAGGATCGCTGCGGACTCACCGAGCAGCACCATCCGCGGGGTGAGAGTCTTCGCGCGGACGCGGGCACCGCGCCGGGCCAGCAATCCGCACAGGCTCGCCTGCGCACCCGCGAACAGGCCGGCGCCGATCGCCAGATGCCGTTCCTTCGCGGCGTCGTCGGTACCGAACTCCTCCAGCAGCATCGCCCGGTCCCCGGCCGCCGAGAATCCGATCGCCCCGGCCAACAAGGCAGCGTCTGCCGGTGCTGTGCCGTGCTCGCGGACTGCGGGCACCGTGGCCGCACCGAGCACCAGCATCGGCAGCGGTTTGGTCCACGCGGCGAGCGTGCGGTTACCGCTCGCCCCGGCGGCCGTGGCAGCGGCGGCGGTCAGCGCGTAGATTCCGGCGGTGACAGTGGTGCGTGAGGGTTTCCGGAAAGAAGGGGCCATGGAGGGTGACGATCTCACACGCCGGTCAGGTTGACCGCAGGAACGAATGAGCAACTGCGTTCGTCACCGCCGGCGGCGCGTGAGACGACGGCGAGTTCGGTGCCGTACCGCGACTTCACGGGGGCCAGCCGGAGGCCGTGGGAGGAGGCCAGGGCGCGCAGCCAGGATCCGGTGCGCGAGTCGGTGACCAGGTCGGCGAAGCCGCCCTGCAGCGTCGTCGTGTTGAGCCAGGCAATCCGCAGCGGACCGGTCGCCGGGGCCGGTGTCTTCGCGGGTCCGGAGGGGGCCTTCGGGGTGACGAGCTTCTGGACGGGGCCTGCCTTTACGGAGGTCCGGGTTCCGGCCGCCTGCCGCGGGGACGCGGGTGGGATCAGCGCGAACGCGACCTCACCGGTGTTGATGAGCCGCGGATCGATCCCCGCGGGCAGGGACAGCCGGGGCAGGGATGAGTTCTTCTGGGCGGCGGTCAGGGTGCGCGGGGATTCGGTGACAGGCCACAGACCGCTCGGCTGACCGACGGGCGTGGCGAGTCCGAGCGGGTTGTCGGAAGTGGGCCGGGTGCACAGCGGCGACGACTTGGGGGTGAGGGTGCGCAGGGCCACGTTCTGCCCGGTCGTGCGCGGTGCCCCGGTGTTCTTGACCGTCTTGACCGTGGGCAGGACCGGGACCTGCCGCCTGCCGGGTTCGCCCGCGTAGCCACTGCGTGATGTGCCTATGTTGTTGTACACACTCATCGCCGCTTTGTTGAGCGACTCGGCTGTGAGCTGCCCGTTGCTGGCGAGGATCACCTGGGCGGCCTGCAAGGCCATCTGATCGATGCCCGCGGCCTTGAGCATGCGCACCGCACCGGCGAGCTCACGGTCGAGCGGCACCGCGATCGACTGGATCTCCTCGGGGGTGGGCAGCGCACTCCGTCGAGCGCCGGGTGAGGTGGGCTTCTTGGCGGTCTGCTTCCGCGCGTTCGTGGGCACGGTCGGCAGTGTCGGTGACGCTGTGGTCTTGGCCGTGGTTCCCGGGGGTGCCGCGTGGGCCGCGCCCGCGGGCACCACTGCGAATGCGGTTACCGCAGCCACGGCGAGGGCGGCCGCCGCGGCGCGTACCGCGTGGATGTGGCGGTGTGTGTGCAGCCCGGACATGCGTTCTCCTCGGCGTTCGATCCCACGGTGGCATGCCTGGATGTCTGGGCGTGGGATGCCCACACATGTAACAGGCGTTACCGATGGTACTGATGTGACTAGTGATGTTACAGAATCACCGTCCGTCCGGTGTGGTAACCCACCGTCGGTGCGCCGTGACGATCTTGCGACGTTGTGTTCGCCCCCGGCCCGGAGCGTTCGAACACCGAGCGGGTCCCGTAAGACGCCGACCACCCCCGGCGAGTGCCGGGGGTGGTCGGCGTTGAGGTCTCAGGGACCGGTCAGATGATGGCCAGGCCGATCGTCGGGGCGATGCCGCAGGAAGCGACCTTGCCCTTGCTCTTGGTGGTCACCGTGCCGTGGATCGTCGAGATCACGCGGCCCTTGCCGGTACGGGCGATACCGGTGAACGTTCCGGGGCCGTCGGCGACGTTGATCTTCTCGTTGCGCGTGAGCTCGGTCCGGCCGTTGCGTCCGGTGTCGATGTTGAGCCAGCTCACCCACAGCTTCTGGGCCGGGTTCTTGACCGCGGGGCCGGTGCCGAGTGCGGTGTACACGTAGCCGGCCTCACCGGTCTTGGGTCCGGGCGCGGGTGCCTCCTGCGGGCCCGCGGTGGTGAGCGCACGGCCCAGGGACGCGGTGAACCCGTCGGAGGTGCCCATGCAGCCGATGCCGATGGTGGGGTACAGGAACTCCTGGATCTTCGGGGCGTTCGGTCCGGTCGGGATCACCGGGTCGCTCTCGGCCTTTTTCTTGGCGTACTTCTTCAGGTCGGTCCCGGGGGCCGGGACGACCTTCTTGGCGGCCAGCTTCTGCTCCGCGATCAGCCGCTGCTCGCCGGGCTTGCCGACGAAGTCCATCACCGTGTTCCACATCTTGGCGGCGTCGGCGGGCACGCCCGGCGCGGTGGCCAGGGCCCGGGCCTGCCGGATGAGACCGGCGTTGACGCGGCCGTCGGGGCCGGGGGTGGTCACGGCGCCGATGATCGCGGGTGCGAATACACCCATCGAATTCAGGACCCGCTTGTCGATTTTGTTCGCCGACTTGGGGGTGGGTGCGGCGTGTGCCGCCGGCACGGTCAGCGACGTTGCGGCCGCGATGGCAGTTGCCGCAAGAACCAGGCGAGCCGCGCGCCGAGGGCTGCGCGGGGACGGGTGGGCTGGCAAGCGCACGTGTTGAGTCCTAACGGTCGGTGTGAGCGAGGCAGGTCGCCGCACATTCTACGCATGCGTAGGTTGATGACTAGTCAGGAGGCTACCTCAGCATCTTAGTTACTCATGGTAATGGTGTTAAAATTGTTATCTTATGCGACTGATGATGCTCCAAGGTGGGCGTGGTGTCGTACGGGCGACACGCGGAGGCCGACTTTCCCCTGGTTAGATCGGATGTGCTCGCCGATGCGGGCGAGTCGTCAGGCGTGAAAAAGAGACCGTGAGGACCACATCAGTGAGTGTCAGCAGCAGGCTGGGCGTAAGGCAGCGGGGCAGGGGAGCCGGCAGGTCCCGGACGGTCACCATGGCGGCGATGGCCGCCGTCTGCGTGGTGGTCGGGACGGGGCTCACGGCGTGCGGTGACGACGGATCGTCCGACGGCAGCGGCGGTGGTGAGGTCACGATGCTCACGCACGACTCGTTCGAACTCCCCGAAACGGTGTACGACACCTTCAAGAAAGAAACCGGGATCACGCTCAAGGTGATCAAGTCCGGCGACGCGGGAGCGCTCGCGTCCACCATCTCGCTGACCCCCGGCAAACCCAAGGCCGACGTGGTCTTCGGCATCGACAACACCTTCGCCTCGCGGCCCATCGAGAACGGCGCGCTCGAGCCGTACGAGTCGCCCGCGGCCAAGGACGGGGCTGACACCTATGCCGTCCCGGACTCGAAGGACGAGCTGACCGCCGTCACCCGCGGCGACGTGTGCCTCAACCTCGACGATTCGTGGTTCGAGAAGCACGACGTCGAGCCGCCCAAGAGCTTCCGCGACCTGACCGACCCCACGTACTCGAATCTGTCGGCGCTGCTCGACCCGGGCACCTCGTCGCCCGGCATGGCATTCCTGCTCACCACCGTCAACGCCGATCCGCGGGGCTGGCAAGAGTACTGGAAGAAGCTGGTGGCCAACAAGGCGACCATCGTCTCGGGCTGGGAGATCGCCTACAACCAGCTGTTCTCGGCGGGTGAGGGACGCGGGCAGAAGCCGATCGTGCTGTCGTACGCGTCGTCGCCGGCTGCCACACCCGGCACCTCCGCGCTCCTCGACAGTTGCTTCGGGCAGGTCGAATACGTCGGCGTCCTCAAGGGCGCCAAGAACATCGCCGGCGCTCGCAAGGTTGTCGACTTCATGCTGAGCCAGACGGTGCAGCGCGAGCTGCCGTCGTCGATGTACGTGTACCCGGTGCAGAAGGACACACCGCTGCCCGACGGCTGGCAGGACCGCGCGCCCGTCCCGTCGTGGACGGTGAAGATCCCGCCGGCCGTCATCGCCAAGAACCGCGAGCAGTGGCTGCAGCAATGGCGAGACGCCGTCGGTCGCTGACGGTGCGGCCCGGTCCGGGCGGCCGGGGATTCGGGGTGATCACCCTTGTCCCGGTCCTGTTCGTCGCGGTGTTCTTCGGCTGGCCGGTCGTGGCGCTGATCAACCGGGCCACCCGCACCTCCGACGGCACCGGCATCGTCGGGCTGCTGCGCAACACCGACGCGGTCGGCTTGCTCGGCATCACCCTCGGTCAGGCGCTGGCCTCGACGCTGCTGGTCACCGTCGTGTCGATACCGATCGTGTGGCTCGTCGCCCGCGTCGACCTGCCGGGTTCGCGGCTGCTGATGGTGGCGGTGACGGTGCCGTTCGTGTTGCCGACCGTCGTGGTGGGCATCGTGTTCCGGGCCGTTCTCGGCGGGCCGCTCGCCGGGCTCGGCATCGAAACGGGATTCTGGGCGGTGCTCGTGGCCCACGTGTTCCTCAACGTCGCGGTGTTCGTCCGGGTTGTCGGAGCGGCGCTGCGATCGCAGGCAGGCCGTGCCGCCGAGGCCGCGCGCTGCCTGGGTGCCGGTCCGCTGCGGGCGTTCGTCACGGTGTCGCTGCCGCCCCTGCTGCCCGCGGTCGGGGCGGCGGCCTCGCTGGTCTTCCTGTTCTGTTCCACCAGTTTCGGTGTGATCATCATCCTCGGTGACGGCCGGCTGCGGACGCTGGAGACCGAGATCTACCAGCAGGCCATCGGCTACTTCCGGATCCCGGAGGCGGTGGCACTGTCGATGCTGCAGATCGTCGTCGTGATCGGTGCGCTGCTGCTGACCAGGATCTTCTCGGACCCGGCCGCATCCGGGGCGGCCGGCTCACCGGCGCGGCGCAGACGCCCGAACGGGTGGATGTGGCTGCCGGTGGCCGCGGCGATCGGGTACACGCTGGTGCTGATGGTCGGGCCGTTGCTGGTGCTGGCGATCCGTTCGGTCCGGCCCACCGCCGGCGGTGACTGGACGCTGCGCGGCTACCGCGGCCTCGGTGAGCAGGTGAACGGGATCAGTCCCCTGGACACGCTCGGCTACTCGCTGACCACCGCCGCGTCGGCGACGGCGATCGCGGTGGTCGTGGGCACGCTCGGGGCGATCGCGCTGCACCGGGCGTCGGGACCGTTCGCGGTGATCGGCACTGTGCTGGCGATGATCCCGCTCGGCGTCAGCGCGGTGACGCTGGGGTTCGGGTATCTGATCGCGCTGGCCGAGCTGCCCGCGGAGGTGTCCGCGTCCCCACTGGTCATCCCGTGCGTGCAGGCGCTGATCGCCGTCCCGTTCGTGATCCGGGTTGTGCTGCCGGCGTTGGAGTCGGTGCCGGCCCGGCTGCGGCAGGCGGCGGTGGTGTGCGGGGCGTCGCCGTGGCGGGTGTTCTGGACCGTCGACCTGCCGACGATCGGGCGGTCACTCGGGGCTGCCGGCGGGTTCGCGTTCGTGATGGCGCTCGGTGAGTTCGGTGCGACCGGATTCCTGGCGCAGGCCGATACCACCACGCTGCCGGTGCTCATCGGCTCGGGCCTCAATCGGCCCGGCGCCGACAACCTGGCCACCGCGATGGCGTCGGCGATGTTGCTGGTCGCGGTGACGGCCCTCGCGGTCACTGTTATCGAACTGCTCGGCACCCGCACGCGCCGGGCAGCGGGAAAGGACAGCCGTGAGATGCAGGCGGTGATCTGATGCTGGAGATCGACACGATCACGGTGCGCTACGGCGCTGACGTGGTGATCGACGGCCTGAGCTGGTCGGTCGGTCCGCAGGCCCCGGTGGCGGCGCTGCTCGGACCGTCGGGCTGTGGCAAGTCCACCCTGCTGCGGGCCGTCGCCGGACTCGAACCGCTGGTGGCCGGCACGATCGGCTTTGACGGCCAGGACCTGGCCAGGGTGCCCGCGCACCGGCGCGACTTCGGGGTCGTGTTCCAGGACGGGCAGTTGTTCGACGGTCGTTCGGTGGCCGCGAACGTCGCCTACGGGCTGAAGATGCGCCGGTGGGGCAGGCGCGAGATCGCGGCCCGGGTCGAGGAGATGCTGGAGCTGGTCGGGCTCGCCGGCTACGGGGGGCGTTCGGTGCGGGAGATCTCCGGCGGGCAGGCGCAGCGGGTCGCGCTCGCCCGGGCGCTGGCGCCGCGGCCGCGGCTGCTGCTGCTCGACGAGCCGCTTGCCGCGCTCGACAAACTGCTGCGCGACCGGCTCGCCGTCGACATCGCCGAGATCGTGCGTGAAACCTCCACGCCTACGGTGATCGTCACCCACGATCACACCGAAGCCGCGTTGATGGCCGACCGGGTGTCGGTGATGCGTGACGGGCAGATCGTGCAGACCGACACATCGGCGCGCCTGTGGCTCCGGCCCGTTGACGAGGAGGCCGCCCGGTTCCTCGGTGTGACAACGGTTCTCGATGCCACGGTGGCCGGTGATGTGGCCGATTGTGTGCTGGGCCGGGTGGCCGTCGACGTTCCCGACGGTCGGGTCAGGCTGGGTCTGCGTCCGGAATCTGTTGTCGTGGAACCGCTCTCACACGATATCGGGAACGGATCGGTGACTGGGCGGGTGCTGCACGCCGCGGTGCTGCCCGGCGGGGTGCGGCTGGACGTGCGGCCGGACCTGCCCGGGGAGATCGGTGTGATCGCGGCGACGGCGCCCTCGGACGGGATCGTCGCCGGCGCCACGGTGCGGTTGCGGCTGCATGCCGGCCGCGTGGCGGTCCTGGGTCAGCGGGCCGGCCGGGAGTCCGGCGCGGGGGTGCCGCGATGACCCGGATCGTGGTGGCGGCGGCGATCATCGACGAGATGTCCGCGAAACTGCTTCTCGCGCAACGCAATTACCCGCCGGAGGTTGCCGGTCTGTGGGAGCTGCCCGGAGGCAAGGTGGAGGACGGGGAGACCTGGCAGGCCGCGCTGGAACGGGAGATCGCCGAGGAACTCGGCATGACGATCGAGGCCGGGCAGCAGTTCGGTGCGGCGGTCGGGCTGTCGGTGGAACTGGAACTGGTGGCGCTGCGAGCCCGGCCGGTGGGAGGCGCGCCGCGGGCGCTCGATCATGCGGCTCTGCGGTGGGTGGACGCGGCGGGGTTACGGGCGATGGCCGATGCGGGTGAGCTGGTGCCCGCCGACACCACCTGGCTGGAGGACCTGCTGGAACTGCTGGCCTGAACTCAGGCGGCGCGGGCCTTCTTCAGGGCGTGGCTCAGTTCCTTCTTGGACATGTGCCGGGTGTCGAGCTTGCCCATCTTGTGGATGACGACGGGGCAACGCACACACCGCGTCTTCTTGCGGCAGCACTTCTTTTTCGCCTTCAGGTCCGCGACCTTGGCGGGGTTGACCTTGCCCATGAATCGAGGTTAGCACTACCTTACTGAGGGCTGCCTATTGCCCTGTGAGCGGCGTCTCAGCACGCCGAAGCGGTACCATGGGCCGGTTGACCTGCCGCACCCGGCGGGTTCAGTACTGCCCAACACCTGGAAAGAGAGTCAGTGAGCCCTGCCCCCAACTTCCGTAACGTCGCGATCGTCGCGCACGTCGACCATGGTAAGACCACGCTGGTCGACGCGATGCTCCGCCAGTCCGGGGTTTTCGGCGAGCGAGCCGAACTCGTCGACCGGGTGATGGACTCCGGTGACCTCGAACGCGAGAAGGGCATCACCATTCTCGCCAAGAACACCGCCGTGCATCGCCGCCAGCCCGACGGCACCGAATTCGTCATCAACGTCATCGACACGCCCGGCCACGCCGACTTCGGCGGCGAGGTCGAACGCGGCCTGTCGATGGTCGACGGCGTAGTCCTGCTGGTGGACGCCTCCGAGGGACCGCTGCCGCAGACCCGGTTCGTGCTGCGCAAGGCACTGGCCGCGTCGCTGCCGGTGATCCTGGTGGTCAACAAGACCGACCGTCCCGACGCCCGTATCCAGGAGGTCGTCGACGAGAGCCAGGACCTGCTGCTCGACCTGGCCTCCGACCTCGACGACGAGGCTGCCGAGGCCGCCGAACTGGCCCTCGAACTGCCTGTTCTCTACGCCTCCGGCCGCGCCGGCATCGCCAGCACCGAACAGCCCGCCAACGGCGACGTCCCGGCGGGGGAGAACCTCGACCCGTTCTTCGACGTGCTGCTGGAATACGTCCCGGCGCCCAAGGGCGATCCCGAGGCACCGCTGCAGGCGCACGTCACCAACCTCGACGCGTCGGCGTTCCTGGGCCGGCTCGCGCTGGTGCGTATCCACAACGGGACGCTGCGCAAGGGCCAGCAGGTGTCGTGGTGCCGTGAGGTCGACGGTGAGGCCGTCGTCGAGCGCGCCAAGATCACCGAACTGCTCGCCACCGTGGGAGTCGACCGCGCGCCCGCCGAATCGGCCGTGGCCGGTGACATCGTCGCCGTCGCCGGCATGCCCGACATCATGATCGGCGACACCCTCGCCGACCTGGAGAACCCGGTTCCGCTGCCGCGCATCACCGTCGACGAGCCGGCGATCTCGGTGACCATCGGCACCAACAGCTCGCCGCTGGCGGGCCGGGTGTCCGGGCACAAGCTGACCGCACGCATGGTCAAGAGCCGCCTGGACTCCGAGCTCATCGGCAACGTCTCGCTGCGCGTGCTCGACATCGGCCGACCCGACGCGTGGGAGGTGCAGGGCCGCGGCGAGCTGGCGCTGGCCATCCTCGTCGAGCAGATGCGCCGCGAAGGTTTCGAGCTGACCGTCGGCAAGCCGCAGGTGGTCACCCGCAAGGTCGACGGCAAGGTGCACGAGCCGTTCGAGCACCTGACCGTCGACGTCCCCGAGGAGTACCTGGGCGCGGTCACCCAGCTGCTGGCCGCCCGCAAGGGCCGGATGGAGCAGATGAACAACCACGGCACCGGCTGGGTGCGCCTGGAGTTCATCGTGCCCTCGCGTGGCCTGATCGGTTTCCGCACCGACTTCCTCACCGAGACCCGCGGCACCGGCATCGCCAACGCCGTCTTCCACGGCTACGACGCCTGGGCCGGCGAGATCCGGGCCCGGCACACCGGTTCGCTGGTGTCCGACCGTGCCGGCAGCGTCACCCCGTACGCGATGATCCAGCTCGCCGACCGTGGCACCTTCTTCGTCAACCCGGGCGACGACAGTTACGAGGGCCACGTCGTGGGCATCAACCCGCGCGCCGAGGACCTCGACATCAACGTGTGCCGGGAGAAGAAGCTCACCAACATGCGGCAGTCGTCGGCCGACGTGATGGAGACCCTCGCCAAGCCGATGCAACTCGACCTCGAGGGCGCGATGGAGTTCTGCGCCGCCGACGAGTGCGTCGAGGTCACGCCCGAGGTGGTGCGCGTGCGCAAGGTGCACCTGGATTCGTCGACTCGAGCCCGTGAGCGTTCCCGTGCCAAGGCGCGTGACCAGTCGGTGAGCTGACGGCTCCGGGGTGAGCACGGCCTACTGTGGTGGATCAGGGCGCGATGGGCGTCCGGATCCACCACAGTGGTCAGATGACGTGGTCTGGGCCCACGTGCGAACCGATGACGCCGAAGGAGAAGCGACGGGTGCGTGAACGACGCAAAGCGGTGCTACCTGCTCTCGCGGCCGTGCTGCTGCTGGCGGCCGGATGCAGTGCCGACCCGCCGCCGCCCGTCCGTGAGACGGCGCCGCCGGCCACCCCGGTGCCCTATCCCGACGACAAGACCATCTATATCGCCACCGGCTCGATCGGGGCCGGGTTCAACCCGCACCTGGCCGCCGACCAGGGGGTGGTGACCACGGCGATCGCGGCGATGACGCTGCCGAGCCCGTTCGCTCCCGTCCAGTCGCCCACCGGCGTCCGGTGGGAACTGCAGAAGGATTTCGTCACCTCGGCCGAGGTCACCAAGACCGAGCCGTTCACCGTCACCTACCGGATTCACAAGAACGCGCAGTGGTCCGACGGTCTGCCGGTGACCGGTGACGATTTCAGCTACCTGTGGCAGCAGATGGCGCGCAGGCCCAACGCGGTCGCCCCCGCCGGCTACCGGCTCATCGACTCTGTGGCCACCAGCTCGGGCGGCAAGACGGTGGAGGTGCGTTTCGCCGCCGCCTACCCCGCGTGGCGTGAACTGTTCACCGACCTGCTGCCCAGCCACGTCCTGCGCGGCACCCCGTCCGGTTTCGAGACCGGCATGGACAGCGGGATGCCGGTGTCGGCCGGACCGTTCCTCATCCGCTCGATCGACCAGACCCGCGACGAGGTGCGGCTGATCCGCAACGACCGGTACTGGGCCACACCGTCGGTCCTGGACCAGATCGTGCTGCGCCGGGCCGGGACAGTGCCGCAGATGGTCGGGTCGGTGCGTGCCCACGACTCGGCGATCGTGAACTTCTCCAGCGGACCGGCTACGCAGGCGGAGCTGTCGGCGGTGCCCGGCACCCGCACCTCGCGCAACCCGGTGCCGCGCGCGCTCACCGTCACCGCCAACACGCGGACCCCGGCGATGCGGGAGACCCCGGTGCGGTCGGCGGTCCTCGGTGCCATCGACCGGCAGCTCGTCACCTTCGCGGCGGCCGGCGACGAGGTGGTCACCCGATTCGCCAACACCGTCTACGCGCCTACCGACGCCGGGTACAAACCGGTCGACAGGCCGCGGCTGGACAACGCCCGCATAGAGTCGTTGCTGGTGGGCGCCGGATACCGGCGTGGTCCGGTGGTCACCGAGGAATCGGAGGAGGAGTCCGGGGCGGAGACAAGCGAGTCGTCGGAGGTTCCGGAGTCGCAGAGTCCCGGTTCGAGCGGGCGGACCCCGGCGACCACACACCCGGCCACGACACGCCCGGCACAGCCGACTACCGGAACACCGGCGCCTTCGTCGGGAGACCCGGCCTCCCCGTCGGGAGCGTCGCCTTCGGGGACCGCCGGCAGCACCGAACGCGACGACTCGGACATGGCATCGGTGCCGGTCGGGGTGGCGCCCTTCCAGAAGGACGGTCGAGATCTGACGATCCGCGTCGGTGCGATCTCCGGTGATCCGCGTGCGACATCGGCGGCCGCGAACATCGTCGATCAGCTGCGTGCGATGGGTATCCGTGCCGGGACGCGCCTGCTGTCGGGCAATGAGCTGTACGGGCCCGCGCTCACCAAGTCGGAGGTCGACCTGGTGGTCGGCTGGATGGCCGTCGGGGTGCCGCCGGCCGCTGCGTTCGCCTCCCAGGTCGATTGCGGCCCACCCAAGTCCGGGTCGGCGGAAACCTCCTCATCGTCGGCGTCCGCGTCTGCGAGCAACTCGGCCGCACCCGCGAGTTCGGGGGCACCGACGCCGGGACCGTCCACATCTGCCCCGTCCTCATCTGTGCCGTCCTCATCTGGGGCACCCGGGGGCAACGCGGACTCGGACTACATCAGCAATACCTCAGGACTGTGCGATGACGAGCTGATCCGGCTGGCACGGGAGGTGCTGTCGGCGGAGGACCCGGCGCCGATCCTGGAGACGGCCGAGCCGCTGCTGGCCGCACAGTCGGTGTACTTGCCGATCTACCAGGAGATGTCGCTGGTCGGGGTGACCGATCACGTGACCGGCGTGCCGTTGACCGGACCGATCCAGGTGGGAATCTTCGGCGACGCGGATCTGTGGGACCAGAAGTGACAGAGAGAGTTGTGCGGTGAGCGGTGCGGAAGGTGCGAGTGTGGCGGATTCGGTGACGGCGGGACGCAGGCTGCTGCTGGTGCACGCCCATCCCGACGACGAGACGATCATGACCGGCGGCACCATCGCCAAATACCTCGCCGAGGGAGCGCAGGTGCTGGTGGTGACGTTCACGCTCGGCGAGGAAGGCGAGGTGATCGGGGACGAGTGGGCGCAGCTGGTCGCCGACGGCGGCGCCGACCAGCTCGGCGGGTTCCGCATCTTCGAACTCACCACCGCGCTCGCGGCGCTGAGTCCGCCCGGTGAGCCCGGCCGGGTGCTGCGGCCCCGTTTCCTCGGCGGTGCCGGGCATTTCCGTGATTCGGGGATGGCCGGGTCGCCGTCGGCGGAACACCCGCGGGCGCTGGCGCAGGCGCCGTTCGGTGAGCCGGTGGCCTTGCTGGCGGACATCCTCACCGAGTTCGCGCCGCAGGTCGTCGTCACCTATGACCGCGACGGCACCTACGGCCATCCCGACCACGTGATGGTGCATCAGGTGACGGCGGCGGCCCTCCCGATCGCCCGGGAACGCCTCGGCACCGACGTCAAGGTGTACGAGTCGGTGACCGAGCACAGCGCGCTGGAATCGGGTCTGGCGGCCGCCTCCGGCCGGGTGCCCGAGGGCTGGCGCCCGCCGCACGACGGTGAGCTGCCCCGCTACCCGGACGAGGTCATCACCGCGGCGGTTGACGTCAGCTCGGTGTACGAGCGGAAGGTGGCCGCGCTGGCCGCGCACGCCACCCAGGTGACCGTCGCGCCGTCGGGCACCGAGTACGCGCTGTCGAACAACATCCTCACCCCGATCGGCGCTGTCGAGCATTTTGTGCAGGTCGACGGTCCGCGGCCGGATGTGCCGGGCCGCGAGACGGACCTGTTCGCCGGGCTGGACTGAGCGCGTGGCTGCCAAGAAGAAGAAGCGGCGCAGCGCCGCGAAGAATCGTCCCCGCGCCGCTGCGGTGCGGACACCGGAACCGAACCCACCCGCAGACGGCCCGGTCACCGGACACACGGATACCTTCTTCGGCCGGCTGAACGTGCGGCCGGCGCGGATCGCGACCGTCGTCGCCGAGGCGTGGACGATGCCCAGCGTCGTGTTCGACCGGGTGATGGTGGGGTTGCTGACGTGCGCGGCGGTCGCCGTCGGCGTGCTGTCGGCGGGATTCGCCCCGCAACGATTCTTCGGCGAGCAGATCCCTGTTGTGGCCGTCCTCGTCGGCCTCACCAATCTGGTCCTGCTGTGGCTGGCCTCCGGCTTTTCCCGCGGCCCGGGCCGGGTGGCACCGCTCATCGCGTGGCTGCTGACGCTGATGGTGGCGGCGATGGCCGGACCCGGCCGCGACGAGGTGCTCCCGCTCGACGGAACGGACATTCTGCCGACGTTCCTGCTGGTGGTCGTGGGTGCCGGGGTGCCTTTGGTGGCGCTGTGGTCGGGGCGCCTGAACACCAGGCAGGGCTGATGTCTCCGCGGGTCCCCGCCGGTCGGCCGGGGTGGCCCGTCCGGGTTCGGGGGCGGGTACTCCGGATCGCTAGAGTGTGATCATGGTCCTACGTGAGTGGGCTCGGGATACGGTGGCCGAGACGGCGGATGTTCGTGCGGCGCTGCGCCGTGTGGCGGCCGACCCGTCTTCGCCCACCGACGACGAGTGGGTGGCGTTGCTCGGCGCCGACGGCCCCGAACTCGACGAGTTGTGCGCGATCGCCGACGCGGCGCGCCGGGCCGCCACAGACCCCGCTGCGCTGACGTTCGTGGTCAACCGCAACTTCGACACCTCGGTGATCGCGAGCGGTGCCGACAGTGTGCCGGAGCTGTCCGCGCTCGTCGACGAGGCGTGGCAGCTCGGCGCCACCGAGATCTGCATGCAGGGACCCATCCCCGCCGACGCCCCTGACGACGGCTACCTGCGGCTGGTCGAGCAGATTCACGACGTCGCCCCGGAGATGCACCTGCACGCGTTCCGGCCGCCGGAGGTTCGGGACGCGGCGACGCGGATGGGCATACCGATTCCGGAGTTCCTCGGCATCGCCCGGGACGCGGGTCTCGGGTCGGTGCCCGGCACCGCAGCCCAGATCCTCGACGACGAGTTGCGAGCCCACCTGTCGGGCGGGACGGCCCCACCGGTGGCCGAGTGGATCGAGTCCATCGAGGCCGCGCACGATGTGGGCCTGTTCTCCACGTCGACGCTGCTGTACGGGCATATCGAGACACCCCGGCAGGTGGTCGCGCATCTGCGGCTGCTGGGTGAGATCCAGGACCGCACCAACGGTTTCAGCGAGCTGATCGTGATGCCCATGCTGGCGTCGGCGGCCCCGCCGCACCTCGGGGCGGCCGGGATGGCCTCGCGGCGTGAGACGCGCGCCGTGCACGCGGTGGCGCGGCTGCTCACGTTCGGCCGGTTCGCGCATGTGCAGGTGGCCTGGACCAAGCTCGGCCCGGACACCGTCATCGACGTCCTGCAGGGCGGTGCCGACGACATCGGTGGGCTGCTGATCGACGGTGCCCTGATGCCGGCGGCCGGTCAGGAGGCGGGCCGGGTGATGACGGCCCGGCAGGTCGCCGATATCGCGGCCCGGGTCGGCCGTACGCCCGTGCAGCGCACCACCGGCTACGGAGCCCCGTCGGCGGCGTTGTTGACACCGATACCCCAGGTGCACGGGAAGTGAAGCCCGGCAACGCTTCCACTGTGGCGGACATCGATGGGGCGGCCATCGATGGGGCGGACGTCGATGTGGCGATCGTGGGTGCCGGATTCGCGGGTATCGGTATGGCCACGCAGTTGCGGCGCCGCGGCCGGGACTCGTTCGTCGTGCTGGAACGGGCCGACGGGGTCGGTGGCACGTGGCGCGACAATGTGTACCCGGGAATCGCGTGTGATATTCCCGCGCATCTGTATTCGTTCTCGTTCCGCCCGCCGGCCGATTGGGCGACCCGCTTCCCCCGGGGCCCGGAAATCCGGGACTACCTGCAGCGCACCGTCGATGAGGAGGGGCTGACGCCGTTCATCAGGCTCGGTTGCGAGCTGGTCGACGCGCGGTGGGATGCCCAGGCGGCGCGGTGGTCGTTGGCGACGAACCGCGGTCCGGTGCGGGCGCGGATGCTGGTGCTGGCGGTGGGGCGCCTGTCCGAACCGCATATCCCCGAGATCGACGGTCTGGACGGCTTTTCGGGCACGGTGGTGCACACCGCGCAGTGGCATCCAGGTGTGGTGTCGGGCGGGGAGCGGATCGGTGTCGTGGGCACCGGCGCGTCGGCGGTGCAGATCATTCCGCATCTGGCCGAACTGGCCGAGGAACTGGTCGTGTTCGCGCGGACCCCGGCTTATGTGGTGCCACGCGAAGACCGGGAGTTCAGCGCGGAGGAGCGGGCGCGGTTGCTTGATGCCGGGAACGCCCGGGCTTTGCGGGAGCAGTTGCTCCTCGACGCCGATCGCGCGTTCGCGCAGCGGTTGCGGCTGGTACCCGACATCGATGAGATCCGGGATCTGGCCCTCGGCCATCTGGCCGCGCAGGTGTCCAATCCGCTGCTGCGACAGGCACTGACACCCGACTACGAGATCGGCTGCAAGCGGATCCTGCTCAGCGACGACTATTTTCCGGCGCTCGAACGGCCGAACGTGGTGTACGAGCCGAGCGCGTTGACGTCGGTCGTCGAGAACAAGGCGTGCGCGGCGAGCGGGGCCACCCACGATCTCGATGTTCTGGTGCTGGCCACGGGATTCGAGGCGACACGTCCGCCGGTGGCGGTGCGGGTGCGGGGCCGCGACGGTCAGGTTCTCGACGACCACTGGTCCGCGGGCATGGTGTCGTACGCCTCGACGACGGTGGCGGGTTTCCCCAATATGTTCGTCCTGGACGGCCCGAATGCCGCCCTCGGCCACAATTCGGCGATCTACATGATCGAGACGCAACTCGACTATGTCCTGGGTGCCCTGGACTATGTTGCTGAGCAGTCGATTTCGTCGATCGAGGTGACCGCGGAGGCGGAGGCCGCCTATACCGCGGAGATCGATGAGCGCAGCGCGCCGACGGTGTGGCTGACCGGCTGTAACAGCTGGTATGTCGATTCGCGCAGCAACCGGCTCACGCTCCTGTGGCCGGGCACGGCGGTGTCGTTCCGGGAACGCAACGGCACGTTCGACCCGGCGCCGTATGCGGTGCGCCATGGGGAGTCCGGTGAGCCGATGGCGACCCCCGGCGGTGGTGCCCGGTGACCGCGCGGTCGGCGGTGACGACCGCGTTGACCGCGGCGAGGCACGCCGCGGCGACGGGTGCGCTGCCGGACCTCGATGATGTGGTGACGCTGTTGTCGTGTCGCGGTGACGATCTCGTCGAGTTGCAGTCCGTGGCCGCCGGGCTGCGCGACGAGGGCCTGGTGAGTGCGGGGCGCGCGGGGCGGATCACCTACTCGCGCAAGGTGTTCATCCCGCTGACCCGGCTGTGCCGGGACCGCTGCCACTACTGCACGTTCGTGACCGTTCCCGGCAAACTGCGCCGCGAGGGCCACGGCATGTACCTGGAACTCGACCAGGTGGTGGCGCTGGCGCAGCAGGGGGCGGCGCTCGGCTGCAAGGAGGCCCTGTTCACGCTCGGCGACCGGCCGGAGGACCGCTGGCCCGAGGCCGGGGAATGGCTTGCCGCGCGGGGATATTCGTCGACACTCGACTACGTGCGGGCGGCGTCGGTGGCGGTGCTCGAACGCACCGGCCTGCTGCCGCATCTGAATCCGGGCGTCATGTCGCTCGACGAGCTGACCTGGTTGCGGCCGGTGGCGCCGTCGATGGGCATGATGTTGGAGACCACCGCGCGGCGGCTGTTCACCGACAAGGGACAACCGCATCACGGCAGCCCCGACAAGGATCCGCTGGTGCGGCTGCGGGTGCTGCGCGACGCCGGCGAGGCGAGGGTGCCGTTCACCACCGGCATCCTCGTCGGGATCGGTGAGAACCTCACGGAACGAGCGGAATCGCTGCTGGCGATGGCAGAGATCCACCGCACCTACGGGCACATCCAGGAGGTGATCGTGCAGAACTTCCGCGCCAAACCGGACACGGCGATGCGTGGCGTCCCGGATGCGGAGATGTCGGAGTTCCTGGCGGCGGTCGCCGTGGCGCGCGTGGTGATGGGGCCCGATGTGGCCATTCAGGCACCGCCCAACCTGGTCTCGCACGAGGAGTGCGCGGCGCTGATCGCGTCGGGCATCGCCGACTGGGGCGGGGTGTCACCGCTGACGCCCGACCACGTCAACCCGGAACGGCCGTGGCCCAATCTCGACACGCTGGCCGAGCTGACCGCGCGGTGCGGGTTCACCCTGACCGAGCGGATCACCGCCGAACCGCCGTATGTGCTCGATCGTGGCACCTGGATCGACGACGGTCTCGCCGGTCACGTCGAGGCGCTCGCCGATCCGGTGACCGGTCTGGCCGTCGACACCCGGCCGGTGGCCCGGAACCTGCCGGTGCACGGACGTTCCTGTACGAGCTCTACTCGGGTAACTCCTTGAGTTCGGTACGGGTGCGCCGCAGCGTGCCGTGTTCGGTGACCTCGTAGTACGACTGCGCCGTCAGCGGCGGCGAGTACGCCTGCACGGTGAGGGTCGGAGCGGGGCCGGGTCCGGTGCCGGCGGGCTGTGGATCGCGCATCAGGTCGTGGACCCAGCCGATCGGGAAGGCCGCCTGGTCTCCCGCACCCAGCACGCGGACCCGCAGGTCATCGCCCGTCCAGTGGTATTCGCGCAGCGACCCGGACATCACGGTGAGCGCGCCGAGAGATCCGGCGTGGTCGTGCAGTTCGGACCGGCCGTCGTCGACCCAGCTGACGAGCCACAGTTCGAGATCGTCGCGCCGCTCGAGGCGGGTCGCCGAGCGGGTGGTCCGATCCCACCGCGACGGCAACAGCGCGTCGTAGCGGCCGTCGAGGATGTCGGCGGCGCCCTGGTCGGCGATGCGCAGCAGATCGGCCGGGCGCAACCGGGTGGGCAGATGCCGGGTCGCCGGTCGCGAGCCGCGCGGAAGCGTTCCGGCTGCCGCCGGACGCTGGTCACGGACAACGGCGGGCAGACCCGCCCGAATCGTTCCGGATGCCGTCATGGCCTCCACTGTGTCGGGCGGAAGCGGCCCCTGCCACCGTTTGCGGCGCCCTGATCGCAAGCACCGAAAGTCGCCGGCGCTGTGATCCGCATTACTTATCGGCCCGAAATCATCGATCAGATCCGGGAAATCGCTGGTCAGCTCGCCGGTACTCGGCGCTTAGGGCACGGTCAGTTTTTCTTACACCCGGTCGAGGGCGGATACTGTGGTGCGCGATCTTTTCGAGCGGCACAGGTGTGCCCGCACGAGGACCCGCAGGTGGTGCGATCAGCCCTTGGACCACCTCCCGCCGCGGTCGAACCGGTGCTGTCCACACAGCGGACATCCGGCTCCGCCACGCGGCGGACACGAATGTGCAGCGAAGGAGATAGTGGTGACCTACATCATCGCGGAGCCTTGCGTCGATGTCATGGACAAGGCCTGCGTCGAAGAGTGCCCGGTGGACTGCATCTACGAAGGCGGGCGGAGCCTGTACATCCAGCCCGACGAATGTGTCGACTGTGGTGCCTGCGAACCGGTGTGTCCGGTCGAGGCGATCTTCTACGAAGATGATGTGCCCGACGAGTGGGAACCGTACGTCAGCGCCAACGCCGACTTCTTCGACGACCTCGGGTCGCCGGGCGGCGCCAGCAAGGTGGGCAAGACCGACTACGATCCTCCTTTCATCGCCGCGCTCGCGCCGATCGAGGAGTGAGAGCGGCGTCGCAGGGCGCGCCGGTGGCCCGTGCCGCCGTGGGCTGAGGGAATGGGGAACCAGTGGGTAACGCTTCACGCCGCAAGGTCAGCTCGACGCTGCCCGACTTTCCGTGGGACACCATCGCCGGGGCGAAGGCGACGGCCGCCGCGCACCCCGACGGTATCGTCGACCTGTCGGTGGGCACACCGGTCGACCCCGTCGACCCGCTGATCCGCCGCGCCCTCGACGCAGGAGCGGAGTTCCCGGGATATCCCACGACGATCGGCACCACGGAGCTGCGGGAGGCGGCCGCGGCGGCGCTCACCAGGCGCTACGGGGCGTCGGAGCTCGGAACCGACCAGATCCTGCCGGTGATCGGGACCAAGGAGGCCATCGCCGGCCTGACGTCGATCCTCGGCTTCGGCGCGGGTGACACCGTGGTGATCCCAGAGGTCGCCTACCCCACGTACGAGGTGAGCGCGCTGCTGGCCGGCGCCACCCCCGTCCGTGCAGATTCGACGGTGCAGCTGGGTCCGGCCAGGCCGGCGCTGCTGTTCATCAACTCCCCGTCCAACCCCACCGGCAAGGTGCTGGGTATCGACCACCTGCGCAAGGTGGTCGAGTGGGCGCGCGCACGCGATGTGATCGTCGCGTCCGACGAGTGCTACCTGGGCCTGACCTGGGAGGGCGAGGCGTACTCGATCCTCGATCCGCGGGTCTGCGACGGTGACCACACGGATCTGCTCGCCATCCACTCGCTGTCGAAGGTATCGAATCTGGCGTCCTACCGGGCCGGGTTCTTCGCCGGTGATCGCGACCTCATCGCCGAATTGCTCGCCGTCCGCAAGCACTCCGGGCTGATGCTGCCGTTCCCGATCCAGGCCGCGATGACCGCAGCCCTGAACGACGACACGCACGTCGACGCCCAGCGTGAGCGCTATCGGGCCCGCCGCGATGTGCTCAAGGCGGCTGTCGAGGGGGCTGGATTCACTGTCGACCACTCCGAGGCCGGTCTGTACCTGTGGGCCAGCCGGGGCGAGGACTCCCGGACCACCCAGAACTGGCTGGCCGAGCGCGGCATTCTCGCCGCCCCCGGCGACTTCTACGGCCCGGCCGGCACCAGGCACGTCCGCATCGCCCTCACCGCCACCGACGAACGCATCGCGGCGGCGGCAGCACGCCTGTAGGCCCCGTCGCCGGTTGAGGTGCGAGGTCGCGCACCTCAACCAGCCGGCGGGTCAGTCGTTCTTGTGCAGGATGTGGTTGAGCGCGATGCCGTCGCCCTTCCACGGCAGCACCTCGACGGCACCGGTGACGCTGTTGCGTCGGAACAGCAGGTTGGAGGCGCCGGCGAAGTCCCGGGCGCTGGCCCGGGTGCCGTCCGGACCGGTCACCTTGGTGCCCGCGGTCACGTACAGTCCGGCCTCGATGACGCAGTCGTCGCCAAGGGGGATACCGCAGCCCGAGTTGGCGCCGAGCAGGCAACGCTCACCGAGGGCGATGATCTCCTTGCCGCCACCGGAAAGGGTGCCCATCGTCGACGCACCGCCGCCCACGTCAGAGCCGTCGCCGACGACGACGCCCGCGGAGATGCGGCCCTCGACCATCGAGGTACCCAGGGTTCCGGCGTTGAAGTTGACGAAACCCTCGTGCATGACGGTGGTGCCCGATGCCAGGTGTGCGCCGAGGCGGACCCGGTCGGCGTCGCCGATGCGGACACCGGTGGGAATCACGTAGTCGACCATGCGGGGGAACTTGTCGATGTGGGTGACGGTGACCGGTCCGCGGGCGCGCAGCCGCAGGCGGGTCTTCTCGAAGCCCTCCACCGCGCACGGGCCGTGGTTGGTCCACACGACGTTGGTGAGCAGTCCGAACTGGCCGTCGAGGTTGATGCCGTGCGGGGCCACCAGCCGGTGCGAGAGCAGGTGCAGCCGCAGGTACACGTCATGGGCGTCGACGGGGGCGGCGGAGAGGTCGGCGATGGACGTGCGCACCGCGACGATCTTGACGCCGCGCGCCTCGTCGGTGCCGACCAGCGGCTCGAGGTCTGCGGGGATGTCGGCGAGGTCGAGGACCTCGGTGCCGGTGGTGGCGACCTCGTCATCGAGTGCCGGTTCGGGGAACCAGGTGTCGAGGACGGCGCCGTCGTCGGTCAGGGTGGCGATACCAGTTGCGATTGCTCCAGTCACGAGGTGCAGTTTACGGCCTGGTCGTCGACGCAAACCCCACCGATACGCCCCGCCACGACAATAATCGCGATGCCGGCCCGCAGCGGTGGGGTTTGCGACGCCGGGGACGACTACCGTGGACGCGTGAGCATCCCGCAGCTGGATCTGAGCAGCGACCCCGTCGAACTGACCGCGGCCCTCGTCGACATCGAGAGCGTGTCCAAGGACGAGACACTGATCGCCGACGCCGTCGAGGCGGCGCTGCGGGAGCAGACGAGCGGTTTCGAGGTGATCCGGCACGGCAATTGCGTCCTGGCCCGCACCGACCGTGGCCTGCCCACCCGGGTGCTGCTCGCCGGCCATCTCGACACCGTGCCGATCGCAGGCAATGTGCCGCACCGGCGCAGCAGCGGACACGACGATCACTACGGTATCGACGACGATTTCCTGCACGGCTGCGGAACCACGGACATGAAGTCGGGCGACGCGGTGTTCCTGCATCTGGCCGCGACCCTGGAGAACCCGGCGCACGATCTGACGCTGGTGTTCTACGACTGCGAGGAGATCGCCGCCGAGTTCAACGGCCTCGGGCATATCGAGCGTGACCTGCCGGACTGGCTGGCCGCCGACGTCGCGATCCTGGGCGAGCCGACGTCGGGCCTGATCGAGGCGGGCTGCCAGGGCACGCTGCGGGTGCGCCTGTCCGCCACCGGAACCCGCGCGCATTCGGCCCGATCGTGGATGGGCGAGAACGCCATTCACAAACTCGGCGGGGTGCTCACCACGCTGGCCGCCTACGAGCCGCGCCGCGTCGACATCGACGGCTGCGAATACCGCGAGGGCCTGTCGGCGGTGGCGATCGGCGGCGGGATCGCCGGCAACGTGATCCCCGACGCCGCGCACGTCGACGTCAACTTCCGCTTCGCCCCGGACCGCAGTATCGACGCCGCCCTCGCGCATGTGCGGGAAGTCTTTGCCGAACAACTGGATTCGGGCCTGATCACGCTCGAACTCACCGACTCGGCGGCCGGCGCGCTGCCGGGTCTGGCGCATCCGGCCGCCGCGGCCCTCGTCGAGGCGGCGGCGGGCCGGTTCCGGGCCAAGTTCGGCTGGACCGACGTGTCCCGATTCTCCGCGCTCGGCATTCCCGCGGTCAACCTCGGCCCGGGTGATCCGAGCCTGGCGCACCGCGCCGACGAGCGGGTGCCGGTGAGCCAGATCCGCGAGGTCGCCGACCTGCTGCGCGGCTACCTGTCGGCCTGATCCGGCCGGCCCGTATTCCATCAGCCCTCGATGATCGTGGGGGCGCTGCTAGCGTTGCGGCGTGAGCCAACCAGACCTGCCGCCCACCCCGGACACGTCCACCAACTACGCGGGACCGATCATGTTCCGCCGCGATCCGTCGGAGGAGACCACCGACCGGCATCTGCTGGCGTGGGTCGACCCGCGCGACCCCGGTCTGCGGGTCGATCGCACGGTGCGTGACTCGTGGCGGGTGCTGCGCATCCAGTCCGAGTTCGTCGCCGGTTTCGACGCGATGAGCGATGTGGCCGAGGCCGTCACGGTGTTCGGTTCGGCGCGCATCAAACCCGGCACCGAGGCCTATCGGCTTGCGGTGCGTCTCGGTCAGGCGCTCGGTGAGGCCGGGTACGCGGTCATCACCGGCGGCGGTCCGGGGGCGATGGAGGCCGCCAACCGTGGCGCCTACGACACCGGCGCGCAATCGATCGGCCTCAACATCGAGCTGCCGTTCGAACAGCACATCAACCCGTGGGTCGATGTGGGCATGAACTTCCGGTACTTCTTCGTCCGCAAGACGATGTTCGTCAAGTACGCGCAGGCCTTCGTCTGCCTGCCCGGCGGTTTCGGCACCCTCGACGAACTCTTCGAGGCACTCACCCTGGTGCAGACCAAGAAGGTCGGACGGTTCCCGATCGTGCTCGTCGGACGCGACTACTGGGGCGGGCTGATCGACTGGTTGCGCGAGCGGCTGCTCGGCGAGGGCATGATCTCCGACGGTGACATCGATCTGCTGCACCTCGTCGACACGGCCGAGGAGGCCGTCGAGATCGTGAAGTCGGCGTGCCCGACGTGCGGCAAGGACGACGACGGGCGGCTGACCCGATGAGTGCCCCGATCTCGATCTGCGTGTACTGCGCGTCGGGGCCGGTGGACCAGCGCTATCTCGACCTGGCCGCAGAGGTGGGCACGGCAATCGCCGCCGGGGGACACACCCTGATCTCCGGCGGCGGCAATGTGTCGATGATGGGCGCTCTCGCCCGTGCGGCGCGCGCCGGAGGTACTCACACGGTCGGCATCATCCCCACCGCGCTGATGGAGCGGGAGGTGGCCGACACCGGCGCCGACGAGCTGATCGTCACCGACACGATGCGGCAGCGCAAGCAGCTCATGGACGAGCGGGCCGACGCCTTCATCACCCTGCCGGGCGGAGTCGGCACACTCGAGGAACTGTTCGAGACATGGACCGGCGGCTTTCTCGGCATGCACGACAAGCCGGTGGTCCTGCTCGATCCGGAGGGTTTCTACGCGCCCCTGCTGGACTGGCTGACCGCCCGGATGCGGGACGGTTTCGTCTCGCAGCGCGCGATGGACCGGCTGCTGGTGACCGATTCGGTGGTGGGTGCGCTGGAGCTTGCTACCGGCCGGTAGGGTGAGCTGCACCACCGGAGCCGAGGCGCCGGATGCGACCTGGGACTCCCGTGCGGGGGTTCGTGGCGCACGTCCTAGGATGGCCGGTGTACAAGTGTGCACCTGGATTAGGGGAGATCGGAAATACATGGGCAAGGACGATCGTAAGACGGTCACGGTCGCCGATTTGGCGCGCGGACTGGTGAAGATGGCCCCCGACGTGCCGGGCATCGTCAAACACGCTCCGGGGCTCATCCTGCGCTCGCCGAAGATGAAGAAGACCATCGGTCACATCTTCCAGAACCTGGCGAAGGCCCATCCCGATCGCCCGTTCGTGCGGTTCGAGGGCGCCACCACCACCTACGGCGAGGCCAACAGCCTGGTCAACCGCTACGCGGCTGTGCTCACCGAGAACGGTGTCGGCCGCGGTGACGTGGTCGCGATCCTGTCGAAGAACTGCCCCACGGACCTGTACGTCATCCTGGCCACCGTCAAGCTCGGCGCCACCGCCGGAATGATGAACTACAACCAGCTCGGCGAGGTCGCCGAGCACAGCCTGTCGCTGCTCAAGGCGAAGGTGCTCGTGTACGACCCCGAGTGCGCCGACGTCTACCACTCGGTGTCGCCGGCATCGCTGCCGCCGCGGGCCTTCGACTTCACCGCGCTCGACGTGGCCGCCGACGGCAAACCCGACACCGATCCTGCGATCACCAAGGAACTGCCGGCCGCCACCGACGCCTTCTTCATCTTCACCTCCGGCACCACCGGCCTGCCCAAGGCCAGCGTCATGAGCCACAACCGCTGGCTGGCCAACTTCTCGGGCATCGGTGGACTCGGCGTGCGGCTGCACCACAACGACACCATGTACGTCGCGCTGCCGCTCTATCACAACAACGCGCTGTCGGTGTCGCTCGGTTCGGTCCTGGCCGGCGGTGCGTGCATCGCCATCGGCCGCAAGTTCTCGGCGTCCCGGTTCTGGGACGACGTCATCCTCAACCGGGCCACCGCCTTCTGCTACATCGGCGAACTCTGCCGCTACCTGGCCGCGCAGCCGCCCAAGGACACCGACCGCAAGCACTCGGTGCGCCTGATCGTCGGCAACGGTATGCGCCCGGACATCTGGGACGAGTTCGCCGAGCGCTTCGGCATCGACCGGATCGTCGAGTTCTACGGTGCCAGCGAGCTCAACATCGCCTTCATCAACGCCTTCAGCGTCGACAAGACCGCGGGCTTCTGCCCGCTGCCGTACGTGATCGTCGACTACAACGACGACGGCAGCCCCAAGCGCGACGCGAAGGGACGCCTGACCAAGGTGGGCAAGGGTGGCACCGGCCTGCTGCTGGCGCAGATCAGCGACCGCGTCCCGCTCGACGGCTACACCGATGCCAAGGAGACCGAGAAAAAGGTCATCCGCGACGCCTTCAAGGACGGCGACGCCTACTTCAACTCCGGCGACCTCGTGCACGATCAGGGCTTCTCGCATGTCTCGTTCGTCGACCGGCTCGGCGACACCTTCCGGTGGAAGGGCGAGAACGTGGCCACCACCGAGGTCGAGGGTGCTGTCGACCTGGTCGAGGAGGTCGAGCAGGCCGTCGCCTACGGTGTGGCGATCCCCGGCACCGACGGCAAGGCCGGCATGGTCGCGGTCAAGCTGCGCGACGGGCAGAGCCTGGATCCGGTGAAGCTGGCCGCACACCTCTACGAGGCGCTGCCGTCGTACGCGATCCCGCTGTTCGTGCGGATCGTCGACGAACTGGAGTCCACCTCCACGTTCAAGACGCGCAAGGTGGAGTTGCGCAACGAGGCGTACGGGGAGACCGGTACCGATCCGGTGTTCGTGCTTTCCGGCCGGGCCACGGGATATGTCCCGTTCTACGACGGGTACGCCGCCGACGTCGCGGCCGCCAAGGTTCCCCGCGGCTGACGGCCCCGGCCGCGGGACGTGGCCAAGGGAATGCTCACCTCGTGCCGTTAGTGTGGAGCGCATGACCCTGCCCACACTCTGTGGCCGTCCGGTGGCCACCGACCGCGCGCTCGTCATGGCCATCGTGAACCGCACCCCGGACTCGTTCTACGACCGGGGTGCGAGTTTTGCCGATGCACCCGCGCAGGAGCGGGTGCACCGGGTGGTCGCCGAGGGCGCCGACGTCATCGACATCGGCGGCGTCAAGGCGGGGCCGGGCGAGGAGGTCGACGCCGCCACCGAGGCACAGCGGGTGGTCGGCATGATCGGCTGGATCCGCGAGCAGTACCCCGACGTCCTCATCAGCGTCGACACCTGGCGGGCCGAGGTGGCCGCCAAGGCCTGCGCCGAGGGCGCCGACCTGATCAACGACACGTGGGCGGGCGCCGATCCGGAGCTGGTGTCGGTGGCCGCGACGATGGGTGCGGGCATCGTGTGTTCGCACACCGGCGGCGCGCGGGTGCGGACCCGGCCGCACCGAGTCGCCTACGACGACGTGGTGGCCGATGTGCTCGCCGAGGTGACCACGGCCGCCGATCGCGCCCTCGCCGCGGGCGTGGCCCGTGACTCGATCGTTATCGACCCGACGCACGATTTCGGCAAGAACACTTTCCACGGATTGGCGTTGTTACGGGGGGTGAAAGATCTTGTTAATACGGGCTGGCCAGTGTTAATGGCGCTGAGCAACAAGGATTTCGTGGGGGAGACTCTTGGTGTGGACCTGCAAGACCGGCTGGAGGGAACCCTCGCAGCGACAGCACTGGCCGCCGCCGACGGCGCCAGGATGTTTCGCGTACACGAGGTTGCCGCCACCCGGCGCGTGGTCGACATGGTCGCTGCCATAGCGGGAACGAGAGCTCCCGCCCGAACAGTCAGGGGACTCGCATGACCAAGCCAGCAAAGCGTCCGGGTGGTACCGCGCGACGCAAGCCGACCGCCATCAGCAGCCGCGACAAGACCTCGATGTGGCCGGCGCCGGCCGACACCGGCAGCCCAAACGGGACTGGACCGTCACACACACCTGGGAACAGCCCGACTGGACGATCGACGAGCTCGTCGCCGCCAAGGACGGCCGCACCATCTCGGTGGTGCTGCCCGCACTGAACGAGGAGGAGACGGTCGCCGACGTGATCGCCTCGATCATGCCGCTGTATCCGGATCTGGTCGACGAGGTGATCGTGCTCGACTCCGGGTCCACGGACGCCACCGCGGAGCGGGCGACGGCGGCCGGGGCTCGCGTGATCAGCCGGGAGGAGGCGGTTCCCGAACTCGAACCTGTCAAGGGCAAGGGTGAGGTGCTGTGGCGCTCGATCGCCGTCACCAGCGGCGACCTGATCGCCTTCGTCGACTCCGACCTGATTGACCCCGACCCGATGTTCGTGCCCAAGATGCTCGGGCCGCTGCTCATGAATCGCGATATCCACCTGGTGAAGGGCTACTACCGGCGTCCGCTGAAGACCGGCGGCTCCTCCGATCCCAACGGCGGTGGCCGGGTCACCGAACTGGTCGCGCGTCCGCTGCTGGCGTCACAGAAGCCGGACCTGACGGCCGTGCTGCAGCCGCTGGGTGGCGAGTACGCGGGCACCAGGGAACTGCTGTCGTCGGTGCCGTTCGCGCCCGGCTACGGCGTGGAGATCGGTCTGCTGATCGACACCTACGACAAGTACGGCCTGGGCGGTATCGGGCAGGTCAACCTGGGGGTGCGCACGCACCGCAACCGGCCTTTGATCGAGCTCGGGGTGATGAGCCGGCAGATCGTCGGAACCTTCATGCGGCGATGCGGTTTCACCGACTCCAACGTCGGACTCACACAGTTCACCGCCGAACCCGACGGCTCGTTCAGTCCGCACACCACCGAGGTGTACCTGGAGGACCGTCCGCCGATGAACACCATCCGCCCGGAAGCCTCGGGCGACGAGGAGATCGCCTCGTAGGGCGGCCTCACCACCCCGACGGGGCAGCGGGTGCGTCCGGAGCGGAAACCGGCTGCCGGGCACACCGTGCCACTATGGACCCGTGCAGACAATCCTGATCTATCTGCTGGTGATGGCGCTCGTCGTGGTGGTGGTCTTCGCCGTGGTCTGGTTCGTGTTCGGCCGCGGCGAGGATCTGCCGCCACTGGAACCCGGCACGACGCTCACGCGGCTGCCGCGCGCGGGCGTGACCGGCGACGACGTGCGGTCGCTGACCTTTGCGCAGGCGGTGCGCGGTTATCGCCAGGACGAGGTGGACTGGGCGCTGGAGAAGGTGGCCCGTGAACTCGACGAGTTGCGGTCGGTGGTCGTCCGGTTGCAGGCACGTGAGCACACACCGGACGGTGGTGATCCCGGGCACCTCGACGCGGGCGTTCCGGCCGACCCGGGGAGGACACCCGACGGTGCCGGATCACCGGACCGTACTGATGGGTAACATGGATCCCTGTGCTGGTTGTGCTGCGCCGAACGGGCACGTCATCGGCGGGTGTGTCCGGCGCGGCACGTATTATGTGAGCCAGGCAGTTGCTCTGAAGGGAGTTCGGGAATGGCGGCGATGAAGCCACGTACTGGGGATGGGCCTCTCGAGGCGGCCAAGGAAGGGCGTGGAATCGTTGTCAGGATTCCCATCGAGGGTGGCGGACGCCTCGTCGTCGAGCTGACGCCGGACGAGGCCAGCGCGCTCGGCGAGGAACTGCGCGGGGTCACCGGCTGACACCCGCCGCCGTCCGGCCCGCGCTCGTCGCGGTGGCCGACGTGTTGCGCTGTCCTGTCTGCGCCGCCGGTTCCGGCGGTGCGGTGGCCGACCGGCCCGGGGGCGTTTCCTTCGGGCAGCTCAGCGCCGATCCGGACCGCCGATCGCTGGTATGCGATGCGGCGCACTCTTTCGATGTGGCCCGGCAGGGGTACGTCTCGCTCCTCGACGGTCGCGCCCGCAAGCTGCGTTCGGACACCTCCGAGATGGTCGCGGCGCGGGGCCGCGTGCATGCGGCGCACGCGTTCGCACCCGTCGTCGACGCGGTGGCGCGGACGGTGTGGGAGTCGGCCGCCGACCGGGACGAAGGCCCCGTGGTCGCCGACGTCGGATCGGGCACAGGTCACTATCTCGCCGGGGTTCTCGACGCGATGCCGGGGGCCCGCGGCATCGGCCTCGATCTGTCCAAGTTCTGTGCCAGGGCCACGGCGCGATCGCATCCCCGTACCGCGGCGGTGGTCGCGGACGCGTGGTCGGGGCTGCCGATCCGGTCGGCGGCCGTGACCGCGGTGCTCTCGGTGTTCTCGCCGCGCAACGTACCGGAGTTCGCCCGGATCCTGCGGGCCGGCGGGGTGGTGGTGACGGTGACCCCCGAGCCGGGGCATCTCGCCGAACTCGCCGCGCCGATGGGAATGCTGCGCATCGCCGAGGACAAGGACGCCCGGCTCGATGCGGACATGGCCACGCATTTCGGTGCGCCTGCGGCGGGGTCGGTGCGTTACACGATCGATGCGCCGGAGTCGCTGGTGACGGACCTCGTGGCGATGGGGCCCACGGCCTTTCACCGCGGTGAGGCCGATATCGCCGCGGCGGCGCGGGCAATGGCCGGTGACCGGCCGACGGTGCCGGTCACCATCGCGGTGCGGGTGACGGCGTTCCTACCGCAGGGTTGACCGGTAGACCTCGAGGGTCTGTTCGGCGATGGTGGCCCAGGAGAACTCCGCGGCGGCGCGATCGCGTCCGGCTTTGCCCATCGCCGCGCCTGTGGCCGGGTCAGCTACCACGGCGTTGACGGCGTCGGCGAGGCCCCGTTCGAAAGCGGCGGTGTCGGCCGGGTCGTACGGCACGAGGAGGCCGGTGACGGTGTCGCGGACCACCTCGGGGATGCCGCCGACGGCCGAGGCCACCACCGCGGTCTGACACGCCATCGCCTCAAGATTGACGATGCCGAGCGGTTCGTACACCGAGGGGCACACAAAAACACTTGCAGCCGTGAGGATTTCCCTGATCCGGGGGAGCGGCAGCATGTCCCGGACCCAGTGCACGCCCGCGCGTGCCGATGACAGCGCGGCCACCGATGACTCGATCTCGGCACCGATCTCCGGGGTGTCGGGCGCCCCGGCGCAGAGCACCAGCTGGATCGACGGATCGAAGTGGTGGGCCGCGGCCACCAGGTGCGCCACCCCCTTCTGCCGGGTGATGCGGCCGACGAACGCGACGATCGGGCGATCCGGGTCGATACCCAGCGCGGTGAGCGTCGAGTCGGGGCCGTACGGGTCGTCGACCGGGTACCACGACTCGGTGTCGATGCCGTTGCGCACCACGTGAACACGGTCGGGGTCCAGCCGCGGGTAGGTGCTGCACACGTCGGCCGCCATCCCTGAACTGACCGCGATGACGGCGTCCGCGTATTCGACGGCGTTGCGTTCGGCCCAGCTGGAGACCCGGTATCCGCCGCCGAGTTGCTCGGCCTTCCACGGCCGCATCGGTTCGAGGGAGTGGGCGGTGAGGATGTGCGGCACACCGTGCAGCTGCGCCGCGAGGTGCCCGGCGAGCCCGGTGTACCAGGTGTGCGAGTGCACCACGTCGGCGCCGGCGGCGCCCACGGCCATCCGCAGATCCGCGGACAGGGTGGTGATGGCGGCATTGGCTCCGGCCAGCCCCGGGTCCGGCTGGTAGACCGTGGCCGTGGGACGTTCGGCGCCCATGCAGTGAACGTCGACCGTGGCCAGTGCGCCGAGGTGTCTGACGAGTTCGGTGACGTGCACGCCGGCACCGCCATAGACCTCGGGAGGATATTCACGCGTCATCATCGCAACCCGCATGCGCATGACGCTAGTGCTCCGGTCCCCGCGCCGCCACACAATGCGGCAAATAGCCGGGACCGGGCGCCGGCCGTGGTGAAAGCGGCGGAACGTCGGAGAGTTTCAGGACTGTTACCCGCTCGTTCGTATGGCCCCGGCCACCGTTGGCGGTTAAGTTGAGAGGGTGAGATCACAGCCGCACGTGCTCGGTATCGTCCTCGCCGGCGGCGAGGGCAAGCGCCTGTACCCACTGACGATGGACCGTGCCAAACCGGCGGTGCCGTTCGGCGGTGCCTATCGCCTCATCGACTTTGTGCTGTCGAATCTGGTAAACGCCGGCTACGAACGGATTTGCGTACTGACGCAATACAAGTCGCACTCCCTCGACCGGCACATCTCGCAGACCTGGTGGAGTTCGGGCTTTCATGGCGAGTACATCACGCCGGTGCCGGCGCAGCAGCGGCTCGGGCCGCGCTGGTACACCGGCAGCGCCGACGCCATATTCCAGTCGATGAATCTGATCACCGACGAGAAGCCCGAGTACATCGTGGTTTTCGGTGCCGATCACGTGTACCGGATGGACCCCGCGCAGATGGTGCAGGCACATATCCGCAGCGGCGCCGACGTCACGGTCGCCGGGATCCGGGTGCCCCGTTCGGAGGCGTTCGCGTTCGGGTGTATCGACGCCGACGCGTCGGGGAAGATCACCAGGTTCCTGGAGAAGCCCAAGGACCCGCCCGGCACCCCCGACGACCCGGACGTCACGTTCGCCTCGATGGGCAACTACGTGTTCACCACCGAGGCGCTGGTGTCGGCGCTGCGGGCCGACGCCGCCGACTCCGACTCCGATCACGACATGGGCGGCGACATCATCCCGGCGTTCGTGGCCAAGGATGCCGCCTACGTCTACGACTTCAAGGACAACGAGGTCCCCGGCGCGACCGAACGGGACAAGGGCTACTGGCGTGACGTCGGTACACTCGACGCGTTCTACGACGCCCACATGGACCTGGTGTCGGTGCATCCGGTGTTCAACCTGTACAACCGGCGCTGGCCCATCCGCGGCGAGAGCCTGAACCTGCCGCCCGCCAAGTTCGTTCAGGGCGGCCACGCCGAGAACTCGGTGGTGGGTGCCGGCTGCATCATCTCCGGTGCCACCGTCACCCGCTCGGTGCTCTCCTCGGATGTGGTGGTCGAGGCCGGAGCGGTGGTCGAGGACAGTGTGCTGATGCCCGGCGTGCGTGTCGGTAAGGGCGCTGTGGTGCGCCGGGCCATCCTCGACAAGAACGTGGTGATCGCCGACGGTCAGGAGATCGGTGTCGACCTCGACGCCGACCGCGCGCAGTATTCGGTGAGCTCCGGCGGCGTCGTGGCCGTCGGCAAGGGCATCACGGTCGGCGGAACAGACGGCTGACTGTGCGGTCAGCCTGACGGACCGACCAGCCTGACGGTCCGATCAGCCGAGGCAACCCGCGCGCCGCAGTGCGAGACGCGCCTGGGCGATCAGGTCGGGCAGATCCACGCCGTGCTCGTCGGGGAGCGCGTCGACCGGCCACCACGCCAGGTCGACGGACTCGTCGCTGCGGACGATCTCCGGAAGCGCATCGTCGGGTTGGCGGGGGGTGACCGCGACGAACCGGACGTCCAGGTGCCGGGTGGGCACGCCCAGCGAGCAGGTGATGGGGTGGGTGTGCAGCCCCGCGATACCGGCGCTCAGGTCGAGTTCGGCGATCCCGGATTCCTCACGGCCCTCGCGCAGGGCGGCGTCGGCGATGCTCGCGTCGCCGGGTTCGCAGTGCCCGCCGAGCTGAATCCATTTACCCACCCGCGGATGCAGGGTCAGCAGCACCTGGCTGTAGGTGGCGTCGAGCAGGATGACCGAAGCGGTGAGGTGACCCGGCGCGGATCGGCGCAGGCAGGCGTCCGGGGTGGCGTCGAGGAACGCGAGATAGGTGTGACGCAATGCGTTCTGCGCCTCGTCCGGTGCCTGCCAGAAGCGCAGCGCGGCGACGGCCGAGCGGTGCAGCGGAGTGCTTTCGTGGCCTTCGGCGGTGCTCATAGTTCCAGAACCAGTCCGTCCGTGTCGGCGGGCGGGCGCAGGCCCGCGCCCGCGGTGGGGTAGCCGATCGCCACCGCACCCAACGGTTCCCACCGGCCGTCGAGGTCGAGCACCTCCCGCACCGTGTCGGCGGCGAAGATGGTCGAACCGATCCAGCAACTGCCGACTCCACGTGCCGACAGCGCGACGAGCAGAGCGTTCACCGCCCCACCCGCGGCGACGGTGAACATGGTGTGCTCACACGCGTTCCGGCGGGCATCCGGGTAGGTGTGCGCACCCTCGGCGACGAGGAAGGGGATCACCACTTGCGGTGCGTCGTAGAGGATCTGACCCCTGCCCAGCCGCTTGTCGATGGATTCGGTTGTCTTGGAATCAGACTGGAGGTCGGCCCGCCAGCGTTCGGTCATGGTCGTGAGCAGCCGCGTTCGGCGCGCCGGATCACGCAGCCACACGAACCGCACCGGGTGGGTGTGATGCGGGGCGGGCGCGGTCAGGGCATCGGCGAAGGCCTCGTGCAGCAGCTCCGGCTCCACCTCGCGGGAGTCGAAGGTGCGGACGGACCGGCGGGTGCGCAGCGCCTCGATGTGGCCCTGCCGGATCGATTCCTCGGTGCCGAGGCGGAACAGATCCTCCTCGACCGGCCGGACCAGATCGCGGGCGGTGGTGCCGTCGTCGACGACGCGCAGGCCGCGGACGATCGCCGCGGGCACACCGCCGAGTTTGCCCTTGGCCAGGTCCGCCGCGGCGGCGATCTCGTCGGCGACCGCGATGTCGGTGACGATCAACGGATTCCCGTACCCGTCGACCGAGCCGTCGTAGCCGTGTGAGACCGCGATACCGGCCGCGCCGATGGCCACGTCGGTCTGTCCGGTCCGCCAGGCCCGGCCCATGGTGTCGGTGACGATGACCGCGACTGTGCGGCCGTACAATTCGGTGATGCGCCGGCGCAATCCGGCGGCGCTGGCATCGGGATCCAGTGGTAGCAGGGCGATCTGATCTCGGGCCACATTGGATCCGTCGACACCAGCCGCCGCCTGCACCAGGCCGTTGCGGTTCTCGGTGATCCAGGTGGCGTTCTTACGCGCCAGGATGCGGACGGTTTCGTCGCTGATCAGCTTGCGGCGCAGCTGGTCTCGCTCCTCGGCTCCCGTCGGCGCCGGTACCATCCGGCCCTCTGTCTTGGAGAAGATCTTGCTGGTCACCACCAGCACGTCGCCGTCGCGCAGCCCCGGTCCGCCGGATCGTTCTGCCGCGCCGATGATCTCGCCGGCGATGTCGGAACCGGGACCGAACTCACCGAGACCGGTGACCGGATAGATCTCGATCGGTGCACCCGAGGCGTGGTCGCTGATCATCGGGCCTGTCCCACAGGCGGTGTGTCCACACCGACGAGGGCGCAGGCGTCGGCGACCATCTGTGCGGTGGTGGCCGGATCGGTCATCAGCAGCGGTGCGGTGCCGACGGCGATGCCCTCGACCGGGGCCCGGTCTCCCTCGGCGATCAGCCAGCCGTCGAGGATACCGTTGCCGCTACGCGGACCGTAGTGTGCCGCAATGGCTTCCGCTGATGTCTCCACGCCGATCGCGGTCAGGCATTCGTCGGCCATGCCGCGCAGTGGTTTGTTGTCGATGACCGGGGACACCCCGACGACCGGTGCCTCGGTGGTCCGCAGCGCGCCGCGGATCCCCGGCACGGCCAGGATCGATCCGATGCTCACCACCGGATTGCTCGGTGCCAGCAGGACGACGTCGGCGTCCGCTATCGCCTCGAGGACGCCGGGAGCGGCGGTGGCCCGGTCGGCACCGATCTGTACGAAACCGTGCGCCGGCAGCTGCGCCCGGTGCCGCACCCACCATTCCTCGAAATGAATGGCGACGAATTCGTCTTCCGCCCCACCGGGTTTGGTGATCTTGACGTGGGTTTCGCAGCGGTTGTCGGTAGCCGGCAGCAACCGGACGCCGGGCTGCCAGCGCCTGCACAGCGCGGCCGTGACATCGGAGAGGCGGTAGCCCGCGTCGAGCATCTGGGTGCGGATCAGGTGCGTGGCCAGATCGCGGTCGCCGAGGCCGAACCAGTCGGGATCGGCGCCGTAGGCGGCCAATTCCTCTTTGGCATGCCAGGTTTCGTCCGAACGGCCCCAGCCGCGGTCGGTGTCGATACCGCCGCCGAGGGTGTACATGCAGGTGTCGAGGTCGGGGCAGATCCGCACGCCGTGCATCCGGACGTCGTCGCCCACATTGACGACGGCGGTGATCTCATGGTCACCCCGTCCGTCCACGCGATCGCCCGATTCATTCAGCGGCGGAGGGAACGGGGTCGGGCCGAGGAGCTCGCGGACACCGAGGAGGAATCTGGCGCCGCCGACACCACCGGCGAGCACGGTCACTTTCACCGCAACGAGTCTAGGGCATGTCTCCCATATCCCTTTGCGCGGTCTCGACGGCCGACACCGCACAGTGGATATGGGAGACACGCCCTGGCCGCCGTCGGTCGTCCGCCCGGTGCCGCCCCATGCGTACCGTGCCGGCCCGTGTGCGGGCGATCTCGTCGTTCGGGTGGTCCCATCGGATGACAAGCGCGGGCAGTATTTCCGTACACCCGACGGAAGAGGTCACGCGTGTGTAGTGTCGAAGTCCTTGGTGAGTCGGCATCTTTGCACGATGCGGTCGCTGTTGCGCCACGCGCGGGCGGTGATCGCGGAACCGCGGGGATGGGGAACGGATCGATATCGATGGATCTTCGATTCTGACTTGACCGGACCGCTGAGGGCCGTGTGTAATCACAACAGTGTCATTTGTGATTTGAGATCGAGAATCTTGGTCGAGAGTCCTTGGATGCCACAAGGTTCGATCGGATGTTCGATTTCTGCCGACGTGAAGTACTTATTCGGGGTGAGTGATGACACGAAGGATAGTTCAGATGAGCCCGGCTGGTGGCCGGGCGTGGTCGCCGACGGTGTCGGGTGACCGGTTCGGCGATGGTTGTCGCCGTTCTGAGGGTTTGAGTATTGACAGTAATCGGCGAGTCGCCGGCAACAACTTTCACGAGGGAGGAGCTCCGAGATGACTTCTGACCACTCGATCGAGAATCCGCGTGAAGACCTTGAAGCCCGGGAGCTGGGTAGCACGCAGGCTAACGGTAATGAAACGGATGGTGGACGCGGCGAGGCAGGTGTGCGTCATTTGTCGTTGGTGGCCAACGACTTTGACAGCCTGTTCGATGAGGTCGAACACCAGTGGCAGGACCGCGCACTGTGTGCGCAGACCGACCCCGAGGCGTTCTTTCCCGAAAAGGGAGGATCGACTCGTGAGGCCAAGCGGATCTGCCACGGGTGCGAAGTGCAGGCAGAGTGCCTTGAGTACGCATTGGGCAACGACGAACGGTTCGGTATTTGGGGTGGTTTGTCCGAAAGGGAGCGCCGCCGCATCAAACGCGGTATCGTCTGATCGTTTCCCAACACGCTGCCGCCGGAGCGACCACATCGCTCCGGCGGCAGTCTGTTTTGTGCCCAGGCTGTCTGTTTATACCGAGGCTGTTGGTCGGGACGACCGAGCCGGTGACTATCCGGGTCCGTTGTCGATGGTGTCCTCGTCTACGCCGAGGTGCGTGGCCACCTGTTGGACGAGGACCTCGTGGATGAGTTCGAGCAGGTCGGCGCCGCGTTTGGCGCGCATCTCCAGCGGTCGCCGGAAGAGGATGATCTGGGCGCGCGTGGGCCGGCCGTGGACGTCGATCCCCGCCGGGATGAGCCTGGCCAGCGGCACGGCGCCGTCGGCGGTGACCTCCTCGGGCCACTGCACCGAGTCCGGGTCCGTCGGTAGCATCCGGGGGATCTCGTCGACCGCGATGTCGAGGTCGGCGATGCGGTCGTGCCAGCGCTGATCGATGTCGGCGAAGGCCTCCAGCGCGTTGCGGTCGAAGTCGTCGGACCGGCTGGTGTGTGCGGGGACGGACTGCGGGAGCAGGGGTGCGCGGAGGCCGCGGCCGCGCCTGTCCCGCGCCGCGCGGGAGATTCCCCGCCGGGTGAGGTCGCCGGCCGGCTGGTTCCGGCGCCGCGGATCGGTGCGCATGGCGTGAGTGTAGTGCCGACCGGCCGCCGGGTTGGGATCGGTGCGTCGGGAGAGGCCGATGCCGCCGCCTTGGGCGACATCGGATCGTGATCAACCGATCGGTTCAACGGTTCGCGTTGGCGCGTGTCAGAGGTATCGGTAAGCGCCCCGGCACGATAATCTCGTGGGGTGAAACTTCCCCGACAGTGCTGCAGGCCCGGTTGCTCGCGGCCTGCCGTGGCGACATTGACGTTCGTGTACGCCGAGTCGACCGCGGTGGTGGGGCCGTTGGCGACCACGGACGAACCACACTCTTGGGACCTGTGCGAAGACCACGCACTGCGGATCACCGTGCCCCGTGGGTGGGAGATGCTGCGCAGTGAGCGGGGCTTTTCGGCGCCCGTCGCCGAGGATTACGAGCTGACGGCGCTGGCCGAGGCGGTACGGGAAGTGGGCGGCAGGTCGGGTCTCGCCGGGTTCGACGGCCTCGACGAGGCCCGGCTGGGCAGGCATCGGCGGGCCGGATTCTCGCCGCGGCTGCCGGGAGAGAGTGCCTATGAGCGCCCGGCACGAGGTGACGCCGTCGCCCAGCCCATGCCGCCGGTCAAGCCGCGGCCAGGCCGTCGCGGGCATCTTCGCGTGTTGCCCGATCCTGTCGACTGAACCGCCGTCGCGCCCATGCTGCCGCCGGATTCCCGAGGCCGCCGCGAAGGGGGCAGGGATCACCGGATCGGGTACGGGATTTTTCGCCGCGGGCCACTAGGGTGTTAGTCATGCGCACCGGTATGCCGGATCTGGATGATGTCGAGGAGCTGGTGGCTCGTGACGTCGATGGACTATTGCAGTCGGTGGCGAGGGCGGGTGCGCAGGTGCGCGCGGTGGCCGAGGCGGTTCGCGAGGGCGTCCTGAGCCCACTGTCCGAACTCCGACCGCGCAGCGTCGTGATCGTGTCGGGTTCCCACCGCGCCGCGGCGGCCGCCGCGGATCTCGCGGTGGCGGTACTCGCCGCATATACCGATGTTCCGCTCGTATGCGTGCCCGCTCTGCCCGGATGGGTCGGGCCACTGGATGTGGTGGTGATCCTCGGCGACGACGCGGGTGACATGATGCTCGCCGATGCGGCGGCCCGTGCGGCGCGGCGCCGCGCGGAGGTCGTGGTCGGGGCACCGCTGGAGGGACCGCTGCGTGATGCGCTGGGCGGAACGGGCATCGACCTGTCGCCCCGGATTCAGGTCGACCGGCGCTTCGGGTTCGGCGGGTTCGTCGCCGTCGTCGTGGCGGTGGTCACCGGGTTGTCCTCGGTTCGTTTCACCGGGGTCGCACCCGGTCTCGACGGTATCGCCGACGCGCTCGATGCCGAGGCGGCCGCCAATCACGTATCTCGGGAGTCGTTTCACAACCAGGCCAAACTGCTGGCCTCGCGGATGGTGGACGCCTCGGTCGTGGTGTGTGGCGACACCCCGGCAGCTGTCGTGACCGCAGGGCAGGCTGCCGCAGCGGTGCTGGCGGTCGCCGGCGTCGTGTGCGCCGCCACCGATGTCGCCGGCGCCGCGACCCTGGTGCGCGATCGCGCCGGCTCTGATGCGGGCGCACCCGCGGACTCACTGTTTCACGACCCGTTCATCGACGGGCCGGCTCCGGCGGCCGTGACCGTCCTCGTGCTGGGCGTGCCGCGTCGCGAATGGCAGGTGCGGCGCTGGGCGGGGGCATTGGGCGAGGCGATGATAGTGATCGGATCCGTTGGCGGAGAAGCGGATCAGCCCATCATGCCGGGTTCGGCGACGGACTCCGGCGGCGACCGGCCCGCCGATCTGGAGGCGCTGCTGCTGACGTTGCTGCGCGTAGATATGGCCGCGGTGTATCTGCGGTTGATCAGGGGAAGCTGAATGGAACGACTCGAAGGGGTGGTCCGTCCCTACGCGTGGGGGTCGCGGACTGCCATCGCATCGCTGCGCGGGCAGCAGGTCCCGTCGGCACATCCGGAGGCCGAGCTGTGGTTCGGTGCCCACCCGGCGGCTCCGGCGCGATGCGTGCGATCGGTGGAGGGCGCCGGCGACCCGGACTCCGCCGATACCGACCTGCTGACGGTGATCCAGGCCGACCCGGCTCATGAGCTCGGTGCCGCGTCGGTCGGCGTGTTCGGCGAGCGGTTGCCGTTCCTGCTGAAGGTCCTCGCCGCCGAAGAACCGCTGTCGCTGCAGGCGCACCCGAGCCTTGCCCAGGCGAGTGAGGGTTTCGCCCGCGAGAACGCCCTTGGACTCGCGCTCGACGCGCCTGAGCGCAACTACCGCGATCCGTGGCACAAGCCCGAACTCGTGGTGGCGCTGACCGAGTTCGACGCGCTCGCCGGTTTCCGGATGCCTGACCGGACCCTCGAACTGCTCCGCGAGTTGCAGGTACCTGCGCTCGATCCCTATCTGGGACTGCTCGCCGGTCAGGCCGACTGCGACGGGCTGCGGGCGGTGTTCACCACCTGGCTGACCCTGCCCGAGAAGGCGATCATGGCGCTGGTGCCGGCTGTCCTCGAGGGTGCCGTCGCGGTACTCGGGTCGGGTGCAACGGAATTCGGTGACGAACTGCGGACCCTTCTCGAGCTCGGCGAGATGTATCCGGGGGACCCGGGAGTGCTGGCGTCGTTGTTGCTGAATCGTGTGCGGCTGAGCCCCGGTGAGGGCATGTACCTGCCCGCGGGCAACCTGCACGCCTATCTGCACGGCACGGCCATCGAGATCATGGCCAACTCCGACAATGTGCTGCGGGGCGGCCTGACCCCCAAACACATCGACGTGCCCGAGCTGCTGCGCGTGCTCGACTTCACCCCGATACCGGTGGCCGACCTGCATCCGACGGTGCGCACCCTGGGTGCCGAACGCATCTACCTCACCCCGGCGGCGGAGTTCCGGCTCTCTCAGGTGGAGCTCGACGGCACGGGACTACATCTGTCGCAATCGATTTCGTTCGATATGCCCGGACCGCAGATGCTCGCCGTGCTCGGCGGGGCCATCGAGGTACGCACGGCCACGGGGGAGTCGGTGACTGTTCGGTCGGGGACGGCGCTGTGGTTCGCCGACGGTGACCCGGACGTCGTCGTGCGTGCCGCGTCGTCGCGGGCGACGTTCTGCCGGGTGCTGGTGCCGGTCAGCGCGCAGGCGGGGACGGTACCGGAACGCGCGGAGGCGGCGACGGGGTAGGGCTCCCGGCCGCAGGCGGTACCGGGGGAGCGGGCGGGGCCGGTGGCACGGGTGGCCGGTGCGGCCCAGGGGCCGGCGCTGCCGGCCGTCCGTTGATGATCACCCACTCATCATCAACGGCCACAACGGAAATCCTTGTGGTCCCGGTGTGGGTGTCGACGCTGAAGGTGCGCTGGTCGTGACGGTCCTGCCTGATGAACACCGTGGATGCGGGCGCGTCTGCGGGTCTGGTGGCGGCCTCGCCGCCCGCCGCGAGGTGAAAGATCGTGACACCGGCTGAATCCGCTGGTGGGGTGAGGCCGTCGTAGACCTCCACTCGCGGGCGCTCGGCGGAGTGCTCGACCGGTGCGAGACCGAGCCGGTCCGGGTCATCGACGGCGGTCAGCATGGGGTCCCAGCGGCGGGGATCGGCGCTGTGCACCACCACCTGGGCGCCGGTGGCGATGGCCCGCAGCACGATCTGCGCGGCCAGTGGCCATAGGGCGTCGATGACGACCCGGGACACCCCGGGCCCGGCGAGGGTGAGCGCCACCGGCCTGTTCTGCGCATCGGCACCGAGCAACTGGCCTGAGCCACTGCACGGCAAGGATATTCGCTGTACCAGCTGCCGGGCGGCCGAACCCCGGACCGGGGTGATGTGGCGCCAGGCGGAGTGCGACCGGGGGTGTGGCAGGCCGGTCAGCAACGCGTCGGCCTGGTGTCCGCACAACGCATGAGTGTCCGTCGGGCCGTCGCCGCGCCCGGTGGCCGGCTCGGTGCCGATCACCCGGGTCACCGCCCGCACGCAGGGCGCGTCGGCGGTTCCGGTGAGACCGACGACGGTCGTCGTCGAGACGGTGCCCGGTGAGTCACCGTCCCGGGATTCCGTGGGTCGGTCGCCCGCGGGGTGCGCGGCGGGGTGGGTGGCGGTATCGATGGCGGCGTACCGTTCGGCCGCACCTCCGCGGTGAAGTGGAAACGTCCGGTACCGCAGCGGACCCGAACGCACGTGATCCCAGGATTCGCGTAGCGTTGCCGGATCCTGTGCCGCGGCCAATTCCCGCAGCACCGCCGACGCGTCGTCGGCGGCGAGGATATCGGCGGCCAGGCCCTGTTCGGTGATCCTGGCGGCGACCCGCCGGGTGGCCACCGCCAGGGCCCGTGCGGTGCCCTCGGCGCCGCCGCCGCGGCGCGTGATCGCCTCCGGGCAGTCGCGCGGGTCGAGCCGGATGAGCACATAGGTACTGGTCCGTGGACTCGACCTGATGGGTCCCAAAGTATTTGCGTACGAACGTGATACCGGACCGGTCACGTCCTCGGTCCGGGTATGGACCACGATGTCGATCGAGTGCAGGGCGATATCGAACTGGGCCAGGCATGCGGCCAGCGGCTCCGGGGCCAGCGACAGTTCGGCTCCGGGCCCGCTGTCGCGTCCCGTCCGGTCCAGGTAGCGCACGGCCGGGGACGGTGGCCGGACCCGGATCGTGGTCACCAGCACCCCCGATGGCATCGGTACACCGATGCCCGGTGCCTCGTGGGGCTGTGCACCGCTGACCACGAGCGTGTCGGTCAACGGACCGCCCGCGGCGGGGATATCGGTGAAGCCGACCGGCTCCCGAAGGTGTGAGCCGCGGGACCCGTTGATGCCGAACATGATCCGGGTCCAGGACGACCGGATCGCCCGGATGTGGGTGCCGCACCACCAGCCCGCGATCAACGTCGCCGCGAGTACGCCGGCCACCGCCGCCGGTGCGCCGGAGGTGACCGTCCACACGGCCAGCACGATCCCCGCGGCCACCTGGACGGCGATCACATATCCGATCCCGGAACGGGAATCCGATGGCGGCACTGTTCGGTTCTTGGTCACGCAACCCCCTTTGGTGCGGAAGCGGCCGGGGGTGAGGTCATCAGCTGTGCATGACGGTCTCGCCCGGCCGTCGTCGCTCCGATACGCTACTACGGCGCCCACCGGCGGCAAAGGGGTCCGTGCCGGCGGCTGTGGATACCCCACCGGTATCCGGACGGGCGCGGGGGAGTTCCGACTGTGGGGGGAGGACGCGGTGGCGAGGCAGCTGACCACGCGAGCGCAGGTCAACGGGTATCGGTTCATGATCCGCAGGCTCGAGCACGCACTGGTGCGCCGGGACGTCCGGATGATCGACGATCCGATGCGTTCGCAGACCAACGCGCTCGCGGTCGGCGCGGTGCTTGCGGTGGTGATCCTCGCCGGTTGCGCCATCTGGGGGATGATCCGACCCCAGGGGGCCATCGGCGATTCGGTGATCGTCGTCGGAAAGAACAGTGGCGCACTGTATGTGGTGGTCTCGGAGCGACTGCACCCGGTGCTGAACCTGGCGTCGGCGCGCCTGATCACCGGAAGATCCGATTCGCCGCGGTCGGTCGCCGACAAGAAACTCACGTCCTACCCGCGCGGACCGTTGCTGGGCATTCCGGGCGCACCGTCGGCACTGCCCGGTCCGGCGGCGGGTGCCCGCGTGTGGACGGTGTGTGACCAGGTCGAATCGTCGTCGGGCGGCGGGACGGTGCGGCTCAGTGTGATCGCGGCACCGCCGCCGGATCCCGGGACGGCCGCACCAGCGTCGCCGCAGACGGCTCTGTTGATCTCGCACACGGACAAGACCTTTCTCGTCTACCGGCCAAACGGAGACGGGACGGCGGTGCGCGCCGAGGTCGACCTGAACTCCGTCGAGGTCCGGTCGGTGCTGCGGCTCGACGGGATCGAGCCGAGGCCGGTCAGCTCCGGCCTGCTGGCGCTGCTGCCGGAGGCGCCGCCGATCGCCGTGCCCCCGATTCCCGGCAGGGGACGTAAGGGGGTGCTCAGCGAACCGGGTGTCACGGTCGGGTCGGTGGTGCGGACCGTCGCCGTCGACGACACCGTGAGCTACTACGTCGTGCTTCCCCGCGCGGTGCAGAAGGTGGGGCGGGTGGCCGCAGAGATCCTGCGGACCGCGGACGCGCGAGGATCGGGAGCGGTCACCACGGTGACTCCCGCCCGGATCGCCGCGCTGCCCACCACGTCTGAACTGGCCGTCGGCGACTTCCCGGCAACGGTGCCGACCGTGGCTTCGGTGGAGAACCGGCCCGTCGCCTGCCAGTCATGGTCGCCGGCGAGCGGGGCGACACCGGGTGCGATGAGCCTGCTGCTCTCCTCGGCCCTGCCCGTCCCCGACGGTGCGGCACCGGTGTCGGTCGCGGGCGCCGACGGCGGCGGACCCGCCGTCGACAGCGTCTACCTGCGGCCAGGCAGCGGTGAGCCGGTGATCGTCACCGGTGCCGAAACACGCAGTCCGCGAGCGGAGTCGCGCTACTACATCGGTGATTCGGGGGTGCGGTACGGCGTCGCCGATCAGCAGACGGCGAATGTGCTGGGGCTGACCCAGGACCCCGTGCCGGTGCCGTGGCCGATCGTTTCCCTGCTGCCGGCCGGCCCCACCCTCACCAGATCCGCGGCCCTGGTGGCGCACGACGGCGTGGGTCAGGGCTGAACGGGATCTGGACTGAACCAGATCGGGGCGGGGACTCAGGTGAGGGGACCGCCGGCGATATTGCCGACGATGCCGCGCAGGATGTTGCTGCCGTCCTCCTCGCGGAGTTCGGCGTACCAGGCGGCGGTCTTCTCCGGATCCTTGCCGTGGGTCACCTCACAGCGTTTACGCGCCCGCAGCACCAGATCGCCGGCGCGTTCGGTGCGGGCCGACTCGTACGCGGCCAGGGCCGCACCTATGTCACCGGGATGTTCGATGAACGCGGCCTGCAGGCTGATCGCGTCCTCCATCGCCGAACAGCCGCCCTGCCCGATATCGGGGGTGGTGTTGTGGGCGGCGTCGCCGAGAACCGCGATACGGCCCTTGACCCAGGTGTGGAACGGGTCGAGGTCGAGGATCTCGACGCGATTGGTGGTGGCGGGATCGAGGGTGGCGATGAGTTTGCGCACGCCGGGCGCCCAGTCCGCGAACTCCTTGGTGAGAACCTCACGCGCGGTGCCCTTGTCGTACGGAACGTCTTGCGGCATCGGCACGTCGCAGAAGAAGTAGAAGCGATCGCCGGCCACCGGCATCACCGACACCCGGCGGTTGTCACCCACGTAAGTGGTCCATTCGGTGGCGGGGCCGATCTCCTCGTCGACGGCGACCAGGCCGTTGAAGTTCACGTACCCGGCATAGCGCCGGGAGACCGGACCGCCCAGAACATATTCGCGGGTAAGGGAATTGGCGCCGTCGGCGCCGATCATGAAATCGCCTGTGGTGGTGGATCCGTCGGCGAAGGCCACGGTGACACCCTGATCGTCCTGGTCCATCGACACCATCTTCTTGCCGAAGGCGATGCCGTCGAAGCCGTAGGCGTTCATCAGCATCAGTTGCAGTTCGGCACGCGCCATCGGGTAGGGCCGCTGGCCCACCTCGTCGATCAGCGGCTGCATGCTGAACCGGCACATAGTCTCGCCGGAATACGCGTCGACATAGCTCATCGTGTCGACGATGCCGCCCAGCGCCGCCGCCTCCGCCTCCAGTCCGAGGTGATTGAGGCACTTGACTCCGTTGGACCACAACGAGATCGCCGCACCCACCGGCTTGTTCTCGGTGACCCGTTCGTAGACCTCGACCTCGATCCCTATCTGTTTGAGGGCGATTGCCGCTGTGAGGCCACCCATTCCGGCGCCGACGACGATAGCTTTCACCGTGTGCCCGTCTCCTTTTCGATGCTCCGCTGTTCTGTACTGTTCTGTGGATCAGCGTAAGGCGGGGGAGTCGGACTCGCATCGCGAGCGAGGGCCGGAGGCGACCTGGGGGACCAAGGGCCCGGCTCAAGTCGTGTTCGCCTCAGTTCGGGTTGTGTGCGCCGGCCACGAGCGTCCGGACCATGGTCTCCCACTGCTCGGCGATCGTCCCGGTGTCGAGGCCGACGACGTTGCGCAGGTGGGCTACGGATGCGGCGTTGAGCGGGGTCTGGATGGCGACCGAGAGCACGTCGACCCGTGGCCCGAGGTCGAGCATGCGGAGCAGATATCCCACATGCGTCGTCGACGTGGCCCATGCGGGGTGGCTCAGGAAGCGGCCACCCGCGTTGTCGGCCTCCAGCAGGATGTCGAGGTGGGTGACCGTCATGTCGAGCCGGGTGCGGCCGTAGGCGATCAGCCGGTCCAGCGCAGGTGCGCCCGGACCCAGCGGCGGCGGACCGGTGAGGAATCCCTGCTGCAACTCGGTCTCCGAGTGGTCGAGGAGGGCGATCATCAGACCGGTGCGGCTGCCGAAGCGCCGGAACACGGTGCCCTTGCCCACGCCGGCCTCGTGCGCGACCGCCTCCATCGTGAGCGATGACACGGGTTGGGTCTTGATCAGGCGCTGTGCAGCGGCCAGCAGCAGTTTCCTGTTGCGGGCGGCGTCGGCGCGTTCGGGCTCGCCTCCGGCCAGGTTGGCCGGGTGCCGAGAAATCGGCAGGAATGGCGTGTGAACTGGGAAGATGCGACCGGCCGTGATGTGGTCGGCGTTGTCCGGCCCGGTGCCGTCCGGCCCCGGGTTCTCCGCCTCCACGTCATTTGTCACGCCTCTGAGCCTATCTGTTGCATTTGCCGGGAATATAACGGACCCTGGTCCGGTTGAGATTCTTCAAGTGGCGAAGTACTTCAGGAAGGGACACCATCATGTCGCAGGAAACGAACGGAACCGGTTCGGCACGGCCCGCCAAGGTAGTCGCACTCGTCGGCAGCCTGCGCGAGGCGTCGGTCAACCGGCAACTCGCCCATGTGGCCGCCGACAACGCGCCCGAGGGTGTCGAGGTGAGCGTGATCGCCGATCTCGGCGCGCTGCCGTTCTACAACGAGGACACCGACCCGTCGGTGAACCCGGCCGCCGGTGAGGTCCACGCCAAGGTCGCCGGGCTGCGGACCGCTGTGGCCGACGCCGACGCGGTGCTCATCGTGACCCCCGAGCACAACGGCAGCATCCCGGCCGCGCTGAAGAACGCGATCGACTGGCTCTCACGCCCGTACGGGACCGGTGCCATCAAGGGCAAGCCGGTCGGCGTGATCGGCGCCGCCCTCGGTCAGTACGCGGGCACCTGGTCGCGCACCGAGACCCGCAAGTCCGTCGGCATCGCCGGTGGCCAGGTCGTCGAAGAGGTCGAGGTCGGCATCAACTCGTCCAAGCTCGGTGAGCAGGGCGTGTCGGCCCCCGAGGTCGTCGAGCAGGTCGTGGGTGCGGTGAGCCGCCTCGCCGACGAGGTGGTCGCCGCCGTCTAGGCGCCCGCCCTCGCATTCGGACGAGTCGCCCGATGACCGTCTGGTGGCATGGCCGCGTTCCGTCGTCGTGATCGACGATCGAACGCGGCCCTTGTCGTCTGTGTGCGCTGTTGTCTGTGTGCGCTGTCGTCTGTAGGGGTGTTTCGGGGCCGCGAGTCCGGCGCGGGCGGCCGGGCGTCCGCCGCGACACTCCGGATGACCTGGGAATTTAGGATCGCGTACCGCTTCTACCTGCGACTTTCACCAATGTGATTCCCAAGGTCTAGTGGTGTGGGCAAACCCCACCCACTAGGTGTAGTGTTTGTGGAACCGGCGGGGCGGAATGGCAAGCGTTCGGAAGATCGCTGATCACACGCATGAGGTTTGACGTCGCGTATGGGGCTTCACGGCCTCGTAGGCCGCGGACTTCACGCTGGGGAGGGGCTCCGTGTGGGCAGCCTCGAAGCACCGTCCGAGACGTATGCAGAGCACCGTCAGAGACAGCAGAGCAGTCAGATCATGAGGGAGATTCGATGGCTATCACCGTCTACACCAAGCCGGCATGTGTGCAGTGCAACGCAACCTACAAGGCCCTCGACAAGGCCGGTCTGTCGTACGAGATCGTCGACATCAGCAAGGACGACGCCGCCCGTGACTACGTCATGGCGCTCGGTTACCTCCAGGCACCCGTCGTCGTGTCCGGTGACGAGCACTGGTCGGGATTCCGTCCCGATCGCATCAAGGCACTCGCCACCAACGCCGCCTGATCTCCGCCACCGGAAAAGGTTGGTGGTCCAGGGCTCAGCAGGGTAGGCCGGGGGATGCGCCGGGCCGATGGGAAGAATGCGATGGGGAAGTCGAATTCTCCCGGGCCTGGTTCATCAGGAACCGGCAGCCGGAATCCATGAAGGTCCGCCCCGCGTGGGGTGCGGCGTCCCGGCACGCCCATCGTCCGGAATCTTGAGGTGGCCCAGAACCCCAGTTGGCCAGAACCCCAGTTGGCCAGAAACCCCAGTTGGCCAGAACCTCAGTTGGCCAGAACCTCAGTTGGAAGGTGCAGAGATGCCCAGCCACGAGATGCCGCTCATCGTGTACTTCTCGTCGGTATCGGAGAACACCCACCGCTTCGTCACCAAGCTCGACACGCGTGCGATCCGCATCCCGGTCAACGACCGGCACGCAGCGATCACCGTCGATGAGCCGTATGTGCTCATCAGCCCCACCTACGGCGGCGGCAAGGTGTCGTCCGCGACGGGTGGCGGCTATGTGCCCAAGCAGGTGATCCGCTTCCTGAACGACGAGCGCAACCGGTCGTTGCTGCGCGGTGTGATCGCGGCGGGAAACACCAACTTCGGTGAGGAATTCTGCCTCGCCGGTGACGTGATCTCACGCAAATGCGGTGTACCGTACCTGTATCGATTCGAACTGATGGGCACCGCCGACGATGTCGACCGGGTCCGTGCCGGACTGGCGGAGTTCGCCGCCGGAATAGACGCGCAGCACGCACCGGCCTGACCCCGCCCGCCTACCGATTGTCCTGAACACCAGCCTGTTTCCAGTCCGCCCCTGAATTTCGTCCCAGACGTATCCGTCGTGTCACCAGGAGTAACCGTGTCGCCAACCGCATCCGTCACCGACAACGTCACGTCGGCCAGCCAGTCCGGTGTGCACGCCGGCCCGTCCGGGCACGAGCCGGGCGAGCTCGACTATCACGCCCTCAACGCGATGCTCAACCTGTACGACAGGGACGGCAACATCCAGTTCGACCGGGACCGGGAGGCGGCGCGGCAGTACTTCCTGCAGCACGTCAACCAGAACACGGTGTTCTTCCACGATCTCGATGAGAAGCTCGACTATCTCGTGGAGGAGAACTATTACGAGCCCGAGGTACTCGAGCAGTACGACAAGGAATTCGTCAAGGACCTGTTCAAGCAGGCCTACGCCAAGAAGTTCCGCTTCCCGACATTCCTGGGCGCGTTCAAGTACTACACCAGCTACACGCTCAAGACGTTCGACGGCAAGCGTTACCTGGAGCGTTTCGAGGACCGCGTCTGCATGGTGGCGCTGACGCTGGCCGCCGGCGACACCGTGCTCGCCCGCAACCTCGTCGACGAGATCATCGAGGGCAGGTTCCAGCCGGCCACGCCCACGTTCCTCAACTCGGGCAAGAAGCAGCGCGGTGAGCCGGTGAGTTGCTTCCTGCTGCGCATCGAGGACAACATGGAATCGATTGGGCGGTCCATCAACTCGGCGCTGCAGCTGTCCAAGCGCGGCGGCGGTGTGGCGCTGCTGCTGAGCAATGTGCGGGAGCACGGCGCGCCGATCAAGAAGATCGAGAACCAGTCCTCGGGTGTCATTCCGATCATGAAGCTGCTGGAGGATTCGTTCTCCTACGCCAACCAGCTCGGCGCCCGGCAGGGTGCGGGTGCGGTGTACCTGCATGCCCACCACCCGGACATCTACCGCTTCCTCGACACCAAGCGGGAGAACGCCGACGAGAAGATCCGCATCAAGACGCTGTCGCTGGGTGTGGTGATCCCCGACATCACCTTCGAGTTGGCCAAGGCCAATGACGACATGTACCTGTTCAGCCCGTACGACGTCGAACGCGTCTACGGGGTGCCGTTCGCCGACGTGAACGTGACCGACAAATACCACGAGATGGTGAACGACAAGCGGATTCGCAAGACCAAGATCAAGGCCCGCGAATTCTTCCAGACCCTCGCCGAGCTGCAGTTCGAGTCGGGCTACCCGTACATCATGTTCGAGGACACGGTGAACCGGGCCAACCCGATCGACGGCAAGATCACCCACTCCAACCTGTGCTCGGAGATCCTGCAGGTGTCCACCCCGTCGACGTACAACGACGATCTCTCGTACGCCGAAGTGGGCAAGGACATCTCGTGCAACCTGGGTTCGCTCAACATCGCCAAGACGATGGATTCGCCCGATTTCGGGCAGACCATCGAGACCTCGATCCGTGGTCTGACTGCGGTGAGTGATCAGACCGCGATCACCTCGGTGCCGTCGATCGAGAAGGGCAACAACGAGTCTCACGCCATCGGCCTCGGTCAGATGAATCTGCACGGCTACCTGGCGCGTGAGCGGGTGTTCTATGGCAGCGAAGAGGGTGTCGATTTCACGGACATCTACTTCTATACGGTGCTGTATCACGCGCTGCGGGCGTCCAACAAGATCGCCCGGGAACGCGGCCGGGCGTTCGGTGGGTTCGAGAAGTCGGCCTACGCCTCGGGGGAGTTCTTCGACAAGTATGTGAACAAGTCGTGGGAACCGCAGACTCAGAAGGTCCGGGATCTGTTCGGGCAGGCCGGTATTCACATCCCCAACCAGGACGACTGGCGCGAGCTCAAGGCCGACGTGCAGCGTGACGGCATCTACAACCAGAACCTGCAGGCGGTGCCGCCCACCGGGTCGATCAGCTACATCAACCACTCGACCAGTTCGATCCACCCCGTGGCGGCCAAGATCGAGATCCGCAAAGAGGGCAAGATCGGCCGTGTGTACTACCCGGCGCCGTACATGACCAACGACAACCTGGAGTACTACCAGGACGCGTACGAGATCGGCTACGAGAAGATCATCGACACCTATGCCGCAGCCACGCAGCACGTCGACCAGGGTCTGAGCCTGACCCTGTTCTTCAAGGACACCGCCACCACCCGCGACGTCAACAAGGCGCAGATCTACGCCTGGCGCAAGGGAATCAAGACGCTCTACTACATCCGCCTGCGCCAGCTCGCCATCGAGGGAACGGAGGTGGAGGGTTGCGTCAGCTGCATGTTGTGACGGGACAACGGAATTCATCCATCAGGCCCGCTTATCTCAGGAGAATCCGATGACCACCACCGAGAGTCACAGCCCCGCCGACGGCGCACCCATCAAACTGGTGAGCCGGGTATCGGCGATCAACTGGAACCGTGTTCCCGACGAGAAGGACGCCGAGGTCTGGGACCGGCTCACCGGCAACTTCTGGCTGCCGGAAAAGGTGCCGGTGTCCAATGACATCCCGTCGTGGCACACGCTCACCGAGTACGAGAAGCAGCTCACGATGCGGGTGTTCACCGGTCTGACGCTGCTCGACACCATCCAGGGCACCGTCGGCGCCGTGTCGCTGATCCCCGATGCGGTGACCCCGCACGAGGAGGCGGTGCTCACCAACATCGCGTTCATGGAGTCGGTGCACGCCAAGAGCTACAGCTCGATCTTCTCAACGTTGTGCTCCACCAAGGAGATCGACGAGGCGTTCCGCTGGTCGGAGGAGAACGAGCACCTGCAGCGCAAGGCTCGTATCGTCATGGACTACTACCGTGGCGACGATCCGCTCAAGCGCAAGGTGGCCTCGACACTGCTCGAGTCGTTCCTGTTCTACTCCGGCTTCTACCTGCCGATGTACTGGTCGAGCCGGGCCAAGCTCACCAACACCGCCGACGTCATCCGCCTCATCATCCGTGACGAGGCCGTGCACGGCTACTACATCGGCTACAAGTACCAGCGCGGCCTGGAAACCCAGACCGCCGAGCGCCGGCAGGAACTCAAGGACTACACCTTCGAGTTGCTCTTCGAGCTGTACGACAACGAATCCGACTACACCGAGGCGCTGTACGACGATGTCGGCCTGACCGAGGATGTCAAGAAGTTCCTGCGCTACAACGCCAACAAGGCGCTGATGAACCTCGGCTACGAGGCGATGTTCCCGAAGGACGAGACCGACGTGAACCCGGCGATCCTGTCGGCCCTGTCACCCAACGCCGACGAGAACCACGACTTCTTCTCCGGTTCGGGCAGCTCCTACGTCATCGGCAAGGCCGTCAACACCGAAGACGAAGACTGGGACTTCTAACCCGCATCGTTCCCGCGTCTGAAACTGCGTCCTGCGTACTGGATATCGCAATATCCACTACGCGGGACGCAGTTTGCTACGCGCGACATCAGGTCAGGTCGATGCGGATGCTGAGGAGATCGGTGCCGACGAGCCGGACCACGGCGCTGTTGCCGCCGGGGAGTTGCTGGAGGCGTGCGCGGGGGTCGTCGTCGGGTAGCAGCTGGGCGATGCCGGTGTGCCAGGTGCCTTTCAGGCGCACCCGGACCGCGGGATCGGCCTTGATGTTCTTGACGTAGTCGGAATGCTCGCCGTGCTCGGACACCAGCCAGAACGCGCCGTCGATCATCCTGCCGCCGACAGCCGTGACGCGCGGCTGTCCGGACTTACGGCCGGTTGTCTCCAGCAGCGTCGGCGACACTTTGCGACCCAGCGGATTGATCAGGCGCCGCTGCATGGGATGCACCAGCGCCCTTTTGACGGCCTTCATGTCGGGCATGACCGCAAGCGTAGTCGCCGCTACGACTCAGGGTTGGCCGATTGGTCTTCGGCTGCCCTCACGAGGGCCGCCATCCGCTGTTCGTGCTCCTCCAGCAGCCGTAGGCCGGCGCGGATGACGTCGCTGGCCGAGCCGTAGCGGCCGGACTCCACGAGGTCGTGGACGAAGGTGTTGTAGTGGTCACCCAGTGTGATGGATGTGTTCCGGGCCATAGCATTCTCCTCTCACATTGTGTATTATTAAGTAATACTCGCCTGGTCACAAGGGTGCCGCGTCGACTATTTGAGCTACGCGAAGCGTGCAGGGCGAGGCGCATTCCGCTTATCGTGCGGGGGTCACGATGCGGACACACGGAAGGGGCAATGGGTGACGGTCGTATTCGGAGTGATATTCGCAGTCGGTCTGCTCGCCCTTCTTGCCGCGCTGTTCGCCGGGGAGATCGGCGAAATCGGGGAGATCGGCGACGACGGTGGCCTGCCGTTCATGAGCCTGACCACGCTGGCGATCGGACTGTTCGGATTCGGAGCCGGTGGACTCGGCGCCGACTTCGTCGGCCTGCCTACGGGCGTCTCGATCGGCGTCGGCGCGGGCGCCGCGGTTGTGCTCGTCGGCATCTTCCGCGGCCTGCTGCTTCCGTACATGCTTCGGCAACAATCGAATTCACACTTCGGGCGGGCGTCGTACCTGGGTATGACCGGCCGCGTCGAACTCCCGATCGCCCCCGACGGATGGGGTGAGATCACCATCGTCGATCCCGACGGTGCGCGGGTCCGGCTCAAGGCGCGAAGTGAGGAACCGTCCACCCTGGCCGCGGGGACGCAGGTATACATCTGCGACCTCGACGCTGAATACGTTCGGGTGGTGGCGATTCCGGCGCTGGACTGACGCACGTCCCGGCGCGGCAACAAGACCTGACAACACAACACAGAGGGAAACGGGGTGCATATGATTACGATCATCGCAGTGATCGCCGTCGTAGCGATCGTGGTGTTCATTCTCATTCCGGTGATCTACGTCCGGAACTACATCAAAGTCCCACCCAACGAGGTCGCGGTGTTCACCGGCCGTGGCGCGCCCAAGGTGGTCCGGGGCGGTGCCCGCTTCCGGATTCCGGGCATCGAACGTGTCGACGTCATGTCGCTCGAACCGTTCAACGTGAACATCAACCTGCAGAACGCATTGTCCAACAACGGTGTTCCGGTCAACGTCGAGGCCGTGGGTCTGGTGCGGATCGGGTCCGCGGACGAGGCGGTGCAGACCGCCGTGCAGCGATTCCTCACCTCCGACAGCAACGAACTGCAGCGCCAGATCAACGAGATCCTCGCCGGCAGCCTCCGCGGCATCACCGCGACGATGACAGTCGAGGACCTCAACTCCAACCGCGACACCCTGGCCCGCAGCGTCGTCGAGGAAGCCGGTGGCGACCTGGCCCGCATCGGCATGGAGGTCGACGTCCTCAAGATCGCCGGCATCTCCGACCGCAACGGCTACCTCGAATCGCTGGGTCAGCGGCGTATCGCCGAGGTGAAGCGCGATGCCGCCGTCGGTACCGCCGAAGCCGAACGTGACTCGCAGATCTTCTCCGCCAAAGCACGCCAGGAGGGTTCGACGGCACAGGCCGAGGCCGACACCGCCATCGCGACCGCCAATCAGCGTCGGGATGTCGAACTGGCCCGGCTGCGGGCACAGACCGAAGCCGAGAACGCCGAAGCCGACCAGGCCGGACCGCTCGCGCAGGCCCGGTCCGCGAAGGCCGTCGGCATCGCCAGGGAAGAGGCCGAGGCCGCCCGCGTCGAGGCCCGCACCGAGGTGGAGCGCAAACGAACCCTGCAGTCGCAGGCCTCGCTGGAAGCGGACGTGATCGCGCCCGCCGAGGCCGAACGGCAGGCAGCGGTGGCGCGTGCCGAAGGTGAGCGTCAGGCCGCCATCCTGCGTGCGCAGGCCGAGGCCGAAGCCGCCCGGCAGGCGGGTTCGGCCAGTGCCGATGCCCGTAAGCTCGCCGCCGATGCCCAACGGTCGGAGGCACAGGCGCAGGCCGACGGCATGCTTGCCAACCGCACCGCCGAGGCCGACGCCCGTAAGCTCGCCGCCGAAGCCCTGCGCGCCGAGCAGCAGGCCGAGGCAGACGGTCTGAAGGCGAAGCTGGAGGCCGAGGCCACCGGTAAGCGGCAGATCGCCGACTCGCTCAACGCCTTCAGCGAGCAGGCGGTCCGGATGGAGATCCTGCCCGCGGTGCTCAAGGCGCTCGTCGACGCCACCGGCAAGTCTGCCGAGCAACTCGGCAACATCGACAAGATCTCGATCATCGGCGGATCGTCGGAGGCCAAGTCCTCGCTCAGCGGTCTGCTCGGGATCTCGCCGCAGACGATCGCCGGGGTCATCTCGACCCTCGAGGACTCGGGGATCGACGTCACCGGCCTGGTCAACGGGCGAGGCGGGGCGAAGTCGGAGGCGGTGGTCGCGAAGGAGATCATCACCACCAACAATGTCGATCCGGAGGTCGAATCGGCCTGACCGTCAGGATGAGGTGAGATAGCAATGTCCGCAACCACTTTCGCGAGTGGTTGCGGACATTCTCACTCGAGGAGGACGTCGTAGAGTTCGGCGAGCTGGTCGACGGCCTCGCCGACGTCGCCGGCGGGGATGCCGGAGGCACGCAGTGCGGCGTGCAGGGTCTTGATGTCCAGGTCCAGGATCGGGTTCATCCGTGGTGGATTCGGCAGCGGCGGCAGTGCCGGCGCGGCGGACGGAGCCAGAGGAGCGGACGGCATGCCGGTCTCCTCGGCCGATGCGCTGCCGCTGAGGGATTCGACGCTGAGGGATCCGATACTGAGGGATTCGACTGCTGACAGCAGTTCCGGGAGGTCGGTACCCATGACGGTGAGCAGGGTGGTGGCGTGTTTGTCGATCTCGGCGGCAACCTCGTAGGTGACGGCGAGGACGTGGATACAGCGGACCGTCTCGTCGGGGCAGGTGCACGAGGATGCGATGTCGGCGGCCTCGGTCGGCAGGACGAGTTCGCCGAGGGCCTTCGGCTGGGTTCCTCGCGTCAGGGCGAGCAGGTCGTCGACGGCGTTCTGTGAGCGCAGCAGCGATGTGACCGTGGGTGCGTGGACGGGTCGGACGGTGAGGGTGACTTCAAACGGTTCGAGCTGACTGCCGTCGACCAGGGCGGTGACCCGGCCGCTGCCGATCGAGAGCTGCCTGACGTTCCGATCGCGGAAGTAGCTGCGGGCCTTGGTGATACGCCGGGAATCCACCGGTCCGGTGACGCGGCCCTCCACCACGTCGCACAGCGCCCGCGACCACGGGGTCACCCCGTAGCCGCGGGTCGCCTTCCGGCTGCCGCCGCGCGGGCTCATTCGCCCACCGCCTCGTCGCGCAGCGCGAACAGTTCGTACAGTTCGTCATTGCCGAAGTCCCCGAGCCAGCTTTCCCCGGTCGACACGGTGAGCGCGGACAGTTCGCGTTTGCTGTGGATCATGTCGTCGATCCGCTCCTCCAGGGTGCCCACGCACACGAACCGCCGGACGTGCACATCGCGTTGTTGCCCGATGCGGAAGGCGCGGTCGGTGGCCTGGTCCTCGACGGCCGGATTCCACCAGCGGTCCACGTGGATCACATGATTGGCGGCGGTCAGGTTGAGACCGGTGCCGCCGGCCTTCAAGGTGGCCACCAGGACCGGCGGGCCGTCGTCGGACTGGAAACGCGTCACCATCGCGTCGCGGTCGGTGCGTGACACGCCGCCGTGCAGGAGCGGGACGTCGGTGCTGAGCAGCCCGCCCAGCCAGCCCGCCAGCATCTCGCCGAACGTCGCGAACTGGGTGAACACCAGCGCCCGATCGCCCTCGTCGACAAGGGTTGTCGCGATATCGGCGAGCAGTTCGACCTTGCCGGAGCGGTGCCCGCTCCGCCGGGTGATGGGGGAGCCGTCGCCCAGGTAGTGGGCAGGGTGATTACAGATCTGTTTGAGCCGGGTCAGCGCGGCCAGCACGGTGCGCCTGCGCAGCACCCGCTGCTCCTTGTCCTTGAGCGCCTCCATCAATTCATCGACCACGGCCCGGTACAGCGCGGCCTGCTCGACGGTCAGATTGGCCCGCACCGTCAGCTCGTCCTTGGCAGGGAGGTCGGAAATAATTGCCGGGTCGGTCTTTTCGCGGCGCAGGATGAACGGCCGGGTCAGTCTGGTCAGGTGCCGCAGCGCCGCCGGATCACGGTCGCGTTCGATCGGTTCGGCGAACCGGGCGCGGAACACCGACGCCGACCCGAGCAGTCCCGGATTCACGAAATCGATGATCGCGCGCAGATCTTCGAGCCGGTTCTCCACCGGGGTGCCGGTGAGCGCGATCCGGTGTTCGGTGGGGATGGTGCGGATCGCCTTGGCGGCCGCGGTGTTCACGTTCTTGACGTGCTGTGCCTCGTCGACGACGATGCGCCGCCATGAGTGTCCGGCGAGCAGTGCGCGGTCGCGGGTGGCGGTGGCAAAGGTGGTGATCACCACGTCGGTGTCGCGGTGGTGCTCGGTGAATCGACTGCCCGCCGGACGTTGTTGGCCGTGGTGCATCGTGACGGTGAGTTCGGGTGCGAAGCGGGCGATTTCGCGTTGCCAGTTGCCGATGACCGACATGGGGCAGACCACCAGCGTCGGCAATGCTTCCGCGTCACCGGGGTGTCGCCGGTGTTCGTCGGCGAGGACCGCGATCACCTGGACGGTCTTGCCCAGGCCCATGTCGTCGGCCAGCACCGCACCGACCCCGAGCCCGGCGAGGTGGGTCAGCCATTCGAAACCACGCTGCTGGTAGGGGCGCAGCGAGGCATCAGCCAGTTCGGCGTTCGGAAGTGCCGGTGGGCGAAGCGAACCGGCGTCGGCGATGTCATCGAGCCACGACATGCCCGACACCGCGGTGACCGGGACGCCGGTACGTTCCTCGTCGCCGGTCACCAGATCGAGCAACTCACCCATATCGGGTGCGGTACCGGCCGCGGCGGCGACACGCTGGGCGGCGATGAAACCCGCCGCCCGGGTGAGTGCGGCACCGTCGGCCCGCATCCAGATGCCGCGTACCCTGACCAGATCGCCTTTCTGCCTGGCCAACTCGTCGATATCGGCGTCGGTCAGGGTGACCGCGTCGCCGCCGGTGCCCAGCGCCAGCCGCCATTGGAAGTCCCGCACCGCGCCGAGCCCGACCATCGCATTGCGGCGGGGGCTGCCCACCACCGGCCGGCCGGTGAGCGACAACGCGGGCCGGACGTCGGCGATGGTCCGCGGCAACAGCACCGCGAAACCCGCCTGCCCCAGAGCGGACACGCCGTCCGCGAAAAGTTCGGCGACGGTGTCGGTGGTGAGCAGGTAGTCCAGGGTGGTGCGGTCCGGTAGCGCCTGGCGTAGCGGCCCGAACGCGGTGACGGCGTTGGCGAGGTCGGTGGTGACGCGGTCGAGGTCGGCCGGATCGAGACGGTGTGGCACCACCGGTTCCAGATCTCCCTCGACACTCCGCAGACACACCTGGAAACGCCACAGCGACCCGGCCCCGGGGCCGGGGAGTTCGTCGGACTCGTCGGGTTCGTGCAGCCGGAACACCACGGAGGTCTCGTCACCGCCGGCGCTGTTCTGCCAGGCCAGCCACGCCGCCGACGCCGCGCCGGCCCGGCTGGTCGGCACCGCATCGCCGGGTGCGCCGGGCAGCAGTGCGTCGATGAAGCCGAAGCGGTGCGCACCCGACCCGACCGTCGTCAGCCGGGCCCGGCACAGGTGGTCGGTGAGTTCGGCGACCAGGTCGTCGACGGCCGCCCGCGGATCCGCGTTGTTGCCGGCGATCACGTCGGGTGCGGCGCCCCACATCACCGCGGACCAGCTCCGCCACAACGGAGTGGTCACCGGCTGCCAGCGCACCAGCGCCGCACCGTCCGCGGAGGAGACGGCCGGAGTGACACATCCGGCGGCGACCAGGCGCCGCACCCCGTCGAGCAGGTGGCGGTACCAGGCGAGCTCCGGATGCGTGGACAGCGACCGGGTCGCGTCGAGGAACACCACCGCCGCGGTGACGCCGAGCGTCGCGGTCGCGGCGAAGTCCCGGCGGCCGTCGGCCCCGATGACCGCCACCCGCGTACTGAACCGGCGACCCGCCAGCAGCGCCGCGATCGGTTCGGGCAGCGCAGGATCAGGGCGGTCGGCGCCGTGCCACAACGACAGACCGGCCCCCGGACGCCAGAGGGCGTGGAGGCCGAGCGGGTGGTGCGTGTCAGCTGTGGTGGCGATAGTCGAACACTCTATCGGCCGCCGGTGACACCGGGCCGGGTGTCAGCTCGCGTGGGTGGCCGACGGTGCGGTCGGCGCCGTCTTGGGGATGAAGTGCTGGGCGTCGAGGATCAGCACGACGCGGTCGTCGACGTCGGCGGGCACAGGCTCGTCGGGGTTGCCGTAACGCCGGCCGAGCTCCCGGTAGAAGTCGCCCTCGGGGTCGCCGCCGACGGTGACGAGCCAGCCGGTGATCTCCAGGACGCGGGCCGGGTTGTCGGAGTCGGTGATGATGAACGAATAGTTGGGGTTGGCCTGTAGTGGCACGAACTTGCGGCGCGGGATGGTCTGGCTCATCCGGATGTGGGCGCCGTCCCAGGTGAACCGCATCGGCTGCAGGCTGGGCCGCCCGTCGGGCGACACCGTGGCGAGGATCCCGATGAGCGGACGTTCGAGCAGGTCCCGGTACTCGTCGGGCAGTGTGTGGATCATGTGGTCGATGGTAGCGACCCGAACCAGTTATTGAAAACCTTTCGGTAGGGATTCCCGTAACGGGCGCTCAGGAGTTGGAGTCCAACGATCCCTTGACGTCGTTGAGCACGAGCCAGGCCGCGGCCAGGCCGGACGTGGAGAACCAGACGGTGTCGTCGACGGCCAGTACCCGCTTCCACGTGGGTGCGCCCATGTCGAGCCAGCGGTCGCTCTCCAGGACGGTCCGCGCGTGCTTGAACGAACCGCTGTTCTTGATGTCCGGGCCGGTCACATCACCGGCGTCGCGGTAGCTGACGTAGATGAGGTCGGCGTCGGCGGTGGTGAGGTTGCCGTCGGTCAGCTCGGTGGTGCCGGGCTCGCGCTGGGTGACCGGCCGCTGTACGCCGATCGTGGCCAGCACCTGCGCGGCGAACGAGTCGGTGCCCTCGACCGACTGGCCGTCGGCGGAGAAGCGGACGAGGGAGACCTCGGTGTGGGCGGCGTCCTTGCGTTTGCCGGTCCGTGCCGTCTCCCTGGTGAACCGGGCCAGCAGGTCGGTCGCGGCCGCGGACCGGTTGAGGGCACCGGCGACGGACCGGTACCGCTCCGCCCAGTTCTTCGCGGGATCGGCGGTGGGATCGACGGTGACCGTCCGGACGCCCGTGAACCCGGCGGCTCGCGAGGCCGTGGCCGGGGTGGTCAGCACGATGTCGGGGTCTGCCGCGGTGACGGCCGCCGCGTCAGGGGTCTCGCCGATCGTCGGGACCGAGGTCAGTTGCGGCCCCAGATAGCGGGGAATCGAACCCTTGCCCGCGGTGACCGCGGTGACCTTGGAGCCGATCCCCAGCGCGCAGAGGTCATCGAGAAGCAGCGGATCGGTGACGACGATCCGGCGGACGTCTGGTGTGCCCGCATCAGGTGCGGTGGGTGCGAAGCACGTCTTGGTGTAGTCGCGTTCGGAACCGACGATGTTGACCTCGGCCAGGCGTGTGGTCGGCGTCGAGACGGGGGAGCCGTCCGGGGTGGTCAGCGCCTCCTCCTCGTTGCCGCACGCACCCAGGAGCAGCATCGCCGCGGCCAGTGCCGCACCGATCGACGTACGCCTGAGCCTGGGGCGGGGATGGGGTGTTCCGGAGCCGCTTCGCACCCGATCAACCTAGTTGTCCGGCTCGGAAACCGGCAACCGGCCCGCGCCCGTCGCGCGGGACGCCGATCGGCGGGTGCCCGCGGCTGTCCGTGGTGCTCGGCGCCGGCTGTCCCGGAATGGGCGCACACGCCGCGCCGGACACTCGGGGCGAAGGTCCCGCAAATGGTCTGACCAGCGTCTATGTACCGAATTCGAGGTCAATTACGACAGTTCGTAGGACCCGCTCTGTCAGGGCGCCCGGAAGGGTTTAGGATCACTACAAGCGCTCGGTACGTCACGTGCCGACTTAGGGGTGCCGATTGTGCGTCGCCCACGAAAAAAGGTCGCGCTAGAGGAGGATCTGTGACTGCGGTAGACCAGCCCGCCACGCAAGTGGCACCAGTGCGTCCGTTCCCGGAGCGCTATCAGCCCAAGGGCTCGTTCTTCTACAAGCTCATCACCACCACCGATCACAAGCTGATCGGCATGATGTACATCACCACCTGCTTCGCGTTCTTCCTCGTGGGTGGTCTGATGGCTCTGCTCATGCGCGGCGAGCTCGCGCATCCCGGCATGCAGTTCCTGTCGACGGAACAGTTCAACCAGCTGTTCACCATGCACGGCACGGTCATGCTGCTGCTGTACGCCACCCCGATCGTGATCGGCTTCGCCAACTTCGTGCTGCCGCTGCAGATCGGTTCGCCCGACGTCGCCTTCCCGCGCCTGAACGCCATGGGTTTCTGGCTGTTCCTGTTCGGTGCGATCGTCGCCCTCGCCGGCTTCCTCACCCCTGGTGGTGCCGCCGACTTCGGCTGGACCGCGTACACCCCGCTGACCGACGCCCTGCATTCGCCCGGTGTCGGCGCCGACCTGTGGATCATGGGTCTGGGTGTCGGTGGTCTGGGCACGATCCTCGGTGCGGTCAACATGATCACCACCGTGGTGTGTCTGCGCGCCCCCGGTATGACCATGTTCCGCATGCCGATCTTCACCTGGAACATCCTGGTCACCAGCGTGCTGATCCTGCTGGTGTTCCCGCTGCTCACCGCGGCCCTGCTCGGCCTTGAGGTCGACCGCCAGTTCGGCGCCCACCTGTACGACCCGGCCAACGGCGGCGTCATCCTGTGGCAGCACCTGTTCTGGTTCTTCGGTCACCCCGAGGTGTACGTCATCGCCCTGCCGTTCTTCGGCATCGTGTCCGAGGTGTTCCCGGTGTTCGCCCGCAAGCCGCTGTTCGGCTACTCCGGCCTGGTGTATGCGACCCTGTCGATCGCCGCCCTGTCGGTGGCCGTGTGGGCGCACCACATGTACGTCACCGGCGCCGTCCTGCTGCCGTTCTTCTCGTTCATGACCTTCCTGATCGCGGTCCCGACCGGTGTGAAGTTCTTCAACTGGATCGGCACCATGTGGAAGGGCAACATGACGTTCGAGTCGCCGATGCTCTTCTCCGTCGGCTTCATCGTGACCTTCCTCTTCGGTGGCCTGACCGGTGTTCTGCTCGCCAGCCCGCCGCTGGACTTCCACCTGTCCGACTCGTACTTCGTGGTCGCGCACTTCCACTACGTGCTCTTCGGCACCATCGTGTTCGCCACCTACGCCGGCGTGTACTTCTGGTTCCCCAAGATGACCGGACGCATGCTCGACGAGGGCCTGGGCCGCTGGCACTTCTGGCTCACCTTCATCGGCTTCCACACCACGTTCCTGGTGCAGCACTGGCTGGGTAACGAGGGCATGCCGCGCCGCTACGCCGACTACCTGCCGTCCGACGGCTTCACCGAGCTGAACATCGTCTCCACCGTCGGTGCGTTCATCCTCGGCCTGTCGACCCTGCCGTTCCTGTGGAACGTCTTCCGCAGCTACCGCTACGGCGAGGTCGTCACCGTCGACGACCCGTGGGGCTTCGGCAACTCGCTCGAGTGGGCCACCAGCTGCCCGCCGCCGCGGCACAACTTCACCGAGCTGCCGCGGATCCGTTCCGAGCGCCCGGCGTTCGAGCTGCACTATCCGCACATGATCGAGCGGATGAAGGCGGAGGCCCACGTCGGCCCCGGCGGCGGCCACTGACGCCATACCCGCAACAGCACAGCCCAAGCGGCCCTCGCTCTCAGCGAGGGCCGCTTGGCGTTTCGGGTCCGGTGCCCTCTACGATTGCCTCTCGTGGCCAATTCCTCCGATGAGACAACGGTTCTGATCACGGTCACCGGGCCCGACAAGCCCGGTGTGACCTCGACGCTCATGGGGGCGCTGGCAGGCCAGCGGGTGAGTCTCCTCGACGTGGAGCAGGTGGTCATCCGCGGCCGGCTCACCCTCGGGGTGCTGGTGTCGTGCAGCGGCGACCCGCAGGACGTGCAGGAAGTGGTCGAGCAGGCCATGGATTCGGTCGGCATCGACGTGCACGTCGAGGTCGGCGTCAGTTCGGACGGCAAACGGCCGTCCACGCATGCGGTGGTACTGCTGGGCAGTCCGGTCACCGCGCGCGCCTTCCGGGCGGTCGCGTCCGCACTGGCGGCCCAGGGCGGCAACATCGATTCGATCCGCGGCATCGCCGACTATCCGCTCACCGGCCTGGAACTGATGGTGAGCGTGGCCGGACGCGACGACGTCGCCTCCGACGCCGCGCTGCGCAAGGCCCTCGCCGAGGTGGCCTCCGGCCACGAGATCGACATCGCCGTCGAACGCGGCGGTCTGGCGCGGCGCGCCAAGCGGCTCATCGTCTTCGACGTCGACTCCACCCTCATCCAGGGCGAGGTCATCGAGATGCTGGCCGCCAAGGCGGGCCGGGAGGCCGAGGTCGCGGCCGTCACCGAGGCCGCGATGCGCGGCGAACTCGACTTCACCGAATCCCTCAACCAGCGGGTCGCGGCACTGGCCGGTCTGGACGCCTCGGTGATCGACGAGGTGGCCGCGTCGCTGGAACTCACGCCGGGTGCCCGCACCACCATCCGCACGCTGCACCGCCTCGGCTACCACTGCGGCGTGGTGTCGGGCGGATTCCGCCAGGTCATCGACGGCCTCGCGGACGAGCTCGAACTCGACTTCGTCCGGGCCAACACCCTGGAGATCGGCGCCGACGGCAAACTCACCGGCCGGGTGGTCGGCGAGGTGGTCGACCGGCAGGGCAAGGCCCGCGCGCTGCGGGCGTTCGCCGAGCAGGTGGGTATCCCGATGGCGCAGACCGTGGCCGTCGGCGACGGAGCCAACGACATCGACATGCTCAGCGTCGCCGGGCAAGGCATCGCGTTCAACGCCAAACCGGCGCTGCGGGAGGTGGCCGACGCCGCCCTGAGCCACCCGTTCCTCGACGCCGTGCTGTTCATCCTCGGCATCACCCGCGACGAGATCGAGGCCGCCGACGCCGCTGACGGTGTGCTGCGCCGCGTGCCGCTGGACTAGCGGCATGAGCGCCGACGCGTACACCCGGCTGACCCGCTATGTCGGTGGGCACGACGATCCGCCCGACCCCGCCGACGTGCTCGCGATGCAGATGGTGCTGCGCATCGAGAAGGCAACGCCACCGGACCGCGCCGACCTGCTGACGGCCGCCGCCCGATCGGCGGCGCTACTGTGCCTGGACGAGCGGACCGAGGGCGACGGCCCGTGGGTCGTGCCGATGGACGCCTGGTGTGATGCCCGGATCCGCAAGATCGCCCGGCGCGCGCGGGGTGCGCAGTGGGAGGCGGCCCAGCAGGTGTGGGGCGTGACCGCGACGGAGGGCCAGGCGCAGGCCCGGGCGTACGTTCCCGGCCGGGTCGGCGACATCGACCGCAGGATCGGCAAGCTGCAGATCGGCGGCACCGACGTACCCGGCGAACTGCCGTCCGACGCGCCGTCCGGTGTGGTGCTGTGGCTCAGCCCCCACCTGGACATGACCGTCGGCAAGTGTGCCGCCCAGGTGGGGCACGGATCGATGCTGGCCGTGCGGCTGATGACCCGGGAGTCGGCGCTGCGCTGGCGCGCCGACGGCTGCCCGCTGGCGGTGCGCCAGGCGACCACCGAGCGGTGGGCCGGATTACTGGCGGCGGACGCCCGGGGTGAGGCGGTTGCCGTGCGCGATGCCGGGTTCACCGAGATCGCGCCCGGCTCGGTCACCGTGATCGCCGAGCTCCGCTAGGCGGTATCAGGCGGGAGCCGTCAGGCGACCGGCGCCGCCACCGGGGCCAGGTGCGCGAACGTATTGCGCCACACCTCACGATCGGGGGCGAACGAGGCGAGGATCAGCTCGTCGGCGTCGGCGTGACCGGCGAACCAGTCGAGGTAGTCGCGCACCTGTGTGGGTGTGCCCACGCCGCAGTAGGTCATCATCTGCTCGATCTGGCGGCCTTGCGGCATCGTCAGGATGGCGTCGCATTCCTCGTCGGTGAAGGCGCGGTCCCGCTTGAACAGTGCGTTGACACGGGCCCGTTTGGCCGCCTCCAACTGGGCGGCCGCCCGATCGGGGTCATCATCGGCGATCACTCCGACGCCGGCGATCACATGCGGTTCGGCGAGCACCGCCGACGGCCGGAACTCGCTGCGGTACAGGGCCACCGCATCCGTCAGGGCCTGCGGGGCGAAGTGCGAGGCGAACGCGTAGGGCAGGCCCAGAGCGGCGGCCATCTGCGCCCCGAACAGTGACGAACCCAGGATGTAGAGGGGAACGTCGGTGCCGGCGCCGGGCGTCGCGCTGACCCCCTCGACGCGGGATTGCCCGGTCAGGTAGCCCTGCAATTCCAGGACGTCCTGGGGGAAGCGGTCGGCGTCGGCGATGGTGCGGCGCAGCGCGGCGAAGGTTTTCTGGTCGCTGCCGGGGGCGCGGCCCAATCCCAGATCGATGCGGCCGGGGTGCAGCTCGGCGAGCGTCCCGAACTGTTCGGCGATGGTGAGCGGGGCGTGGTTGGGCAGCATCACACCGCCCGCGCCGAGCCGGATGGTGTTGGTGTGGGCGGCCACATGGGCGACGAGTACGGCGGGCGCCGACGACGCGATCGTCGACATGTTGTGGTGCTCGGCGTACCAGATGCGGGAGTAGCCCCACTGCTCGGCGCGCTGGGCGAGGTCGACACTCGCGGCGAAACTGGACGCGACGGTTTCGGATCGTCCCACCTGTGCAAGATCGAGAATCGAAAGATCAACGGGCATATAGGGGTCAAGGAGAACCGGCCCCGACATATTCCGCGTGCCGGGGTACGCGGGACGGTGCGGTAGTGCAACATGGACACCGTGACCTCGCCCTATGCCGCCGCTGCCGCCGAATCCGACGCGACCCCCGAATCGGATCCCGATCTGCTCATCGACTTTCGGGATGTGTCCGTGGTCCGGGACGGGAAAAATCTTGTCGGCCCGGTGTCCTGGCAGGTCGAACTCGATGAGCGCTGGGTGATCATCGGACCCAACGGAGCCGGCAAGACCACCTTGATGCGGCTGGCCGCGGGCGAGCTGTATCCGACCACGGGCGAGGCGTTCGTGCTCAACGAGAAACTCGGCCGGGTCGAGCTGCGCGAACTGACCACCCGCATCGGGGTCGCGAGTCCCGCACTGCTGGAACGGGTTCCGGACAACGAGGTGGTCAGTGACGTGGTCGTGTCGGCGGGCTATGCGGTGCTCGGACGGTGGAAGGAGCGCTACGACGACGTCGACCGAGACCAGGCCGTGGAGTCGCTGGAGTCGATGGGCGCCGAACACCTCGCCGACAGGGTGTTCGGCACCCTGTCCGAAGGCGAGCGCAAACGCGTGATCATCGCGCGGGCGTTGATGACCGACCCCGAACTGCTGCTGCTCGACGAACCGGCCGCCGGACTCGACCTGGGCGGGCGTGAGGAACTCGTCGCCCGGCTGGAGGTTCTGGCGAAGGACCCCGATGCCCCCGCCACCGTGCTCATCACCCACCACGTCGAGGAGATCCCCGAGGGCTTCACCCACGCGCTGATCCTGTCCGAGGGCGGCGTGATCGCGATGGGTCTGCTGCCGGAGGTGCTGACGAGCAAGAATCTGTCGACGGCGTTCCGGCAGCAGATCACCCTGTCGAAGTCGGGTGGCAGGTTCTTCGCACGCCGCAGCCGGCGGGCAGGCGGCCACCGCCGGGCCTGACGTCGGACCCTTTTGCCGACCTCTACCGAACGGGCGATCGGTCGGCCCGATAGTGTCGAGGGAACGTCTCCTGATACCTGGGCGACGAGTGCAGGAGGTGCGGTCATGGCAGAGCAGTCAGTCGATCCCGACACAGGTGCGGTAATCCCGGCGCAGCCCGCGGTGCCGCGAGACGCGTCCACCGTCGTCCTGATCCGCGACGGCGGCGACGGCGTGGAGGTGTTCCTGCAGCGGCGCGTCAAGACGATGGCGTTCGCCGGCGGGATGACCGTGTTCCCCGGCGGTGGTGTCGACGCCCGTGACGCCGAGGCGCACATCTCGTGGAGCGGTCCCGACGCGGACTGGTGGGCGCGGACCTTCGGGGCCACCGAACCCGTCGCGCAGGCGCTGGTGTGCGCAGCGGTCCGCGAGACCTTCGAGGAATGCGGGGTGCTGTTCGCCACCGACGCCGACGGGCGCTTCCCCGAACCCGGGGTGTTCGCCGATGCGCGGGCCCAGCTCGTCGACAAGTCTGAGTCCCTGGCCGGTTTCCTCGCCGCCAACGGACTCACTTTGCGGGCGGATCTCATTGCACCACTGGCACATTGGATCGCTCCGGTGATCGAGAAGCGGCGCTATGACACCCGCTTCTTCGTCGCGGCGCTGCCCGAGGGGCAGCATGCCGACGGCGAGACGTCGGAGGTGTCGGTGGCGGGCTGGCTGTCGGCGCGGGAGGCGCTGAACCGGTGGGTCGACAAGCAGCATTTCGTGTTGCCGCCGACCTGGTCGCAGTTGCGGGAGATCGCCCGCTTCGAGACCGTCGCCGAGCTGCTCGCCGAGCCCCGCGAGATCTCGATGATCATGCCGGACGCCACCACGGCCACCATGTCAGGTCTGCGGTTCCCGCACTCGGACAAGTACTTCGTCGAACTCGACGGGCGGCTGCCGTCCGACGCGTCGCGCTGACCGCCGTCAACGCGCATGGGTGAGGAACAGTCCCTTGATAGGTGGCTCATCGAGGCCGGCAAGCAGACGCTGCCGCTGCCGGAGGTGATCGCCACGCCACGCGATGCCGCGACCGTGGTCCTGGTGCGTGACGGATCGTCGGGCATGGAGGTGTTCCTGCTGCGGCGGGTGCCAGAGATGGCGTTCGCCGCCGGGATGACGGTGTTCCCGGGCGGTGGTGTCGACGCCGCCGACGACACCGGCCTCGACTGGTCCGGCCCGGAGGCGGCGTGGTGGGCGGAGCGGTTCGGCGCCGATCCGGTGGCCGCCCGGATGCTGGTCGTCGCGGCGGTGCGGGAGACGTTCGAGGAATGCGGTGTGCTGCTGGCCACTGGGGCCGACGGCCGGGTACCCGCCCGCGAGCAGGTGGCGGGGGACCGGGCCGCGCTGGTGGCCAAGGACCTGTCGTTCGGCGCGTTCATGCGCGGCCGTAATTTGACATTGCGTGCCGATTGGCTTGCGCCACTGGCACATTGGATTACCCCACCGGTATCGGAACGGCGCTACAGCACCCACTTCTTCCTGGCCGCACTGCCCGACGGCCAGGAGGCCGACGGCTCCACCTCCGAGGCGTCGACGTCGGCGTGGGCACGTCCCGTCGACGCCCTCGACGCCTGGTCGCGCGGCGTGCATTCGCTGCTGCCGCCGACGTGGGCGCGGCTGCGTGAGCTGAGCAGGCACGCGACCGTCGCCGACGCGTTTGCCGCGGAGCGGGTTGTCGAGGTGGTGGGCGAGGACGAACTCGACGACCCCTACGGCATGAAGTTCGACGGCGCCGACGACTACCTCGCAGCCTTCATGCGGCTGGGGGAAGACCCAGATACGTGACCGCTGGTTGAGGTGCGAGGAGCGCAAGCGACGAGCAGAGGGCTGATCAACCGGTTGATCAGCTGTCGAGGTTGTCGCGGTCGGCCCACTCGAGGAGTTCGTCGATGCGGTGGGAGATGTCATCGATGTCGGCGTGCAGGTCGCCGAGACGGGCGAAGCGGTCGGGCACCGTGGCGATGGTGAAGTCGTCGGGTTCGGCGTCATCGATCTCGTCCCAGGCGATGGGGGTCGAGACGGTGCCGCGCGGGTTGCCGCGCACCGAGTAGGCGGCGGCCATCGTGTGGTCGCGGGTGTTCTGGTTGTAGTCGACGAACACCGCCGACTGGTCGCGGTCCTTGCGCCACCACGCGGTCGTCACGTCGGCGGGCGCGCGTCGCTCCACCTCCAGGGCGAACGCATGGGCGGCGCGGCGGACGTCGGCGAAACCCCACTCGGGGCAGATGCGGACATAGATGTGCATGCCGCGGCCGCCGGAGGTCTTGGGGAAGCCGCGCATGCCGAGGTCGTCGAGAACCTCGCCGACGACGTGCGCGACGCGGCGGATGCGGGCCCAGTCGCAGCCGGGCATCGGGTCGAGGTCGATGCGCCATTCGTCGGGGACCTCGGGGTCGGCGCGGCGGGAGTTCCACGGGTGGAACTCGACCGTCGACATCTGCACCGCCCAGATCACGGATGCGAGTTCGGTGACGCACAGTTCGTCGGCGGTGCGCCCGTACCGCGGGAACCACAACTGCACGGTCTCCAGCCAGTCCGGGGCGCCGGCGGGGATGCGTTTCTGGTGCACCTTCTTGCCGTCTACGCCTTTGGGGAAGCGGTGCAGCATGCAGGGCCGTTCGCGCAGCGCCCGCACGATGCCGTCGCCGACGGACAGGTAGTAGTGGGCGAGGTCGAGTTTGGTATCGCCGCGTTCGGAGAAGTAGACGCGCCCGGGACTCGACAGCCGGACGGTGCGTTCGCCCACCGCGAGTTCGACGGCATCAGCGGCCTGTGTGCCCACCTGGCCCACTGTAGTGGCCCGGTGCGGTCACGGCAGGTGAGTGAGTCAACCGTGCCGACGGATCCCGTAAGCCATTCGATAAGGCAAGTGTGGGCTAACCCGAGGGTTGCCTGACGGCGCCGGAACGGTAGCCTCGGTGTCCATGGCCGAGTTTGTCACCCTCGAAACCTCTGCGGATCATCCCGGCGTGGGCACGATCGCGCTGAGCCGTCCGCCGATGAATGCGCTGAACCGGCAGGTGCAGGCGGAGCTGGCCGCCGCGGCGCGTGAGGCGACGGTGCGCGACGATATCAAGGCCGTCGTCGTCTACGGCGGGCCGAAGGTGCTGGCCGCCGGTGCCGACATCAAGGAGATGAACGACCTCGACTACGCCGAGATGGTCAAGGTCGCCGGTCCGTTGCAGGCCGACCTCGGGTCGGTCGCGGCCATCCCCAAGCCGACGGTCGCCGCGATCACCGGTTACGCACTCGGCGGTGGCCTGGAGGTGGCGCTGAGCGCCGACCGTCGTATCGCCGGCGACAACGTCAAGCTGGGCCTGCCGGAGATCCTGCTCGGCATCATTCCCGGTGGCGGCGGCACCCAGCGGCTCGCCCGGCTGATCGGGCCGTCGCGGGCCAAGGACATGATCTACACCGGCCGCTTCGTCGACGCGAAGGAAGCCCTCGCGATCGGCCTGGTCGATGAGGTGGTGGCACCCGACGACGTGTACAGCGCCGCCCTGACGTGGGCCGGTCAGTTCGCGGGTGCCGCATCGGTGGCGCTCGCGGCGGCGAAGGCCGCCATCGACCAGGGCCTGGAAGCCGACCTCGCGACGGGCCTGAAGATCGAGGAACAGCAGTTCACCACCCTGTTCACCACCGAGGACCGGTCCATCGGTATGGCCTCGTTCATCGAGAACGGGCCCGGCAAGGCCGAGTTCGTCGGCCGCTGACAATTCCGGTTACCGGGACCGGCACCACACACTCCGTAGTACCCATGAAGAAAGCTGAGACGATGACGACCGAACCCACCATCGATCCCGAACCCAATCCGCACGCCACCGAGGAGCAGGTGCAGGCGGCGCTCAAGGACACCAAGCTCGCCCAGGTGCTCTACCACGACTGGGAAGCCGAAACGTACGACGAGAAGTGGTCGATCAGCTTCGACGAGCGCTGCATCGATTATGCCCGTGGTCGTTTCGATGCGGCAATAACCGACGCGCCGCTGCCGTACGGCCGGGCGATGGAACTGGGTTGTGGCACAGGGTTTTTCTTGCTCAACCTGATGCAGTCCGGGGTGGCTGAGAAGGGTTCGGTCACTGACCTGTCTCCGGGCATGGTCAAGGTCGCGCTGCGCAACGCCGAGAACCTGGGTCTGGACGTCGACGGCCGTGTCGCCGACGCCGAGAAGATCCCCTACGAGGACAACACCTTCGACCTGGTCGTCGGACACGCTGTGCTGCACCACATCCCGGACGTGGAGCTGTCGCTGCGCGAGGTACTGCGGGTGCTCAAGCCGGGCGGCCGGTTCGTGTTCGCCGGTGAACCGTCCACCATCGGTGACTTCTACGCCCGCTGGATGAGCCGCGCCACCTGGTGGGCCACCACCAACATCACCAAGTTCGGCCCGCTGCAGTCGTGGCGACGTCCGCAGGAGGAGCTCGACGAGTCCTCGCGCGCCGCGGCCCTGGAGGCGGTGGTGGACATCCACACCTTCGATCCCGACGATCTCGCCGGCATCGCCCGCAGCGCCGGCGCAACCGAGGTCAAGACGGCCACCGAGGAGCTGGCCGCGGCCATGCTCGGCTGGCCCGTGCGCACCTTCGAGGCGGCCGTGCCCGCCGACAAACTCGGTTGGGGCTGGGCCGGTTTCGCGTTCGGTGGCTGGAAGAAGATGACCTGGCTGGACGAGAACGTCCTGCGCAAGGTCGTTCCCCAGAAATTCTTCTACAACGTGGTGGTGACCGGTGTGAAGCCGGGCGAACCGTCAGACGCCTGACGTTCGATCACGGAAAAGGCGGCGCGTTGGGCTATTCATTCACCCCCGACGACGTCGCCTTCCTGCGTTCGGGCGCCGGCCGTGGCGCGCTGGCGGCGGCGTCGGATCTGGAACTGAGCCGGTCGTCGATGATTGCCGATATCGGCGAATTGCGGGGCCGCTACGCACCTTTCGACGCCGCACTCATCGAGACGGTGACCTGCCGGCGTAAGGCGCGCGCCAAACTGCGCCACCCCGACGAACTGCTGTTGACCGACGATGGTGTGCAGCAGGCGACGGCGTGGCCGGTGGCGCAGACGCGCGCCGTGGAGATCATCCGGCGGTACCCCGATTCGGTGGTGCACGACGTCACCTGCTCGATCGGGGCCGAGGTCATGGAGCTGTCGCTGCGGCTCGGTGTCGCGGGGGTGATCGGCAGCGACATCGACCCGGTGCGGGTCGCCATGGCCCGGCACAATGCTACGACTGTCGAGCTGTCGGCGCCCACGGTGCTGCTGCGGGCCGATGCGCTCACACCCACGTCGTCGGCGGATGTGATCATCGCCGACCCGGCGCGACGCACCGGGTCGGGGCGGGTGTTCCGACTCGACCAGCTCACCCCGCCGCTGCTGGACCTGTTCACCGTGTACGCCGGACGCCCGCTGATCGTGAAATGCGCTCCGGGACTGGACTATCAGAGCCTGCGCGACGAGTTCGGCTTCGACGGCGAAGTGCAGGTGACCTCCCTCGACGGCGGTGTACGGGAAACCTGCCTGTGGTCGGGCCCGGGCACGCGAGCGCTACGTCGGGCCACCGTCCTGCGCAACGGCGACGGCATGGTGTCGCGGTACGAGATCACCGACGACGAAGCCGACGACGTTCTGGCCGCCGAGCCGGGGGAGTGGATCGTCGACCCGGACGGCGCGATCGTGCGGGCCGGGCTGGTACGGCATTGCGCGCACCGGCACGGGCTGTGGCAGCTCGACCCGCAGATCGCCTACCTCACCGGTGATTCCGTTCCGGAGGCCGGGCGGGGGTTCCGCATCATCGAGCAGGTCACGGTGTCGGACAAGGCATTACGCAAGGCGCTGCACGCACTCGACTGCGGCACCCTCGAAATCCTGGTCCGCGGTCTGGACGTCGATCCCGACGTGCTGCGCAAACGTCTCAAGCCCAAGGGATCGCGGTCGTTGTCGTTGGTGCTCACCAGAATCGGCCGCAAAGGTGTCGGCTTCATCTGTGAGCCTGGCGTGCGCGGCCCGAATCCAGGGTGAATCTGACTACGTCGGGCTGTGTCCGGACCTGCGGAGGGTGACCCGATACGTGTAGTGCTCGGGCAGAAAATAGCTGATCGCGAGTTCGACGCCCTGGCCGTGGGTGTTCTTGTACAGCCGGTCCACCCGCAGCACCGCGTGCCCCGGCGGGCAGCCGAGCACCGTCGCGACCCGGTCGTCGGCGGTGGCGGCGGTGATGGACTGGACACATTCGGAGATCGGGTCGGCCAGATGCGGTTCGAGCAGGCCGATCATCGTGTGTTCGCTGACCGCACCGGCGGCGACCTCCGGCCGTCCCGCGATCACTTCGGCGACGGGTTCGGGCCACCACACCGTAGTCAGCACGAAGGGGACGGTGTCGTGGGATCGGGTGAACAGCATCCGCCAGACGACGTCGGTATCGAGCTGCAGCCGGCCCGCAGCCTCGAGATCGACTCGGCGCGAAGGGGGTTCGACGACCCGCATCTCGGTGTCGGCGGACAGGTTCATCAGATCCTCGATCGAACCGAGTTGGCGCAGATAGCGTCCCGCGTTCTCGTGGGCGAAGGTGCCGCGCCCGGGAATCCGGTACACCGAACCGTCACCGACCAACTCCAGGAAGGCCCGGCGCACCGTCTGCCGGCTCAACCCGAACTCGGTGGCCAGCTCGGCCTCGGTGGGCAGCCGCACTCCCTCCGGATACTGTCCGGCCGCGATCCGGCCGCGCAATTCGGCGGCGAGCGACCGGTACGCGGGTTCGGACGGTTCCGGTGCGTTCACCGGGGAAGCCTCAGATACCGCCGCGGGCGACCAGCTGCCCGGCGATCACGGTGCGCTGGATTTCGTTGGTGCCCTCACCGACGATCATCAGCGGAGCGTCCCGGAAATAGCGTTCGACGTCGAACTCCGTCGAATAGCCGTAGCCGCCGTGGATCCGGACGGCGTTGAGGGCGATCTCCATCGCCACCTCGGAGGCGAACAGCTTGGCCATACCGGCTTCCATGTCGCAGCGTTCGCCGCTGTCGTAACGGCGTGCCGCATGCCAGGTGAGCTGCCGAGCGGCGCTGAGTTTGGTGGCCATGTCGGCCAGATAGTTGCCGACGGACTGGTGCTTCCAGATGGGCTGCCCGAACGATTCGCGCACCTGGACGTACCGCAGCGAGTCCTCCAGCGCTGCCGTCGCCACACCGAGCGCGCGGCAGGCCACCTGGATACGGCCCGTTTCCAGGCCTTTCATCATCTGCGCGAAGCCCTTTCCCGGGGTGGTGCCCAGGATCGCCGCTGCGGGCACCCGGTAGTCGTCGAAGGACAACTCGCACGACTCCACACCCTTGTAGCCGAGCTTCGGCAGATCGCGGGACACGGTCAGGCCGGGGCCGTGTTCGGCGAGCACGATCGAGATACCCCGATGCCGTGGCTGCGCCTTCGGGTCCGTCTTGCACAGCAGGGCGATGAGGCCGGAACGGCGGGCGTTGGAGATCCACATCTTCGACCCGTTGATCACCAGGTCGTCGCCGTCGGCGCGGGCGACCGTCGACATGGCCTGCAGGTCCGAGCCGCCACCCGGCTCGGTCAGTGCCATCGTCGCGCGCAGCTCGCCGGTGGCCATGCGCGGCAGGTATTTTCGCTTCTGCTCGGCGGTGCCGAACAGGGTGAGTAGCTTGGCCACCACCGTGTGCCCGCCCATCGCCCCGGCCAGGCTCATCCAGCCCCGGGACAGCTCCTGGGTGACCTGCGCGTAGCACGGCATCGACACCGGTGTGCCCCCGTACTCCTCGGGCACCGCGAGGCCGTAGATGCCGAGCTGTTTCATCTGCTCGATCCACGCCGCGGGGTAGAGGTTGTCGTGCTCGACCTGCTGCACGGTGGGTTTGACGTCGCGGTCGATGAACGCGCGCACCGTCTCGACGAGCAGTGCTTCCTCGGGGTTGAGATCTTCCGTTGCGTTCACCTGACACCTCACGCCGCATTCGATTTGTACGGCCATATTGTTGCCGGATTCGGCCATCTGTCAAGCAGTGGCTACCACGCCGGCCGCTATTGGCCGTACATTTGTGGCAACCCGGCCCCTCGTCGGTCGAGGTGCAGTCTTGGAGCCTCGAAACGAGGCGTCGGCACGGCGATTCGATCGAATGGAAGACGATGAGTGAGAAGACAATCCAGGTAGGCGGGCCGTACTTCGACGACCTGTCACGCGGGCAGATCTTCGACGGTGCGCCGTCGATCACGCTGACCGACGGCCTGGCCGCGGCCCACCAGGCGATCCTCGGGGACCGCCTCCGGATGCCGCTCGATGCCGCACTGTCGCAGCAGGTCACCGGCGGCGGTACGCCCGCCCATCCCGGTCTTGTCTGCGATGTCGCGATCGGGCAGTCGACGCTGGTCACCCATCATGTGAAGGCGAATCTGTTCTACCGGGGCCTGCGCTTCCTGCGGTATCCGCTGATCGGCGACACCCTCACCACCACGGCGGAGGTCGTCGGGCTGAAGGAGAACTCGGCCAAACCCGGCCGGGCGCCCACCGGCCTGGCCGCACTGCACATGGTCACCGTCGACCAGAACGGGGCGGTGGTGCTCGACTTCTACCGCTGCGCGATGATCCCGCTGTCGGCCGACGCCGGCCCTGGCCGCACGGTGCACGCGGACGACCTCACGACCGTCGGCCCGGCCGATGCTCCCGAACCCGTGCTGCCGCCGTGGGACCTGGCACGGTACCGGGAACTGGTACCGGGACAACATTTCAGCACCGACCTCTCCGGGAATGTGTACCTGTCGAGCGGTGATGTGGTGTCCAGTGCGCCGGAACTGGCCCGCCTGACGCTGAATATCGCTGCCACACACCATGATCAGCACATCGCCGGAAAGCGTCTCGTCTACGGCGGCCACACCATCGGCCTCGCGCTCGCGCAGGCCACCCGAGCCCTGCCGAATCTGGTCACCGTCGCGTCGTGGGATTCGTGCGATCACACCGGACCCGTCCACGAGGGGGACACCCTGTTCAGCGAACTCCACGTCGAGGACGCTGTCGCCGGCGAATCCGGCGGTGTCCTGACATTGCGCTCGCGTGTGTTCGCGCGCGAATCCGACGGCAGCACAAGAGATGTGCTGGACTGGCGATTCCGGGCGGTGATGGCATGAGTGGGCGTCCCCTTGACGGGCTGCGCGTGGTGGAGGTCTCCAGCTTTGTCGCCTCACCCCTGTGCGGGATGACCCTGGCCCAGCTCGGCGCCGAGGTGATCCGTGTCGACCCGGTCGGCGGCGCCGCCGACGTCAACCGCTGGCCCATCACCGACGACGGGCACTCCATCTACTGGACCGGACTCAACCGGGGCAAGAAATCGGTGACCGCCGACCTGCGCTCGCCGGAGGGCCAGCAGCTGGTGCGGGATCTGGTGACCGGATCCGGTTCCGGCGGCGGCATTCTCGTGACCAACGCCGGAGGCCGGTCCTGGATGAGCCACGACACCCTGGCCGCGCTGCGACCCGATGTGATCACCCTGGAGTTGCTCGGCCGCACCGACGGATCACCGGGCGTCGACTATACGGTCAACGCGGGCATCGGCTTTCCCTCGATCACCGGACCGCTCGATGGTGACGGCAAGCCCGCCGGGGTGGTCAATCACGTGCTGCCCGCCTGGGACGTGATCTGCGGCCTGTACGCGGCGCTCGCGATCACCGCGGCGGTCCGTCGCCGCGAACAGACCGGGGAGGGGGCGCGGATCACGCTGCCGTTGGAGGACACCGCGCTCGCGATCGCCGGAACACTCGGCTACCTGACCGAACCACAGGTCAAGGGCGAGTCCCGCCCGGCCACCGGCAACGACGTGTACGGCACCTACGGCACCGACTTCGTCACCTCCGACGGCGGGCGGTTCATGCTGGTGGCGCTCACCCCACGGCACTTCCGGGACCTGGTGACGCTCACCGGGACCACCGAAGCGGTCGCCGCCGTCGAGAAATCCCTGGGCGCAGACTTCGCCAAGGACGGTGACCGGTACCTGCATCGCGGGGTGCTCACACCGCTGTTCGCGGCCTGGTTCGCCCGCCACACCACCGACGAAGCCGAGCAGGCGCTGGCGTCGTCGTCGGTGCTGTCGGAGCGCTACCGCGACTTCACCGAGGTCGCCGTGAACGACCTGACCGGCAATCCGCTGTTCGCCGTCCTCGATCAACCGGGCATCGGCGAGTATCTGGCGGCCGGGCTGCCCGCAGCCTTCGACGGCGAGCACTACCGCACCGGGCCCGCGCCTGCGCTCGGTGCCGATACCGAGCGGCTGACGCCCGGTCAGTAGCGGTTCGCGGCGGAGTCGAACAGGTAGACCTCGCCGATGTGGGTGGCGGTGGCGACCTGCCCCGTCGCCGACACCGCGACTCCGGTGGCGAAGCCCGTCGATCCCGGCATCGGGATCGTCTTCAGGGTCTTGCCGTCGTCGACGGCCACCTCGGTCAGCGACAGCGAATCCCTGCCCGGATCGCGGACGACGGTCCAGGCGGTGCCCTGCGCGGTGAGCGTCGAGAGGCTGACGACGGCCAGGTCTTTGCGCTGCCACACCTGCTCGGCGGCATTGCCGGTGTCGCGCAGGAGCGTCAGCGGAGCGCCGACCGAACCGGTGGGGATGATGAATCCGCCGGGGGAGACGCTGAGGGTGGCGAAGCCGTGTTCGCCGAGTTCGTACGTCCACACGTCCTTGCCGGTGACGGTGTCGACGGCATGCAGCGTGCCTGACTTGGAGACGGCGTAGACGCGGTTGCCGTCGGCGGAGAGGGTGGGTGGTCCGATCATCCCGCCGGACACCGGCGCCGACCACGCCTCGCGGATGGTGCGTTCGCCGTTCTGCTTGCCGTAGTCGAGCGCGACGAGCTTCGACTCGCGTGCTCCACCGGGCCACACGTTGAGGTAGGCGCGACTGCGGCCGGCGTCGACCGCGGGCGGTGCCGGAACCGGGCACTGCGGGCCGTCGGTGACGCAATCGCCGTACCCGAACCCGGGGTCGTCGAGGTTGGCGTCGTCGCGCAGCCGTAGCTCGGGGGCCACCTGGTCGCCGGTCTGCGAATTGAGCAGCAACACCTGACCCTGCGTGGTGGCCACCAGCACCACACCGCGGTCGGCGAAGCGGGCCGAGCGCGGCACCCCGATCGTCGGGACGCGCCAGCGGATCGCGCCGCCCGCGTTGAACGCGATGAACAGGCCCTTCTCGCCGACATACGGCTGGTCGTACTGGTCGACGAGCAGCGTGTTGGTGGCGGCCCCGTCCTGCAGGCGTTTGCAGTAGTTCTTGCGGCCCTGACGCGGGTCGAAGATGAACAGATTGCAGCCGTTGTCCGTGGTCGCGGTGATCCCGATGTTGCCGTTGCCGGAGATCGACAGCGGCGCCGTGATCGGCCCACCCGTGGGGCGCGACCAGCGCAGTTCGAGGTCGTCGGGGATCTGCGGGGAGGCGAAGTTGGAGTTGTACGAGTTGCCGCCGTAGCTCGACCAGCCCCACGCCGACACCGACCGGACGTCGGTGTGCCCGTCGGAGCAGGCCGACACCACCAGCGTGACGACTGCCGTCAACAGTGCGAACCCTGTTCCGATTCGCCGCCGCCGGACTCTCGCAGCCATCCCGCTCCCATCACCTCATACCTCGGACACCGGGTGCTGCTCGCACCCAACCTCAAGAGCCTATCGTGTGCGATTTCGCGCTCCGTTAGTGTTTGTCCTCATGACCACCATGTGGAATGCCTCCTACCGGTCCCGCTGGAAGGCCGGGCGGCGCCGCGACCCTGCCCAAGTACGGTTCCTGACCCTCGACTCGCTGCGCTGGGTGCTGCGCAACAAGGCGTACACACCCTGGTATCTGGTGCGGTACTACCGGCTGGCCCGGTTCCGGCTCGCCAACCCGCACGTGGTGCTGCGCGGCATGGTGTTCCTCGGCAAGGACGTCGAGATCCACGCGACGCCCGAGATGTCGCGGATGGAGATCGGCCGCTGGGTACACATCGGCGACGGCAACTCGATCCGCTGCCACGAGGGCAGCCTGCGCATCGGCGACAAGGCGGTGTTCGGCTGCAACAACGTCGTCAACGCCTACATCGACATCGAGTTCGGCGGATCATCGCTCATCGCCGACTGGTGCTACATCTGCGACTTCGACCACGTCACCGACGACATCAACACCCCCATCAAGGATCAGGGCATCGTGAAGGGTCCGGTCCGCATCGGCCCCGACACCTGGGTGGCCACCAAAGTATCGATCCTGCGCAACACCATCGTCGGCCGCGGCTGCGTCCTCGGCGCGCATTCGGTGGTCAAGGGCGTCATCCCGGACTACGCGATCGCCGTCGGCGCCCCCGCCAAGGTGGTCAAGAACCGCAAGGACGCCTGGGACGCCAACGCCGAGCAGCGCGCCGAACTCGAACGCGCCCTCGCCGACATCGAACGCAAGAAGGCCGCCGCCGAGGCAAAGGCGGCCTCGGAAGGGTAGCGGGAACCGCGGCCGGTTCGGGACCGGCCGGGTGACCAGTCAGGCGCCGACGACGGGCCTGCCCTCGCTGGGCTGGATGACCACGAAACCCGGGCCGTGGAAGGCGAGCTGGAACGACTCGCCCGAGCCGCGGCCGATGAGGGCACCCATCTTGAAGTCGTTCTTGATGGTGGGGGTCAGGTTGGCCGACCAGCAGATCGCGGCCTGCGGGTCGACGTAGGTGGGCTGGTGGGTGCAGTCCAGGATCAGCGGCGGACCCTCGCTGGTCACGCCGACGGTGCCGTGGCCGGCGAGTTGCAGGTTGAACAGTCCGCCGGCCAGCATGCCGGCATTGCCGATGGTGGTGATCTTCCACTGCAGCGACGCGTCGAACGCCAGCAGGCTGGACGTGTTGATGGTGATGGCGTCGCCTTCGAGGTCCATCGTGAACACGTGCGCGGCGTTGCGGGCGAAGAACACCTCACCCTGACCGCTGACCCGCATCAGTCCGCCGCCCTCGTTGGTGACGGCGCGCTTCAGGAAGTTCGACACGCTGCCCGCGCCCTCGTGTTTGAAGTCCATCACGCCGTGATAGGCCACCATCGCGCCCTTGGCGGCGAGGGCGTCGGGCCCGAACCCCACCCGCAGCATCCGCTCGGACTGCAACGTCCAGCGTTCGGTGGACCGGATCTCCTGGAATTTCTGGTCAAAGATGGGACTACGCATGCCCGCAGACTACAGCGCCTATCTGTCCTGTCGTGGATGACGACAGCACGGTTTCGGGGCCGTTATGGCTCAATGCCGGACTACGCGAGTGTCCATGGGTCGCGGGTAGGCGTCGAGTGGAGCCTATTTCCCCGGATCGCGTTCGGGGAGAGGGCGTTCGATGATCGTGGGGCGGCCGTAGGCGTGGCGGACGCGGCGTTTGGCGGCCAGGTAGACGCCTTCGGTGCGTTCGGCCACCTCGCGCCAGGAGAAGTCCTCGGTGAGGCGGTCGCGGGCGCGGCGGGCGCGGGTGGCGGCGGCGGTCGGGTCGTCGAGGGTTGTGCGGATCGCGGACGCGATGCCCGCGACGTCGGCCGGTTCGAAGGTGAAGCCGGTGACGCCGTCGTCGACGGCCTCGCCGAGGCCCCCCGCCGTCGAGACGACCAGCGGGATGCCGCAGGCGGCGGCTTCGAGGGCGACGATGCCGAACGGTTCGTAGCGGCTGGGCAGGACGATCGCGGCGCACCGCTGCATCGCGGTAACCAAGGCGTTGTGGTCGAGGGCGCCGACGAACCGCACCGACCGGGTCACCTTGTGCTTGCGCGCGGTCTCCATCAGCCACTCGAGCTGGGTACCCGTGCCCGCGATGGTGAGGGTGGTGCCGGGATGGGTGCGGCGTACCCGCGGCAGCGCGGCCAGCAGGTCCTGCACGCCCTTCTCGTATTCGAGCCGCCCGGCGAACAGCAGTTCGGCCGGGCCCGACGTCGGCGGGCGCGGCGCGAACGGCCAGGTGTCGACGTCGATGCCGTTGTGGATGACCTGGATCTCCTCCGGCCCGAACAGCCGGTTCACCTCGTCGCGCATGGACTCCGAGCAGGTGATGAGGGCGTCGGCCTCATTGGCCAGCCACCATTCCACCGAATGGACCTGCCGGTTGGTGGAGCCGCTGACCCAGCCGCTGTGCCTGCCGGCCTCGGTGGCGTGGATGGTGGCCACCAGCGGCACGTCGAAGAACTCGGCGAGCGTGATCGCGGGATGGGCGACCAGCCAGTCGTGGGCGTGCACCACATCAGGCAACCAGGCGGTCTCCGGGTCGCCGGCGAGAATGCGCAGACCGGAACGGACGAACGAATGGCCCATCGCCAGCGTCCACGACATCATGTCGGTGCCGAATCGGAACTCGTGCGGGTCCTCGGCGACGGCGATCACCCGCACCCCGTCGGCGCGTTCGTCGCTGGTGGGATGTGTGAGGGAGTCGGTGCCCGACGGTCTGCGGGTGATGACGGTGACGTCGTGGCCCAGCTTGGCCAGGTCGATCGCCAGGTGGTGGACGTGACGGCCCAGCCCACCGACGATCACCGGCGGATACTCCCACGACACCATCAACATCCGCATGTGGCAGTCCCCCCATCAATGTCCGTGCCGGCGGTGGCGTCGGCATCCCCGATCAGCGGTTCGTGATCGAGTGGCCCGCCCGACAGTAGCGATTCCGCGACGAGCCGGCGAGCGTCGATCCCGGCGAACAGATTGTCGGCCCTGGCCCAGTTGGCGGCCAGCTGTGTGGCCTGCTCCTCGCGGCCACGCGCCGCGGCGTCGCAGATCTCGCGGGTGGCGTGGGCGTGTTTGTGGGCGCGGTCCACGGCGTAGGCGGCGGCGGTGTCCTTGGACACCATGAACGGCCAGTCCGACTGCACCGTCATCAGCGTTTCGCGGACGATCTGATCGGCCACCCGATCCCGGGTGCCGGCACCGGCCAGTCGCTTGTCGACGGTCTCCAGCGCGGTCTCCACGACCTCGGCGTTGAGCTGCACCAGATGCTGTACCTGCGGGCCGTTCCACACCCGCCAGTCCTTGCCCGAACCCCACGACGAGGCGGGCAGATCCACCGGCTCCCCGACGAAGCCGTCGCGGCGGGCGCCGGCGAGGGTACCGACCTTCACGCCCACTTCGGGCAGCCGGCGCAGCACCTTGTCGAGCCACATCGGGCCCTCGTGCCACCAATGCCCGAACAACTCGGTGTCGAAGGCGGCCACCACGAGTGCGGGCCGGCCGATGCGATCGGATTCGGCGATCAGCCGGTCCCGGACGTGACCGACGAAATCGTCGACATGTTTGTCGAGCACCGCCTCGACGCGCGCCGGGTCGTACGGCCTCTTCTGATCCGACGGCACCGTGCGTCCGGTGACCCGGGACGGTTTGAGGCCGGTCTCGTGGTCGTAGGTGTGAAAGTCGCGGTACACGGCGTGACCCGGATATCCGGACTTGGGCGACCACACCCGGTAGCTGACCGACAGGTCGCGGCCGAACGCCACCACGACGGTGTCGCCGACCGGGCGGCCGAGGGCGGTGTCACCGTGCAGACTCGGGCCGTCGACCATGAAATGCCCGACACCGGCCGCCGCGTACTCCCGTTCCATGCCCGGGGTGAACGCGCACTCGGGTGCCCAGATGCCGGCCGGGTCGTACCGCCAGCGGGCATGCGCGTCGGCCAGTCCCTCGCGCAGCGAGAACCGGCGCAGCCGAGGATCGAGCAGCGGCTGGAACGGGTGCGCGAGCGGACCACCGAGGAGTTCGATGACGCCGGAGTCGATGAGCGAGCGGAGCTGCGGGCTGCCGCCGTGCCGCCAGTGTGTCTCGAACTCGCGCATGGCGTGCGCCGACGCCCGGAACTCGCGGTGCCCTAGTGCGCGGCGGTCCGTGTCGCGGGAGACGGCGGCCTCCATCGACCGCAGCTGCCAGTCGGCGAGCCACTCGTACATCGACGACAGGCAGTGCGGGTCGTCGAGCTGGGCGGCGAGCACCGGGGTGATGCCGAGCGACATCTGGTCGCGGTAGCCGTCGGCGGCCAGGCCACGCAGCACCTCGAACACCGTCAGATACGACGACGCCCAGGACTGGTACAGCCATTCCTCGCCGACAGGCCAGCGGCCGTGGTTGGCCAGCCACGGCAGATGCGAATGCAACACCAGGGTGAACTGGCCCGGAACCTGTTCGGCGGTGGTGTTCGCGGGTGCGGTACTCAGGGCCGCACCGCCACCGCGAACAGGTCGAGGCTGGCGTCGATGTCGCCGGTGCCCCGCGTGGTGTCCAGGACGTCGAAGTCGTCGGTGGCGATCGCTGCGACGTCGGCGGCCAGCTCGTCGGGCCACGGCACTCCGGCCAGCGACCGTTCGATCTGGGCGTCGATGATCGACCCGCCCCACTTCGCGTCGAGCTCGCGGATCGCTGCGCCGTGGTACACGCCGAACATCGTGTCGACCTCGAAACCGCCGTCGACCAGCAGTTCGGTGAGTTCAGCCGCGTTGAGTTCACGGGTGTGGAACGGGTTGAGCGGGGTGTCGCGGCCGGGGGAGAAGGTGATCCGGTTGGGGGTGGAGATCAGCAGCCTGCCGCCGGGCCGCAGCACGCGCAGGCATTCGGCGATGAACTGCGGCTGATCCCACAGGTGCTCGATGACCTGGAAGTTCACCACCACGTCGACGGACGCGTCGGCGATCGGCAGCTCGATCAGGTTGCCCTGGTGCACGATCAGCTCGGGGTAGCGGCGGCGGGTGTGCTCGACGGCGGAGGTGTCGTAGTCGACGCAGGTCACGGATTCGGCGACCGTCGCCAGCAGCGCGGCGCCGTAGCCCTCACCGGAACCGGCCTCCAGCACCGTCTTATCGCGGCAGTCAGCGAGAATCGAGGTGTAGGCGATCTCGTGCCGGCGGAACCAGTAGTTCTCCTCGGCGATACCGGGAACGGTGCGCTCGCCGGTGAGCGCGAGCTGCGTTTCCGGCTCGATCGCCGCCTGTGCCGCCGATTCGTTGTGAAGGGTCACCTGACCGAGACTAAGGTATGACCGGCCAACCTATCGAACCCCATACGGTATCGAGACATCGCCGAATCGCTCGTGTGTGACGAAGTCGGTGTTCAGTGTGCTGGACCAGCACGTTAAAGTAGGTGAGACCAAACGCAACTTACTCGTCGGTAAGTTGCTGACACCGACGCAGGAGGTCGACGTAGACCCATGACAAACATTGTGGTTCTGATCAAGCAGGTTCCCGACAGCGGTTCCGAGCGCAAGCTCAGCGATGACTTCTCGCTGGATCGCTCGATCGATCCCGTGATCGACGAGATCAACGAGAAGGCCGTCGAGGCCGCTCTGCAGATCAAAGAGGCCAACGGCGGCGAGGTCACCGTGCTGACCGCGGGCCCCGCGAGCGCCACCGACGCGATCCGCAAGGCTCTGTCGATGGGTGCCGACAAGGCCATCCACATCCAGGACGACGCGCTGCACGGCTCGGATGCCGTCCAGACCGCCTACGCCCTGGCCCGCGCGCTGGGCACCGTCGAAGGTGTCGAGCTCGTCATCGCCGGCAACGAGGCCACCGACGGCCGCGTCGGCGCTGTTCCGGCCATGATCGCCGAATACCTGGAACTCCCGCACCTGACCTCGCTGCGGTCGCTGAAGGTCGAGGGTGAGAGCGTCACCGGTGAGCGTGAGACCGACGAGGGCATCTTCACCCTTGAGGGCGAGCTGCCTGCCATCGTCAGCGTCAACGAGAAGATCAACGAGGCCCGCTTCCCGTCCTTCAAGGGCATCATGGCGGCCAAGAAGAAGGAAATCGCGGTCGTCACCCTCGCCGAGATCGAGGTGGAGGCCGATGAGGTCGGCGCCGCGAACGCCGGTTCGGAGATCCTCTCGTCCACCCCGAAGCCTCCGAAGCAGGCCGGCGAGCGCGTCGTCGACGAAGGCGACGGCGGCACCAAGGTCGTCGAATTCCTGGTCTCGCAGAAGATCATCTAGTTCTTCTCGACCGGTATTCATCCAGACCACACCGACGACATTCATTCCAGGAGTTAAGAAATCATGGCAGAAGTACTCGTTCTCGCCGAGCTCGACGCCGAGGGCGGCCTGAAGAAGGCCACCGGCGAGCTCATCACCGCCGCCCGTGAACTGGGCAGCCCGTCGGCCGTCGTGGCTGCCGCCCCCGGTGCCGCCGCGGGCGTCGTCGACGCCCTCAAGGAGGCAGGCGCCGAGAAGATCTACGTCGCCGAGTCCGACGCGATCACCGGCTTCCTGATCAGCCCGAAGGTCGACGTCCTGTCGTCGATCGCCGAGCAGGCCTCGCCCGCCGCTATCATCGTGGCCAGCAGCACCGACGGCAAGGAGATCGCCGGCCGTCTCGCGGTGCGCCTGGGTTCGGGTGTGCTGGCCGACGTCATCGCCGTCAAGGAAGGCGGCGTGGGTGTGCACTCGATCTTCGGTGGCTCGTTCACCGTCGAGGCGCAGGCCAAGGGTGAGGTTCCCGTGTTCTCGCTGCGTCCGGGTGCCGTCGACGCCGTCGCGCAGGCCGGTGCCGGCGAGGTCGTCAACGTCGACGTTCCCGAGCAGGCCGAGAACGCCGTCAAGATCGTCAAGGCCGAGCCGAACGTGGGCGGCGACCGTCCGGACCTGACCGAGGCGTCGATCGTCGTCTCCGGTGGCCGTGGTGTGGGTTCGGCGGAGAAGTTCTCCGTCGTCGAGGCCCTCGCCGACTCGCTCGGTGCCGCCGTCGGCGCCTCGCGTGCCGCCGTGGACTCCGGCTACTACCCGGGCCAGTTCCAGGTCGGTCAGACCGGCAAGACCGTGTCGCCGCAGCTGTACATCGCCCTGGGCATCTCGGGCGCCATCCAGCACCGCGCCGGCATGCAGACCTCCAAGACCATCGTGGCCGTCAACAAGGACGAAGAGGCCCCGATCTTCGAGATCTCCGACTTCGGTGTGGTCGGCGACCTGTTCAACGTCGCCCCGCAGCTCACCGAGGCCGTCAACGCCCGCAAGTGATCTGATCGGTGAAGTCCCCCGCCCCGCAACCGCGGAGTGGGGGACTTTCCCGTTTCCGGGACATGATCGTCGGCTGAAGTCGCTCGGCAGACGTTCATCCGCCGCGCCCCGACGCGACAGGCGTGCGTCGCCGCGCCGTCGTGCCACGGGTCTTGTATTCGGGTATGACAACTACGCACGTCATGACCACGATCGGGGCGGCGCCCGCCGACACGCCGATCCCGATGCTCGGTGCGGGCCCGGTGCGAGTGCTGCTGTCCGGGGACCCGGACGACATCGTCGCCGCCCAGCGCTTGCGGTACCGGGTCTTCAGCGAGGAACCGGGGTTCTCCGACCACATCGGCGACCACGACAGCGGTCGTGACGCCGACCGGTTCGACGACTTCGCCCAGCACCTGATCGTTCGTCACGACGTCGACGGCGTGATCGGCTGTGCGCGGCTGCTCACACCGGTGCGGGCGGTCGCCGCAGGCGGCTGGTACTCGGCCACCGAGTTCGACGTCGCAGGGCTGGCACCGATCGCCGCGCGGACAGTCGAGATGGGCCGGGCGTGCGTGGATTCGGCGCACCGCAGTGGATCGGTGACGGCGCTGATGTGGGCGTCGGTGCTGCGCTACCTCGACCTGACCGGGCTGCGGTACGTGATGGGTTCGGTGTCGGTTCCGTTGCGCGGCACCCTCGGAGCCGCGCGAGGCGCCGAATTGCGTTCGGTGCGTGATCAACTCCTCGCCAGCTATCTTGCGCGGTGGCGTACTGAACCGCTGACGGCTCCCTGCGTCGACGGCATCGCGCTCGACGACATCGCGCCGCACCCGGGAACCGCGCTGCCGCCGCTGCTGCGCGGCTATCTGCGGCTCGGCGCGCGGGTGTGCGGAGAGCCCGCGGTGGACGACGCCTTCGACGTCGGCGACTTCCTCACCGTCATCGACCGGGACGGCGCCACCCGCCGTTATCTCGACCGGCTCACCTCCACGGTGACGCGGCTGGCGGGATCGGCCGACCGGTGACCGCGATGGGTTCGACGGCGGTGGTCGGTCCGGCGCCGGTGACGCCGTGGCCAAGACCCTCGCTCGTGGCCGTGCCGGACCTGGTCGGCGCCGCCTCGGGACGGGTGCCGGTACCGCCGGACAGCGGTCTGCATCCGTGGTTTCCGCTGAGCCCGTGCGGAGCCGGATGCCTTGTCGGGCGCCATGACAGGGCGACGACGGTGCAGGTGGCGGTCCGTGTGCTGAGAACGGCGGCGGTGGCGGTGGCGGCGGCCTGCCTGTGGCCGGTGGCCGCAGTGGCACCCGCGCCGGTCCGCCGCCGGTTCCTGCGTGGTCTGTCGCGCCGGGTACTCCGGTCGCTCGGGCTGACCGTGGTGGTCGACGACCGGCGCCCGTTCGTCTCCCATTCCTGCGGACTTATTGTGGCCAATCATGTTTCCTACCTCGATATCCCCGCCGTGGCAATGATCAGCCCCGCCCGCTTCGTGGCGAAGGCGGAAATCGTGGGTACGCCGGTCTCGGCGCTACCCGCGCGGATCCTGCGTGCCATCCGCGTCGAACGGAACTCGTTGCGGCGGTTGCCCGGCACGGTGCACGAGGTGACCGGGAGGCTGGAGCTCGACGAGTCGGTGGCGGTGTTCCCGGAGGGAACCACCCGATGCGGCACGACCACCGGCACCTTTGCCCCGGCGTTCTTTCAGGCGGCCGTCGACGCGGGTGTGCCGGTCCTCCCGATCGGCCTCGCCTTCACCACGCCGTCGGGCAGTTGCCCGGCAGCGGCGTTCATCGGTGAGGACACCCCGTGGGATACGCTGCGGCGGGTGTTGCGCACGCGGGAACTGAGCGTGCGGGTCACCGTGCACGAGAGCCAGTTACCCGGCGCCGACCGCCGCGAGCTCGCGGCCCGATGCGCACGACTCATCGCAGGCGGGTGACCGACTCCACGATATCGGTCAATGCCAACTCCTTGGCCCGCCTTTCGATGTCGTCGATCTCCCGGGTCCGCGCGGCCGACGGTGGGGTACGCGTGGCGGCCAGCAGCCGGCACCGCAACAACGACGGACGGCCCGCGCCCCGGACTGCGACCTCGGTGGCGTCGCGCAGCGCCGTATCGCCCTCGGCGTCGTCACCGACCAGGTAGTGCAGTTTGGCCAGCGCCAGCCCCACCGTCCCGACCTGCCCGATCTGCCCGAGGGCGCCGATGCCGGTGCTGTACGGCGCGAGATAGTCGATGAAATGGCGCGCATAACCGGTCAATTCGAGGTCGGCGACGACATGCGCCAGCAGCACCGCCTGACACAGCGACGTCCACACCATCGGCCGGTCATCGGCCAGCCAGATGGTGATCATCCGTTCGGCCAGGTCGTGATCGCCCTCCGCGCGGGCGATCATCGCCACCCCGGCCGCCAGCAGCACCGTCATCTGTTCGTCGGAGAACTCGTCGGCCATCGACCGGGCCCAGTCGAGCGTCGACATTCCCTTCGGGGCAACGTTGTTGGCCTCGATGACGGCGTCGAGCAGGTGCCGTTCGGTGGCCAGCCCGATCATCGCGACGGTGTCGCTGCCCGCCACATACAGTTCGGTCATCTGATGCACCTTGACCGCGGTCCGGAAGTGTTCCATCGCGACGTCGAAGTCACCGTGCCACACCGCGAGTGAGGCCTCCATCCAGCGCAGCTGAGCACGCAGGATCGGCAGCCGGTAGCGTTCGCTGCCGACGATGCCGCGGCGCACCAGATGTTCGGTTGCGGCGACATCGCCGAGGATCATCGTCGACATGGTGAGTACGGTGTCGACGATGACATCATCGACATCTGTTGCGGCATAACCGAGTCGGTTGCTGTCAGGGGACCCGGCGGCGCGTACCCGCCGGATCTGTTCGGCGAGCCCGATCGATGACGCCGCGTGCCGTGCCACGCCGGAATAGGTGATGAGGCGGGCCATCAGTACATCGACCAGCACAGAGTCGTCGTCGAGTCCGGCGGCCACCTCGTCGGCACGATCGAGCAGGCCGGCCGGAACGGACGCGTCATGGTGGTAGCAGTTACCGACGGCGAGCGCACCGAGTACCCGAGCAGTGTCCGGGCCGTCACCCGCCACCGTGTCGAGCGCCGATTCCAGTGCTGCACACAAACGTTCGTTGTCGACGTTGGGACCGACCCAGGGCCACGAACCGCCGGCGCGCAGCAGGATTCCCGCGAGCCTGCCGAGGGTGTCCGGCGCATCGGCGGCGATCGCCTCGTCGAGCCGGGTCTCGACGATCGCGAGCGCCTGCTGCACCTGCCCGGCGCGGGTCTGCGCGGTGAGCAGACCCATCAGCAGGTCGTCGCGCTCGGTGACATCCTGGCTGATGCGGGGCGCCGACTCGTAGATGCGCAACGCGACGCCGAGCCAGTACGCGGCCTTCTCCGAATCCCAGGCGGCCGTGGCGTCGGCGGCCGCGGCCCGGCAGGCGGCCACCACCTCACGCGGATCGGCCACGGCCAGGGCGTCGACGAGGTGGGCGGCGCGCACCGCCCGGGAGTCGCTGCCGCCGATCTGATCGAGCACCTCGGCGATCCGCAGATGGATCCGGGCACGGCGTAACGGCCGGATTATCCCGAGCGCGCCTTCGCGCAGCAGAGCGTGCGCGAAACGGGTGCCGACAGCGGGGAGGGGGACGTCCGTCCGATCGTGCCGGGCGACCAGGATGTGTTCGTCGACGGCCTCGTCGAGACAGTCGGCGATGTCGTCGGGGTCACGGCCGGTGACCGCCACCAGCAGCGGCACGTCGATGTCCTCGCCGATGGCGGCGGCGTAGCCGATCACCTCCAGCACCGCCGGATCCAGCGAGGTCAGACGCCGGTCGAGAATGGACCGGACGGCCTCGGGGATCTGCTCGGCGCGCCGGGTGTCGTGGGCGAGCCGGGCGAATTCCGTGACGAACAACGGATTCCCGTCCGTCCGCCGGGCCAGCAGGTCGACGGCGGCGGGCGCCATCTCCTCCCGGGACACGGCGCACACCAGTTCGGCGACCTCGTCGCGGGAGAGCCGCGGCACTCCGATCACGGTGGCGCCGGACCGGTTGGCGGCGGCCCGGAACCGGTGCACCTCGGGGCCGCCCTCACCGTCGCGGGCGGTGGCGATGACGATGATCCGGCGCCCGCGCAGCACCGACATCAGGTAGGTGAGCAACCCGAGCGACATCGGGTCGGCCCACTGCAGGTCGTCGACGACGAAGACCAGCGGCGTCGCCGTCGCGGCATGTTCGAGCATGGTGTGCACGCGGTCGTAGACGGCAAACCGTGCGGTGTCGGCGTCCGAACCGGTGGGCACCGACAGCACCTGCGCCGGGTCGGCGCCCAGCGCACGGCACGCCTGCCGCAGCGGCCACCAGGCGGGGATGCCCTCGGTGTCGGGGCAGCGTACCCACACCACTCTCGTGTCCGGGCCGTGTGCGGCGACGGCCAGGCGCACCGTCTCCCCGGCGAGGGCGGTCTTGCCGATACCCGGTGGGCCGGTGAGCAGGATCCACCGCGGATCCAGTGACCCCGATCCCACGACGGCACCCAGTCGCCGTATCTCGTCGGTGCGGCCCACGAATCCGGCGTCGGTATCGGTCGCGGTCACGCTGCCTGTGCCGTCGGGCACAGTGGCCGAGGCCGGTGCCTCGACCTCGGCCGAACCCGTCCAGTGCGGGGGCCGGGGCCAGGCGGCGATCGCCGGATCGTGCCGCAGGATCGCCCCCTGCAAGGCCGTCAGCTCGGTGCCCGGGTCGAGTCCGAGCTCGGTGTCGAGCGTCCGGACATGGTCGGTGTAAGCCTCCAGCGCCTCGGTGATGCGCCCCGAGCGGTACAGCGCCACCATCTGTAGCCACACCGTACGTTCGTGCAACGGGTCGCGGACACGCAGCGCGGCGATCTCGCTCAGCGCCCCGCCGATATCACCCGTTGCCAGCAGCGCGCTGATGTGGACATCGGCGGCCGCCGTGCGGGTTTCGGAGAGGGCCGCGGACTCGGCGATCAGCCAGTCGGCGTCGCCGAGTTCGTCACCGGCGAGTTCACCGCGCCACAGCGACAGCGCCCCCGCGGAATCGGTGAGCGCCCGCGTCCAGCGGCCCTCGTCACGGGCGGAGCGGGCGGCTGCGGCCAGCCGGATGAATTCGGCGACGTCGACCCTGTCGTCGCCGATCACGAGCCGGTAGCCGGTGCCGACGCGTTCGATGGGGGACGGTCCGGTACCGCCGCTGCGCAGGGCCCGCCGCAGATTTGAGATGTATGCCTGCAAGCTGGTGGTGGCCGCCGTCGGCGCGTCGGCCGGCCACACGGTGTCGATCAATCGGTCGACGGACACCACCGCGCCGCGCGCGAGGATCAGCACGGCCAGCACCGCCCGCTGCTTCGGCGAGCCGAGGTCGACGAGCGCGCCGTCCCGCCGTACCTCCAGCGTGCCGAGTACCGCATACTCGCGGACCCCGGAAACCGCGCTCGCACTTGCTATCACGTGGACAGTGTAAGTGCCGTCGGCGACGGGCGAGGCCCGGAGTGGGCGGGGCGGCGATACGTGCCCCGGCAGGTACCGCCGAAGCCGAAATCAGGTAGTGCGCTACTCGCGCCCCGGGCGGGTGAGGCGCCGGACACTTGGGTACGGACAGGCGCGGTGGCCGCGCCCTCCAAGCCCACTCCAAGAGACCTGCAAGCCCCATCTCCGACGCTGTCGTCGGCAATCGAACAGATCCACGAAGGAGATTCACGTGACCATCAGCGAGACAACGCCCGTCACCCTCGAATCGGTTCCGCCCGCGCTGCGTGCGATGGTGCGCGGCGCGGTCCACGGACTCGGCGACGCCGGTTACGCCACCCCGGGTTTCAACCTCGCCGTCACCCGCACACCGTGTGCGGTGGTCGATGTCGCCGACACCGACGACGTCGCGGCCGTGATCCGGTATGCGGGTGACGCCGGCCTGAAGGTCGCGGTGTTCGCCACCGGACACGGCGGCGTCGAGGTCGGCCCCGACACCATCCTGATCCGGACCGCGGCCCTGGACACCTGCGAGATCGACCCGGCCGGCCGGACCGCTCGCATCGGTGCCGGTGTGCGTGTGCAGACCGTGCTCGACGCCGCGGCGCCCCACGGGCTGGCCATGGTGTGTGGCTCGTCGACGACCGTCGGCGTCGTCGGATTCCTCACGGGCGCCGGCATCGGTCCGCTCGTGCGGACGCTCGGCTCGTCGGCGGCCTACGTGCGGTCGGTGCGGGTGGTCACCGGCGACGGCGCCGTCAAGGAGGCCTCTGCGCAGGTCAATCCCGAACTGTTCTGGGGACTGCGCGGCGGCAAGGCCACGCTCGGCATCATCACCGAGGTGGTGGTCGACCTGCTGCCGATCAGCGACATCTACGGCGGTGCGTTGTATTTCGACGGAACCGATGCCGCCGCGTTGCTACGCGCCTGGCGCGACTGGGCCTCGGACCTGCCGCGGGAGGCCGGCACCTCGGCGGCGCTGCTGCAGTTGCCCGAGATGCCGGGCGTGCCGCCGATACTGGCGGGCAAGCTCACCCTCGCTGTCCGGTTCGCGACCACCGCCGACCCCGACACCGGGGCGCAGCTGCTGGCACCGATGCGGGCGGCGGCCACCCCGCTGCTCGACGCTGTCGCCCCGCTACCGTATGCCGCGATAGGTGCGATCCACGCCGATCCGCCGGTCCCGATGCCCGCGCACGAGGGCACCACGCTGCTGCGTGATCTGGCCGACGGCACCATCGACGCGATCGTGGCCGCGACAGGGCCGGGCTCGGGATCACCGCTGATCGTCGTCGAGCTGCGGCAGCTCGGCGGTGCCTTCGCCGACGAACCTGCCGTGCGCAGCGCGCTGTGTCACCGCGACGCCGCATTCAATCTGCACTCGGTGGGTGTTCTCGCCCCGCCGATCGCCGAGCTGGTGGTATCGACGAACAGCGCGCTGATCGCCGCGGTCGAGCCGTGGAGCACCGGCACGAGCCTGCCCAATTTCAGCGCCTCCGCCGACCCGGCCGTGATCCGGGCCTGTTACGACGACGACACCTACGCCTGGCTGGCCGCGCTCGCCGCCCAGCTCGACCCGCGCGGGGTCCTCGACACGGGGCAGGTCGTGCGGTGAGCAGGGGTGCGTGCGGGCGCCGGCCCCGGACGGCGTCGGCGCGGGCCGGCTCGCGCGGGAATTTGCCGCGGCTGCCCGCACGTTTATCCTTGGCAGCGATATGTCCACACCGGTCCGGCCCCCCGTCTACCTCGATCACGCCGCATCAACCGTGATGCTTCCCGAAGCCGTCGAGGCGATGACCGCCGTCTACGCCCACCCCGGCAACGCGTCGTCGCTGCACGGTTCGGGCCGCAGGGCGCGGCGGCGGCTGGAGGAATCGCGCGAATCGATCGCCGCGGCGCTCGGCGCCCGGCCGTCGGAGGTCATCTTCACCGGCGGCGGCACCGAGTCCGACAATCTCGCGGTCAAGGGCATCTACCGGGCCCGCCGGGCCGAGAATCCCGACCGCACCCGGATCATCGTGTCGGCGGTCGAACACCACGCGATCCTCGATCCGGCGCAGTGGCTCGCCGACAACGAGGACGCCGAGCTCGTGGTCCTCCCGGTCGACAGCACCGGCGTTGTCGCACCTGACGACCTGCGTGCCGAACTGGACGCCCACGCCGGCGCCACCGCACTCATCTCCGTCATGTGGGCCAACAACGAGGTGGGCGCCATCGAGCCGGTCGCCGAGATCGCGGCGCTCGGCGCCGAGTTCGGTGTGCCGGTGCATTCGGACGCGATCCAGGCCGTCGGGCACATCCCGGTCGACTTCGCCGCGTCGGGGCTGTCGGCGCTGAGCCTGGCCGCGCACAAGTTCGGCGGCCCGCAGGGCGTCGGTGCGCTGCTGTTGCGCCGTGACGTCGCCTGCGTGCCGCTCCTGCACGGTGGCGGGCACGAACGCGACATCCGGTCGGGCACGCAGGACGTGGCCGGTGCCGTGGGGATGGCCACCGCGCTGCGCATCAGCACCGAGTCGATGGATACGACGACCGCACGCATCACCCGGCTGCGTGACCGGCTCCTCGACGTCCTGCTCGACGTTCCGGGAGCATCCGTCAACGGGCCGGTCGGCGCCGGTCGCCTGCCCGGCAACGCCCATGTCACCTTCGGCGACTGCGAGGGCGATTCGCTGTTGATGCTGCTCGACGCCAACGGCATCGAGTGCTCCACCGGTTCGGCGTGCACCGCCGGGGTGGCCCGCGCCAGCCACGTGCTGCTGGCGATGGGTTTCGACGTGCCGCACGCCCGTGGGTCGCTGCGGTTCTCCCTCGGCGCCACCAGCACCGACGCCGACGTCGACGCGGTGGCCGAGGTGATCGGCGACGTGGTGGATCGGGCACGCACCGCCGGGCTGGTTTCTGTTCGTGGAGGTATCCGGTGAGAGTTCTTGCGGCGATGAGCGGCGGCGTCGATTCGGCGGTGGCCGCGGCCCGCGCGGTCGAGGCCGGTCACGACGTGGTCGGCGTGCACCTGGCGCTGTCGACGGCACCCGGTGCGCTGCGCACCGGTTCGCGTGGATGCTGCTCCCGGGAGGACGCCGACGACGCCCGGCGCGCCGCCGACGTGCTCGGCATCCCGTTCTACGTGTGGGATTTCGCCGACCGCTTCAAGGAAGACGTGATCGACGAGTTCGTCGACGCCTACGCCGAGGGGCAGACCCCCAACCCGTGCCTGACCTGCAACGAGAAGATCAAGTTCGCGGCCCTGGCCGACAAGGCGATCGCGCTCGGCTTCGACGCCCTGGCCACCGGCCACTACGCCCGCCTGGAGAACGGTGAACTGCGCCGCGCCGTCGACGACGACAAGGACCAGTCCTACGTGCTCGCGGTGCTCGACCACGCCCAGCTGAGCCGGGCGATGTTCCCGTGCGGCGACACCCCCAAGCCGCAGATCCGCGAGGAGGCCGCCCGGCGCGGCCTGTCGGTGGCCGACAAGCCCGACTCGCACGACATCTGCTTCATCCCCACCGGCGACACCCGCGCCTTCCTCGGCGCCCGTATCGGGATCCGGCCCGGCGCCGTCGTCGACGCCGACTCGGGGGAGCGGCTCGCCGAACACGAAGGCGTGCACGGCTTCACGATCGGCCAGCGCAAGGGCCTGGGTATCGAGGCCCCCGCACCCGACGGCAAGCCCCGCTACGTCACCGGCATCGACCCCGAGTCGGGCACCGTCACCGTCGGCTCGGCCGAACACCTGCAGGTGTGGTCCATCGAAGCCGGGCGTGCGGTGTGGACGTCGGGTCAGGTGCCCGACGGACCTGTCGACTGCGTGGTGCAGGTACGTGCGCACGGCGGTCTCGCACCCGCGCGCGCCACCCCGGTGGTCCGCGACGGCGAGGCTCGCATCGACATCGAACTCTCCGAACCGCTCACCGGCGTGGCGCGCGGCCAGGCCGCTGTGCTGTACCTGCCGGACGAGTCCGCCGGCGACCTGGTGATCGGGTCCGGCCGGATCATCCGCACCTCCTCCCTGGCCCGGGTGTGACGGGCAACGGTGTGACTGCTTCGCCGGTGCAGGTGCGAGGAGCGCAAGCGACGAGCCTCGAAACCTCGCGAGCGGACAATGCCGTCCCACCGGGTGTCGAGGCTCGCAGGCTCGCACCTCAACCATCGAATGGGGTTGGCGCCGAATGTCTGTAACAATCCCAACCGCGGTGGGCACCGGTATCGGGTCGATGCCCGGAACCGATCCCCGCGAGGCCGCGTCGATCATCAACGGCGAACTGGACTTCGCCCATCTCGCCGAACTGCCCGCCCGGGGGGTCGGCGCGGACATGATCGGCCGGATGGCGGCGATCCTCGTCGACATGCCGATGGACGCGGGCACGTGGGGTTACCGCCTGTCGGGCCGCCGGTCGAACGTCTCCCGCCGGGCCGCGGACTTCTTGTCCGCCGATCTCGACGCGGTCGAAGAGCTGTGGGATGCGGCGGGATTCATCAGAACGGGACGACCGTTCAAGATCCAGGTGTGCGGTCCGTTCACCTTCGCCGCCTCCGCGGAACTGCCCAACGGTCACAGGATCCTTCGTGACCGCGGGGCCTGGTCGGATGTGATCGCCTCGGCGACCGAGGGCATCCGTGTCCTGGTCGCCGAGACCGAACGCCGGCTGGGCACGAACACCGTTGTGCAGCTCGATGAACCGTCGATCGGCGCGGTTCTCGACGGCACCGTGAAGCCGCTGACCCGGTTCGACACCATCCCCGCGATCCCGGTGATCGAGGTGGCCGACGCTCTCACGCAGCTGGTCGAGGCGATCGAACGGCCGGTGATCCTGCACAATTGCGGTGCGCCGCGCTGGGATCTGACGGCACGACTGCCCGGTGTCGCTGTCTCATGCGACATCACATCGTGGACGGGGGAGTCGGCGGCCGACCTGGACGGGGTGGGAGCCCTGATCGATCGTGGCGATGTGTGGGTCGCCGGTGCCGTGCCCTCGACGCCGCCCCGGGCGGCGTCCGATACGGGGTCGCCGGCCGAGCGGGTCGCGTCCGCGCTGGCCCGTCTCGTCGACAGGATCGGCCTGAATCGTTCGGTGCTTCGGGAGAATGTCGTCGTGACACCGGCGTGCGGGCTGGCCGGGGCGGGCTCCGTCTGGTCGTCGAAGGCGCTGGCCGTGACCGCGAAGGCCGGTGAGCTGTTGTCCGCCGACCCCGATGCGCTGTAGCCCTCAGCGCCGACGAGCGCCACTCTGCATATTCTTTGCTTCGATGAACTGGGTTCTGGCTCAGCGGGTTTCCAGTCTGTGAACACTGCCACGTGCCGCTACCGCAACGCGGGCGCTGTCGGTAAAGTCTGCGGAAATCACACATCACACCGGGTGGCAAGTCCCAGAACGGGCGGCCGCGCACTACCAGGGGGCTCAGGGATGGAAGGCGGAACGCACACTCGCAATCCGCATCACGCTCACCGCACCGACGCGGCCGACGCGAAGGGTAACGCGATGCTCGGCGAAATGTTCCGGGCCCTCGTCGAGGAGGCGGCGCGGCAGTGGCTTCCCCGTCGAGGCACGCGCGACGACCAGGCGGACACCGGGCCCCGCCCCGAATGGTCGCCTTACCGGACAACCTCCTACGAGGTGCCCAAACTCGAGCCCCTGCGCAATCCCGCCGACGTTTCGCGGCGCCCCGAACTGCGGCCCCTCGACGGCAATCGCCTGCGCGACCCGGCCGACACCACCGACCTCCCGGCGAGCCGGAAACTCCCGCGCGAAAGGCGTCTTCCGCCGCTCTGACATCGCCTCACATGCGGCACTACACTCGGGGTCATGACGATCGAGGCAGACCTCGAGGCGTTGCGTGGACCGCTCAACGCGTACTGCTACCGGATGCTGGCCGGCTCGTCTGAATGCGAAGATGCCGTGCAGGAGACGATGATCCGCGCTCTGCGCGAGCTGGATACCTTCGATTCGCGGCGCGCCCGGCTGACCACCTGGGTGCATCGGATCGCACACAATGTGTGCATCGACATGCTGCGCGCGGCACAACGTCGGGCATCCCCGATGGATGTCGCCGGCCTGGGCGAACCGGGTGTCTTCGGCGCTGCGGCGCCGGCGGGCAGCTACGTCGATCCTGTTCCGGGGAGTTTCGTCGTGTACTCGTCGGATCCCGCACGCCGGGCAGTGGAACGGGAAACGGTCCGCTTGGCGTTCGTGGCCGCACTGCAGCACCTCACACCGCCTCAGCGGGCGGCCACCATCCTGCGTGATGTGCTCGCATTCTCCGCCGCCGAGACCGCGGACATTCTCGGTGTGAGCGTGGGAGCGATCAACAGTTCACTTCAGCGCGCACGCGGTGTGCTGCCGGCGCAGTCCTGCGGTGATGGGTCGGTGAGCGATGAGCAGGCTCGCGCTCTCGCCGAGCGCTATGTGGCCGCCTTCGAAGCGCACGATGTCGGCGGGCTGATCGCGGTGCTGCACGACGATGTGACCACGACGATGCCGCCGGTGAGGTGGTGGCTGGCCGGGCGCGAGGCGATTGCCTCGCTCGCCGCCATGTCCGATGCGTGCGCCGCCGACCGCCTGGTCATCACCGACATCAACGGCCAGGTCGGATTCGGGCAGTATCGCCCGGACGCGGTGGGTACGTTGCGGCCGTTCGCGCTGGTCGCCGTGGAGTTTCGGGGTGGGCTGATCGGGCACACGACGACGTTCCTCGGAACAGCCGGCCGGTTTGCCGAGTTCGGTCTGCCACCCACGCTGCCACCGGACAACGCCTGAGCGATGAGTTTCGCCTGCGCCCCACGTATAAGAAGTGCCGGCGAGTTCTCGACGGTATGACGATTCACGGGAGGACGGGAATGATCGCTTCAGAGGAAGACTCCGCATTGGTGCGGGAGACCTTCGCCGAACGCCGGCGGCTGGTGGAATTGCTGTCGGGTCTGACGCCGCAGCAGTGGGCGGCGGCGTCGTTGTGTGAGGGGTGGCGGGTCCGGGAGGTCGTCGCGCACATCACGCTGGCCTACCGGCATTCGGGGCCGCGGGTGCTCGCCGGGATCGCAGCCGCGGGATTCCGATTCAATGTGTTCAGCGACCGGATCGCGCGTAGCGATTGTGACCGCAACAGCGATGTCGTACTGCTGAACTCGTTGCGGGACAACGTCGAGCACCCGTGGCGGCCGCCCGGCGGTGGTCAGCGCGGGGCACTGGCCCACGACGTCATCCACGGACTCGACATCACCGAGGCACTCGGTCTTTCCCCCGCGCCGGCCGAACGGATCGCGATGGCGATGAAGGACGCGGGTCGCAAACAACTCAAGTACTTCGGTGTCGACCTGCGGGGACGCTCGCTGACGGCCACCGATGCCGACCTCGTGATCGGAACCGGGCAGCCGATGCCGCTACCGGCGAAGGACATCACATTGATCGTCACCGGCAGGCGGGAGGTGCCCGCGGACTGAGCAGGCGTGTGCCGACGTCCGGTTCACTGCCCGGCGGCGTCGAGCTTGGCGATGGACCGTTTCGGGGCGACCTGCCGGAAACTGGCGTCGAGCAGCTCGGCCACCTCCGTCCAGTCGGTGTCGTCGTCGAGCAGGATGCCGAGCCAGCCGGCAGGTCCGAAATACGCCGGAATGTAGAAGCGCTGATCGCCGATCAGCGCCTCGCGTTCGGTGGGGTCCGGGATGAACAGCAACGACTGTTCGTGCCGGACCCCACCCTTGACCGAGCCGCCATAGTTGCCGAACATCTTGCCGCAGCGGAACGTCGGGCGCCCGTGCGCGATCACCTCGGTGGCATCGGGCAGTGCCAGAGCGAACTCCCGGACCTTGGCCAGGATCGGGTCGTCGTCGGTGAACATGATCGGATGTGGCATAGGTCTCAAGGGTAGGCCGTGCGGGTGAGAACCGCCGCGATTGAATCTCTTGTCGCTCCCGATGCCCCGCAACTAGCGTCCGGGTGTCCGAAAGTGAAAGGGGAGCCGGATGGTACGGCAGTCGGGTGTGTTCTTCGTATCGGGTGAGTTCGCGTTCACCGACAGGTTTCCGAGTTGGAAGCAGGGCGGATCGCCGGAACGGCGGGCCGCCGGTTCGGCCGACTTCGCGCGGGAACTCGACGAACTCGGGTTCGACGCGATCTTCATCGCCGACTTCCTCGGCCTGAACCGGTCCCAGGTGGCCAACAGGTCGGCGCGGCACTTCGAACCGCTGACCGCGGCATCGCATCTGGCGGCAATGACCAGCCGGATCGGCCTGGTCATCACCATCTCCACCCAGTTCACCGAGCCCTACAACACGGCGCGGCAACTCAATTCGCTGGACTGGCTCTCGCAGGGGCGGATCGGCTGGAATGTGGTCACCTCGTTCAACGGGGAACGCAACTACGGCTACGACGCGATTCCGGTACCGGCCGAACGGTATTCGCGGGCGGCCGAGTATCTGTCGGTGACCAAGGCACTATGGAACTCGTGGGCACCCGACGCGATCATCCGCGATCTCGACAACGAGGTGTTCACCGACATCACCAAGGTGAGCGACATCGACCATCGAGGTGAACATTTCGCCGTGCGTGATGCCCTCGACCTGGAACCCGGGCCGCAACGGATCCCGGTCATCGCCCAGGCCGGGGCCTCCGAACGCGGCATCGACTTCGCCGCGGGCTCGGCGGAGGTGGTGTTCGTGGCGACCCCCGACATCGATGCCGGGCGCGCGTACTACAAGACGATCAAGGACGCGGTGCGCGGCCACGGCCGCGACCCCGGCCACCTGAAGGTGCTGCCCGGCCTCCGTCTGTATCTCGGTGACACCGTCGAGGAGGCCGAAGCGGCCTACTATGGCCAGCTCACCGATATCGACCTCGAACGGGCGAAGACCGCCATTACCTACGAGGTGCCCGGGCTGGACCTCTCCGGACTCGGACCCGACGACGAGATCCCGCTGGACCGCTTTCCCGCACCGGAGGCGATCGTCGCGGAGAACCGCCGGGTGAGCCGGGCACTGATCTACCGCAACTGGGTACGCGACGGTGTCTACCCGACGCTGCGCCGCTTCCTCGTCCGGTACGCCACCTCGTTCGGGCACTTCCAGATTGTCGGGACCGCCGCCGATGCGGTCGAACAGATCACCGACTGGGTCACCACCGGCGCCTCCGACGGCTTCATCCTGCTCGGCGGGTCGAGCTTCGACCGGATCCGCGACGACGTACTGCCGGGTCTGGTCGACCGCGGGGTGTTCGCCCGGGACCATGCCGGTGCCACGCTGCGCGAGCGGCTGGGGACATCGACACCCGGTCTTCCGGATGGTGAGGTGTCGCGGGCGGCCGGGTAAGACGCGCGGTGGTCGATAGTCTTGTCGCGCCCGCCACCATGGGCGATGCGACGTCAGGCTCCGTTGCCGGTGCGAACTGCGCCGACGCGGCGTTAGGTTGGTGCTCATGGATTTCGGAATCTTCATCCCCCAGGGCTGGCGTCTGGATCTCGTCGGCATTGAACCCGCGCAGCAGTGGCCGCTGATCAAGCGTCTCGCCCAGCAGGCCGACGCGGGTCCGTGGACGTCGCTGTGGGTGTACGACCACTTCCACACCGTGCCCACACCCACACAGGAGGCCACCCACGAGGCGTGGACACTCATGTCGGCGTTCGCGGCGTCCACCGAACGCATCCGTCTCGGCCAGATGTGCACCTGCATCGCGTACCGCAATCCGGCCTACCTGGCCAAGGTCGCCACCACCGTCGACCACGTCTCCGGTGGGCGCGTCGAGATGGGTATCGGCGCGGGCTGGTACGAGCATGAATGGCTGGCCTACGGATACGGATTCCCCGGTGCCGGTGACCGCCTGCGGGCCCTGGATGAGGGCGTGCAGATCTTCATCCAGGCCTGGCGGGACGGGAATGTCACCCTCGACGGGAGGATCTATCAGGTCGACGGTGCGATTGTGCAGCCGTTACCGTTGCAGGACAACGGTATCCCGCTGTGGATCGCCGGCGGCGGTGAGCGCAGGACGCTGCGCATCGCGGCGAAGTACGCGCAGTACACCAACTTCGACGGCACCCCCGAGGGTTTCGCGCACAAGTCGGCGATCCTGGAGCAGCACGCCAAGGACCTCGGCCGCGACTTCGCCGAGATCACCCGCTCCTCCAACTACAACGTGGTGATCGGGGAGACCGAGAAAGAGGTCGCCGACAAACTCGACTGGATCCAGGCGCACTACGCCAAGCTGGTGCCCGGTGAGCCGGCCGACCGGTACAACACCACCTTCCGCTCCGGATACCTGGTGGGCACCCCCGAGCAGATCGTCGAAAAGCTCGGTGCCGTCCGTGACCTCGGCCTCGGCTACGCCATCACCAACTTCGTCGACCTCGCCTACGACCAGTCCGGCGCGCAACTGTTCGCGGACAAGGTAATCCCCGAGTTCGCGTCCTGAACCACACGAATGGGGCTCGCCACCGCACTATCTGCGATGGCGGGCCCCTTTCGTGTGGTTCAGGGCATGCGATCCGGGGACAGTCGAGCTGAGGTATCGGTCACAGACGAGAGGTGGTCGCGGTGGATGGACGGAAAACATGCTGGCAGTGACTTTCCATTGCCGGTATGCGAACCATTAAGTCTCGGTGTGCGGTTCGTGTAGAGCGATATCGTAGGTTGCCACGCCGGTAGTACGCACACTTCTCTGCGGCACGTATCCAGGACAGAACGGTTTCGCAGATTCATGGCACACTCATTTGATCGTCGTCGTTTCCTCGCGCTCGGCATCGCCTTGGCGAGTACGGGTGCGCTGGCGGCCTGCGGGTCGCGGGGCGGGGGTACCCAGCAAGCATCGGCCGTCACCGGACCACCCCGAACAGGCGGCTCGATCACCTATCTGAACGAGAAGCTGATCGATGGCTACCAGCAGCAGAAAACGGGGTCCTGGCACGTCGCACAGGTGTGGAATCAGCTTGTCGAGCGACTCTTTTACTACGAGGCCGACGGCAGGTTCGTCCCGCATCTGGCGACCGGATTCACCGAGAACGACGAACGCACCCGCTTCACCCTGACGATCCGCAAAGGTGTCACCTTCTCCAACGGTGAGCCGCTCGACGCGGCGGCGGTGGCCGCCAACCTGAACTTCCTGGCCAGAGGCGATGAAGCGCGCGGGATTCCGCGATCACAATACTTTCCCAAGGACTACTACGGGGAAGCGGTCGCGACCGGATCGCACACCGTGGAGGTCCGGCTGACCAAGCCGTACGGCGACTTCATCCAGAAGCTCGGCGCGTGGACCACCGTCGGCATCCTGGCACCCGCAACGATCAACGCAAGCCTCGACAGACAATCCGACCTGCGCAACGTGTACGGCACCGGGCCGTTCGTCGTCGAATCATGGGTGCCGAACAAGGAAGTCGTGCTCGCGCGGCGCGAGGACTATTCATGGCCACGCGCCGACGCCCGGCACGACGGGCCGGCTTACCTCGACAAGGTGGTGGTGCAGCAGGTTGCCGAACCGGCACTGCGGGTCGGTGCGCTCGAATCCGGTCAGGTCGAGGTCATCCACTATGTGCAGCAGACCGAAGAACAGCGGATCGCCGACAACGGTTTCAACCTGATCGCACCATCGTTTTTCGGCAGCGTCTGGGGATTGCAATTGCGCCTCACCGCCGACTATCTCGACGACATCAGGGTCCGCAAGGCACTCTCGCACGGCATCGACCGAAAGGAGATCCTGGCCACCAACTTTCCGAGTGGTAAGTGGTCGGAGGCCAAATCCATCTTCAACGATGTGGTGCCAGGGACCCTGGATCTTCGGGACCGGTTCGCCTACGACCCGGCACTGGCCAATTCGTTGCTCGATGAGGCGGGCTGGACCGCTCGCGATCGGCAGGGCTACCGGACCAAGGCGGGCAAGCGGCTGAGTTTCGTGATCTATCCGTCGGTCTTCACCACCACCTCCCGTCTCGATCTGCAGTTGCTCGCTCAGCAGTGGAAGAAGATCGGTGTCGCGCTCGACATCAAAGGCGTCGACTTCGCCAATTACAGCACCGTCACCGCCGAACCCGATGTGCCGCTGTACGAGAACCATTGGCTCGCGGGCAGTCAAAGCGAGGTATGGCGGTGGTGGCACAGCAGCGAAGGAAATCAGTTCAAGAACCCCGACCCAGAGCTCGACGCCCTGCTCACAGATGTCATTCAGGCCAAGAACGCCGACGCCCGGATCGAGGCATCCAAGAAGGTCCAAGAATACGTCATCGACAACGCCTACTACATCCCCATCCACGAGTTTCTGCAGACCTGGGGCGCCGCACAGACGGTGCAGGGCCTGCAAGTCGACGGTTTGGGCCTGATCAGTTTCTACGACGCCTGGCGTGCATAGTCACCGAACCACTGACCGATCACACCATTATCGGCAACCCGCACCGATGTATTCCGAAAGAAGGATCTCCATGAGACACGATGTCGGCCGGCGCCAGTTTCTGCGCCTCGGTGCGCTCCTTGCCGGTGCCGCAGTGGTGGCTGCGTGTACTCGCGACGGTGACTCCGGCTCCCCGGCGCCCGCCGGATCCGGCAACTCCGAACCGAAGCCCGGCGGTGAGATCACCTATCTCAACGCGCACCTGAACCAGGGGTATGCGCAACAGCAGGTCAGTTCGTGGCATGTCCTGCAGGTGTGGGCGCAGTTCGTGGAGTACCTGTTCTATTACGACGACGAGGGTGCGCTACTGCCGCATCTGGCGTCCGGCTTCACCCACAACGCCGACTTCACCGAATTCATCATCACGGTGCGGGAGGGCATCACCTTCTCCAACGGGGAGAAACTCGACGCGGCGGCGGTGGCGTTGAACCTGAATCTGCAGGGCCTCGGTGACGATTCGCGGGGTATCACCCGGGTGGCCAACCTGCCGGAAACGTTCGACAAGGCCACGGCGATCAGTGCCACCGAGGTCCAGGTGCGGCTGACCGCGCCGTTCCCGGCGTTGATTCCGGTTCTGGCCGGGACGTCGACCACCGGGATCCTGGCGCCCGCGACGCTCAAGCTCAGCCTGGAGGAGCAGAGCGACCTCAAGAACACCTATGCCACCGGACCGTTCGTCGTCGACTCGTGGAAACCGAACAAGGAGATCGTGCTCGTCCGGCGCGACGACTACGCGTGGCCGCGGCCCGATTCGGCCCACCAGGGGCCCGCCTACCTGGACAAGATCACCATTCAACAATTGTCGGAGGCGTCGCTTCGGGTAGGTGCACTCGACTCCGGGCAGGTCGACCTCATCCACTACCCCCAGCCATCCGAAGAAACAGGTCTGGTCGAGCGGGGTGCGACGCTGCTCAACAGCTTCGTTCCGGGCAGCGTGTGGGGCCTGCACCTGCGACTAGGTGCCGAACACCTTGACGACATCAGGGTCCGTAAGGCGCTCACGCATGCGATCAACCGGCAGGAGATCGTCGACACGCTGTACTCGTCCGAGTGGAAAGTGGCGACGGGACCGCTGAATTCGTCGACGCCCTGGGGGCTTGATCTCAGTGATCGCTTCGCCTACAACCCGGATCTGGCCAACAGGCTCCTCGATGAGGCGGGCTGGACGGGCCGGGACAAGGACGGCTACCGCACCAAGGGCGGTCGGCAACTCTACTTCTTCGAGTATCCGTCGGTGTTCATCACCACCTCGCGTGACGATCTTGCACTGATCGCCCAGCAGTGGAAGAAGGTGGGCGTACGTCTGGAGCTGAAGGGCGTCGACTTCTCCAACTACAACACCGTCGCGCAACAGGACAGTGTTCCGCTGTATGAGATCCACTGGGCTGCACCTCATCCGGTGTACCTGTGGCGGTGGTGGCATTCCAGCCAGCAGAACCAATTCAAGAAGCCGTCTGCAGAATTCGATCGAATCCTGGAGGACGTGGCCACCGCGCCGACCGATGCCGAAGCGTTCGCCGCGTCGAAGAAGGCCCAGGAGTATGTCATCGACCACGCCTATTTCATTCCAGTGCACGAATTTCCGCAGAATTTCGCTGCATCGGCGAAGCTCAAAGGCATCGGCGCCGACGGTTACGGCCGAATCCGGCTCTACGACACCTGGCTCGACTCATGACAGCCGGACTGCAGGTCCGCGAACAGGACACGCGTATCCTGGCCGGTCCTTCCGGCCCACGGCTGTGGCTTTCGGCGAACGGCGGGTATATCGCCTCCCGGGTCGGGCAGGCGCTGCTGGCGGTTCTCGGCGTGTACGTGCTGGTATTTGTCATCGTCACGGTGCTGCCCGGGGACCCGGTGTCCTCTCAGTTGCGTAACCCGGAGAACAACTATTCGGAGGAGGAGATAGCGAGGCTGCTGGCGTACTACAAGCTTGATCGTTCGGTGTTCGAGCAACTTGGGATCGCCCTGGGACGCTTGTTCTCCGGTGACCTCGGACTGTCGATCAGTTCGCACCGTCCGGTGTCGGCGGTGCTGTGGGAAGGAATTCCGTCGACGCTACAACTGGCCGGAACGGCATTCGTGTTCGCAACTATTCTGGCCTTCCTGATCGCACTGGCGGCGATCTACGTTCCGGCCCGGTTCGGCGGTGCGGTGTTCCGGGCATTCCCACCGCTGTTCCTGTCGATGCCCAACTTCTTGATCGGGCTGGTGATCATCGACATCTTCTCCTTCCAGCTCGGGTTCTTCGCGATCAACGACTACGACAGCATCAATGCGCTGATCTACCCGGCGATCACGCTGGCCATCCCGGCGTCGGCGCCGATCGCGCAGATCTTCCTCACCGCTCTGGATGATGCACGGGCTCAGCAGTATTCGACGGTGGCTATCTCGAAGGGGATCAGCAGGATCGGACTGTTCGGACGGCATCTGCTGCCCAACGCGGCGCTGCCGACGCTCACCATCACCGCCATCATCGTCGGCGATCTGCTCGGCGGGTCGGTACTCACCGAAGCGATATTCGGGCGCACCGGAATCGGCAGCATCATTCAGACCGCCGCCACCGAACAGGATGTGCCGGTATTGCAGGCGGCGGTCACCCTGGCGGCGGTGCTGTTCCTCACGATCAATCTTGTTGTCGACCTGATCTATCCCGTACTCGACCCACGTCTACGAAAGGCGGCAGCCACATGACGGCGACGCTGACACTGTCCCGCGGTCCGGCCGTACGTGTGCCCGGGCTCTCGGTACGTACCATTGCCACGACGCTGGCGGGTTTGATCATCCTGGTGCTCATCGCGTGGGTGATCGCACCGAGTCTGTTCACCTCCCACGACCCGTACGCCGGCGTTCCGGCCGAACGATTCGCCGAACCATCGGCCGCGCACCTGTTCGGTACCGATCAACTCGGCCGGGATGTCTTCGCCCGGGTGGTGCACGGCACCCGGCCTGCCGTCCTGTCCGCGCTCCTGGCGGTGACGATCGGGTTGGTGGCCGGCAGCGCGATCGGCCTGCTCGCCGGATTCTTCGGTGGCATCGTCGACGGAATCCTCGGGCGGGTACTGGACATCGTGCTGGCCATACCAAGTTTTCTGCTTGCCGTGATCGTGGTGGTGTCGTTGGGCTTTCAGACAGTGAATGCTGCCATCGCGGTGGGTGTGTCATCCATAGCGGTATTCGGCAGGCTCATCCGTTCGGAAGTGCTGCGGGTGAAGAATCTGACATTCGTGGAGTCGGCGTACCTGATCGGTGGAAGCCGGTTGTCGGTTCTGTTCGCCCACGTGCTACCCAACACCTATCGGTCGGTGGTGGCGTTGGCGGTGTTGCAATTCGGGCTGGCGATCATCAGCATCGCCGGACTGGCCTTCCTCGGCTACGGCAATCCGCCGCCGAGTCCCGACTGGGGATTGCTGGTCGCCGAAGGCAAGGACTATCTGTACCGCTATCCATGGGTGGTGTACCTGCCCGGCCTGGTCATGGTGGCCACCGTGCTCTCACTGAATCAACTCAGCACCACTATCGGTAAGGACAAGTGACGTGACGGTTTCCATCGACACAGCCCCTCGCACGCGACACGGCTCGCGGCCATCGTCGCGATCGGACACGGTGCTGTCGGTGCGCGACCTGCGCGTCGCGTACGGCGGCGACCTGCGATCGCCGACCGTCCACGGGGTGTCCTTCGATGTCGCCGCCGGCGAGACCGTCGCGGTGGTCGGCGAATCCGGCTCGGGCAAGTCCACCCTCGTCAATGCGATACTGCGGCTGTTGGATTCGTCGACGGCGGTCGGTGGCGAGGCGTTCTTCGCCGGCCGCGACATCCTGCGCCTGTCCGAGCGGGCCTTCCGGGCACTGCGCGGCCGGCAGATCGGATTCGTACCGCAGGATCCGACGGCATCGCTCAATCCGGTCCGGCGGATCGACCATCAGGTGTACGAGTCGTTCCGCGAATCCGACCAGCCCGAGCACGCCGACCGGCAGCGCTATCCAGCGCTGGCGCGAGAGCTCCTGGCGTCGGTCGGCATCGTCGACCCAGAGCGGGCGTTGCGGTCGTATCCGCATCAACTGTCCGGTGGACAGTTGCAGCGCGTGCTGATCGGCCTGGCCATCGCCGGGCGGCCACAGTTGATCGTCGCCGACGAACCCACCTCCGCCCTCGATGTGACAATCCAGAAGACGATCCTGGATCTGCTCGACAGTCTCAAGGCCGAATTCGGTGTGTCGATACTGCTGATCACGCACGACCTGTCGCTGGCAGCCGAGCGGTCCGATCAGGTCGTCGTTCTCAACGACGGCGAACTACAGGAGCACGGTCCGTCAAGGGAGACACTGACGGCGCCCAGATCGGCGTATGCGCGCGCCCTTATCCGAGATATCCCACGATTGAATCTCGACAGGTTCGCGCCGGCGATCTCCCGCCGCGCGGAGCCGGAAGCGGGTCGCTACGCGCTCGAAGTCGAGAACGTCCAGAAGAGTTTCGGTGCCGGCGAGCACCGGACCGAGGCCCTCAAGGGTGTCTCCCTGCGGATCCCGCCGGGGCGCACCCACGCCCTCGTCGGTGAGTCGGGCTCGGGGAAGACCACCATCGCGCGTCTGGTGCTACGTCTGCTCGAACCCGATGAAGGCCGGATTATTGTTGACGGACAGGATGTTTCGCATCTCGATCGGAAAGATCTGCGGTCCGCGCGCAGGCATCTGCAGCTCGTCTACCAGAATCCGTTCAACTCCCTGGACCCCACCTACACCGTCGGCAGGATCGTCGCCGAACCACTGGTGCGCTACCGCGAGGGATCCCGCGAGGAACGTCGGCGCCGCGTCGTCGAGGTACTGGAGTTGGTCGGGCTGGACGAGAGTTTTGCCGACAGGCGCGCCCGGCGTCTGTCGGGCGGTCAACGGCAGCGCGTCGCGATCGCCCGCGCGCTCAGCCTCAATCCCGATGTCCTCGTCCTCGACGAACCCACCTCGGCGCTCGATGTGACCGTACAGGCGCAGATCCTCGACGTTCTCGTCGATCTACAGGTGCGGCTGGGCCTCAGTTACCTGTTCATCTCGCACGATCTCAGCGTGGTCCGGCAATTCGCCGACACCGTCACCGTCCTACAGCACGGAGTGGTGAAAGAGGACGGCCCCACCGCCCAGGTGTTCGCCGACCCCGCCGACGATTACACGCGTGCGCTGGTGGCGTCGATCCCCGATGTCGCCCGGACGGCCACCGACCTACCGGTAGGGGCGGTCCGTTGAACAGGTACTTGAAGTTCACCGTCAATCTGATTCCGGGCCCGATACAGACCGCTGACGGAACCCACCCGTTCATCGATATCGATGATTTCGTGCGTTCGGCGCAGCTTGCCGAAGAATCGCGAGTCGATGCGGTGTTCTTCGCCGATTCTCAGGCGCTGGGGCCGGACGGGCTGGGCTTCGCCTACCTGGATCCGTTGACGCTGCTGCCGGCGATCGCCCGCGAGACCGAACATGTCGGTCTGATCGCCACCGCGTCCACCACCTACGGCACCCCGTACGCGCTGGCGCGGGCGATCCTGTCGATCGACCACATCTCCCGCGGCCGGGCCGGCTGGAACATCATCACCACGATGGATCCGGCGGTGTCCCGGAACTTCGGTCTGGACGAACCGCCGTCGCGCGACGAACGGTACCGGCGCGCAGACGAATTCGCCGAGGTCGTCGAGAAGCTGTGGTTATCGTGGCGCGACGATGTCACGCGGAGCTGGGATCTCGACGCACCGGACCGTTCGCCGATCGATCACGACGGTGAGTTCTTCTCCGTGGCCGGGCCTTTGCAGATTCCCCGGTCCCGGCAAGGGACGCCCGTCGTCTTCCAGGCCGGCGGCTCCGACCAGGGGATCGGCACCGCCGCCCGGTTCGCCGACGGTGTGTT
>NZ_BAED01000068.1 GCF_000241345.1 Gordonia amarae NBRC 15530
CAGGGCTGATTCACCACTCCGACCGCGGAGTGCAGTATCGAGCCATCCGCTATACCGAACGTCTTGCCGAAGCGGAAGCGGTGACTTCCGTTGGCTCCAAGGGTGATTCGTACGACAATGCGATGGCCGAAGCGTTCAACTCATTATTCAAGGCCGAATGCGTCCGCAACCCCGTCATGCGTCCTCGAGGTGGCTGGGTCGGTGTCGGCGAGGTCGAGATCGCCGTTGCCGAGTACATCGACTGGTTCAATCACCGCCGTCTGCACGGCGAGATCGGACACGTCCCGCCCGTCGAATACGAGGCCGCCTACTGGTCGACCCACACGGTCACCAGCTACCGTGAGAACCCGGTCCCGGCAACCGCTGGAACCAACTAACCGAGCCTCCAGCAAACCCGGGGCGATTCAAGGCCCGGCTCGACCACAGGATCGTGATGCTAATGGCTTCGAGTGAGCGGATTGAACGCGGGTGAGGAAACAAGCGTCTGAAAGACGCCCTGGCTGACCCTGCGAGGCAGCGCGGGTGGAGGCGATTGTTGAGGAGATGGCGCGGCACGGCCATGTCGACGTGGCCAGCGATGGCGGGGAGACGGAGTCGGCGACTGGCGCATCTGACCCTGGGTGATTGACATATCGAAGGTGGTGGAAGCCAGGTCAGAGCATCAACTGGCTGGACACGATCCTGGACAAGTTCGCTGTATCGAGCCGGTGAGGGAACACACCGGACTTGATCGTTCTTGCTAGCCGTGATTGGGAGTAGCCACGGCGGTGCAGCTCAGGCGTTGCGGTCGCTGGCGGTGATGAGCAGATCGATGACCTGGTCGGGGGCGAGGGTGTTCGTCCACTGCCAGGTGTGCGGCGCGATCAGGTCCGCTACCTGTTCCCGGGTCAGCAGTTCATCGATGAGGATGGTTTCCAGGACGGTGCCCACGTGGGATCCGTCGATGCGGTCGGCGGTGAGGTCCGCGATGATGCGGGCTGGGGATGCGACGGGAAATCCGTCGACCAATGACCATTCGCTGTAGTCGAAGTCGGCGACCACGACCCGTGTGTTCGGCAATTCCCGCTCGATCGGCTTCGGTGAGGTGAGCGTGAACTGGTAGCCGGCGACCGAACCCAAACCGCGGAGCACTGCGGCGGTTTCGTGGCTGACGATGGTGTCGGGGTGATGGCGGCGTTCGCTGATCGGCGTGTCCAGGTCCAGGGTCAACCAAATACCGGCCCAGTCCTCGACCAGCAGCAAGTCGGGGCCGCCGATCGCCCACAGGCCGTCCGCTGACTCCCACATGTTCTCGGTGGCTACCAGTTCCCTGATCTGATCGTCGGTGACACCGGCGGCCTGCACTTGGGTGGTGGTGAGCAGCCCGAACTGGTCACGTGACAGTGCACGCAACCGGTCGACAAGTTCTGCTGTTCCATTCATGACTAAGTCATCGTAGTGACAGCGGTACTCAGTGCAGCGGGACAGCGAATCAGGGCCGAGTGCAGCTGGCATGTCCCCCCGTGAACCGGTCCAGGTAGTTCTCGAGTCCTGATTGCCCTGATGAGGGCAGAACGGACGATGAGGGAAATGGCAACGAAAACGTCACTCGGCGGAGGACACCCTGCGCAAGCTGCGGCGCGCCGACGAGCTCGCGGCCGAGGGCAAGACCGGTGAGCAGATCACGAACGAGTTGGAGGTGTCGGCAGCCAGGTTGTACAGCTGACGCCGCTCCCACGGCGATATGGGCGCTGACGCGGCCAAGGAGCTCAAGGATCGCGCGATCAGAACAAGCGGCTCAAGCGGCTGCTGGCCGATGCGGAGTTGGAGAAGGACGCTGTGCGGGAGATCACGAAGGGAAAATTCTGAGCTCGACTGCCAAACGTGCTGCCATTTACATGCTCACGCAGGTGATGGTCCTGTCAGAGTGTATGGCGTGCAAGGTGGTTGGGCTTTCCCGGTTTGCACCTAACTCGGCGATGGATTCGTCCAAGATCCTCGCGATGGTCAGTTTCTCCTCACGGTGTACGAGCTCCCTGCCCAGCGCGGCTCGGTCCTTTGGCCCGACTGTTGAGCGGCATCGTCACGACTGAGGCGGTTCCTTTTCGTCCGGGACCAGCTTCTTCGCAACATACTTCGAGACGTTGTCGGCGTTCAGGGCTCCGGTGGCCGACAGGACCGAGCTGATCACCTGCGCTACCAAATGAGGTCCGGCGAAGATGCCCACCATGATGGCGCTGAACATCGTCATCCAGATGAGCGCCCTCACAGCCTTCTGTGCGCTCCGGCGGCTCATCTTGAACCGATCGATGAACCGCTTCTCGACCTCGGCGGCAACGGTCGCGACTGCTTCGTCTTCGCTGAGGATCGCATCGACTCGCTCTGCGTAGTCCGCGGCGAGGTGGATCTTGGATAGTGTCTGCGCATCTATGCTGCGGAGCGCCTCGGAAGAAGCGAAAATCGCTCGAGCCATGTCAGAGGTGATCAGCGATTGTTTGAGTTTCAGTGACTCGTTTAGGCTGGCCAACGCTTGGCTCGCACCGAACAGCGCAGATGAGTTCGCAACAGTGAAGGCGTGCGTGATCTTATAGGTGGAGACGAGACTCGCATTGAGCTGTTCCATCACCGGTCTCATGCTGGCGAGAATGTCGGCCTGCTGTGATATCGCGAACCCCGCAGTGTTGATCGCGGCGACGGTTTCGCTCATCTGCGCGGAGATGCCATAGTCGAACGCTCGATACGACCTCATCGATTCAGCGAGCGCCTTCATCCCCGGCGAGGTTGCAAGCTGCCTCGTCCCGAAGTCCAGGTTCGACATGGTCGCGGCAACCCGTGCCAGCTGCGGACCTGGCACATTTGCCTGGTACTGGCCGAACTGGTTGAAGGACGCAAGGGTTGGTCCGAGCTGCTTCATGATGCTGTCTCGCACGGCGTCCAACGCGGGGGGCATCGATGTGAGGTACGTCAGTGAACGGATGGTCTCGGGCGGGAGTTTGAATTGGGCACCCGTCTGCACGAATCTACGGGCGGCAGCTTTCATTTCAGGGTCGATATCGAAGTCGCCTTGGCCAGGCGTGCTCATGTCGGCCCCTCCCGTAGTTAGTTCGTCCATTCTACGGTGGGGTCCGACACACTAAGTCGCTCGATCTACGCGTGTCGCCTGAGACTACTCGTCATCCTCCGTCAATTCCGGCGACTCCTACTCCATCTCGTCAGCCTTGTACTGGTAGCACGCCTCCAGTGTTCCGTGCCGTGGCTCCGGCGCACTCCTCATCGGAAATGGTGCTGCATGAGAACTTGCACGAGTTTCCGACACTCGAAGTGGACCCACCGCCAGGACTACGTCTACACACAGAAGCCGTACCGCATCGCGTTCCCGAACGGCTCGACGATCCCGTTTCGTGAAGCCGACGCGACGAGCGATATGATTCCGGGTGGCGGGTCGGTTACGATCCATGTACAGCGTGCAGCCCAGAGGTACCAGAGGTACATGAGTGAGGGGCTGAGATTGACCGCGAGAGACGAAACGCCAGGGCGCGCGACGAGGGCGAGCGGTATGACGGCGGGCGTCGGAATCGGCGACTATGCGTCAACGATGAGTTTGTAGTTCCAGATGCACAGCATCTCGTGTCGCGCTGACCGGGAAACGCCGTTGGGTCGCCACAAACACAAGTCCGTCAGCATCGCGGTGGCCTCGGCACACAACTGATAGGACGCTGACATGGCAACCGCGACAGTCGCTCTCATCGTGTCGATCATCAGTGCGGCCATTACCCTCGGCGGTTTGTTCTGGCAGTTCACCCTCTACCGGCTCTCGGGCGCGCGGCTGCGGGTCCAGACCGTGCTGGAGTTCCACAACGAGTACGGGCACGTACAGACGGTCACGGGTACCCGGCGGATGACCTGGGACGACTTCATCGCGGGCCACCCGGGGGAGCCGACGCGCCTAGGCATCGAGGTGGTGCGTGTGCGGGTGACCAACGTCGGACGCTCGCCGGTCTCGGTCGACAACATCGCCCTCGACATCGGGCGCTCCTCACGCTTGCGGCGCGGGCGCAGCTCGGTCGTGCCGTGGTCGTTCAGGAATATCGACGCCTCGGAGCCGGAGTTGAACAAGCCTACGTCGGGACCCACCAGGCTCGAAGCGGGGTCTACCACGTCGCGGGTCTACCACCTATGGCCACTGGTCGAATATCACGCTGACCGCGACGGTGAGATCGTGATTCGAGGCACCGCCACGGCAGCCGGGCGGCGTCCGACGCTTTCGCGCCGCAAATTCGCGTGGAGGTTCACCACCGGTGATGAGTCGTGGTTCCTCGACTCTGGCGTAACTCCCGATGTGCGTGTATACCGAGAGCTGTGGCGTCACAGCTACGACGAGATGGTCGGAGGGATACCTCGGATCATGCGACGCGAGGTGGTGCGGAAGCTGGAGGAGGGCGCGTCCAAGGATGAGTTGCAGGCGTACCTCGATGAAGTTGGCCGGAGTGACGAGCTCGGCAGGTACTACGGGGTAGTCGCCTTCGACGCCCACAAGGCGTTCCACAAGTGCGAACCCGACCCAAAGCCGGCTGGTGGTGAGGGTGAACCCAGCAACGATGACGACCAGGATTGAGTAACGCCCGCCTACACCGCCACGAGTTTGCAGCTCTGTCAGTGGAGCGTGGAATCGTGACCGAACGCCCAGTCGACTTCGACCGACTCCGATACATGCGTTGTGGGACCTGCGCCCACGAGTGGGAGGTCGACGCCGAGTGGATCGACCGGTTCCACACGGGCGATGAGCCGCGGCCGAAGTGTGGCACCGACTGCACGAGCGAGCATCTGGCCCTGCGACGCCGTGCTGGCTACGTGCTCGGACGTGGTTTCGGAACTCCGCCACCACCAGGAGGCGGCTTGATCTGCTGTGGTCGACCCGCCGGCTGGGGGTTCGGGCGAGGCTGGCGTCCCCCAGTATGCTCGGGTTCCCCCTGCGCGGGTCGTCGGTTGATAGGCATGTACCCACCACCGGTGAAACCTTCGGCTCGGGTCTCGTCAGTCATAACTATGTGCGCTTCTTTCCACTGGTCACGACACCCGCCGACCCCTTCGGGGCAGTCGGGTTGCGGTGTTCGCTCTTCGGATCGGCGGGCGTAAACTCACCGCCGGGCCGGTAGCCTCCGCCGCGGGGCGCGATCCACCGGCTTGTGGATGTCTTGCGCCTCGTCATGCCAACCACCTCCTCATATCCTCGTGGTTCAAGTATGCAGCCTGGGCGCATGGATCACGCATCGTCGGCGGGATCCGGCGGTGGCGGTGGGATGATCTGCACTAGTCGTGCATCAGTACATGGAACCCACACACCCGCTGGCCCAGAGATCTGGTCGATGAAGGTGCCGTCCTCGTCGAGTCGCCATGCCTCGTCGATGAACACGTCCCGTGGTTCGGGATAACTGGTGAAGTATGCCGCTCCGGTCACTCGCCCACCGATCCAGTTCCCCTCAGCGTTGAGGATCCGGATGAAACTCCCATCCTCAACAATGTTGCTGGTCGCGTAGTCCCAAGCCGTCGGAACTGGGTTGTAGTTGCTTTCTTTGCTGAACAGGGCCCGCCGCCACGACATGGCTCCGGGATCGTCTGCTCGATGGAACAGTGTCTGCCAGAACGTCGTCTGGTTATACGCCTGCCGGGTTAGGAAACTGGCGGCTATATGGCCAGCGACAGCAGGGATGACGAAGACAAGGACAATGCCGACGATACCGACGCGACGAGGATCACCACCGAGTTCGTGCTGAGGGTCGAGCAGCCAGCCAGTAAAGCTCGGCCCCAGACACAGTATGTAGAGCAGCAGAAACCCCACCGAGAGCGCCAATGCACGAATCAGTCGCGGAGTCAGCTCCCGGTCAGCCGGATTGGGGCCGATCCGGGCACTCTGAACCCCCTGGAACACGAAACCAGGGATGAGTACGGCCACCAGGGTGAGCGCCTGTTGCCATCCACTGACAAGCACGTGGCCACCTTCCTCATCGATCGACCGAGCTTGAGGGAAGCGTAACGCCGCGGTAGGACAGGACCGACCGGAACCGCGCCCTGTGTAAGCGCGTGCTGTGGTCGATGTCAGGGCCGGCGCCTGTTCTGACGCCGAATCGCTTTCGTCAACGGCCGAACACGGGTACCACAAGCGTCGCAGCGTCGTTGTTTGCGTCAAATAGGGTGTAACGCAGGCCCAACTAGAGCCATTCGCTACAGTTGCGGACGACGGCACAACTCGTTGGCTCTGATCTCGCCAAACCGACTTCGAGGTCGGCTAACGCGCACGCTGGCGAACGATCCAAGCCTGTCCATCGTCCTCGTGAACCTCACCCTGTGGCAGGGTACTGAGCATGAGGAAGTATGTGTTCCAATCCGTACTGGACCAGTTGCCGGAGTGCTTCGCGGACGCCATGTTGCTGGATGTCGCGGTTGAGAAGTCTCTAGCGGATCTCAGGCAGCGACGCATCAACGATACTGGTCGCGGTAACGGTGCGCCTCCGGTGTTCCACAAAAGCATGAACAAAGCCGTAGTGGTTGCCGCCGTTGGTGGTATCGAGGCGTTCTTCGAAACGCTCGCAGTTCAGGCGAAGGAGATTGCCGAGCCTCTTCCGGAGAACGGTAACGACTGGTATACAATCACTGGGCGAAAGGGTGAAATTCAGACGCCCAGCCCTCGAAATATTCGGAAATTGTTCTGGAGCATTTTTCACGTCGACCTTATGGAGAGCTGGGATCTGTCGATCACAGCATCGGAGACTGATACAGGGGAAGGAAACGGTACGTGGCGCTCACGCCACAACTACCGGCACACCGGCCCTGATGCCTTCGCGTTCCTCGATGCCACTGTTAAGATCCGTCATTCGTTCGCACATGGTGACCCAAGTCAGTCGAGGCGAGCGGTCGGAATGGCACACGAAGGTGTCAACGGTGGCTATAGCGTGGCATCTCATCACGCGTTCAATGCTGTTTCGGCGGCCTTGCAGGCTGCGATCCAATCGACCTTGTACCTGGCTGATTCGCTGGGACTGCCATATACTCCCAAACCGCGTTGGAAGGTATCGTGGGAAAATGTGCGCGGTCAGAACATTGGCTTGGACTACTGGCTTCGCGGCGCACCGGTATGGGAAGAGATCGTGACCTGGAAAGGTGCTCCTACTGACGAGCACGATCCAAATGTGGACCTACAAGACGCCGATGGTGTCCCAGCATTCGTTGATCCGATGTAACCGTGGGTACCTTTCGGAACGCCGTTGAGGCCTGCGACAACGGGATGATCAGGTGTTCTCACACGAGCGGTCGCGAGCCTCCCTATTTGAGGGAACGCTCTGGCCCCGTCGCTGCTGACGGGGTCTTCACCGTTCGCACACACCACAACCGCAGCCGACAACACTGTCTTAGTGCCCGCCACGACTAGAATCCCAGTTCACAGGCCCGTCAGCTCGAAAATCCCCAAAGAACATGACGAGTCAGGACGCTGAGTTGATCGACTAGCCGTCCGTGGCTTGTTTGTGTTTGTCATAGACGGTGTTTTAGTACCGGTCGCGTGGAACAGAAGGTAGAGTGACAGGACCATCTGCCGAGGACATGACAAGAGGAGCGCTTTGCCCAACTGGATTAAGGAGATTACAAAAGGCCCCGTGACGTTCACGCTTTCGCCGTCGGAGGACCATGCTACCCGATGCCGTTTCACCGTGGTGATCGGACCGAACGCTAGCGGAAAGAGTCTGCTACTGCGGGCCGTCGCAGACGAAGCAATGCAGGTGATGGAGCAAGTCCTATCGACCGACGAGTCAACGCAACTGATGGAGCAAGACCTATCAATAGACAATGCAGAGTTGCCTCAGGAGTTGCGCCAAGTGCTGGAGTTGCGTCAGGAGCTGCGTCAGGTGATGGCACTGCTTCAGGGGGGTCCTGAGTTGCGGCCGGAGTTGCTTGGGGTGTTTCCTGAGTTGCGGCCGGAATTGCTTCGGGTGTTTCCTGAGTTGCGACCAGAATTACCTGCTGTTCTTGCAATCTCGAACCTAATCTCGGATGGATTCACGTTTCGCACCTACGGCGAATCTCAGTACCGATACCTGGGAGTTCGGAAAGCGAGAAATTACACAACAACGGGTGTCATTCGTAGCCTGACCAAACATTCGATCGCTATAGCATTCGTTGACGAATGGCGCCGTAATGCAATCCTGAAAACGGCTGATCTGCTGGGACTGCCCGAGCCTTCCGTTCGATTTACCGCCCTGGCGCCACCGGGCTCCTCCGAGGATAGGGGTCCACGCTTCGATGTATTCAGCAAAGGGTTGGATGGTGTCAAACTGGCGAAAAGTGAGATACGGTCGGCGTACGGTGAACTCCTGGGCCTCACAGATGGCAACAAGCACTTATCTCCTATAGAGCAGCTCACTCAGTTTGCCCAGGTGGCACGATCAATCAAGTTCGATCGTCTTGAATTGCTACGACTAGCGAAGAAGTCGGGAATTATGGATGCCGACGTCTCGTTCGGACCTGAATCCGACCTCAATTATGATCGGTTGAGTACCGGTCAACTCCTCTTCCTATCCATGGTCGCCAGAATTGTTGCGTTTGTTACTCCGGGTTCCGTAGTTCTAGTGGATGATCCCGAAACTGCGTTACACCCAACCAGGCAATCGCAGCTCCTCCCGCTACTCCGGGACATAATTCCCGCTGGGTATGGCTGTCATCTATTCTTCGCTACACATTCCCCGCACATAGTCTCGGATGGCTCAGATTTGGTACTTCCTGGCGAGCGTTGGGGTAGTTTTATTGAATACAGAGACCCGTTTTACGGGAGAGACCTGGAGACGCTCTTGTACCGCGCCTTCGGTGCCCGTACAACAGGAAATTCTCTGGTAGAGGACGACCTCGTACTCCTGGCTAGTGCGATTGCGAGCGGCCCGATCGATCAGGCAGAAAGCGAGACACTGGAGTCGATACGGGGAGCTTTTTACCGTCTCAAGGAAATCTCGGGCGACGACACCCCAGTGGTGAAAGAAATATTGGAAGCCGCTGCGTCTGAGTTTAGGCTGCCTTCGTGAAATCGTTTAAGCCACCTCCAGTAATACTAAATGTGTCGGCGGTAGATCGAAAAGATTCAAATGGGCATTGGCGTAGTTGGGACTCGAGCGCAACCGTGACAACTCGGTTCAAGGAGAAGTTCCGCGCATGGGCACTGGGTAATCAAGACGGTAGGTGTGCATTCTGCCGCTTATCGGTAGGCGACCTTGGACACAGAAGACAAGTCACTCTAGACCACTTTATTCCGAAGGCCAATTATCCGGAATGGACATTTGAACCACTAAACTTGCTCGTCGCCTGTGGCTCATGTAACTCGTCAATCAAAACTAGTAATTCTCCGCTACCGCCACCGCCAGTTTCAAGTGTGCCTCAAGTATATAACCGGCTACCATTCACAATGTTCCATCCCTACCTGAATGGCCCTGAATCCGCGCATTTTCAGGGAGGTTACCCTGGAGGTAGGTGCAAGCCTACTCCGGTGAAGGGTATTTCTCCGCAGGGTAAAGAAACAATCGCTCAGTTCAAGTTGGACAACCCGTCTTTGTACAAGTCCTGGTGTGCGGAATACCGAGGAGAAGTCCGCAAGCATCGCATAGAATCCCTACCGCCACGATTGCGTGATCTCGTTCTCAAAGCCTTAGGTGAGGTAGCCTAACTTGCTAAAGGCTACGACGCCGGATGGAAGCGCTCTTCTAGTGTCTAAGTGCTTGCGGCCTTAAGTTCGTTGATGGTTCAGCAGCGAACTCGAAACCTGCATGGCGGTCTCGATGTCCTAGCCGATCGCGGCTAGTCGAGCGCGCCGAATGTTGTCTCGGCGATGCTGGGTGCTACCGAAGAAGTATGGGGTCACTTACTGGTCCTCACGGCTGCTGGTGCAGGTCGACTTGTGATGTCGGGTGGCGAGGTTGCTCGAAACCTCAAGCCAATAGGGGTGACTTGCAGATCGTACCCTCACTACAGTCGTGTGACGAAGGTTTCCTCGTGAGTGGACTTCCCCTCGGGTGGAAACTCAGCAAGAGTTCGCATCGAAGAGCGGAGAGACAGTGAACTTGCGCAAGCGTATGTAGCGCTCGCAGCGAGTTCAGCTTGCTGGCCGGCCTGATGACCCGCGTGACCACAGGATGATGTAAAGTGTCTTGCGCGGTTCTGACTGGGGCCCTGATCGTCGCGAGCCTCCCGATATGAGTACGCGCTCTGGACTCTGGCGCTTTCGACGAGCTATTCACCGGCCGCACGACCACCACACCCACAGACTAGAATCTCGCCCCGAGTTCGACCATACGGCCCATCGCCCCTGGTTAACAGGGGTTCAGCCTCCAAGGCGCTCAGGAATGAGCCAACTCGGGACGCCGGGTTGAGCGGCTAATCTAGCTGGTGCCGGTGACACACCGGGAATCTGTCAAAGTGGCGAGGCGTGTCTTGCTAGTCTTCGCTGCATCTCGACAGCTGCCTTCGGGAAGGCCGGTTTGTCCTCGAGCGCCCTGCATCCACGCAAGTACATCGAGTATTCGCAGTTCGCTGATGTCCTCTGGCAGGTGTGCCTCTTTACGCGCCTTCGAGATCCGGCGGCGTAACGCAGGGGTTGTGCGTAGCGCTTCGTGGATGGAAGCGAGGTGTTTGCCGCGGGTGCCGAGAACGTCCACGACTACAGTGTCCCAGATCGGGTAGAGGCGTGGGCGTTTGCGTGCGATCAGTTTGGAGGCGATCGTGAGACCGATGCCGTGGACTGTGAGGAGCTGATTCTCCAGGCGCCACGCTGGCCACGCGGGAGTTATGGGGCCAGGTTCGTCAGCGAGGTCGCGGTCAGGGCCGATCTCCGCAAGCAGTGGCGAGAACTCAGCTCGTCGATCGCGCAGCAGCGCCTGTGCTGCGCGGGGCCCGGCGTTGACGGATAGCAGTGTGACGGCGATCAGGTCGTCGGCGGTGAACACGTTGGCGTCGGCATCGCGGGTGCCGAGAGAGTCCCAGGAGTCGAAACTCGCCCCGGTGAAGCCGTCGTGTAGGTACGGATCACCGAAGTACGCCTGCAGCACGTTCTTGGCCCGTGTGGGGTCGTCGGATTGTAGTGCGTGAGGTATCTGCATTGCCTGTTCCCCGTCGTGGCCGGTGGTTGCTAGCTCCGAGGCTAGAACCATGCGATCCAGCATCTGGGGAGGACTGGTCTGCCTATGGGATTGTCGGCCAGCGGTGACAACTGCCTTTACGTGCTCGCACCCGTCAGCGCGCCGACTACTGGGGTTCTTGTTCCGCTGTAGCCTTTCCGGCGCGCCTGTCAACGGCCAGTTTGATGTCCCCGCTGGTGGCCAGGTAAAAGTCCCCGCCCTGTGTGGGTAGTTCAGGTTGTGGTGGGTGCCTCCGTTCGGTGTTTCATGCGGTAGGAGTCGCCGTCGGTGACGACGATCGTGGCGTGGTGCAGCAGTCGGTCGAGGATGCTGGCTGCGGTGGTGTGCTCGGGCAGGAACCGGCCCCAGTCTTCGAACGGCCAGTGTGAGGCGATCGCGAGGGATCGGCGTTCGTAGGCGCCGGCGACCAGGCGGAACAGTAGCTGGGTGCCGGTGTCGTCGAGCGGGGCGAATCCTACTTCGTCAACAATGATCAGGTCTTGGCGGAGGAGTCCTTCGATGGTTTTGCCGACGGTGTTGTCGGCGAGGCCGCGGTAGAGCGTTTCGACGAGGTCGGCGGCGGTGAAGTAGCGGACTTTGTGCCCGGCATGCACGGCAGCGATCCCGAGCCCGATCAGGGTGTGGGATTTACCGGTTCCGGCGGGTCCGATGATCGCCAGATTATGTTGTGCTCGTATCCATTCCAGTGATGACAGGTAGTCGAACACTTTCGGTTTGATCGATGAGGTGGCCACGTCGAAGGATTCCAATGTCTTGGCCACCGGAAACGCCGCGGCTTTGAGACGATTGCGGATGTTGGAGGCATCGCGCGCGGCGATTTCCGTTTCCACCAGGGTCCGCACCACCTCCTCAGGTGTCCAGCGTTGGATTTTCGCGGTCAGCAGGACTTCGGGTGCGGTGCGGCGGATCGCCGCCAGCTTCAGCCTCCGCAGCGCGAGATCAAGATCAGCGGGTAGTTCCGGGATCGTTTGTGGTGCAGTTGGCCTGGGTGTCGTGGTCCTCATGAGGAGGCCTCGCTCTCAGTGGCCGGGGTGTGTTTGTAGGCATCGAGTGAGCGTGTCGGCGCCGAGGGGAGGTCCATGATCAAGGCATCCCCGGGTGGTCGGGGGGTGGGTGCTGCGGCGCCGGTGGCCAGGATGGACCGCACGTCAGCGGCGCGGAATCGTTTGAATGCCACCGCCCGGGTCAGTGCCTGCAGTAGCTGTGTGTCGCTGTAGGCCGCACCCAATGCAAGCAGCGTGTTCAGCTCCGAGTTCAGGCGGGTGTTACCGATCGCGGCAGCGCCGATGAGGAACTGCTCGGCCGGTTCGCCGAGTGCGCAGAACTGTTTTTCCACAGCTGTTTTCGGTCGAGGCCCGCGGCCCGGTACCGGTCGGGGGCCACCGTAGTGTTCATCGAGGACACTCGCTTCACCGGGTGCGGCGAGTTCGTGCTCGGCCACCACCTCAGCGCTACCTGACTCGATGATGAGAAGCCGGCCGGCGTCCTGCACCAGGGTGACCGTCGTTCCGATCAACCGGGTGGGCACTGAATAGCGGGCTGAGGCGTACCGGATACACGAGAGCCGATCAACCTTGCGGGTCGCCGGGGGTGGTCCGACCTGCATCCGCAGAGACGGTAACTGTCCCAACACGTCCCGCTCAGCATTCAACCGCTCGTTCGGGATCGCGAGGGTCTCCGAGTGCTGCCGGGAATTGACCTCCACACACCATTCTCGGGCTGCGATGTTGGTCTGATGCACATCCAGGACCACGTCGTCACGGCCGGCAGCGACCTTGGCTTCGGTCCACATCGGGACGGCCAGATCCGATTGGGCATACCCGCACAGGTTCTCCACGATGCCTTTGGATTCGGGATCGGATGCGTGACAGAAGTCCGGCGCGAAGCCGTAATGCGCGGCGAATCGGACGTACTGCGGCGTCGGGATCACCACGTTCGCCACGACACCCCCTTTGAGGCATCCCATCCGGTCGGCCAGAACCCGCTTGGGAACTCCGCCGATCTGCTCGAAGGCCTGGGCGATGAACATCAATGTCGTGGTCGCGGTTTCGTTGGTCGCAAACGCAACGAACCGCCAGCGAGAGAACGCGAGTACCGCGCAGAACACGTGCAGGCCCCCGACGGTCGCCCAGTCGATGACCAGGTAGTCACCCGGTGCCCATACGGCGGGGCGACGTCCTCGGTGATTGTTTCTGCGCCACTGTGCTTTTAACTGCGCGACGAGGCGTCGGAAGTTGCGGTCCGATCCGTCGTAGCCGGCGGTGCGGGCGACCGGCAACAGTCGCTTGGCGGTGATCTTGCCATGTGATCGTTTGATACGTTCGTCGACCAGGTCGGTCACGGCGTCATAGTTGCGGGAACGCTCAACGCGCTCAGGTCGCGAATCGTCACCGGCTTCGAACCGGTCAACGACACGCTTGACGGTCTTGTGGGTGGTGCCGCACAGTTCGGCGGCTCCTCGGTAGCTTCCGACTTCGCGGTAAGCAGAAATGATGTCCATACGGTCCTTCGCAGACTTCAATGGAACTCCCAGGCGGTGATGGTGTGTGGTTGGCACCTTCACCGTCATCGCCTGGGCCTTCAGTTCCGGGTCGACACGACGAACACAAGGCGGGGACTTTCATCTGGCCACCAGTGGGGACCTCGACCTGGCCACCAATGGGGACTTTCTCATGGCCACGGACAGCGCCCCGGTGTGATGCTGGTTGGTACGGTTTACGCGTTCAGTTTGCCAGGATTCTGGCTTCAATGAGAGTGCTCGCATGACTGGTTCGATCTTCCACAGCTACACCTCCGAGGACGCGGCGGCCAGCGGCCTATACACGCAGCTCCGCGACATGATCGCGGAAGCGAAGACGCGTTTGTGGATCACCGTGCCGTGGTGGGATACGTCGGAGTCGGCTCGCACGCTTCTCGACTGTGCGCTCGCCACGAAACGACGTGGCGTTGAGGTGCGTGTCATCTCTCGCCCGGATCGGAGTAATGATGCGGCGTTGGGCCGGCTTCGTGATGCGGGTGTTGATGTGGTGACGATCAAGAACATCCACGACAAGTACGTCCTGGCCGACGACGCTGTTCTCATCCAGTCCTCGAACTTCACTCGAAAAGAACTGGACGTCAACCAGAACTCGGGCCGACTACATGGCGATGCCGAGACGGTTGAGGCGTACGAGCTGCTGTTCGACAAGCTCGTGGCGGACCGGGATGCGCTGTCGGTAGGCCAAGAGGTGTGGACGCCGGCGAGCTCCTTGATTCCTGTAGAGCTGACTCGGTTTCTCGACCGCTACAAGACGTTGAATCCCCTGCAATCGATGGCGGTTCCGGCGGTGCTTTCGGCTACCGGACACATCATGGTGGTGGCACCGACAAGTGCGGGGAAGACGCTGGTCGGCGAGGTGGCGGCGCTGCGGTCGATCGTTCAGGAGGGCCAGCCGGCGGTGTGGTTGATGCCAGCGCGTGCGTTGGCCGCGGAGGTGGCGCAGACGGCTGCGCGCTGGGAGAGCCTGGGCATCCGCACCTTGCAGCTCACCGGTGAGGTGAATCTGTCAAGTGAGAAGGCACAGAAGGCACAGCTGTGGGTCGCTACGACCGAGAAGTTCGAGTCGATGTACCGACGGTCGACACTTCGCGACTTCCTAAAAAGGGTTGGATGCCTGATCATCGATGAAGTCCACCTAGTCGGTGATCCGTCACGGGGCGCGGTGCTGGAGTCAGTTATCGCTCGACTGCGCTTGGCGGAGGCACGCACTCGAATCGTAGCTTTGTCGGCGACTGTGGCGAACGCCGACGAACTGGCGAAATGGTTCAACGCCACGCTGATCACGTCGACCTGGCGCCCGACGGTCCTGACTACACAGATCGTCGCCTACGACCCGGGTTCGGGCGGAACCGATTGGCTCAAGGACGAGGCCGGCAAGAACAACGCGATCAATGCGTTGCTGAGTGACTTGGCAGCGACCGGTCCGGAAGATCACCCCGAGGTCTCCGAGACTATCGGCCGGGACGGCGGCACGTTGGGCAGCGTCCTGGTGTTCTGCGGAAGCAAGAACGCGGTGCGGCAAACGGCGGCGATGCTCGCCGGAGTTGAAACCGAGCAACGCGATGACCATGCGCTCGTGACCCAGGCAATGGCGAGTGGCGTCGGTATCCATTTCCGCGACGCTCCACGAGCATCAGAGGCCTTACGTGCCTTCAACGATCGCAAGATCGGGGCTCTCGTGGCCACTTCGGGATTGTCGACAGGTGTGAACACGCCTGCCCGGATTGTGATCATCCGTGACTTGAAACTCGGGGTGAGCGACCTCGAAGTCAGCCAGGCGCAGCAAATGCTAGGTCGTGCGGGCAGAGCGGGCAAGGAACCAGAAGGCTTCGGATATCTCCTGGTACCGAGAGACCGCGAAACCGAGTGGCGTGCAAAGCTGACGGAAGGTTACCGAGTCAAGAGCCAACTCGTCGGGCAGATCGACGACGTCCTACTCGCCGAGATCCTCCTCGGTTCCATCACCTCACGCGAAGACGCCCAGATCTGGTTCAAAGGCACGTTCGCCTATGCACAGTCCTCCAACCTGCACGATGTCGGCGCGGTCATCGATGAGCTGGTCAAACATCGCCTGGTCGCCGACCAGAACGGCACACTGACCATCACGGACCTGGGCAAACTCACGGCCCGGCTGATGATCGGTGTCAGCGCCGCCTGCGGCATCCTCGACGGCCTCGGCGCTTTGGGCTTTCCGACCCAGGCACTGGAGGCCGAGAACCAGGTGCTCGCCCTGATCGTCAACAGCGTGCCTGCGATACAAGACCTGCCGATCAACGCCCGAATCTACGAGGACTGGGTAAGCCAGACACTCAACGGATGTGGCCATGGGCTGGGCGTCCACATCGGGCACAACGACGACAACTTCAAAAGCCGGTTCGCAGCCGCAGTAGCCGTAGCCGCGCTACGCGAACCAGGCAGACTATCGGTCCCCCGTACGTCGAAAATGTCGCGCGGTGAACTGGTCCGCACTGTGGACGTACTTCCCCGATACCTGGCGTGGCTCAACGCACTCGGGGAACTTGGCGAATCGCCTTGGGCACCGGCAGTTGCCGGCGACCTGGGCCGACGATTGGAATGGTGGAACCTCGAACCACGACCCACACGCGGATCAGGCCGACTGCTATGGCTACTGGAACAACTCCTCGACCCTGAACACCGAGAACGCCGCATGGGAGAGCTATGGGCACGCGCACGTGCCGCAAGTTACGACAATCCCAACGGGATCAACATCGCTCCACACAATGTTGACGTCACCGGAGACGCGTTCGATGAGTTGATCGCCAACCGCGCGCACCTAGTGCTGTCACCGCCGGACGGAACGGCGGTCGATATCGACGCCAGCCCATACGCCGCCAGGATCATGGTGGTCGCCAACAGCGGATCCGGCCCGGCACAAAGCGAGCTGAAGGCGCTTGGTGCGCGTATCGACCTCCCGGTCCCGTACGGCACCACACGCAACGAACTTGCAGCCGACATCGTGCTGTACGCGCGCAACGACTTCGCGTACGCGAACCTCATCACTGACCTCCCCGATGGCGTAACAGCCAACGGTGAAGCCGTGAAGAAGGCGCGCGTCCTCATCAAAAAACTCAACCCGGCGATGGCAGTCGCACCGCATTCAGGGCGCATCCGCCGGATACTCATGCGTGAACGATCAAGGACACTCGACGAACTCAGGCCCCAGATCACCCCCGAACCCGAACTGCGCGAGATAGCCGAACTCCTGGCCGGCAAGGCACTCGACACGCAGTCCCGGGTCCTGAACCTGCAATCCTGCCTGAACCAACTCCTTCAGGTGAGAGCATCAGCAGGTGCACTCCGCTCACCTGCGGCAGTCTTGAAAGCCGGAAATGCAACCCCATACGAGTCCGAATGCGTATTCCTCGCGCTGGCAACATCACTCGGCATAGACGTCGGCATGGCAATTTCCAACAACGAGAAGCTGATCGCACTCATTGACATTGGCGGGCAATGGCACACCGCCACACCGGTCGGAGTGAACGACCACATCAAGCAGCCGCTGTCTCCGGCAACCTTGCCCACCACTATCAAACCCATCGTCGCCCCACGACCCCCCGGCCCAGTTTCGCCGCTGATGCCTTGGCTCAGCGAGTTCGCACCGGGATCGGGTGAGCCTGCACCAGCAAGACGGCCGGCCAAGGCTCCTGTAGGAGCCGAGTTTGGAGCTGTGACGATTGAGTGGGACGGAGAAGTGGTGCCGGACGGTGCGCTGGCTGTAGAGCCTCTGCTCATGGCCGAGTCGACCAACCCGGCAGAGTCTAAAAGCATTGGTTCCCAAGATGTCCCATGGAGGAGGCCGACGCGCAAGGTGCCACGTGTGTGGTGATCCACGAGCGGAACGGTGAGTCCTCGTAGGGGCACCTGTCCCCTTCGAAGTTGTGCGGACATTCCAGCAGTGAGTCTGGGTGCCGGCGAGCGGGTTGTGACTGATGCCGGGCTGCGGTTATCCGGATTACGCCCGAATAGTGGGCGCGACCCGGATACCCCCGGGCGATCAGAGCCCGACGGCCGCCGCCGCGGTGTCGGTCTCATGCCACCGGCGCAGCTCCGAGCCGGCCGCCCAGGTGGAGTGGGTTCCGCTCGAGACCCGTTCGGGGAGGCGGAGTTTGCAGACCGGTCCATCCGACACGCGCGCGGCGTCGAGCACCACGCAGTAGGACGCGTCGTCGTTCATGTCGGTGGTGATGGTGATGAGGTAGCCGTCGTCCTCACCGGAGCTGCCGACACGTGGCGCCATTGATGTCTCGCTGCCGTAGACGCCGTCGCCCAGGAAGAACGACTCCTCGGCGCCGGTCCTGAGGTCGTGCTTGACGACCCCGTTGAACAGGAACCAGCCGTCGACGCCCGAGGCGGCGTAGACGTAGCGGTGGGGGCGGGCGGTGACGGATCCGTTGATCATCCCGAACTCGGAGATGGTGTCGGTGAGCTGTTCCTCGCGCACGGCCCCGGTGACCATGTTGAACCGCCAGCGGTGCAGCCGCGTCTGCAGATGGTCGAGGGCGAGATAGCGGAACGCCTTCTGCCACTTGTCGGTGATCCCTTCCCCGCCGGGTTCGGGGTCGCCCTGGTAGAAGCCGTCCAGGACGATCTCGTCGCCGTCCTCGTAGGCGTTGGCGAAGTGCAGGACGTAGGTCGGGTCGGCCTCGAACCACGTGATGTCGGAGGTCTGGCCCCGTCGCGGGATCACCGCGAACCGGGCCGGGGTGTCGGCGTGGAGCTTGGGCAGGTGGATGTCGTGCTTGAGGAGTTCCGGATCCCAGAACATCGGGAGGTCGTTGAGAATCGCGTAGTTCTCAGTGAACGCCATGTCATGCGGCATGCGCGGTCCGGGCAGCGGGACGTCGATATAGTGCGCGAGGTCGTTGTGCTCGTCGACGACGCCATAGTGCATGTACGGCGCGTCCTTGCCGTAGTTGAAGAACAACAGTTCACCGGTGTGGTCGTCGACCTTGGGGTGCGCGGAGACGCCCAGGTGGTACGGGAAGCCGCCGTTCCAGTCCTCCTTGCCGAGCGTGCGGGCGGAGAACGGATCGACCCGGTACAGATCGCCGCACATCCAGAAACTCGTCAGCGCCCGGCCACGATGCACGACGACGTCGGTGCTGGACGCATCCTTCATCCGGCGCCGTGCACCCCAACCGTCCTCGCGGACCGCCCAGTCGGGCATCTCGGCCATGCCGGCCCACAGCGACTGCCTGGCCTCCTGCTCGGCGAGCATGCCGTCGGTGCGGATGAATCGGTTGCGGTAGAAAGCTTTTCCGTCCCGGAAACCGACAACGTGGATCATGCCGTCGCCGTCGAACGGGTGGTAGTTCTTGATCGCCGGGTGCAGCGGGTTCTCGGTGTTACGGAGGTAGACGCCGTCCAGGTCGGGCGGAATCGCACCCTCGATGACCTGCAGGTCGTCGGCATCCCACTCGGTGGTCTGCGGCCGCCACGGTCCGGTCCGGTACGGATGGTCGTCGTCCGCGGGGAGAGTCGACAACAACTTGCCGACAACCTCGATGTCCATGGGCCGCCTTTCTCCGAGGTTTCCGAATCATTCCTATAGTTGGCAGAGTGACAGGTCGTCGAAACGCTTGTCAAGCGCCCCCTGGGGTGCATACTCTGCCAACTGGAGTACTGACGAAAGCAGGCATCGATGACAACCCCGGTGACCATCGCGGGCGGCTACCAATCCGACTTCGCCCGCAACCTGACCCGCGAGGGCGAGGACCTCGCGTCGTTGACGGCCGAGATCGTCGACGGTGCGCTGGCCGCGTCGGGCGTTCCGGCCACCGACATCGACGTGATCCACATGGCCAACGCGTTCGGGCAGGTCTACACCGGGCAGGGCCAGCTCGGCGCGATGCCCGCCTCGATGCGCGAGGAACTATGGGGTGTGCCGGCCTCCCGGCACGAAGGTGCCTGCGCGTCAGGATCATTGGCGATTCTCGCGGCGATGGCCGACCTGGAGTCCGGCCGCTACGACTGCGCGCTCGTGCTCGGCGTCGAACTGGAACGCAACGTACCCGGCGACATCGGCACGCAGAACATGATGGGCGCGGCGTGGATCGGCCGTGAGGGCCAGGATGCGCGCTACATCTGGCCCTACATGTTCAGCCGGATCGCCGACGAGTACACCAAACGCTACGGCATCGATCCCGAATACCTGTGGCGGATAGCAGAATTGGCGCATCGCAACGGCAAGGGCAACCCGAACGCCCAATCGCGGGCATGGGAGTTCCCGCCCGCTTTCTACACCGCCGACGACGCGGCGAACCCATTCGTCGAGGGCTGCCTTCGCAAGGCCGACTGCGGGCCACTCACCGACGGTGGTGCGGGTGTCGTCCTGGTCTCCGGCCGGTATCTGGACCGGCATCCCGGCGTTACCGGTTCGACGATCCTCGGCTGGGGCCACCGCACCGTCGGACTCGGCCTCGAGGACAAACTCGCCCGCAGTGCCGACGCGCCGCTGATGTTCCCGCACGTCGCTGACGCGATCGGTGACGCGTTCGGTCGGGCCGGCATCGCCGGTGTCGACGACCTCGACGTGATCGAGACGCACGACTGCTTCACCGTCAGCGAGTACATGGCGATCGACCACTTCGGTCTCACCGCACCGGGCGAGAGCTGGCGTGCCGTCGAGAACGGTGACCTGGAGATCGGCGGCCGGGTCGCGATGAACCCAAGTGGTGGGCTCCTCGGTGGTGGACATCCGGTCGGCGCCACCGGGGTCCGGATGCTCCTCGACGCGCACAAGCAGGTCACCGGCGCAGCGGGTGGCTACCAGGTCGACGCCGCGCGCCGCGCCGCGACCCTGAACATCGGCGGCAGCACCAGTACCGTCGCGTCGTTCGTCGTCGGCGTCTGACGGGCTTCGGGAGACTTCGGGGGTCGGCACGGGCGCATAGACTCACGCTGTGACCGACTCGCCGACGCAACTCGAACCCGGCGGCGCCAACGCCATCGCCGTGGCGCTCGGCATCCTCGGCGACGAGTGGAATCTGTGGATTCTGCGCCACGCGGTCGACGGTTGCCGGCGGTACGGCGACTGGATGGCGCGTGGATCGATCTCCAACGCGGTGCTGTCGGCCCGCCTCGCCGGCCTGACGGAACGCGGGCTGTTTCGCAAGGTCCGCTACAGCGAGCGGCCGCAGCGCTTCGAGTACCACCTGACTCACCGCGGCGCCCACGTCTGGCCGATCCTGCTGAGCATGTGGGCCTGGGAACGCCGGTGGGCGCCGGACTCGCGAGCCTCGCTGCCGCAGATGCGCCACACCGGGTGCGACAACGAGTTCGTTCCCGAATTGATCTGCCACACCTGTGAATCGGCGGCCGGTCTGCATGACGTGACCACTCTCCCAGGCCCCAGCGGGCATTGGGCGCGGAGCGTGCCCGACTCCATCTCCCGACGACGCTCCGCCGCGTCCGGGCATCCTTCCCAGGTGCTGCCGCACACGATGGTGCTGATCGGCGACCGCTGGTCGTCGGCGATGCTGGGCGCACTCCTACTCGGCACCAACCGCTTCGGCGAGTTCGTCGACCGCACCACCGCACCACCGACGATCGTCGTCGACCGCCTCACCCGGTTCGTCGAGCTCGGCGTGGCCGTGACCGAACCCCGCCCGGAGCGCGAGGACTGGGTCACCTACCGCCTCACCGACAAGGGTGCCGCGTTCTTCCCGGTGATCGCGCTGATGATCGCCTGGGGGCAACGCTGGTTCCGGGCCCCTGAGGGACCGGCCTTGGAGTTCACACACATCGCGTGCGGAGGCGCCTTCATCCCGCGTCTGGCCTGCGGCAACTGCCGGGCACAACTGAAAGCGGTGTCCGTGCAGATCGTCGGGTGACTCCGGGGTGCAATAGGGGGCGCCCCGAATACCGTTCTTGATAACAATACCGATGGTGAGTTCTGCCCATTGCCTGTTCCTGCCGCCCGGCAGATAGTTGTGGTGTCCGAAACGGACCCAGCTAACACAGGAGAAAACAATGAACATCACCAAGACCACCGCCGCCGCCACCATGCTCGCCGCCGCCGGCGCCGTCGCGCTGGGAGTTGTTGCCGGACCGGCCAATGCGGCCATCTACTCCAACAATCCGATCGATGTTCCGCAGTGCTCCTACGCCACCGGTACCCCCAGCCAGGAATGCCTGAACACCCCCACCTATCGGGTGACGACCTCGACCGGAAAGATGGTGGTCCAGTTCCGTGCCAACTACAACCATTGCTCCGATATCATCGCCCACATCATCGTCGACGGCCGCGAATGGGGCAGCCAGCGGGTCGGACCGGGCCAGAAGGACGGCAGCTACTACATGCAGCTGACCCCGGGAACCCACAAGGTCGGTGTCCGTGCCACCGGTATCCGTGGTGGCTGCAACGTCGGCTACGTCAGCGCCTGGGGCGGCAACCTGCGCATCGAGACCAACGCCGACGCGGACAACGGCATCGGCTGAATCCCGCGGTTGATGACCGCTCCACCCCGTCCGGCGGCGAACTCGTAACGAGTTCGCCGCCGGTTCTCGTTCCGGGCCTGTGGATAAATCGGTCGACCGCCGACGCCGACCGCTGGTACGGTCTCGCCTTGTCTCGCAACCGAACCGACCAAGAGATGAGAGAAAAGACCAGACCGATGACCGACATTGACCTCAGCGGCGAACACTTCCAGGTTCGCCGTGCCATCGAACTCATCACCGAGTTGCTCGGTGGTGCGGTGGCGGCCGCTGACGAGGAGTCGACCGACCGCTTCCTCGAAACCCATATGGCTGTTCGCCGAAGCACTTTGGTCGCGCAGCGCATCGCGCTGACACCGGCCACCTTCGTCGCCGGCGGGCTGGTGATGGCCGACCTCATGACTGAACACCGGGTGATTGTCGGGCCCGGAAACTACGACTCGGATCCGTCGTGGACCAGTCATCGGCTCGGTTCCGAGGACATCTCGGTACCCAGTTGCCTGACCGCATTCTTTCCCGACGGACTGCTGGTGGGAACCGAACCCATCGCGGTGCAGATCACCGCCGAGGACCGCCATTACATCGGATCGGAAGACGGCATCACCATTATCGCCGGTCCCGACTCCCGCGAATTGGCCACCGACACCGCCGGCCTGCTGCGCGAACGGATGCGGCTGCGCAACCCGTTGCGCGGCAAGATGATCTCCTCGCTCGCATCCGGGGGTTCGGTGGTATTCGACATCATCGACCCGAAACCGGTGAGCCGCGACGACGTGATCGTCGACCCCCGTGTGTGGCACGAGATCGACCTGTCGATCCGTTCGGTCACCGACCGCCGCGACATCCTGCTCGCCGCCGGATTCAGCACCAGCCGGGGCATCATGCTGGCCGGACTGCCCGGCGTCGGCAAGACCGCCGTGGCCCGGGTGGTCGCCCACGAACTCGTGGCGCGGGGTTTCACCGTGCTGCTCGTCGACCCGGAGGTCGGGTCGCAGGCGCTGTCCGCGCTGTACACGCAGGCGGATGCGCTGTCACCGTCGGTGGTGGTGCTCGACGACGTCGACCTGTATGCCGGCCGGCGCGGCGGGTCCTCCGACGCCGGTCTCGGCGCGTTCCTCACCGCGCTCGACGGGGCCCGGCAGCACAACGATGTCCTCACCATCGCCACCACCAACGACCCGAAGGCGATGGACGCCGCCGCGATCCGGACCTCACGCTTCGACAGCATCATCGAGATGGACCTGCCATCCGATCACGCTGCCGAAGGCATCCTCACCCGGGCACTGTCGACGCTCGACCACACCGTCGACGTCCGCCAGGTGGTGCGGGCGTTACCGCCCGAACGCAGCGGCGCCGACATCTGCGAGGCCGTCCGGCGGGCCATCCTCACCGTCGAGGACACCGCCCACATCGGCACCGCCGACCTGATCGGCGTGATCTCCGCGGGCGACTACCGTGCGGAGCTCCCCACCGGGGCCTATCTGTGAGCGGATGCTCCGTCAATCGCCGCCCCGGGACTCTCCTGGGGCGGCGATTATGGTCGCCACGATGAACCGATTTGCCTCTGTTGGCGATTACAATCGCCACAGAAGGGACGAAGTGGATCTTGTCGACCGCCCACGTTCCTCCGCGACACACTTCCCTCCGAAGGACGCAATTACATCCTGCTCGATGAGATCCAGGAAGTAGACAGGTGGGAGAAGCTGGTCAACTCCCTGGTCGCAGAAGGCCGGTCCGACCTCTACATCACCGGCTCCAACTCCCACCTGCTCTCCGGTGAACTCGCTACCTACATCGCCGGCCGTTACGTCTCCATCGAGGTTTGGCCGCTGTCGTTCGCTGAACACCTCGCATTCGGAGACGCATTCTCGCAGCGTGATATGACCCGGATAGATGACGAATTCGCGAGGTACGTGCGGTTCGGAGGATTCCCCGGTGTTCACGTCGTCCCGTTCGACGAATCCGATGCCCGCTCTGTCGTGACCGACATCTATCGGTCGACCCTCGTACGCGATGTCCTCACCCGGAACAAGATCCGAGACGCCAACATGTTTGAGCGTGTGGCCACCTTCGCCATCGACAATGTCGGCAATCCGTTCTCGGCACGACGGGTAGCGGATTTCATGAAATCCCAGCGACGATCGATCAGCCACGAAACAGTACTCAACTATCTGTCGGCACTTGAGGAAGCCTTTGTCATCACGAGAGTTCCTCGTTACGACCTACGCGGCCGGGCCTTGCTGGCCACGGACGAAAGACACTACATCGGCGACCATGGCATCGTACGCGCACTATTCGGGTACTCAGACCAGCGTCTTCCCGGTGTCCTGGAGAACATCGTCTGGATGGAGCTTCGGCGTCGCGGATACGATGTCACAATCGGCAAGGTAGGTGCCGCCGAAGTCGACTTCGTAGCGACGCGGCGGGAAGATATTCTCTACATTCAGGTTGCCACCAGCATCGAGTTGTCGCCGGAGACTCGCCGACGCGAGTACGCACCGCTGGAAGCAATCGACGACAACTACCCGAAGCTTGTCCTCACACTCGATCCGATGGCCGAAGACAGCACTCGCGGAATCCGTCACCATCGAATACCTGATTTCCTTCTCTCCGAAGAGTTCTGAACACACGGCCGGCAACGCCGGAGGTACTGTCCACCACCAGTCCAGCAGACACGGTGACGGCGAACGCGCGATCACGCGTTCGCCGTCGTCAGTTCCCATCAGGGTGGTCAGGTATCAGCCGATGCCGTTGTCCGCGTCGGCGTTGGTCTCGATGCGCAGGTTGCCGCCCCAGGCACTGACGTAGCCGACGTTGCAGCCACCACGGATACCGGTGGCACGGACACCGACCTTGTGGGTTCCCGGGGTCAGCTTCATGTAGTAGCTGCCGTCCTTCTGGCCCGGGCCCACCCGCTGGCTGCCCCATTCGCGGCCGTCGACGATGATGTGGGCGATGATATCGGAGCAATGGTTGTAGTTGGCCCGGAACTGGACCACCATCTTTCCGGTCGAGGTCGTCACCCGATAGGTGGGGGTGTTCAGGCATTCCTGGCTGGGGGTACCGGTGGCGTAGGAGCACTGCGGAACATCGATCGGATTGTTGGAGTAGATGGCCGCATTGGCCGGTCCGGCAACAACTCCCAGCGCGACGGCGCCGGCGGCGGCGAGCATGGTGGCGGCGGCGGTGGTCTTGGTGATGTTCATTGTTTTCTCCTGTGTTAGCTGGGTCCGTTTCGGACACCACAACTATCTGCCGGGCGGCAGGAACAGGCAATGGGCAGAACTCACCATCGATGACCAGCGTCTATTTCACAATTGAGCGCATCCGAGGAGTTCGGTCATATCCTGGTGATGTCTCCGGCGGGGAAGGGGCCGGTGCTGCGGCGCACGAACCGCCCGCGGCCGGGCGTGCTGCGGACTTCTCCGTCGCCGTACACCAGGTCGCCGCGGCTGTACACCATGGTCGGCGCCCCGTGGCAGGTCCAGCTCTCGAACGGTGTGTAGTCCACGGCCATATGGTGATTGGCCGCCGAGATCTCGAGGGTGGCCGACGGATCGAACACGACGAGGTCGGCGTCGTAGCCGGGTGCGATGCGTCCCTTGCGGTCGAGGCCGAACATCTTGGCGGGGGCTGTCGAGGTGAGGTTCACCAGTTCGGACATGGTCATCCGGCCGGTGCGGACCCCGTGCTCGTGCAGCAGCGGCAGCCGGTGCTCGATCGTCGGCAGCCCGTTCGGGATCTTCGAGAAGTCGTCGCGCCCAAGCTCTTTCTGGCCGCAGAAGTTGAACGGGCAGTGATCGGTGGTGACGATCTGCAGATCCTGCTGCCGCAGCGCCGACCACAGCACATCCTGATCGTGTTCATGCCGCAGGGGCGGCGAACACACGTACTTGGCGCCGTCGAAGCCGGGCCGGTGCAGCTCGTCCTCGGTCAGCGTCAGATAGTGCACGCAGGTCTCCCCGAACACCGGCAGCCCGTTCATCCGGGCCTCCTGGATCTCCCGCACCGCCGACGCCGCCGACACATGCACCACGAACACCGGCCGCTTCGCCCAGGTCGCCAGATGAATGGCCCGCCCCGTCGCCTCCTGCTCGGTGGATTCGGGCCGGGTGGTGGCGTGCATGCCCGGCGCCGTCTGACCCCGCGACAGCGCGTCGCTGATGTTGAGGTCGATGGCATCGCCGTTCTCGGCGTGCACCTGCACCAGGCCACCGGTCTCGCCGGTGCGCCGCAGCACCCGCAGCAGCTGCTGGTCGTCGGCCATGAACGAGCCCTTGAACGCCATGAACACCTTGAACGACGTCACGCCCTCGTCCACCATGTCGGCCATCTCTTTGATGGCCGACTCGGACGCATCGGTGACGGCCATGTGGAAGCCGTAGTCGATGTGGGCCTTGTCGCGGGCATTCGCCTTCCACGTCTCCAGGCCGGTGAGCAGCGAACCGTCGGTCTGCATCGCGAAGTCGATCACCGTGGTGGTGCCGCCGACCGCCGCGGCGATGGTGCCGGAGGCGAAGTCGTCGGCGGTGACGGTGCCCATCGTCGGCATCTCGAGGTGCGTGTGGCTGTCGACGAGTCCGGGCAGGATCTGGCAACCGGTCACGTCCACGACGTGGCCGTCGCCGTCGAGGTCAGTGCCGAGCGCGATGATCGTGTCGTCTTCGATGAGGACGTCGGAGCGGGCCTGGCCGTCGGTGCTGACGACCACACCGCCCTTGAGAATTGTTCTGGTGCTCACGGCGTGGGACTCCTTACTTCGCGGCGGTGTGTTCGATTTCGTCCAGTTCGACACCGAGGGTGCCGCTCGGCTCGAAGGCCGCACCGATGGAACTCTTGCGGGCGAGCGGAACCACCGCGAGGTAGCCGACGAAGCCGAGGACCACGCCCAGTACCGCAGCGTACTCGTACGCCCAGTCGATCGCGGAGATCCATTGTCCGAGAATGCAGAACAGTGACATGACGATCAGCACCGACAGGCTCCACCAGTTGTATCCGCGGTAGCCCTCGTACTGGGTGCCCCGGCGGTACAGTGCCGCGACGTCGAGCCGGCCTCTGCGGACCAGGTAGAAGTCGGCGATGAGAATGCCGGTGGCGGGGGCGATCACCGCGCCCACATTGTTGAGCACCGAGAACAGGGTGTCCGACGATTCCATCAGCTTCCACGGCATGTAGAGAAAGCCGAGGATGATGCTGATCAGCGCGGCGCTCTTGAACGTCAGCCACCTGGGGAACAGGTTGGTGAAGTCGAATGCCGGCGAGATGATGTTGGCGGCCAGGTTCACGGACATGGTGGCGACGGCGATGGAGAGGGCACCCAGGATGGATACGACCGGGTTGTCAATGGCCACAAGAACATCGGCGGGATTCCACAGGGTTTTCCCGGTCGCGGCCTGGGTGCCGGACACGACGATCGCGGCCATGCCGTAGAACACGACGGTGGCGATGGGCAGACCGTAGAACAGGCCGGTCATCTGCGCCTTGTTGGACTTGGCGTAGCGGGTGATGTCGGGCATGTTCAGCACCATCGTCGCCCAACTGGCGGAGATGAACAGGGCGATGCCGGGGAGCAGTCCGCTGGTGATGAAGCTGCCCGTCGACGAGTAGTGCGACTCCTGATCGAAGATCGGCCCGAAGCCGTCCATCTGCATGAACGCCCACACCACCAGCGGGATCATCACCACGAAGATCAGCGGGCCCGCCCAGCCCTCGAACCGGCGGATGGTTTCCATGCCGTGCCGGATGAGCAGCAGGTTGAGCGCCCAGTAGATGATCATCGACACCCACAGATTGGCTGCCACACCGCCGAACTCGGTGTTCCAGTTGCGCCAGCCGGAGAAACTGGTCTCCAGCAGCACGTTGATCGCGGTGGATCCGAGGTAGGACTGCACACCGAACCAGCCGATCGCGACGATGCCGCGCAGGGCGGCCGGAATGTTGGCGCCCAGAACACCGAAGGTGGATCGCGCCCAGACCGCGAACGGGATTCCATAGCGGGCGCCCACGCGGCCGGTGAAGCCCATCAGGCACATCTGCACGAGGTTGCCGAGCAGCACCACCAGCAGCGCCTGCAGCACCGTCATGCCGTTGTCCATCATGCCGCCGATGACGGCGAAGCCGAAGGCGCTGTGCACCATGCCCATCCATAGGGCGGCGAAGTTCCACACGCCCCAGGTGCGTTGGCGCAGCGGCACCGGCAGCAGATCGTTGTTGGTCAGTTGAGCGTCACCCGCGATGGCGATATCTGCCGTCCCGGTCATCTCTGTTCTCGAGGCGTCGTGAGGTTCGGTGAGATCTGCGGACATCGCGGCCTCCTCGGCTGGGCTGAACCTGTTCGGTCGGCGGCTCATGCGGCGGGGTCCCGACACCCCGGAGTGGCCGTGTGGACCACCCGACTGAACTGACACTCGCAACTTGTAGGACAACTGTCAATAACTATCGAATAAACGTTTCATGCCGACATGCGCGCGTAACAAATCGGCACGCCTTTACCCGCGTTCACCGGCGAGGATGTGGTAGACAAAGGGCAGTTGTCATACAAGTAGGCAGGTGATGGCATGGACGCTGCTCTGGCGATCCGCAACGCCGATGTCGTGTCCGTCGACGGGGTGCGGCGCGCCGATGTCCTGGTGGACGACGGGCTGATCACCGCGGTGGGCCCGGACCTGAGCATCGGCTCGGCGGCCCGCACCGTCGACGCGTCGGGCAGGCTGCTGTGCCCCGGTTTCATCGACCTCCACGCGCATTCGGCATTGCGGCCGTTCGACGACCCGCTGCTCGGAGCGAAGGTCGGCCAGGGCTTCACCACCGAACTGATCTGCCCCGACGGACTCGGGCCGGCCCCGCTGACCGACGCGACTGTCGGCACCCGGCGGCGCTACCTGCAGGGTCTGGAGCCGAGTGACGCCGCCACCTGGGAATGGCGCTCGATGCAGAGCTATCTCGACGCCCTGCAGGCGGCCCGGCCGTCGGCGAACATGGCGGCCTGCGTGCCGCACAGCGCGGTCCGGGAGTCGGTGATGGGCAACGCCAACCGCGCCCCCGACCGCCGCGAGATGTCGGCGATGAAGGATCTGGTCGCCGAATCCCTCGGTGCCGGGGCGCGGGCGGTGTCATTCGGCATGATCTACGCGCCCGGCCTCTACGCTGGCACCGACGAACTGCGCCGGCTCGCCGAGACCGCAGCCGAATACGGTGTGCCACTCGTCCCGCACGTGCGCAACGAGGCGGCCGGGGTCATCGACTCCATCTCGGAGTTCGTGCGCGTCTGCGAGCAGACCGGCGCGCACCTGCACGTCTCCCACGTCAAACTCGTCGGGGTGCCGCACCTGCTGTCGGATCTGCTTCACACGCTCTCGTCGGCGCAGGACCGCATCCGCCTCACCTGCGATCAGTACCCGTACGGCGCGGGCAGCACCCTGCTGTCGGCGCTGCTGCCCGGCTACGCCTTCGACGGCGGACCGCAGGCCACTCTCGAACGGGTCCGGGACCGGGCCGAACGCGAACGCATGGCCCGCGACATGTACGCCGGACTACCCAACTGGGAGAACCTGTTCGGGGCGTGCGGACCCGACAACATCGTCATCACCCAGGCCGGCGGTGAACGCGGCGACGCCGTGTCCAAGACCGTCGCGCAGGTCGCCGAGGACGCCGGTACCGACCCGGCGTTCGCGGTCCTCGACCTCCTGAGCGACACCGAACTCGACGCCTGCATGATCGATCACTACTCCACGGAAAAGGTTGTCCGCGAGATCTTCTCGTCGTCGGGTGCGCTCGTCGGGTCCGACGGCGTGTTCAATCCGCACCCGCATCCGCGGCTGTACGGCACCGCACCCCGCGCTCTCGGGCGATACGCGTTGCGCGAGAAGCTGATCACCGTGCCGGAGGCGATCCGCCGCCTCAGTACCGGCCCGGCCGGTGTGCTCGGTCTCGACGACCGCGGCGAGATCGCCGTAGGAAAGCGGGCCGATCTGGTCCTGATCGACCCGGCACGCTATGTCGACACCGCCACGTACGACGAACCGCATCAGGGGCCGCCCGGTGTCGAGCTGGTCACCGTGGGCGGAACCGCGGTGTGGGACAACGGTAGTCATACCGGTGCCCGGCCGGGCGCGGTGTCCGGGGCGCAGAGCCGCATCGACCGGGCGGGGGACCACCGGTGATCGGCGGCGCGCCCACGACGGTGCAGGCCGACGTCGTCGCGAGCACCCTCAGGCTTGTCGCCGCGACCAGCGTCTCGCCGGCGGCCGAACCCGCTGCCAAGGCTCTCGCATGCATCCTCGACGCCCACGGCTTCACCGTCACCGTGGACGACTGGGGAAACACCATGGGCCACCTCGATTTCGGCCCCGGTCCGACGGTTCTGTTCGATGCCCACGTCGACACCGTGGAGGTCGGGGACCTCTCGCGCTGGACCCACGACCCGGCCGGCGAGGTGGTCGGTGACCGGATCGTCGGCCGTGGTGTCGTCGACACCAAAGGCCCACTGGCGGCGGCGATCACCGCCGCCCACGGCCTGGCCGGGCACCCTGGGTTCTGCGGCAGACTCGTCATCTCGGGCTCGGTCGACGAGGAACTCGCCGAGGGGCCGTCGCTGGGCCGCATCCTCGATCAGGTCACCCCCGACGTCGTGGTGATCGGGGAGCCGTCGGCGGGCACGCTGCGCATCGGCCAGCGCGGCCGCGCCGAGGTCGAGGTCGAGATCATCGGCACCGCATCACATTCGGCGTTCCCGGAGGCGGGGATCAACGCCGTGGAGGTGATGGCAGAGGCGATCATCGCGCTGCGCGGGCTGCCGCTGAAACAGGATCCACATTTCGGTGCCGGGCTGCTCACCCTGGTCAGCATCCGGTCCGAACCGTATCCGAGCCAGTCGACGGTCCCGTCGCGATGCGTCGCGGTGTTCGATCGCCGCACGGTCGTCGGCGAATCCGATCTGTCGATCCTCGAGGAGATCCGTGCCGTCGTCGAGCCGGTCGCACGCGCGCACGGGGCGGGCTCCGATATCAGGCCGGCGCGGGCACGCTGGCGGACCTGGCGCGGACACGACGTCGACGTCCCCGTCTACGCACCGGCGTGGTTTCAGGATCCGGAACAGTGGCCGGTCGCCGACGTGCTCGCGGCCTTGCGCCGCAACGACTCCGGGGCGAGGACCGGCACGTGGCAGTTCTGCACCCACGGCTCCGAAAGCGCGGGCAGGCGAGGCATTCCCACCGTCGGATTCGGCCCCGGCGATCCGGGTCAGGCGCACACCGCCGACGAGTCGATGTCACTGGCCGAACTGTGCGCCGGTGTCGAGGGTTACCGCGCCATCTTCGCGGCGTTGCTGGCGGAGCGGTGAGATGTCAGTTCTCGCGGCGGCGCCGCAGTTGAAAGGTGAACGCATCGGGGGCCAGCCAGGCCTCGCTGCGGTTGATGATGCGGCCCGACTCGGCGCGGGTCAGCTCGCTGATCTGGAGCAATGGGACGTGGGCGCAGCCGAAACGGTCGGCCATCTCGGGGTCGGCGATCACCGGGATGATGGTGCAGTCCGAGTACGCGGCGCTGTCGAGGTCCAGCAGCACATCAAGCACCGACCCCTTGAACGACTGGCGGATCTCGTCGGTGCTGAGTACCTCGTCGGGCACGTAGTCGACGATCCACGCGACCACCCGGCCGTCGATCAGTTTGGTGCGGCTCACGCGGGTGAAACCCGTTGCCCCGGAGCTGTCCGCACCCTCGAAGACCTCGCAGTGTTTGTCGTCGCCGGGGGCGAGGTGGACGATCTCCAGCTCGCCGGTGTCGATGGGGCGCCCCGAGTCGGATGCGAAGGTGTCGAACGAGACCAGCCGGTCCAGACCCGAACGGATGGCCTCGGGCCGAGGCAGCACCCACGAGCCGGAGCCGCGCACGATGCGGATGTAACCGGCGTCCTTGAGTCCTTGCATCGCGGTCCGGATGGTGACCCGCGAGGCGCCGAAGATCTCGCACAGCTCGTTCTCCGACGGCATCTTGTCGCCCGGGCGCAACTTCCCGGACAGAATGAACTCGCGCAGGATGGTGTCCCGGATCTCCGACTGCAGCGGGCGCCGCGCCCTGATGCGGGAGATGTCTCTGCTGACAGGCGGCTTCGTTCCTGCGGACATCTGGGCCCTCCCTGTGCGCGCCGGAGTGAACCTGAAGGCTGTTCACAACTACCTGGAATCGAAGACTAGCAGACTACCAGGTGATTGGTATCGTGCTAGTTGTCAGACAAGTTAGTTCGCTGCCCACGCTGAATCGTGAAGGAGCCCGCAGTGCCTGAACCCCGTGTCGTAACCAACGCGATGTGTGCGCCGGCCCGGGTGGGTGCGCTGTCCGCCGAGCCCGCACGGTTCCACCGGACCCTCCCGGGATACGCGGCGACCCCGCTGACCGCCGCGCCAGCGGCCGCCCGCGTTCTGGGTGCATCGTCGGTGCTGGTCAAGGACGAGTCCGCGCGCCTGGGCATGCCGTCGTTCAAGGTGCTCGGCGCGTCCTGGGCCACCTACCGCGTACTCCTGGCTCACCTGGGTGCCACGCAGGAGGAGATCCCCACGCTGGACGCGCTGGCCGGCCGCCTCGCGGGCTCCGGCCTGCGGCTCTGCGCCGCCACCGACGGCAATCACGGCCGCGCCGTCGCCCGCATGGCGGGGCTGCTCGGCCTCGACGCGATCATCCTGGTGCCTGGTGACATGGTGGCCGAACGCATCGCGGCCATCCGGAGCGAGGGCGCCGAGGTGCAGGTCGTGGACGGCGGCTACGACGACGCCATCGCCGCGAGCGCCGCGCTCGCCTCCGACACCACCCTGGTCGTCTCCGACACCTCGTGGGAGGGCTACACCGAACCGCCTGCCTGGGTCATCGAGGGCTATTCGACGATGATGGGCGAGGTACTCGACCAGTACCGCGCACAGGGGCTGACCCCGCCGACGGTGGTGGCCGCCCAGATCGGAGTCGGTGCGTTCGCGGCCGCCGTCGCGCGCGCGTTCGCCGGCAATCCGCAGACCCGCCTCGTCGGCGTCGAGCCGACCGACGCCGACTGCGTGGCCGTCAGCATCGAACGCGGTGAGGTGAGCACCATCCCCGGTCCGCAACTGTCGATGATGGCCGGACTCAACTGCGGCACACCGTCTCTCATCGCCTGGCCGGACATGTCCGCCGGCTTCGGCACCTTCGTGACCATCACCGACGACCAGGTCGCCGACGCGATGCGGCTGCTCGCCGCCGACGGCATCGTCTCCGGAGAAAGTGGTGCGGCCGGACTCGGCGGGCTGCTGGCGCACCGGGATGCGCTGGGTATCAACGAGTCCGACTCGGTTCTGGTGATCTCCACCGAGGGTGCCACCGACCCGGCCAACTACCGCGCCATCGTCGGCGTGCAAGCGGGTCCGGCATGAGCGCCGCACCGGACGACACCGCGGTGCTGCGGGTCGACTCCGACCGGCTCTGGAGTTCACTGAGCGAGCTGGGATCGGTTGGTGCCTACCATGATTCGGATACCGATCTCGAGGGTGTGCGCAGGCTCGCCCTCACCGACGAGGACATCACCGGCCGCGAACTCGTCCTCGGCTGGATGCGGGAGGCCGGTCTGAGCATCCGGATGGACGCCGTCGGCAATGTGTACGCTCGCCGCGCCGGACTCGACGACTCCCTCGCGCCGGTCCTCGTCGGCAGTCACATCGATTCGGTGGCCACCGCCGGCCGCTTCGACGGCTGCCTCGGTGTGCTCGGCGGCCTGGAGGTGGTGCGTACCCTCAACGACCACGGCGTGAGCACCAGGCGCCCGTTCGAGGTGGCGATCTTCACCGAGGAGGAAGGCGCGAGATTCGGCACCGATATGCTCGGCAGCGCCACCGCCGCCGGCCGTATTTCGTTGGCGCAGGCCCGCTCCCGAGCCGACCGCGATGGGGTGAGTGTGGGTGCCGAACTCGACCGGCGCGGCCTCGTCGGCGACCAGGTGGTGCCGATGCCCGCACGTCCCCACGCCTATCTGGAATGCCACATCGAGCAGGGCCCGATCCTCGCCGAACACGGCACCGACATCGGTGTGGTGCGCGGCGTGCAGGCCATCACCTGGCTGGAACTGGAGATCTCGGGCCGTGCCGCCCACGCCGGTGCCACCCCCAACGCGCTGCGCCGCGACGCCGAACTGGCCGCCGCCCTCATCCGGGTACGCCTCGACGAGATGGTGACCTCCGGAGACTACGGCGTCATGCTGGCCACGGTCGGCCGCCACGAGACGACGCCGAACCTCGTCAACATCGTGCCGTCGCACGTGCTGATGACGGTCGACCTGCGTAACCACGACGGCGACGCCATGGACCGCGCGACGATCGACCTGCACGAGTACCTGCGCGCCGTCGAGGAGCGCACCGGCACCACCATCTCGGTCGCCGTCACCGCGCAGACTCCGCCCGTGCACTTCCCGCCGCAGATGCGGGACCGGGTGGCCAAGGCCGCCGCCGGGCTCGGGCTCAGCAGCGAGGAGATCACCTCCGGTGCGGGTCACGACGCCGGCGAGATCGCCGCGCTGTGTCCGGCCGGCATGGTGTTCGTGCCCGGACTCTACGACGGCATCAGCCACAACCCGCGCGAGTACTCGACCCCCGAGGCCTGCGCCGACGGCATCAACGTGCTGCTGCACGCGGTGCTCGGCCTGCTGGAGGACTGAGAACCACCCCTTGACGTGGCCGTCGCCACGCGTGAATAATTCACCACATGATGAATTCATCGGGCGGTGAGTTATCGCGGCGGGGGTCGTCGGCGATCCGGTGCGCGGGGGTGTCCGTCCGGCGCGGCGGCCACCCGGCGTTGCGGGACATCGGCATCGACATCCCACGCGGCGCCATCACCGGCCTGCTCGGGCCGTCGGGCTGCGGCAAGACGACGCTCCTGCGGACGATCGTCGGCACCCAGAGCCACGTCTCGGGGCAGGTCGATGTGCTCGGCCGGCCCGCGGGATCGCCGGAGCTGCGCGGCCTGGTCGGTTACGTCACGCAGGCGGCGTCGGTGTACGAGGATCTGACCGTCGCCCAGAACGTTCACTACTTCGCCACCATCTTCGGGACGAAAGACGCTGTGTCCGAATCGATCGCGGCGGTCGGCCTGGACGACAAGGCCGACGCTCAGGCGAGCGACCTGTCCGGTGGGCAGCGGAGCCGGGTCTCCCTCGCGTGCGCGCTGGTGTCCCGGCCGCAGGTGCTGATCCTCGACGAACCGACCGTCGGCCTCGATCCGGTTCTCCGTGCCGACCTGTGGCGCAGATTCCGGCGCCTCGCCGACGACGGCGTCACGCTGCTGGTGTCGAGTCACGTGATGGACGAGGCCGAACAGTGCGACAACCTGATCCTGATGCGCGAGGGCGGGCTCGTCGCCGAACTCACCCCCGACGAACTGCGCGCCCGGACCGGACACAACAATCTCGAAAAGGCATTCCTGGCACTCATCGAGGCAGGCGGGCAATGAGTATCACCGTGACACACACCAATTCAGCCGCACCCATCCATCCGGGGCTGCTCGGCGCCACCGCAGTGCGCGTGCTGCGGCAGTTGCGCGCCGATCCACGCACCCTGGTGATGATGCTGATGATCCCGACGGTCATGATGACGTTGCTGTACTTCATGTTCGACGACCTGCCCGGCGGCGCCGCCCGGTTCGACCAGTTCGCGACCCCGGTGCTCGGCATCATGCCGTTCGTGACGATGTTCCTGGTGACGTCGATAGCGATGCTGCGCGAACGCGGTTCGGGGACCCTCGAACGCCTGCTCACCACCCCCATCAGCCGGCTCGATCTGCTCGGCGGGTACGGTCTGGCGTTCTCGCTCACCGCCGCGGCGCAGGCGATCGTCGCGTGCGCGGTCACCGTCGGCCTGCTCGGCCTCACCGTGGAAGGGTCGATCTGGCTCGTCGGGCTGGTGGCGGTGCTGTCGGGGACTCTCGGCGTCGGGCTGGGGCTGCTGTGTAGTGCCTTCGCCAACAGTGAGTTTCAGGCCGTGCAGTTCATGCCCGCCGTCGTCATTCCGCAGTTGTTCGTGTGCGGACTGTTCGTGCCCCGGGCACAACTGCCGGGCTGGATGGAGGCGATCTCCGACGTCCTGCCGCTCACCTACGCCGTCGACGCCCTCAAAGAGGTGGCAGCGCACCCGGCTCCGACCGGTGCCCTGTGGCGCGATGTCGCCGTCATCGTCGCCTGGGTGATCGTGGCCCTCGCGCTGGCCGCCGCCACGCTGCGCCGGAGGACCGAATGACCGGGCGGCGCGGCGGTCGCAGGCCGGGTTCCCCCGATACCCGCGGAGCGGTATTGGCCAGCGCCCGAACCCTGTTTGCCGAGCGGGGATTTACTGGTACCTCGGTCCGCGCCGTCGCCGAGGGGGCCGGGGTGGACGCCGCCCTCGTCCATCACTACTTCGGCACCAAACGGGAACTGTTCCTGGCCGCCGTCGCCATCCCGCTCGACCCGGCGGTCGTCCTGGGGGCACTGCACTCCGTGCCCCGGGCTCAACTGGGCGAGACCGTGGTCCGCGCGGTCATCGGATTCTGGGATGGCGATCACCGGGAGGCGGGCATCGCCCTGCTACGGGCGCAACTCACCGACCCCGAGTCGACGATCCTGCGCACGTTCATCGGTGACATCATCGCGGGCGCACTCGGAGCCAACGCGGATCTCGACCCGGATACCGCTGCCACCCGGACCGCCTTGGTGGCCAGTCAGATCGGTGGAATCCTGTTGCTGCGCTACATCGTCGGCCTCGACCCGATCGCCTCGATGAGCGTCGATGAACTCGCCGCCCACATCGGCCCCACCGTCCAGCGGTATCTCACCGACCCGATGCCCTGAGCACCGCTCGGCCACCGCGGTCAGACCGGTGCGGGCCGTCTCACATTGCGACGTTCGGGCCCGGACGTATGGCCGACAATGCATCCGTCAGGCAACTGAGGGTCACAGCGGGTGCCAGCGGGCACCCACCCGGTGCGTGGAAGGAATGTGACGATGAAAGGCCTTGTCTACCATGGTCCCGGCAAGAAGGCGTGGGAAGAGGTTCCCGACCCGGTGATCCAGAAACCCACCGACGTGATCGTGAAGATCACCGCCACCACCATCTGTGGTTCAGACCTGCACATCCTCAAAGGCGACGTACCGACCGTCGATGACGGGCGGGTTCTCGGCCACGAGGGTGTCGGGGTGATCACCGAGGTCGGTTCGGCGGTGACCAATCTGGTTGTCGGTGACCGCGTCCTCATCTCGTGCATTTCCTCGTGCGGCCGGTGCGCCTACTGTCGCGACGGCGTGTACTCGCACTGCCTCGGCGAGGAAGGCGTGTCGGGGCTCGGTTGGCTGCTCGGGCACCTGATCAACGGCACCCAGGCGGAATACGTCCGCATTCCGTACGCAGAAACCTCGCTGTACAAGCTGCCCGACACCATTTCCGACGCTCAGGCGGTTCCGCTGTCGGACATCCTGCCCACCGGTAATGAGATCGGCGTACTCAACGGGCGCGTCGGAGTCGGCGACGTGGTGGCGGTGATCGGCGCCGGGCCGGTCGGCCTCGCCGCGATCATGACCGCCCAGTTGCATGGCCCGTCGAAGGTCATCGCCGTCGACCTCGATGCGCACCGCCTCGATGAATCCCGGGCGTTCGGTGCCACCGACATCGTGCAGTCCGGTGCCGACGACTGGAAGCAGCAGGTGCTCGCGCTCACCGACGGCCTCGGCGTCGACGTCTCCATCGAAGCCGTCGGGATCCCGGCGACCTTCCAGATGGCGCTGGACATCGTGCGGCCCGGCGGCACCGTCGCCAACGTCGGTGTGCACGGCGAATCGGTGACCCTGCACATCGAGGATCTGTGGATCTCGAACGTGGCGCTGACCACCGGCCTCGTCAACACCCGGACTACGCCGACGCTCCTGAAACTGGTTGAACAGCAACGTCTTGCGGCCGACAAGTTTGTCAGTCACACGTTTGCGCTGTCACAGATCGAGGAGGCCTACGATGTGTTCGGCCGAGCCGCCGAGACCAAGGCGCTGAAAGTCTTGCTCAGCGCGGACTGAGCAAGGATCGTCCGAAATAGCGTCTCGCGAGGGCATATATCGCCCTTGCCAGACGCTATTTCGGACGAAACTCGCGAAGCCGTCACAGCCGGCCGAGCAGCTCCGCCTTCTTGGCCGCGAACTCCTCGTCGGTGAGGATGCCCCGCTGATGCAGTCCCGCGAGGGACTCGATCGCGGCGAAGATGTCCTCGGACCCACCCGAAGGGTCGGGAGCGGGGGCCACCGGTTCGGCGACAGACTGCGGCGCGGGCTCCATGTACGGCTCGGGCGCGGGTGCGGCGACGGGTGTTGCCGCCACCTGTCCGCCGGTCAGCTCCACCAGGCTGGTGGTGTCGAAGGTGCCGAACTGACTGGTGAACGACACCGTGCCGGCCAGGCCACCCTGCTGTTGCTGGACACCGCCGATCTGATGCTGACCGGTGTCGTACACCCTTGTGACACCGCCGGATTCGACGGCCAGGCGGGCGGTGGCCGGGAAGATCGCGTAGCGCACCCCGTTCTGCGCGCCCGTCGAACTGGGTACCCCGAGGTCGGCGGGCCACCAGTTGTTGGCGGTGAAACCACCGACAGGCGAGGTGGCCGCCGGCGGGAACACGACGGTGGTGGCCAGCAACTGCGACAGCTCATTGCACAGACTGTCGACGCGCGCCTTGAGGGCGTTGTCGAACATGTTGCCCACCATGGTCATTCCGCCACGCATCCACTGTCCGGAACCGCCGAGTTCGGGGATGGAGAACTGCGCCATGGTGCCGCCGCCCGAGTTGACGGAGTACAGCATGGCCACCACCGCGTCGGTGGACAGCCCGTACCGTCCGGCGATGTCGCTGACCGACTGCTCGGCTTCGGGGGTGAGTGCGGCGGTCATGGGTGGCCTCTTTCGATGGCGAACAGGAACCCACCCATTCTAGAAGCCGACGTGTCCCGCCTGCCGAGTGACGGCAGCCGGGGCATGCGGTGCTTCGGGGAAGGACTCAGCGGGCGATGTTGACGCCGCCGTCGACGGTGATCGTCGATCCGACGACGTAGTCGCCGGCGCGGGAAGCCAGGTAGATCGCGGCCGCGGCCATGTCCTCGGGTACCCCGACACGGCGTGACGGGATGTGGTCGGCGACCAGGTCGGCGTGGTCGCGGGCCTCCTTGTTCATATTGGAGGCGAATGCGCCGGGTGCGATGGCGCTGACGATGATGCCCTCGGGTGCCAGCTTCACGGCCATCCGCTTGGTGAGGTGGATCAGGCCCGCCTTGCTGGCGTGGTAGGAGTAGGTCTCCATCGGGTTGAGCGACTGGCCGTCGATGGAGGCGATGTTGATCACCTTGGCCAGGCGTCCGCCCGCGGCGCCGGCGAGCAGCAGCGGCTTGAGTTGCTGGGTGAGGAAGAACGGTGCCTTCACGTTCACGTCCATCACCTTGTCCCAGCCGCTCTCGGGGAACTCGTCGAATCCGGCGCCCCACGCCGCGCCGGCGTTGTTGACCAGGATGTCGAGGGACTGCTCGTGCGCCGAGTAGGCCTTGACCAGTTCGGCGATGCCCTCGGTGGTGGACACGTCTACCGGCAGCGACACGCACGTGCCGAGCGCCGACAGTTCCTTGGCAGTCTCGTCGCAGGCCGCGGCCTTGCGGGCGGTGATGTAGACACGGGCGCCCTGACGCAGCAGCCCTTCGGCGATCATCTTGCCGATGCCGCGCGATCCGCCGGTGACCAGCGCGGTGCGGCCTTCGAGCGAGAAGAGCGTTGACGTATCCATAGGGGGTATCCTTCCGCCTTACTTGAACCTCATTTCAAGTTAGCGGACGGATACCCCCTGGCAAAACCCCGGTGTTGAGGATTACTTGACCTCGGCGACCTTCTTGCCGGTGTAGTCGGCGACCTTGGTGCAGACTTCCTTGTTGTCCGGGGCGCAGAGCATGATCCAGTCGCCGTCGGACACCGAGGTGAAGCCGTTCAGGTCGGCGCCGCCCTTCTTGGCCTCGTTCTTCAGGTCGCTCAGGCTGTTGCCGAAGGCGAGCAGGGCGTCGTCACATTCGACAGCCGAACCCTTGCTGACATCGTCGGTCTTCTCGCCGCAGGTGATGTCGAGGTGGTCGAGGGCGGCGCTAGCCTGGTCGGTGTCCTTCCAGCCGTTGTACTTGTTCATCTGCTTCGCCAGGTCGCGGTCGGAGGTGTACGTCCAGCCGTTCTCCTTGGCGATAGTGACGCACTGCGCATCGCTCTTCAGAGCCGAGCACGATCCGACGAAGTCGTTGTTCTCCAGGATGCCGCTGCGGCCGTTGTCGTAGGTCAGTTGTTCGAGAAGCTTTTCGTCGTCGACCTTCTCGTACTGGATCTTTTCTTCCCACTTGCGCGCCGCCTCGATGGCGTTGGGCACATCCTTCTTGAGGTTGAGCCGGACGTCGAGGCCATCGGGGCCTTCGGTGCATTCGAGTTCGACGACCGAGTCGCCGTCGAAGACGGTCGGCCCCATGCACTTGAGTCCCTTGGCGGACAGCACCTTTGATGCCGATTCCAGCGAGGCCTTGCCGTCGCCCGAGGACTGGGCGGTGTCGGATTTGCCGGAACCCGATGCCGAGGAGCCGGAATCGTCGCTGCCACAAGCGGACAGCGATGCGGCCAGGATCAGGCCGAGTCCCAGCGGGACCACTGCCTTCCGGAAACGTGACGCCATTTCGTATACCTCCCGTAACTGTCAACGAAAATAGGCGTTTGCGTTCTTATCATGTCTAAGGAGTGCCGTGCTATTCCGGCATTTCGGGTGCATCGACAAATATGGGCGCGAAACACCCAGCCCCACTACGTTTTTACGGAGTGGGGCTGGGAGTGTGAGTTGTGTGGAGTTCCGGGCGGATTACTTCGCCGGAACGACCTTGTCCTTGACGGTCACCTCGGTGGTGTCGGTCTTCGGATCCCAGGTGATCTTGCCGTTCTCGAAGGTCGACTGCTTGAGGCCGCCCTCGTCGGTCTCGTCGCTGGTCGGGGCGCCGAGCGGGCCGCTCGAGCCGCCCTTGCCCGACTCGGACGGGGCGCCGGTGTCGTCGCGCTTGACGTTCCAGGCGTCGCGGATCTTGCCCCACGTGATGTAGGCGGTGTCGCCCTTGGACGAGATCACGCCGCCGTCGAACTGCTGGAAGGTCATCCCGTTCTCGCTGGTGCCGGAGGCGTCGGCGCCGGTCAGCGGCTTGCCGAGGTCGGTCTTCTGCTTGTCGGTGGCCGCGTTGTACTTGCCCGCGATGGCGCCGGTGAGGCTGACCTCGGTGCCGTCGGCGGCGGGCAGCTTCACGTCGCCGCCGGGGGCGTTGGCGTCACCGGAAGCGTCGGTGGATGCGTCCGCGCCCGCGTCGGTGGATGCGCCCGCACCGGCGTCGGTGGAGGCGCCCGCGCCGGCGTCCGTGGACACCGACACCGACGAGGTGGCCGACGACGAGGCGTTGTCGTCATCGTCGTCGCTGCACCCCGCGACGATCAGCGTGGTGGCGGCTATCGCGGCAGCGGCAGCGGCGGAACGTCGAAAGACCTGATGCATGAAATCCCCTACGTGTATTTCGGTCGATCTGATGGTCGTGTCTGCGCGGCTGCGCAAACCCTCGGATATGTTACTTCAGCAAATCGAATAATTGGAGATATCAAATCCCGGCGTTTTGTGCTATACCGTGCCGGCGGGTTCCGCGGCGCAGGGGGCGGCGGGGGTCCGTTGCTACAACGTCCAGGGCGGCACGATCCGGTCACCCGCCGGGGTGGACGCGGTCAGGCCGACCACGGTGGTCACCCAGAGTTGCGCTTCCTCATCGGCGTCGTTGTCGAGCCGGACGCTGCTGCCCGCCGGCACGAAGACCACCGATCCCGGCGCGAGCCGCGTCGGCGTGCCGTCGAGGGTCATCGTGGGGGTGCCGGCGAGCACCAGAAACACCTCCTCGTGGTTGACGATGTGCGGCTGACCTGTGGTTCCGGGTGCGACGGTGGTCCGCCAGGCGCACAGCTCGGCGCTGCCGGCCGACGGTGCGACGACGGACTCGAAACGCGCGCCGTGTAGCTGAAACGGGCGGGCGTCGGCCATGGTGAAAACGGGCATAGGAAAAACCTCCGAACCAGATAGTCAGTTGAACTGACTATAATTAAGTCAGTTAGGCTGTCTATATGTCAAGGGATACCGTTCGGGCGGAGGACCTGTCGCTGCTGCTGATGCGGGCGAGTTCGGCTGTCGCCGAACAGATCAACAGCGCTGTCGTCGCGGCAGGGCACCCGGGACTGCGGCCGGTGCACGGTCTGGTGTTCGCGCGGATCTCCGGCGCCGGCGCGTCGATCAATCAGATCGCCGAACATCTCGGCATCACCAAACAGTCGGCGTCGGCCATCGTCGAGACACTCACCCGCGACGGCTACGTGCGGCGCGGACCCGATCCCGCGGACCGCCGGGCATCGATCGTCGAACTCACCGGCAAAGGGCGCGAGGTGACCCTGGCCGCGTCGCGGGCGGCGGCGCGGGAGGTTGCCCGTATCGACAGCCGGTGGGGTGCGGACGCGCTGCGCACACTGACCGGAATGCTCGACGACCTGGCAGGCGACGGCACGCCCCGACCGGTCTGGTGAGCGCCCGCACAACACGACGACCGGCCCGGACATTGTCCGGACCGGCCGCGCGGTGACCTGAGGTGTCGGGCGACTACATGATGTCGCGCGGATGCATCCGCTTCGGTGCGCACTGCAGCACCGACATGTCCCAGGCGACGAACCGCCGGTTCTCCACCGGCTCGGAGTAGAGGTCGTCGACGGCGGCCTTGCCGAGGTTGTGCGGCCCGACGATCCGGTAGCACGACTGGTTGAAGCTGCCGAACCACACCTGAATGAACAGCTTCGGGTTGAGCACCAGCTTCCACCAGGGCAACAGGCAGCCGATCTCGCGGGCCAGTTCGTCCATGTACACCACCTGCGACGGGATGGCCTCGGTGTGCCGGGGGCTGAGCTCGGTGAAGTGCTCCTCCCAGGCCTTCTCCCGCGCGATGCGTTCGTCGAGATCGGCGGGCACCGAAAGCTTCCCACTCAGCACCCGGGCAAAGTAGCGGGCCTGCATCTCGGCGCAGATCGGCACCCCGCCCGAGAACGGCCGGGTGAGCCCGATGACGGCGGCCGTCCCGTCGTGGTCGGGATGCAGGAAGTGCTTGTACAGGTTGCGGACGTTCGCGTCCTTGACCGAAAGATCGCCCAGGAACTGCTCTTTGCGGCGATAGCCGGTGCACAGCAGGACCGCGTCGTACTCCTGCGACGTGCC
>NZ_BAED01000067.1 GCF_000241345.1 Gordonia amarae NBRC 15530
AGCCCGAGCAGCTTTACCGGCTCGAACCGCCGGTCGCGTAGTTCTTCCGGAACAGGCGCGGTTTCCCGCACCACAACGAACAGTGTTACCACGCACTGACTTTCACTGCCGCAAATTTTCTGCCCGACGACCGTCGGCGCAGTCCATCGCACAACTTTCACACCCGATTAGCCAGTGCGATCACTCCAAGGAGAGCAGAACATGAAGCTTCTCGACCAACACATCAACGATTCGGTGTTCACCACCCACGAGTCCGAGGTCCGCAGCTACTGCCGTAGCTGGCCGACGGTGTTCAACCGTGCCAGCGGTTCGTGGCTCACCGACTCCGACGGCCGCGAATACCTCGACTTCTTCGCCGGCGCGGGCTCGCTCAACTACGGCCACAACAACCCGATCCTCAAGGCCGAACTGATCGAGTACCTCACCGACGACGGCATCACCCACGGCCTCGACATGGCCACCGTCGCCAAGGGCCGGTTCATCGAGACGTTCACCTCGAAGGTCCTCGAACCGCGCGGCCTGGACTACAAGATCCAGTTCCCCGGACCCACCGGTGCCAACGCCGTCGAATCGGCGCTCAAGCTGGCCCGCAAGGTCACCGGCCGTGAGTCGATCATCAGTTTCACCAACGCATTTCACGGGATGACCCTCGGCGCGCTGTCGGTGACGGGCAACTCCATGAAGCGTGCCGGCGCCGGCATCCCCCTCGTGCACGCCACCCCGATGCCGTTCGACAACTACTTCGACGGCGTCGTGGAGGACTTCAACTGGTTCGAGCGGGTGCTCGACGACTCGGGCAGCGGACTCAACCGGCCCGCCGCGGTCATCGTCGAGACGGTGCAGGGTGAGGGCGGCGTCAACGTCGCCCGGGCCGAATGGCTGCGCGCACTGGAGCAGCTGTGCCGGCGCCGCGACATCCTGCTCATCGTCGACGACGTGCAGATGGGTTGCGGCCGCACCGGCGAGTTCTTCTCGTTCGAGGAGGCCGGCATCAAGCCCGACATCGTGACGCTGTCCAAGTCGATCAGCGGATACGGGCTGCCGATGGCTCTGGTGCTCATCAAACCCGAGCTCGACGTGTGGACTCCCGGTGAGCACAACGGCACGTTCCGCGGCAACAACCCGGCGTTCGTCACCGCCACCAAGGCCATCGACACCTACTGGGCCGACGGCACGCTCAGCGCCGACGTACACCGCAAGGGTGAGCGGATCCACGAGGTGTTCACCGACCTCAGCACCCGGCACGAGGGGCTGAGCACCCGCGGCCGCGGAATGGTGCGCGGCCTGGTGTTCGACGAGGCCACCGCGGCGAGCAAGGTGTGCGCCACCGCGTTCGGCTCCGGCCTGCTCGCCGAGACCTCCGGCCCCTCCGACGAGGTGGTCAAGCTGCTGCCGCCGCTGACCATCACCGACGACGACCTGAACCGGGGCCTGGATATCCTGGCCCGCTCGGTCGAGGAGGTGGTGGCGTGATCGTCCGCACCACACAGGAGATCAGCGGCACCGAGCGGGAGGTGGCCGACCCGAAGGGCAACTGGGTGTCCAAGCGGATCGTGCTCGGCGGCGACGGCGTCGGCTTCTCCTTCCACGAGACCACCATCAAGGCCGGCTCGGTCAACGAGTTCCACTACGCCAACCACATCGAGGCGGTGTGGCTGGTCGAGGGCACCGGAAGCCTGCTGGACCGCGAGACCGGCATCGTCTACGAGCTCGGGCCGGGCAGCATGTATCTGCTCAACGAACATGACCGGCACACCGTGACCGCCGAAACCCAGATGCGGATGCTGTGCGTGTTCAACCCGCCGGTCGTGGGCACCGAGGTGCACGACGAAAACGGTGTGTACCCGCTGGTGGCCGTGCCTCAGGAGCAGGGCCGTCACGCCGGCGCGGTGGGATAACGCGCCCGGGCCCTGCCCCCTGAGGTTCACCCATGTGGACTACATCCTCGTCAATAATGTGTCTTTGCTGTGCGGTAGTCTCTTCTTCCATACTGGCCGGTACTTGTGATCGGCCTGGGTTGCGCTGGGATGTGTCATCGGCGACACGCTCTTCTTGGACCGGCGCGCGGTAACACCGCGCGCCCTCCAGGGGCGTTCGTCCACGACGACCCAGCTGTTTTGTTGTCAGGTAGAGGCCGAAATGGGGAGACATCTCGTGAATCGCACCGCGAGGCGATCAACCGACGCACAGCGCACCACCGGGAGGCGGACATCCTGGAGCAGGGCGGTCGTGCCCGCCGTGCTGGCGGTGACCGCCCTGGTCTGCGGCACCCTGACCGCCGCACCGGCCACGGCCGAACCGGGCAGGGTCGACGCCGCGCGCCTGGCCAAGATCAACGCGGCATTGCCCACCCCGCTGCACGACGGCTTCTATTCGACCCCCAAGAACATCGCGAAGTACAAGCAGGGGCAGATCATCTCCACCCGCGCGCGGCCCAACCCGCCCGCATTCGTCGGCGTGAAGACATATCAGATCAAGTTCCGTTCCAACGACAGCGAGAACAACCCGATCTCGGCGATCACCACCGTGCTCGTGCCGCTGCGTAAGAAGGCCAACGGCCCGCTGCTGTCGTTCCAGCACATCGTCAACGCCGTCGGCCTCGAGTGTGCGCCGTCGCAGGTGCTATGGACTCAGGACCCCAACCTCACCATCCGTGAGGCGCCGGCCCTCAATGTGGTGCTGCAGCAGGGCTGGACGGTGAGCATCCCCGACCATCTCGGTCCGCGCAGCGCATACGGCGCCGCCAAGCTCGGCGGCCAGATCTCACTTGATGCGATCACCGCCACGAAGAACTTCACGCCCGCCGGGGTCAAGTACAGCAAGGTCGGCCTGGCCGGCTACTCCGGCGGCGGCATGGCGACGGCGTGGGCGGCGGCGCTGGCACCCAAGTACGCACCCAAGCTGAACATCGTCGGCGCCGCATACGGCGGTGTACCGATGAATCTGATCAAGATGGCCGAGGGCCTCGGCTACAACCGTCCGCACCCCGCGTTCGGGCTGGCCTTCGCCGCGGCCATCGGCCTGGCCCGCGAGTACTCCGACAAGATCACTCTCCTGGACTATCTGTCGCCGAAGGGCAGGCAGATGTTCTCGGAGATGCGCAACGCCTGCACCAATGACGTGCTGCGCATCGGCGCCGGCCACAGCGCCCGCCAGGTCGCCAAGCACGGTCTGCAGATCTTCGAGAACCCGACGTTCCGCAAGATCGGTGCCGAGAACAGCCTCGACCAGTACGCGGGTATCCCCAAGGCACCCATCTTCGAGTGGCACAGCCCCACCGATGTGCTGATCCCGCTCGACTCGATCACCGCGACGACCCGCCGCTATTGCAAGGCCGGTACCAAGGTGCAGACGATGCTCACCCCCTCGCCTGAGCACATGAGTGCCGCGGTGATCGGCGTGGTGCCCGCGATGGACTTCCTGTCGGCACGGTTCCGCGGCGAGCCCGCCCCTAGCACCTGCTGACCCATCCACCCGCATGACGAAGGCCTGGCCCCTCACGGGTGCCAGGCCTTCGTTGTCAGTGTGTCTGTCTCTACCGGGCCACCAGATCGTCGGCATGCACCACCGGACGACGCAGGTCGGGCGGCAGATCGGCGGTGGAGCGGCCCTCCATCAGCGTGATCTCGTCCGCGTCGTAGGACACCACTCCCCGCCCCCGCACCGCGCCGGCCAGGTCGACCAGTTCCACCACGTCACCGGCGTAGAAGGCACCCTTCACGTCAACGATGCCCGCCGCCAGCAGGGACCGGCGCCGGTTGACCACGGCGGCCACCGCCCCGTCGTCGAGGACGAGCGAGCCGCTGCTGTCTGCGGCGTGACGCACCCAGAAGCGGCGCGCCGAGAGCCGTTCGGCCCGCGCCGCGAACACCGTACCCACCGATGCGTCCTGCAGGGCGAGCGCGGCGTCGGAGGCTGCGGCCAGCAGCACCGGCACACCCGCGTCGGCCGACAGTCGTGCCGCGGTCAGCTTGGATGCCATGCCGCCGGTGCCAAGCGCGCCGCCGGAGCCGGCAATGACCCCGTCGAGGTCCTCGGGGCCGTGGACCTCGGGGATGAACTGTGCCCGCTCCCCATTGGGCCCCACTTTGCGCGGGTCGCCGTCGTACAGGCCGTCGACGTCGCTGAGCAGCAGCAGCGCATCGGCGCGGATCGAGTGCGCGACGAGCGCCGCGAGCCGGTCGTTGTCGCCGAACCGGATCTCGTTGGTGGCGACGGTGTCGTTCTCGTTGATCACCGGAACCACCCCCAAAGACACCAGCCGTTCCAGGGTGCGCTGGGCGTTGGCGTGGTGACGTCGGTTTGCGAAGTCGTCGGCGGTCAGCAGCACCTGCCCGACGGTCCGCTGGTAGCGGTGAAAGGAGGTGCCCCAGGCGTGGGCGAGCGCGAGCTGTCCCACGCTGGCCGCCGCCTGTTTGGTGGCGAGGTCGGTGGGCCTCTTCTTCAGGCCCAGGGGTGCGATGCCGGCGCCGACCGCACCCGAGGACACCACGGTCACATTGGTGCCCGCCCGCATCCGCGCTTCGAGGGCGTCGGCGAGGGCATCGAGCCGCGAACGGTCCAGGCCGTCGTGCATGTCGGTGAGCGCGGACGAGCCGATCTTGACGACGATGCTGCGGGCCTCGGCGATTCTGCTGCGTACGTCGCTCTGGGGTATCTCTCGCCGGGCCGGCTCACTCATGGATATCGCCGTCCTCGAACCGTCCGCGCCGCGCCTTGCGCGCCTGCTTGCGTTCGGCCGCGCCGACACGCTCGGAACGGTCGAGACGAATGTCGGTGCCGCGGCCGGTGATCGGCACGTCGTCACCCATCGGGGTGGTCGGCTCCCAGTCAAAGGTCATGTCGCCGATGCTGACGGGGGCACCCGGTTCGGCACCGAGGCGCTTGAGTTCGTCCTCCACACCGAGGCGGTTCAGCCGGTCCGCGAGATAGCCCACCGCTTCGTCATTCTCGAACTGGGTTTGCGCGATCCACCGTTCGGGGCGTTCTCCACGCACGATGAATCCACCCTCCACAGCCGGGTCCGGCGCCACCGAGAATCCGCTGTCGTCGACGGCCACCGGCCGGATGATCTGCCTGCGCGGCTGCGGTTTCGGTTGGGCCGCACGGTATTCGGTCACCATCTTGGCCAATGCGAAGGTGAGCTCCCGCAATCCGGTGTGGCTGACCGCGGAGATCCGGAACACCGGCCAGCCCCGTTGTGCGAGTTCAGGTTCCACCAGGTCCGCGAGGTCCGCGGCATCGGGGACGTCGATCTTGTTGAGAATCACCACCCGGGGCCGCGCGGCCAGATCACCGAGACCGTGGTCGGCATCGAGAGCCGGCCGATACGCGGCGAGCTCGGCCTCCAGAGCGTCGATGTCGGAGACGGGGTCACGGCCGGGCTCCAGTGTCGCGCAGTCGACGACGTGGGCGAGCACCGCGCACCGTTCCAGGTGCCGCAGGAACTCCAGACCGAGCCCACGGCCGCTGGACGCGCCGGGGATCAGGCCGGGAACGTCGGCGATGGTGAAGATGTCGCCCGCGGCCTGCACCACACCGAGATTCGGCACGAGAGTGGTGAACGGGTAGTCGGCGATCTTCGGTTTGGCCGCCGACAGCACCGACACCAGCGACGACTTGCCGGCCGACGGGAAACCGACGAGACCGACGTCGGCCACCGATTTCAGCTCCAGCACCAGATCCCGCGCCTGGCCCTCCTCACCGAGGAGCGCGAATCCGGGAGCCTTGCGTGCCCTGGAGGCCAGCGCGGCGTTGCCCAGGCCCCCGCGACCACCCTTGGCGGCCTCGAAAGTGGTTCCCGCGCCGACGAGATCGGCGAGGATCTTGCCGTCGGCGTCGAGGACGACGGTGCCGTCGGGCACCTTGAGCACCAGGTCCTCACCCGTGGCCCCGTCACGGTTGTCACCCATGCCGGGCTTTCCGTTGGTGCCCTTGGCGTGCGGACGGAAATGGAAGTCGAGCAGCGTGTGCACCTGCGGGTCGACGACGAGGCGCACCGAGCCCCCGTTGCCGCCGTTGCCGCCGTCGGGTCCGCCGAGTGGCTTGAACTTCTCCCGGTGCACCGACGAGCATCCGTGGCCGCCGTTTCCGGCCGTCACATGAATGGTCACGCGGTCGACAAACCGAGACATCGCCACTCTCACTTCCTGATCGGTGGAATCTTTACACAATTAACACAGGGCCCGCGGCGAACAGGTCCATAAACACCAACAGAGGGCGCCCAGGGCTGGTTCCCTGTGCACCCTCTGTCGAGGCTATGTTGTTCCTCACCCCGTCACCGGGGCGGGAATCAGACCGCAGCGGTGTCGGCGACGATGTTGACGGTCTTGCGGCCACGCTTGGTGCCGAACTCGACCGCGCCGGCGGCGAGCGCGAACAGGGTGTCGTCGCCGCCGCGACCGACGTTCACGCCGGGGTGGAACTTGGTGCCGCGCTGGCGGATCAGGATCTCGCCCGCGCTGACCTGCTGGCCACCGAAGCGCTTGACGCCGAGCCGCTGGGCGTTGGAATCACGACCGTTGCGCGAGCTGGACGCGCCCTTCTTATGTGCCATGTCAGTCCTCCTGAGGAATCTTTAGGTCTTGCTTGCGGGGCTGTCGCTGCCGACGACCGGCGACGGCGGCCCCGGTGGGTGTCAGTTGATGCCGGTGACCTTCAGGACCGTCAGCTTCTGACGATGCCCCTGGCGCTTGTGGTAGCCGGTCTTGTTCTTGAACTTGTGGATGCGGATCTTCGGGCCCTTGGTCTCCTCGACGACCTCGGCGGTCACGGAGATCTTGGCCAGCGCATCGGCGTCGGTGGTGATCTGGGCGCCGTCGACGACCAGTGCCACCGGCAGGCTCACGGTGCTGCCGGGCGCGCTGTCGATCTTCTCGACCTTCACAATGTCGCCCTCAGCGACCTTGTACTGCTTACCGCCGGTCTTGACGATCGCGTACGTTGCCATCGAAGCTGTCCTCTAACTCGTCTAGTCGGGCCGATCCCACATCCGCGGTTCCGGCGCTCTACTGATCTTGATCTGTGGTTGTCTACCTGACGCGGGCCGCAATACACCCCGGACCAGTTGTCAGGGTCACCGCAGATCACACCAGAATGCCTGTCCGGAAGGTGAGCAGCCGTGTGCCGGATGTGAATCCGGCACAGCGCAAACCGTCCGCTGAAGGCGACCGTTCAAGGTTACGGGACCGCCGCCCGCCGGGTCAAACCAGCCCCGTCCCCGAACGGACCACCCCTACTCCTCGACGGGAGGGCCCGCCGGCCTGCCCGCCGAACGCCTACGTGGCCTGCGGCGCACCGCCACCGCCTTGGCCGCCGGGGCGGACGAGGCCGGCCCCGACGTGGTCACCGGGGTGCTGTCCCCGCCGGTGGCCGCCGGAGCGGCCGTCATGACCACCGGTTCGGTGGTTGTGGTCGGCGAGGTCACCCGGACCACCCGCCGCCTGCGGTTGCCGTTCGTGGCCGGGGCGACCTGCTCAGGTTCTCCCTCGGCCGAGTCCTGACCTGCGGATTCGGTACGTTCCCCGGCATCGCTCACAGCATCGGCGGTGCCCGGTTCGTCCGCTCCGGTCGCGTCGGCCCCGTCGGTGACGAGGGCTGCGGTGGCGGCCTCGGCCTCGTCTGCGGCCGGTGCGTCGCCGGTGTCGGCCGCCGTCGCGGAATCAGCCACATCGGCGGTCTCCGAGTCGGTGTCGACCGCACCGTCGGCGACCGCGGTCCAGGCGTCAGGCGCGCTGTCCTCGTCCGAGGTTGTGATGACGATCTCAACGGCTTCGGCGACGACGGTCCCGGCAACCGTGTCGGCGGCGGCCGCGGCCTCCTCGACCGGCAGGCCGTCGGCGCCGGTGGCGCTCTCGTGGTGATCGTGATCGTGCGAATGCGCGGCCATCGCCCGGAACATCGGATGCTCGGACGGGCTGTGCGCGGGCTTGCCCGATTCGGCCTGTTCCGCGCGCTTCTTGGCCTTGCGTGAGCGCTTCGACCCACCCTCGGACCGGGACTGGTCCTCGGCCCGCACCTCGACCGGATTCTGGTGGACGATGATGCCGCGCCCGGCGCACGCGGTGCAGGTGGTGGAGAACGCCTCCAGCAGTCCGGTGCCGAGCCGCTTGCGCGTCATCTGCACCAGGCCGAGCGAGGTCACCTCCGACACCTGGTGGCGGGTCCGGTCGCGGGCCAGCGCCTCGGTCAGCCGACGCAGCACCAGGTCGCGGTTGGATTCGAGGACCATGTCGATGAAGTCGACGATGATCATGCCGCCCAGGTCGCGCAGCCGCATCTGGCGGACGATCTCCTCGGCGGCCTCCAAGTTGTTGCGGGTCACCGTCTCCTCGAGGTTGCCACCCGACCCGGTGAACTTGCCGGTGTTGACGTCGATGACGGTCATCGCCTCGGTGTGCTCGATGATCAGTGTGCCGCCCGACGGCAGCCACACCTTACGGTCGAGCGCCTTGGCGAGTTGCTCGTCGATGCGGTGCACCACGAACGAGTCGGGTGCGTCCGCGTGCCGCTTGGTGAACTTCTCAACCCGCTCCATCAGGTCGGGCGCCACCGAGCTCACGTACCGCTCGACAAGGTTCCACGCCTTGTCGCCCTCGACGATGAGCTTCTTGAAGTCCTCGTTGAACAGGTCACGAACCACCCTGACCAGCAGATCGGGTTCCTCGTACAGCGCGCGCGGGGCACCGCTGCCCGACTTGCCCTTGGCATCGTCAACGGCGGCCTCAATGTTCTTCCACTGGCTTTCCAGACGCGCGATGTCGGCGCCCAGCTCGTCGGCGCTCACTCCTTCGGACGCGGTACGGATGATCACGCCCGCATCTTCGGGCAGCAGCTTGGCGAGAATCTGCTTGAGCCGCTTACGCTCCACGTCGGGCAGCTTGCGGCTGATGCCCGTCGACGACCCGCCCGGCACGTACACCAGATAGCGACCGGCCAGCGAGATCTGCGTGGTAAGGCGGGCACCCTTGTGCCCCACCGGGTCCTTGCTGACCTGCACCAGCACCGAATCACCGGGCCTGAGGGCCTGCTCGATCTTGCGGGAACCACCGTCGAGTCCGGCCGCATCCCAGTTGACCTCGCCGGCGTACAGCACGCCGTTGCGGCCGCGGCCGATGTCGACGAAGGCCGCCTCCATGCCGGGCAGCACGTTCTGCACCCGGCCGAGGTAGATGTTGCCCACCAGCGACGACGACGTCTCGGTGGTCACGAAATGCTCGACGAGCACGCCGTCCTCGAGGACCGCGACCTGTGTGTAGTCCTCGGAGTTGGGGTCGTGCAGGGCGCGTTCGCGCACCACCATCACCCGGTCGACGGCCTCGCGCCGTGCCAGGAACTCCGATTCGCTCAGGATCGGGGGCCTGCGGCGACCCGCGTCACGGCCGTCGCGCCGGCGCTGCCGCTTGGCCTCGAGCCGGGTGGAACCCGAGATACCCTGCACCTCGTCGCGTGCCCGCTTGGTGCGCGGTTCCCGTTCGTGGACGACGGTGTTCGGCGGGTCGTCCGGGGACGCCTCGTCACCGTCACTGCCCTTGCGGCGACGGCGGCGGCGGCGGCGGCGGGAGGTTCCCGACTCGGAAGCATCGTCGTTGTCGGAGTCCTCGCCGTCCTCCGAAACAGCGTCACCGGCGGAGTCCGAGTCCTCGTCGGCGGCGGACTCATCCGCCTGCTCCGCAGCGGGCGTGGCGTCATCGGCGGCCGCGGAATCGTCACCGGTGGCCTGACGGCGCCGCCGGCGTTCCTTGCGAGGGGTGTCGTCCTCGTCGGAGGTCGCCGCGGCGTCCTCACCGGAGGTGTCCTCACCGTCGGCGGAGTCGTGCTCATCGTCGGACCGGTCCCCGGCCTCGCTCTGGTCTCCCCGGCCCCGGCCCCGGCCCCGGCGACCCCGCCGCCTGCGGCGCGACCGGCTGCCGCCCAACTCGGCATCGTCGTCGTCCGCACCGTCGGTTGCCTGCTCGGCGTCGTCGCCCGCATCGGCGTCGGACACCCTCGGCGTGTCCCGCTCGTCGGAGCCGGGCCCGGCGCTGCCGGACCGGGTACCGGTGGCGAGGTCCTCGGCCATCTCGGGCGACAGGAACAGCGGGACGGTCGTCGCCTCGGCCGGTGCCGGCGCGACGGCCGTTTCGGATGTGGCGGTGGCCGCGGCGGAGAACAGGGAATCGATGGACCGCTGCGGGGTGTCGCTCGCCTGCTGCTCGTCGGCGGACTCACCCGCCGTGGCCTTCCGTACCTCGGACTCGGTGGCTGGGGTCTCGGCGGCTGGGACCCCGGGCTCGGGCGTCTCGACGACCTCGGCCTGCGGCTCGGTGGTCTCCGCCGACGTGGCTTCGGTCTCGGCGACGCCGGTATCCGGGGCTTCCGCGACCGGGGCATCGGTATCCGGGGCATCGGTATCCGGGGATTCGCCCGTCACCCGGTCACGAACGGTGTAGGCGACCTCACGGTCAATGCTGGACTGCGGTGAGCGTGCGCCGTGACCGATCTCGGCCAGGTGGGCGAGCACCTCGCGGCTGGTGATGCCCAGCTTCCGAGCCAGGGCGTGAACGCGCAGTTTGATGGGAAATTCGTCTGCCTGTGCTGATGCGTCGTTGGCGTCAGCAGGCGACCCGTTGTCGGTCACTCAGTCTCCTTGAGCCCCCGGGCGCGTCGGGCTGACGCGGCCACGCGGGGGCCTAACTCTGTGTCCCGGCCGTGGCCGGTGTTGTGTGGTCTTCGCGCCGGTGCCCGCTCCGCGGTAGCGGAGGGAAGGCGTGGCGCCTTGCTGGGTGATGTCCGGCTGCGTCAAACATCCACACCACCACGTGCGCACGAATGTGACGTGTACGCGGTGGGGATGACGAGCGGACCGGCATCGGTCACCGTCAACAAAGTGTGTCGACGATAACTCTCCCCAGTATCCCACACCGCGGTCCGTTTGCCGTAACCAACGCGCATTGCGCTGCGGCATGGACTGTGCATGGGGTGCGGTCGCGGTGCCTGCTGGAGCGGGTCGCAGTCACGCGGAAGGTAGAGGAACACCGGCGTCAGTGACTGCGCCGGGAAGGGCCGGGCGGCCTCAGGACATCATCCTGAGGCCGCCCGGCCGCGACTGGATCGCTTCGGGCCTGGTCAGTCGAGCCCAGGGAACCACAGCGCGATCTCGCGCTCGGCCGACTCCGGCGAGTCCGAGCCGTGCACCAGGTTCTCCTGCGTCACCAGTGCGAAGTCGCCACGGATCGTGCCCGGCACAGCCTTCTCCACCGGGTCGGTGCCGCCGGCGATCTGCCGCCAGGCAGCGATCGCACGCGGACCCTCGACGACGGCCGCCACGAGCGGACCCGAGGTGATGAATTCGAGCAGCGAATCGAAGAAGGGCTTGCCCTCGTGCTCGGCGTAGTGGCCGCGGGCCAGTTCGTCGCTGACCTGCTTGAGTTCGAGGGCCACCAGGGTCAGCCCTTTGCGTTCGATGCGTCCGATGATGTCGCCGACCAGGTTGCGGGCCACGCCGTCGGGCTTGATGAGTACGAGAGTCCGTTCAGTCACGCGAACACTGTAACGACTCCGCGCCCGCACGTGGCAACGAGTGGCCGATCAGCGCGCACACCTCAGCCCGGCTGCTCGGAGCCCTGCCGGACCCGGCTGCGATAGGACGATGGCGTCTCCCCGCTGAACTGGGTGAATGCCCTGGTGAACGACCCCTGGCTGTCGAAGCCGACTGCCGTGGCCGTCGAGCTCACAGTCTGCTCTCGCGTCGCGAGCAGCGTCATCGCCCGCAGCATGCGCGCGCTCGTCAGATAGTCCCGCCACGACATCGCCACCGATGCGGTGAACATCCGGCGCAACGTGCGCTCGGACACGGAGACGGCCCGGCTCACGTCCTCGATGGTGACGGTGGCCAGGTGATCGCGGGTATAACGCATCGCCGCCGCCACCAGCGGGTCGTCCGAGGTGGGCAGCAGCAGTGGTGTCTCCGCGGCCAGTGCGTCGACGACGAGGTCGGCGAGGGTCCGGAAGAATCTCTCCGACCTCGGCTCGGCGGCGGTGTCGGCGAACGGCCAGCGCAACGAGTAGACGAGCATCTCCCGCATGAGCGGCGACACCGCCAAGATGCGGGCCCGGTCGGCATACCCAGGAATCAGTGCCGGTTCGAACAGCACCGACAACGTGGTCACGTCCCCCTTGAGATGGGTGTCGTGCTCGAGACCGGCGGGCAACCAGATGGCCTGTTGCGGGGGGACCAGATAGTAACCGGCCGGCGTCTCGACCTCGACGATCCCGCCGATCGCGTATTCGATCTGGTGCACCTCGTGCGAGTGCCACCCGGTGACCAGCGCACCGCCCTCATAGGCGTAACTGCCCGCTGTGGCGGTGCCACGGCCCTTCATCGGCACCCACTGCACCCGCCTGGCCGAAAGTGTTAAATCACTGTCCGATCGCGCAGAGATGGTCACGGGAATCCACTGTACAAGTGAGGCAGGACATATTCACTGCCCAGTTTTGATCGGCGCACAGCCCGGAAAGAGGACTCAGTTCATGAATGTCGACGACATGATCCTGATCAGCATCGACGACCACGTCGTGGAACCCCACGATATGTTCGCCCGGCACGTCCCGCAGAAGTACATGGACGAGGCGCCGCGGGTGATCTTCGACGAGAAGGGCATCGAGCAGTGGTACTACCAGGGCAAGGTGACCGGCACGAGCGGACTGAATGCCGTGGTCACCTGGCCGCCGGAGGAATGGGCCTACGATCCGGCCGGATACGCCGAGATGCGCCCGGGCGTCTACGACGTCAACGAGCGTGTCCGCGACATGAACCGCAACGGCGTGCTCGCGTCGATGTGCTTCCCCACCTTCACCGGCTTCTCCGCCCGGCACCTCAACCAGTACCAGGACCCGGTCACCCTCATCATGGTGTCGGCCTACAACGACTGGCACATCGACGAGTGGGCGGGCGCGCATCCGGACCGGTTCATCCCGCTGGCGCTGCTGCCCACCTGGAACGTCGAGGGCATGGTCAAGGAGATCCATCGCGTCGCCAAGAAGGGCGCCCGCGCGGTCACCATGCCCGAACTCCCCCACCTGGAGAAGCTGCCCAGCTACCACGACATCGACTACTGGGGGCCGGTGTTCCAGGCACTCGTCGAGAACGACATGGTGATGTGCCTGCACATCGGGTCCGGTTTCGGTGTGCTGCGCCTGGCCAAAGACGCGCCCATCGACAACCTGATGGTGCTGGCCACCCAGATCTCGGTGATCGCCGCCCAGGATCTGCTATTCGGACCCGCGATGCGGGCCTTTCCCACCCTGAAGTTCGCGTTCTCCGAGGGCGGCGTGGGCTGGATCCCGTTCTTCCTCGACCGCGCCGACCGGCACTACCTCAACCAGAAATGGCTCAATAACGACTTCGGTGACAGGCTGCCCAGCGAGGTGTTCCGGGACCGCGTCCTCGCCTGCTACGTGACCGACAAAACCGCCATCAAGAACCGCCACGACGTCGGTATGAACAACATCGCCTGGGAATGCGACTACCCACATTCGGACTGCTTCTGGCCGGACGCGCCCGAGAAGGTGCTCGCCGAGTTCACCGCGGCCGGCGCCACCGACGCGGAGATCGACCAGATCACCTGGCAGAACTCGGCGAAGTTCTTCAACTGGGATCCGTTCACGCTCAAGACCAAGGACGAGGCCCGCGTGGGTGCGCTGCGCGCGCAGGCCACCGACGTCGACACCACGGTCCGGCCGCGGGCGGAGTGGAAGAAGATGTACGAGGCCAAGAAGAAGGCCGAGGCGGACCTGGCCATCGCGGCGGCCAAGGGCTGACAGCCGCGCGCCGACTGCGGAAAAACCAGATGCGCCTGATTGGGTTGTCCCCAATCAGGCGCATCGTCGTCCCCTGAATATGGCTTTGTGGTTGCGGCGGTCAGCTACAGTACTGCCCCTCGACGGCGAACAGTCCGTAGTTGAACAGGCTGCCGGCCTGCCCACGCGACACCACGATCTGGATGCAGCCGCCGGGCGTGCTCAGTGCGCCGTCGAGTGCGCGCCGGAACTGGAAGGCCAGGCCGTCGTTCGCCGCCCGGTATTGCGCGGGAACCGGCAGCGCGGCGATCCCGCCGACGATATTCGCGCTTTTGAGCTGCTTGGTGACCGCATGGGTGGCGAGGTAGCTGTACTCGGCGTTCGACACCGGCATGGGCGGGCCGGGCTTGAGGACAGTGGTGAAGTCGGGAGTGTCCTGGACCTTCTCGCCGGCCTTCTCCCCCGCGTTCTTGTTGCCCGTCCTCTTGTTACCGCCGGTCTTGTTGTCCGGTGTGCCCTCGACCCGAGGCGACGGCGTGTCGGCCGGCGCCTTCTTCTGCGGCGTGGCGCCGGACTCCGATTCCTGAACGACGAGGGTTCCCGGGCCGGAATGAACAGGCGCGGCGTGGGCCGCACCTCCTCCGGCGATGAGGAACCCGGCGGCCACCGCCCCCGCGATCACTCGGACACGCCGCTTGATGACAGCAGCAGACAGTCGACTGGATGTGACAGACAAGATTCCCCACAGACGTATACAGGTGTGACCGGTTGCTCACACCGTCCGCCATTCTCACAGTTTCCGCGGAGGATGACGACCGTCACGCCATAACGATGCGGCAACAGGTCTTGCAGCTCCCAAACGTTGCAATGCCTGTTGGTGAATCACGCCTCGTCGATCGGTCGCTGACCTGCCAGCTTCCCCTCGTCTATCCGCTGCTGGATATCGCGTTTGATGTAGGCGATGTAGAGCCAGACGCTCAGGAACACCACCCCGATCGCCGCGATCGACCAATGGAAAACCCCGCCGACGATGACCGCGACCTGCAAGGCCAGGTCGAGCGTAAGCGCGTAGGACCGGCCCTGCATACCGCAGGCCAGCACCATCGCCAGCGCCACCAGACCCAGGTAGCCACCCGAGACCCAGGACAGCCCGCCGCCGATCTTCCACACCACCGGCAGACCGAGCAGCACGACGATCAGTTCGAGGATCAGGGTGCCCGCCATCACCCCCCGCAACCCTTTCCAGGGGTCGGTGGTGGGCGGGGTGAAACGCGGCGCTGCCGCTTCCTCGTTCATGACGGTTCCTTACCGAACAGGCTGCGTGCCGCCCCGGCGGTGACCACCGAACCGGTGATCACCACACCGGATCCGGCAACCGGCTGCCCGTCCGATTCCTCGGCCAGGCCGATCGCCGTCTCGACGGCGTCGGGCAGAAAGGGTTCGACGGTGACCCGGTCTTCACCGAACACCGCCCGCGCGATCTCGGCGAGGGTCTCGGTCTCCAGGGCGCGCGGCGACCCGTTGTTGGTGATCACGACGTGGTCGAGGACGGGTTCGAGGGCTTCGAGCAGTCCTTCGGCGTCCTTATCGCCGAGAACCCCGACCACCCCGACCAGCCGCCGGAAATCGAACTCCTCGGCCAGTGCGTTGGCCAGCGCGGTGGCGCCGTGTGGGTTGTGCGCGGCGTCGACGAACACACTCGGCGCCGACCGGACCCGTTCGAGCCTGCCCGGACTCGACACCGCGGCGAATCCGGCGCGCACCGCGTCGACATCGAGCTGCCGCTCTGCGCCGGCCCCGAAAAAGGCCTCGACCGCGGCGAGCGCGAGAGCGGCGTTGGCCGCCTGATGCGCGCCGTGCAGGGGCAGGAAGATCTCCTCGTACACCCCGCCCAGGCCCTGCAGGGTGAGCAGCTGCCCACCTACCGCCAGCCGCGACTCCAGCACAGTGAACTCCGAGTTCTGGCGTGCGACAATGGTTTCCGACTCCACCGCCTGACGCAGCAGTACGTCCATGACGGCAGGATCCTGGGGTGCGATCACCGCGACCGGATCCTGAGCGCCCAGATCGTCACCCTTACGCGGGGTGATGATCCCGGCTTTCTCCCCCGCGATCGCGGTGAGTGTGTCCCCGAGGTAGTCGGCGTGGTCCATGGCGATGGGGGTGATGACACGCACCTGTGAGTCGATGACGTTGGTGGCATCCCAGCGTCCGCCCATCCCGGTCTCCACCACCGCCACGTCCACCGGAGCCTCCGCGAACGCCGCATAGGCCATCGCGGTGAGGACCTCGAACTTGCTCATCCGGGGGCCGCCGGCCGCGGTCGACGAGTCGTCGACCATCGTGATGTACGGCTCCAGCTCCCGGTAGGTGTCGATGTAGGTGCGGGGCTCGATCGGCTTGCCGTCCACCGAGATCCGCTCGGTCACCAATTGCAGATGCGGGCTGGTGATGCGGCCGGTGCGCCGGTGCAGGGCGATCAGCAGGGCGTCGATCATCCGGGTCACCGACGTCTTGCCGTTGGTGCCGGCGATGTGGATCGACGGATAGGTGAGCTGCGGCGAACCCAGCAGATCCATCAGTGTGGAGATACGGGTCAGCGACGGCTCGATCTTGGTCTCGGGCCAGCGGGTGTCGAGTTCGGCCTCCACCTCGGCGAGCTCGGCCAGATCGGATGCGGCGTCGGCGCTGTACGCCGACAGGTCGGCGGGGCCCTCATCGTCGAGGGGATGCACCGGCTCACCGGGAACCCCGGGGTCACCCCCGGGTTCCGCGTCCGTCACATCGCCCTCGAACGCCAGGTGCGCCAAGTCGATCTCGTCGGCCCCCGGCGCTCCCGGATCGCGTGAATCACTCACCCGCCGAGGCCTTCCAGTTTCGTCTTGAGCCGGGCGACTTCGTCGGTGGCCACCTTGTTGCGTTCGGCGATCTTGGCGCGCACCGCTTCCGGAGCCTTGGACAGGAACTGCTCGTTGCCGAGTTTTGCGGCGGTCTGCGCGAGTTCCTTCTCCGCCGCCGCGAGATCCTTGGCGATGCGTTTGCGTTCGGCCTCCACGTCGACGGTGCCGGAGGTGTCGATGCGCACCGTCACCGTCGCCGCGGACAGGCGCACCTCGACGGTCGCGGTGGCGGCGAAGATGTCGTCGGCCGGGTTGAGCCGGGCCAGCGAATCGACGTAGGGCCGCAGCGCGGTGATGCCCGCGGCGTCGAGCCCGTCGAGTTCCGCGGCCACCCGCTGTCCGGGTTTGAGGCCCTGATCGCTGCGGAACCGGCGGATCTCGGTGATCAGCGCCTGCAGATCGGCCACCTGCCGAGCCGCGGCGGCGTCGGACCCGGCGTCGGAGGTCTCCGGCCACAACGCCACCACCAGCGACTCCCCACCAGTCAGCGACTTCCACAGCACCTCGGTGACGAACGGCATCACCGGTGACAGCGTGCGCAGCAGCCGGTCGAGAACATGACCCAGGACCAACGACGTTGTGCGCGAACGTTCTTCGTCATTCTCGGCGAACTGGACCTTGGCCAGCTCCAGGTACCAGTCGCAGAACTCGTCCCAGGCGAAGTGGTACAGCGCCTCGCACGCCTTGGAGAATTCGTACGCCTCGAACCCGGCATCGGCATCGGCGACGACCTGGTCGAGCCGGTCGAGGATCCAGCGATCCACCTCGGTCAGCGACTCCCGTGCGGGCAGATCGCCCACCTGCGCGCCGTTCATCATCGCGAACTTGGTGGCGTTGTACAGCTTGGTGGCGAAGTTCCGCGACGACGACGCATGGTCCTCACCGACGGAGATGTCGGCGCCCGGGTTGGCCCCGCGCGCCAGGGTGAAGCGCAGCGCGTCGGCGCCGAACCTCTCGACCCAGTCGAGCGGGTCGATGCCGTTGCCCTTGGACTTGGACATCTTGCGGCCGTGTTCGTCACGGACCAGCCCGTGCAGGAACAGGTTGGTGAACGGGACCTTCTTGTCAGCGCCCAGGTCTTGACCCACGTACGTGCCGAACATCATCATCCGCGCCACCCAGAAGAACAGGATGTCGTAACCGGTCACCAACACCGAAGTGGGATAGAACTTTTCGAGGTCGGCGGTGCTGTCGGGCCAGCCGAGGGTGGAGAACGGCCAGAGGCCCGAGGAGAACCAGGTGTCCAGGACGTCGGTTTCCTGCGTGTAGCCCTCGGGCGCCTGCTCGTCGGGTCCGACGCACACCACCTCACCGCCGGGCCCGTACCAGATCGGGATCCGATGGCCCCACCACAGCTGGCGGGAGATGCACCAGTCGTGCATGTCGTCGACCCAGCCGAACCAGCGCGGCTCCATCGACTTCGGGTAGATGACAGTGTCGCCGTCCCGCACAGCGTCGCCGGCGGCCTGAGCCAGCGATTCGACCTTGACCCACCACTGCATCGACAGGCGCGGCTCGATGGGTTCACCGGTCCGTTCGGAATGCCCGACGCTGTGCAGGTACGGCCGCACCTCCTTGACGATGCGACCCTGTTCGGCCAGCGCCTCGCGCACCTTGACCCGCGCCTCGAAACGATCCATGCCGTCGAATTGCGTTCCGGTGCCGTCGATCCGGGCGGTGGCATCCATGATGGTGGGCATCGGCAGGTTGTGCCGCTGCCCGATCGCGAAGTCGTTGGGGTCGTGGGCGGGCGTGATCTTGACCGCGCCCGAACCGAATTCGGGGTCGACGTAGTCGTCGGCGATCACCGGGATGGTGCGGTCGAGGAACGGGTGCGGCAGCTCGGTGCCCACCAGGTGCGCGTACCGATCGTCGTCGGGATGCACCGCGATCGCGGTGTCACCGAGCATCGTCTCCAGCCGGGTGGTGGCCACCACGATGTGCGGCTCGGCGTCGTTGAGGGAGCCGTAGCGGAAGCTGACCAGTTCACCCTCGACGTCGGCGTAGGACACCTCGATGTCGCTGATCGCGGTCTGCAGGACCGGTGACCAGTTCACCAGCCGCTCGGCCTGGTAGATGAGGCCGTCGTCGAACATTTTCTTGAACACGGTGTGCACCGCACGCGACAGACCCTCGTCCATCGTGAAGCGTTCACGCGTCCAGTCGACACCGTCGCCGAGGCGGCGCATCTGTTCGCCGATGTTGCCGGAGATCTCGGACTTCTCCTGCCAGACGCGTTCGATGAACGCCTCCCGGCCCAGATCGTCGCGGGTCTTACCCTCTGCGGCCAGCTTGCGTTCGACCATCGTCTGCATGGCGATCGCGGCGTGATCCATACCGGGCAGCCACAGCACCTCGTAGCCCTGCATCCGTTTGCGCCGGCACAGGGCGTCCATCAGCACATGCTCGTAGGCATGCCCCATGTGCAGCGAGCCGTTCACATTGGGCGGCGGGATGACGATGGTGAACGGCGGTTTGTCGCTGGTCGCGTCGGCGGTGAAGTACCCGGCGTCTACCCAACCCTGGTAGAGCCCTGCTTCGTGTTCGGCGGGGTCCCAGGACTTCGGCAGTGCGGACGCGTCGGCGCCCTGTGCTTCACGATTGCTCACCCCACAATCTTAGGGAACGCACACACCCGGCAAGGCGCCGGGCATGCGCAGCGGCCGATCCACGTTTGAGGTTGCGATCAGTCCCGGATTCCGGAACTAAACGCAATGTCAGACAACCGCCCGACCGGGCGTGGCTACCTTCGACGCAACAATATCGGGTGGTGCGGGGCACCCAGCGCTCCTGCGAGCCGGCGCCTGAAGGCGTGACCGGCCTCCGAGTGGGAGACCGATCACACACCGACACTGCTCAGGACACGCGCAGGTCGTGGAGGTCCTCGGGTGCGTTCACGTTGGTGAGCCACTCCGAGTTCGACACCGGGACACGGCGGGTTTCGAGTGCGTCGACCACCGCCAGCATCCGACGTTCCCCGCCGGCCACCAGATCGGCCACGGTCTGTGCCGACGATGTGCGGTAGATGGCGGCCATCGGGTGATCGCGACGATCGTCGTGGGCGATCACGGCCTGGGTCGACGGGGTGGCGCCGCGGGCCAGTTCGTCGATCAGGCCGGCGCCGATGAGCGGCATGTCGGTGGCGCACACGAATCCGAGCCCGAAGCCGTCGGCCGCCGCGGCGGCCAGGCCCGCGGCAAGACCACCGAGCGGTCCCGCGCCCGGTTCCTCGTCGGTCACCCACACCGCCTCCGGGCCTCCGGTGCCGTGCAGCAACTGGTAGGCGGATGACTCCTGCGCGGCCACCACGTACACCCGGTCGCACCGCTCGGAGACGGTACGCACGATGCGTGCGAGCATCGGCTCGGCACTCTCATCCGGCCACTGGATCGACGCCTTGTCGGTGCCCATGCGCCGCGATCTGCCGCCGGCCAGGACGATCCCGGCGATCGGTGGAATCGGTACGGCCGTCTCGGGTAGCTCTGCGATGTCCCCGTTTGCGATCTCACTGTCGGTCATGGGGTCCAGTGTGTTCCATCCGGCCCCATTGAGGGCGGGATCACAGTTTCTGGAGCACAATAATTGTCATGCGCCATGTCGACGAGCACAGCCCGCACACCTATCCGGTCGACGAACCGGCGGATGTGAAGATCGGCCACCACAAGGATCACGCCGCCGGGGTGCCCGCCGTCGCCGTCGCCCTCAAACGCGGTATCGAGCAGATGGGTACGCCCCGTACCGCGCGTACCTTCTTCCATCTCAACCAGCGCAACGGCTTCGACTGCCCGGGCTGCGCGTGGCCCGAGACCCCCGGCCACCGCAAGCACGCCGAGTTTTGCGAGAACGGTGCCAAGGCCGTCGCCGAGGAGGCCACCACCCGCCGGGTGACCCCGGAGTTCTTCGCCGAACACTCGCTCGCCGACCTCGGCGGTCGGTCGGGATACTGGCTCTCCCAGCAGGGCAGACTCACCCATCCCATGTACCTGGCGCCGGGCGAGGACCACTACCGCCCGGTCAGCTGGGACGAGGCCAACGCGATCATCGCCACAGAGTTGGCACAGATGACCTCACCCGACGAGGCGGTGTTCTACACCTCGGGCCGCACGAGCAACGAGGCCGC
>NZ_BAED01000066.1 GCF_000241345.1 Gordonia amarae NBRC 15530
GCCGGACCCTAATGGGGGTGGATCAGCGTTCTGAAGGCGAGGATGCTGGTCTGTGAGCCTTCCTGGTCGGTGATCACTGCCGGACCCTGAAACGTGTGTGGGATTTCTCGACGAAGACCGTGACCTGACCGGGCGGGGATCGCCTGGGAACGCTCCTGGGATGGCGTGCCCCACCGGCTGGTGGTGAGCACTGATCCATTAGGCCGCGTCGGGTGGTTCACCAAGGCTCGCACCGTTGTTGCTGGTAGAGCAAGGGAAAGCTGAGGTGAGGAACCGTCATGATTTTCGTGGGTAATGACTGGGCTGCCGATCACCACGATGTGTGCGTGATGGATGAGCAGGGCAGCGTGCTGGCGAGCAGGCGGCTGCCCAATGATGCCGGCGGTATCACCGTGTTGCATCAGATGCTGGCCGGGGTGTGCCAGGATGCGGGCCAGGTGATCGTGGGGATCGAAACCGATCACGGCATGTGGGCTGCGGCGTTGATCGGCGCCGGCTATCAGGTGTACGCGATCAACCCGCTGTCGGTGCGCCGGTATCGAGATCGCCACCATCTGGCCGGTACCAAGTCCGACAAGGCTGATGCCAAACTTTTGGCTGACCTGGTCCGCACCGACCGGCACAATCATCGGCCGGTGGCCACCGACAGTGCCGAGGTCGCTGCGATCACGGTGATGGCCCGCGCCCATCAGAACCTGGTGTGGATGCGTGCTGGGCAGCAGAACGTGCTGCGTGCCCAGCTGTGTGCCTACTATCCCGCCGCGATCGAGGCGTTCGGTGAGGATCTGGCACACCATGACTGTCTGAGTGTGCTGCTGCGCGCACCCACCCCCGAGCGGGGAGCCCGGATGTCGTTGTCGGCGTTGAGAGCGACCCTCACACGCGGTGGCCGACAACGTCACCTCGATGAGCGTGCCCGTCAGATCCAGCAGTCCTTACGCGCACAGGGCCATCTGCACACCTCACCGGCCAGCACCGCCGCCTACGCAGCCACCGTGACCGCGACAGTGAACCTGCTGATCTCGCTCAACACCCAGATCAGTGACCTGCAAACCCAACTGGCACAGTCTTTTAGAACGCATCCGGACGCCGAGATCTACCTGTCCCTGCCCGGAATCGGTGACATCACCGGCGCCCGGATGCTCGGCGAGTTCGGGGACGACCCCGAACGCTATGCCAGTGCCAAGTGTCGCAAAAACTACGCCGGAACCTCACCCCGAACCATCGCTTCGGGGAAAAGTCATGCCGTGCTGGCCCGTCACATCCGCAACAATCGGCTCACCGACGCCGCCCTGCGCATGGCCCAAGGAGCGCTCTGCGCCAGCCCCGGCGCCCGCGCCTACTACGACCACCTCAAAACCGGTCAACGCTCACACACCCAAGCCCTGCGCGCCCTGGCCAACCGACTCATCGGCATCCTGCACGGATGCCTGAAAACACGCACCCGCTACGACGAACACACCGCCTGGGGCCACCGCAACACCCTCCCAGCTTGACACCGAACACCCCTGGGATGTCTTCGTGACCCTCGCTCC
>NZ_BAED01000065.1 GCF_000241345.1 Gordonia amarae NBRC 15530
AGTTCGCGGGCGCAGCGGGCCGCCGTCGCCGAGGCTCCCGGAGCGAATACCGGAGCCGATATATCGGGGACGGGTCCGTATACGTCCGCCTTGGTCAGGACCACCACCGTCCGGTCGGCGGGCAGGCGGCCGGCGAGCTCGAGGTCGGCCGCGCGCGGCGGCCCCGACAGGACGTGACACCACAAGTCGGGACCGGAAAGGGGCATGTGCTCCGCCGCCACCCGCGCGTCGAGCGACAGCTGTCGCCGCAGCGCCCGCACCATCGTCTTACGTCCCGTCCCCGGACGCCCGATCACCGCCACCGACAGCGGCCGCCCGTGCTCCCGCACGGCATCCGCGAGGTGCGATACACCCTCGATCAACGAATCCCCCGATCGTCTCCCCCGGCCGCATCCCCACACGGTCCGGTCCCCGCCGGATCCAGCCGCCTCTGGGGGACGAATGTATCCCGCATCCGGCGCCCTGCGGCACCCCCTCGGGCACATCTGTGGATAACTTGGCACGATATCCGGGTGAGCGAGCAGCACCCCGAACCCCAGCCCGGCCCCGATACACCCGGAAAACCCGACGAACCCGGCAATCCCGCCCCTGACGGCGCGTCTCCGGAGGACGTCGACCGGAGCCGCCTGTTCCCGCGGGTGACGAGCTTCCGGTTCCGCCGGGGCACCCTGACGCCCGGTCAGCAACGCAATTGGGACACGCTGTGGCCGCAGCTCGGCCAGGACCTGGAGATCGGCCGCGACCGCATCCCGCAGCCGCAACTCGACATCGCCGGGTTGTTCGGGCGCGAGGCGCCGACGGTGCTGGAGGTGGGCAGCGGCACCGGCGTGTCGACGGCCGCGATGGCCACCGACGAACCCGGCGTCAACACCATCGCCGTCGAGGTCTACAAGCCGGGTCTGGCGCAGTTGCTGGGACTCATCGACCGGGGCGGGCTCACCAACGTCCGGCTGATCCGCGGCGACGCGATGGTGGTGCTCACCGAACTGATCGCGCCGGGAACGCTCGACGGGGTGCGGGTGTTCTTCCCGGATCCGTGGCCGAAATCGCGGCATCACAAGCGCAGGTTCCTGCAATCGGGCACTATCGAACTGATAGCCGACCGGCTGCGGCCCGGTGGCATCCTGCACATCGCGACCGACCATGCCGACTACGCGGTGTGGATCGCCGAGATTCTCGCCACCCAGGACCGCGACCGGCCGCATGTCATCCCGCTGACCACCGACTCCCCGCTGTCCTTGACCCGGCCGACCACCAAGTTCGAGGGCCGCGCCGAACGTGAGGGACGCAGGGTCAACGAATTCGTCTACACCCGGCCGCTTGAGGACGGGTGAGACCAGAAAGAAACAGGAACCCACCCACACATGGCCGACCACGACGCCACGGCAGCCGCCACCCCCGATCACCAGGCCGGCACACCGGCCGCACCTCGTTTCGGCGACGCGATCTCCGGTCAGCTCGCCGCCCCGCGCGTGCTGCTGGTCTGGGACGCACCCAACATGGACATGGGGCTCGGTGCGATCATCGGCGGCCGTCCCACCGCCGCCTACCGGCCCCGATTCGACGCCCTCGGACGCTGGCTGCTGCGCCGCACCGACGAGATCGCCACGACCGGCGGCGCCGTGCCCGAACCCGAGGCGACGGTGTTCACCAACATCGCACCCGGCAGCGCCGACGTGGTCCGCCCCTGGGTCGACGCCCTGCGCAACGTCGGTTTCGCGGTGTTCGCCAAACCCAAGCTCACCGAGGACAGCGACGTCGACTCGGACATGCTCGCCCACATCGAGCTGCGGCGCGGCACCACCGGCCTGGCCGGTGTCGTCGTCGCCTCAGCCGACGGGCAGGCGTTCCGTGAGCCACTTCTCGACGTGGCCGCCGCAGGGATCCCGGTCACCGTCATCGGCTTCCGCGAACACGCGAGCTGGGCGCTGTCGTCCGAGGGGCTGGAATTCGTCGATCTGGAGGATATCGACGGCGTATTCAGGGAACCATTGCCCCGGATCGGCCTCGATTCGCTGCCCGACGAGGGTGCCTGGCTCACCCCGTTCCGGCCGTTGCGTGCCCTGCTGCGTTAGTTCCCGGGCCGCCACGACTCAGCGGTAACTCAGGCGGTGCTGAAACAATCGTGCCGATAGACGTACGCTCAATGTTTTGAGACACGATCGTCACGTGGAAGGAGCCGGGCGTGTTCGGAGCCATCGGCACCATGGTCTTCCGGCTTCGGTATGCGGTGATCGCCGTACTCGTCGTGATGATGAGTGGCCTGGGGCTGTTCGGCCTCGACCTGGGTAAACACCTCAGCCAGAGCGGCTGGTTCGACCCGACGTCCGAGTCGGTCAAGGGCTCGCAGATCGCCGACACCGCGTTCGGCCGCGACCACAAATCCGACGTCATCCTGCTGGTCACCCCGCCCGAGGGGACCAAGGTCGACGACAAGGCGTTCGGGGCGAAGGTCGAGAACTTCATCAACGCTCTCGTCGACGAGAATCCCGACGTCGTCGGGCGTGAGGATCCGGGGATCTTCGATCCGTTCCAGCCCGTCGGCAACACGCCCGCCGCGCAGGCCGCCCAGGACATGAAGGAGGAGCAGCTCTTCTCCGCGGACCGGTCGCAGGCGTTCGTCTCCATCGGCATCAAGGGCGACAACGACACCGACATCCTGGAGAACTACAAGAAGGTCGAGCACCAGTTCACCGGGATCGCCCAACGGTTCGATCTGCCGGGCACCAAGTTCGAGACGGCCGGCCTGCAGCCGATCGCCGGTGCGATGGCCCGCGGTATGGACGAGGACATCCACCGCGCCGAGATCATCGCCCTGCCGCTGGTCGCGCTCATGCTGTTCTTCGTGTTCGGCGGCGTGGTGGCCGCCGTGCTGCCGGTGTTCATCGGCGGCCTGACCATCGCCGGCTCGCTGGGCATCATGAAGATCCTGGCCCTGACCACCGAGCTGAACATCTTCGCCCAGTCGGTGGTGACGCTGATCGGTCTGGGCATCGCGATCGACTACGGCCTGTTCATCGTCAGCCGGTTCCGTGAGGAACTCGCCGAGGGTTACTCGACGCAGGCCGCGGTCCGAAGAACCGTGATGACCGCCGGTCAGACCGTGGTGTTCTCGGCGACGATCATCGTCGCCGCGCTGGCCTGTCTGCTGATCATGCCGCAGGGCTTCCTCAAGTCGGTGGCGTACGGCGCGATCGCGTCGGTGGCGCTGGCCGCGCTGCTGTCGATCACCGTGCTGCCCGCGCTGCTGGCCATCCTCGGGCCGCGCGTCGACGCCCTCGGCCTGCCGTTCCTGCGCCGCACCAAGACCAAGGCCGAGATCGAGGAAGGCTTCTGGGGACAGCTCGCCGGCTGGGTGATGCGGCACCCGATCGCCACCGCGATCCCGGTGGTGCTACTCCTGCTGGTGCTGATCGTGCCGTTCTCCGGCATCAAGTTCGGCGGTATCAGCGAGGCCTATCTACCGCCCGGCAATTCCTCACGGCAGGCGCAGGAAAGCTTCGACAAGGCCTTCCCCGCGCAGCGGACCGAAGAGGTCAAACTCGTCATCGCCTACGACACCAACGACGGCGAGGTCACCACGAAGCTCCAGGCCATCGCCGATCAGGCGAACAAGGTCCCCGGCTTCACCAAACAGTTCAACGCCGAGGGCGAGAAGACCGGCCAGTACGGCGACAACGGCCCGGCCATCATCGAGATGTCGGCGGGCCTGGTCGACCGCACCACCGCGGCCCAGGCGATCAAGGATCTGCGCGCCATCGACACCCAGGGCCTGCGGATGTGGGTGGCGGGCACACCCGCGCTCACCCAGGACTCGATGGACGCCCTGATGAGCAGGCTGCCGCTGATGACGGTGATGCTGGTGCTGATCACCGGCCTGCTGATGTTCCTGGCGTTCGGGTCGCTGATCCTGCCCATCAAGGCGGCGCTGATGACCGCGCTCGGTCTCGGCGCCACCCTCGGCATCCTGACCTGGATCTTCGTCGACGGCCACGGCGCCGATATCGCCAACTTCACTCCCGGACCGATGTTCGCGGCGGTGCTGGTCCTGATCATCTCGATCATCTTCGGCCTGTCCACCGACTACGAGATATTCCTGCTCTCCCGCATGGTCGAGGCCAGGCAGAAGGGTGCCAGCACCACCGAATCGGTGCGCGTGGGCACTGCGCACACCGGCCGCATCATCACCGCTGCCGCGGCCATCCTCGTGGTGGTGACCGGCGCGTTCGGCCTGTCCGAGATCGTGATGATGAAGTACATCGCGTTCGGCATGATCGCTGCGCTCATCCTCGACGCGACGGTGATCCGCATGCTGCTGGTGCCGGCGACGATGAAACTGCTCGGCGACGACTGCTGGTGGGCTCCGCGATGGATGCAGACCGTGCAGCGCAAGATCGGGCTCGGTGAGACGGTCCTCGCCGACGAACCCGACCAGTTGCGCGACGGCGCGCCCGGCACCCGCGTGGTGCGCAGCGCCGGCAGCGTGGTCGCCGAGGCTCCCACATCGGTGCTGCGCGCGGCCCGTGCGGCCGGTGTGCGGCCCATGGCATCGCAGGTGCGGCGTTCGAGCCATCCGATGCCCGGCCCGCCGACGCCGCGTCCCGACGCCCCCGCCCCACGTCCTGGCGCCCCGTTCCCCGGTGCCCCTGTTCCCGGTGCCGGCGCCCCCGGCACTACCGGTCCCGGCCCGCGTCCCGGCCCGCGTCCGCAGCACGCGCCGCCCGCGGCCCGACCGGCCCCCGAGGAGACACCGGCCGTGACGTCCGTACCCGACGAGGCGCCCGCCCAGCAGGAGGCACCCGCCAGTACGAAGGTGCGCCCGGCAAAGGTTGCCGCGGCCAAGGTGAGCGCGGCCAAGGCCCGCGGCCGCGAGGTCGAGGCCCCGGACGCTTCGGCAAACGAGGAGTCGGTGCGGGCGGCGGCCGAGCCCGCGGTGTCCACGGTCCGCTTCGCACCCACCCCGCAGCCGATCGGCGGTGGCGGCGGCTGGAAATCGTTCCGCACCCCACGCCTGACCCGCGCGGGCCGCGAGCGTGCGCACACCCCCGACACCGGTACCTGGACACTTGGTTCGAGCGGCATCCGCTCGGGTTCGTTCCCGGCGCAGCCGCCCACCGAACCGGTCCAGGCCGCCGAACACCCGGGCGGTCCCGCCTCGGTCGACATCCCACAGCGGATCACCGGCGGACGCCCCGAGCAGCCGGCACCCGACCACCGGACCTCGGAGCGACCCGCTCCCGAACCTCGCCCGGCCGAGCACCGCACCCCGGAGCAGCGTTCCCGCGAACCCCGGCTCCCAGAACCCCGGACCCCGGAACCCCCGGTCCAGGTGCCCCCGATCCCCGATCCACGGGCCCGGGAACCCCGGGCGACCGGCGGGCCCGGCCCGGGTCCCCGGATGACCGGTCCCTGGACGACGGGGCAGCGGCCCGCACCGGGTCAGCAGCCACCTGCGCCCACCCCGCCCGGCAGCCACACCTCTCCCACCGACCCGGCACCACGACGCGGCCGGCGCCCCGACCAGTCGGTCCTGAACCGGCGACCCGACCTGGGTGAGCCCGGTGGCGGAGGTCCGCTGGCCGCAGAACTGCAGCCGGAACCGGCGCGCAGGCCGCGCTTGTCGGCGTCGGCGAGACCCGACGGCGATCCGCTGCTCAACCGTGGCCTGTCACCGGAGAACCGCGACCACGAAGCCGCCCAGCCGGCTCCCGCACGCCGCGGCGGCCATGAGGCGGGCACCAGGGACACCGGTACCAGGGAAGCGGGCAACCGGGAAGCGGCCGACAGGGGCGGCGACCGGCATGCGAGCAGAGACGACGACAGTCAGATCAGCGTCCAGGACCTGCTGCGCCGCAGCCAGACGGAACGATAGACGCCCCGGGGGATGAACCAGCCCGGAGCGCGCCTCAGTCGAGGCCGTGCTCGATGGCGTACCGGGTGAGTTCGACGCGGTTGCCGAGTTGCAGTTTACGTAGCGACGCCTGCACGTGGTTCTCGACCGTCCGGTGACTGACGCCGAGCCGGGTGGCGATCTGCTTGGCGCTCAACCCTTTTGCCACGTGCCGCAGCACCTCCGTCTCGCGTTCGGTGAGCGCGGGCCTGGCCGGGGACTCCGGTTCACGCGACATCCGCCGGTACTCGCCGAGCACCAGACCGGCCAGCCCCGGCGTGAACACCGCCTGCCCGGCTCCCGTGGCCCGAACCGCCTCCACCAGTTCGGCTTTCGACGCCGACTTCACCAGATAGCCACTCGCACCGGCTTTCACGGCGTCGAGCACATCTTCGCGTTCGTCGGACGCCGACAGCACGAGGACCCGCGTCGCCGGTGATGCGGCGAGGACCGCGGCCGTCGCCTCCACGCCGGTGCCGTCGGGCAGCTGCATGTCCATCAGCACCACGTCGGGCAGCACGGCCTTGGCGCGCCGGGCGCTGCTGGCCACCGCGTCGGCGGTCGCGACCACGTCGAATCCCTCATCGGTCAGGTCCCTGGCCACCCCGTCGCGCCACATCGGATGATCGTCGACCACCATCACGCGCAGTCTCGGCTCTTCCACAGTCATCCCCTACCCCTCACGTTCGATCTCTCCCCGGCTCAGGTGACGCCACGGCCCACCGTCCATTCCCATTCTGTGCCCGCCCCGGGAGCGGACTCCATTCGCACGCTCCCGCCGAGCGCCTCGATCCTGCCGACGATCGACTTGGACACCCCCATCCGGCCGTCGCGCCGGGCCTGGTCGAGACGTCCGGGCCCGATCCCCACGCCGTCGTCGCGGACGCTGACCACCACCTCGTCGTCGATGTCCTCGAGCAGCACGTACGACCGCGCTCCCGGTCCGGCGTGGGCACGCGTGTTGTCGATCGCGTTGGCCAGCGCGGCCAGCAGTTCGCCGGCCACCACCTCGCTGACCGGCACCGGTGTGCCCGGGGCGCTCACCGATACGTCGTCGGCGGCCAGGCCTCGTAGCACCGCGGTCAGGTCGACGGCGCCGGGCCCCTCCGCCGTGTCGTCGGCCACCGCCGGCAGGTCCGTGTCGGCGTCGCCGATGTCGGCGATCATCATGCGCAGCGCGCGCTCCTGTTCGCCTGCCATCTCCGCCAGCCGGGTGCTCGGGCCGCCGATCTCCCGGCCGTGCTTGGCGATGTACGCCAGCGTCTGCAACACCCCGTCGTGCACGTGCCGGGCCAGCCGTTCCCGCTCCTCCGCGGCGGCGGCGCGACGTTCGGCCGCGCTCAGCGTCTCGTGCAGCCTGCGGGCGGTGACCCCCGCGATCCCCACGGCCAGACCCGCGGCGACGATCACGATGATGGTCGCGTTACGGCCCAGGTTGGGGTCGAACGTTCCTTTCACGATGGTGCTCGACGCGCCGATCACCAGGCCCGTCTCTATTCCCGACCACGGACCCCACAGCAGCGCCGCCGAGATCATGGAGTTGGTGGCCCACAGCGTCGTCGGCCAGGTCTGGTTGCCCAGCGCCCACTCGTCGTCGGCCACCCACATCGTCGAGAGCATGAGGGCGACGACGACGGTGATCTCGCCCGCGACCCAGTATCTGGTGCGGGCGAACCCGCGGTAATAGCCGACACCGCAGACCACTGTCGTCGCGGTCAGCACCCCGAACAGCGCCCACGCGATGCCGGGATGCAGCAGATCGCTGTTGACGGCGATGTGAAATCCCAGCGCGTAGCAGTAGCTGACCACCCGGAACAGCTGCGCGCCGCGCCACAGCGGACCCACCGGATCGGCGTCGACGATGCCCGGGAAAACCTCCACCGGCCTGGGAAACACCCGAGTCCGCCGGCCACGGCGTACCCCCGCCGTTCCGTCGAATTGAGACTCGCGCAACCCCTCATTCACAATCGCATGACCCGGGGATCGCTAGGGTATGCACCATGTCCTCGGACGGTACTACCCCGATCAACCCTTCGCCTCAGCATCGCTGGCGGTGGGTCAAGCGGGTGCTGCTGGTACTCATCGCGGTGACCCTCATCGTCGAAGCGGTACTCATCTGGCCGAAACTGAAGGACGCGTGGGCGAGCATCGGCCAACTCAACTGGGCGTGGGTACTCGCCTGTATCGTCGCCGCGATGCTGTCCATGGACAGTTTCGCACAGGTCCAGCGGACCCTGTTCCGGTCGGCGGGCGTCAAGGTCTCCCAGTTCAAGTCCCTGTCGGTGGTGCTGGCCGCCAACTCGGTGAGCCAGACGATGCCCGGCGGGCAGGTGCTCGCACCGGCCTTCACCTACCGGCAGACCCGCAAATGGGGCGCCACTCCGGTGGTCGCCTCGTGGCAGGTGGTGATGTCGGGACTGCTGGCCGGTGTGGGCCTGGCCGTCCTCGGTTTCGGCGGCGCGATGATCGCCGGCGCCAAGACCAGCCCGTTCTCGGTGTTGTTCTCGGTGCTCGGGTTCATCGCGGTGGCCACGCTGCTGCAGTACTTCGCCACGCACCCCGAGTATCTGCAGTCGACCGGCATCAAGGTCCTGGAATGGATCAATCAGTTCCGGAACAAACCCCTCGACCACGGCGTCGAGAAACTGCTCGAGACGCTGGAGCAGCTGCGCGCCGTGCAGCTGAACCGCCGCGACACGACGGTCGCGTTCGGGTGGAGCTTCTTCAACTGGGTCACCGACGTCGCCTGCCTGATGTTCGCGTGCTGGGCGGTCGACTCGTACCCGAGCTATTCGGGCCTGATGGTGGCGTATGCGGCGTCGAAGGCGGTCGGCACCGCCATCCCGCTGCTGCCGGGCGGTATCGGAGTCGTCGACGCCATGCTGGTGCCCGCGCTGACCAGCGCCGGCATGCCCGTCGAGAAGGCCATCACCGCGGTGCTGGTGTACCGGTTGATCAGCTATGTGTTCGTGGCGGTCGTCGGCTGGGTGATCATCTACTTCATGTTCCGGTCCGCGATCCGGTCCGAAGGCGATATCGGCGACGAACTCGAGGCCGACGAACCGGCCCAGCCACCGCCGGACACCCCGGCACCTGACACCACAGCGCCTGACACCACAAGGGGAGATGACCCGAAGCCGGGCTCCGCACCGCCGCACGACGCCTCGGCCGATCGGCCCACCGGACCCACGGCCGGCGAGGAGACCACCAGAGACGACGACCGGCGCTGAGTGCCGCTACCGTCTAGGCCATGAGCACTACTGATTCTGGGCCGTCCCACATCGACAGCCCGGTGCGCGAGGCCCTGCCGATCACCGTCCCGGTGTGGCTGACCGCACTGCTGGACCTGGTCGCGATCACGGTGTTCGTGATCATCGGCCGCGCCGACCACGACCACGGCCTGACCCCGACGGGCATCCTCGACACCCTGTGGCCGTTCGCCGTGGGCACCGCGGTCGGGTGGACGTTCACCTATCTGTACGCCAACGTCGAGTCGGGCGGGGAGTTCGGCCGGATGTTCCGTCCGGAACGTTTCCGTCCGGCGATCATGATCTGGGTGTGCACCGTGGCCATCGGTATGCTGCTGCGCGCTCTGGTCCATCAGGGCGTGGCGCTGAGCTTCGTGATCGTCGCGAGCATCGCGACGGCGGTGTTCCTGTTCGGCTGGCGTGCGATCGCCGCGGCTGTCGTCCGCCGGCGTGCGGGAGCGGGCCGGCAGACGAGCGCTATTTGATCCGGAAGTACTTCTGGGCCACCTGCAGGGCCGCGGTCCCGGACTTCTCACCCTCGGTGTAGATCACCACGACCTTGCCGTCCTGCAGACCGAGGAACCAGCCCGGCCCCTGGGGACCGTTGGTGCCCACCAGCGCCTTGAGTCCCGGGGCGTTGGTGAGGTCGCTGGCGTCGCCTGTGGCGACGGTCTTGGTCATCGCCTTGAACACCGGTTCGGTGATGGTGCTGCCGACCTCGCCGAGCTCGCCGCCGGAGACCTTGGTGGGCACCCCCTTGATCACGTACGGGGCGACGGGCGGCGCACCCTGGCGGCTGCGGGCCAGCGCCACACCGAAGGCGCCCATGTTCATGATCGACACCGCGGTGGTGTCGGACTTGTAGTCGATGGTGGTCACGGTGGGCCGGGCGCCGACGAGCGCGCTGGCGCCGGGCACGGTGAACTTCACGCCGAGGCCGCTGCGGTCGAGGAGCCGGCCGCGTGACTGCCCGTCCGATCCTGAGGCGGCGTCGACGGCCTCCCACACCGGGTCGAGGGTCTTACCCACCGGGTAGACGGCGTCGACGTTGATCCCGCGGTTGGCGGCGTACGAGTTCTGCGCGAACCCCAGCACTCCGCCGGTGGTCGCGTCCAGGACCAGCATCGTCGCGGGCTGCCCCACGTCGACGACGGCGTCGCCGAGGGACAGCTGCACGTTCTGGTCGACGGTCGTGTTGACGTCGGGTCCGGGCGGGCCCTGCTCGCCGCCGAGTTCACGCGGCTTTGCGCCGGGGGCGATCATCTGCACTTCCCAGCCGGCGGTGGCATCGCGGATGGCCTGCCAGTAGTTGGTCAGGCCCACCTCCAGCGGCGACGACAACCGGCGGTCAGCCATCACGAGCTTGCCGTACTTGCGGGTCGACACCCCCGCGATCCGGTCTGGATCGCCGGCCAGCGCGCCCATGTCGGAGTCGCGCAGGGTGACCGCGATGATCGGTTTGCCGGGTGCGTCGGCGACCTTGCCCTCGATCACCTTGGCGGTGATCAGCGGTGCGATCGGTTCCAGGATCGTGGCCAGCGACTTCGCCGCCGCGCGTACGTCACGGGCCTTTGTGGGGTCGAGGACGATGTCGTTGACCCGCTGCTCGAGCATGAAGGTCTTGCCGCTGCGGCTGCGCACCTTGGGCGAGGGCGTGGCGTCGGTGCGGATCAGGCGCAGGGCGCCGCCGTTGGTCAGGCCGGAGTAGATGAGGCCCGGATCCCAGGTGACCCGCCAGCCGCTGGACAGGTGCCGCGCGTTGCCGGTGGTCACCGCCGTGAAGACACGCTTGTCCTGCCACTTCCAGGTGGTCTTGAGGGAGAACGACGCGGTGCCGTCGCTGAACTCGACGGGCTTGTCCACCTGCACGTCGATGTCGTCGGCATTCATGGAGGCGAGCGAGGCGGCGAGCACCTCACCGGCCTGCCCGGGTGCGGTGGTATAGGTGGCGGCCTTGGCGGGGTCCTGACGTTCGATCGCCGATGCGTAGAGTTCGGCGACGCCCGCGGCCGTCGTGTCGAGCTCGGGACCGGAGCAGGCGACCGCGACACCACCGCAGGCCACAGCGATGCACGCTGCGGCCACCGGCACGCGTTTTGCCCAGATCCTCATAGTCACAATTTTCACTCTTGCAACAAGCACACCGCGAGTGTGCCAGCTACCATTCGGGATTCAGAACCGTCACAATCCTATCTCAGGGCTGCGACCCTACCAACCAACGTTGACATGGAGCGGATCACACCCGATCCGGCCATAGCCCACCCTGGCAATTTCGGTACTTTGACCTGCCACGTTACATACTTGACCCTATGTCCACCCCGTCCCGGTCACTCCCCGCCGATGCATTCACGGTCATCACGAGCGATGCCAGGGCGACCACGGAGACAGATTGGGTCACGTCCCGGCACAGCTTCTCGTTCGGCGACCATTATGACCCAGGCAACACCCATTTCGGCACCCTGCTGGTGAACAACGAGGAGCGTGTGTCGCCCGGCCAGGGTTTCGACACCCACCCGCACCGCGAGACCGAGATCGTCACCTGGGTCACCGAGGGCGCCCTCGTCCATCAGGATTCCGAGGGCCACTCCGGCGTCATCCACCCTGGTCTGGCCCAGCGGATGAGCGCGGGCACCGGGATCCTGCACAGCGAGCGCAACGACACCGCCGAGGGGCAGGTGGCGCCCGTCCGCTTCGTGGCCATGTGGATCGCCCCCGACGAGTCCGGCCTCGCCCCGTCGTACGACCAGCGGGATGTGGGCGCCGAACTCGGCCGCGGCGGCCTGGTGACCGTCGCCTCCGGCGATCCGGCGCACGATTCGGCGATCCGGATCGCCAACCGGTCGGCGACGCTGTCCGCCGCCCGCCTCGCCGCCGGCACCGCCGCGGCCCTGCCGCACTCCCGGTTCACCCACCTGTTCGTCACCACCGGCAGCGTCCGGGTGGCCGGCCGGACACTCGGCACCGGCGACGCGGTCCGCGCCGGCGACGTCGGCGGCGAACCGGTCACCGCGGTCACCGACGCCGAGATCCTGGTGTGGGCGATGAACCGCAGGCTGGGTGAATGACGGGCCGGGCGAGTAGTTCGCTGACTGCGTACTCGAGTGACAGGTCGCCGGACCGATGACAGGATGGATCGGGTGACGACCTCGCATCCCGACTCCGACCTGTCCTCCGGCCTCGACCTCTCCTGGGTGGACGATTCAGTCAAGGTGGGCGACGACCTGTTCACCCACGTCAACGGCAAGTGGCTCGCCTCCCACGTGATCCCCGAGGATCGCTCGGTCGACGGCGCCTTCCACTATCTCCGGGACCGCGCCGAGGAGAACGTGCGCGACATCATCACCGGCTGCGCCGAATCCGATCCGCCGAGCGGCAGCGACGCGCAGAAGATCGGTGACCTGTACGCGTCCTTCATGGACACCGACCACATCGACGCCCTCGGTATCGGACCCATCGCCGGTGAACTGGAGGCGATCGCCGCCATCGGGACCACCGCCGAACTCACCGCCCGGCTCGGCCGGCTGCAGCGGCACGGCGTGCCCGGACTGTTCGGGTTCTACGTCGACACCGACGCCAAGCAGTCCGACCGCTACCTGGTGCACGTCACCCAGTCCGGTCTCGGCCTGCCCGACGAGTCGTACTACCGCGACGACAAGCACGCCGAGACCCGGACCGCGTACGTCAAGCATGTCGAGCAGGTGCTGGAACTCGCCGGCTTCGACGACCCCGCCGGTCGCGCCGCCACCATCCTCGACCTGGAGACGGCCATCGCCGCCGCCCACTGGGACGTTGTGCGCCGCCGCGACGCCGACCTCACCTACAACCTCATGACTCTGGACGAGTTCACCGGCGCCGCAGCCGGTTACGATGTCGGCGCCTGGCTCGGCGGCCTGGGCACCAGCGGGGACGCCACCTTCTCCGAGATCGTCGTGGGTCAGCCGTCGTTCGTGTCCGGTGCGGCCGGTCTGCTGGCCTCCCGCCCGCTGCAGGAGTGGACGACGTGGCTGGCGTGGCGGCTGCTGCGCACCGCGTCGCGGTTCCTGTCCACCCCGTTCGTCGACGCCCAGTTCGACTTCTACGGCCGCACCCTCACCGGCGCCGAAACGATCCGCGATCGCTGGAAGCGGGGCGTCGAATTCGTCGAAGAGGCAGCCGGATTCGCCGTCGGCAAGCTTTACGTCGACAAGCATTTCCCGCCCGAGGCCAAGGCGCGGATGGACGAGCTGATCGCCAACCTGGTGGAGGCCTACCGCCGCAACATCTCCGACCTGGAGTGGATGACGCCGGCCACCCGGGAGAAGGCGCTCACCAAGCTCGGCAAGTTCACCCCCAAGATCGGCTACCCGGCGCGCGGGCGCGACTATTCGGCGCTGGTCGTCGACCGTGGTGATCTGGTGGGCAATTACGCGCGGGCGATGTCGTTCGAGCAGGACCGTGAGTTCGCCAAGATCGGCGCACCCGTCGATCACGACGAGTGGTTCATGACCCCGCAAACGGTGAACGCCTACTACAACCCGGGCATGAACGAGATCGTCTTCCCCGCCGCGATCCTGCAGCCCCCGTTCTTCGACCCCGACGCCGACGACGCCGCCAACTACGGCGGTATCGGCGCGGTCATCGGTCATGAGATCGGGCACGGCTTCGACGATCAGGGCGCCAAGTACGACGGCGACGGCAACCTGGTGGACTGGTGGAGCGACGAGGACCGCACCGAATTCGGTAAGCGCACAAAGAAACTCATCGACCAGTACAGCGAGTTCACCCCCACCGGACTCGACCCCGAGTTCACGGTCAACGGCGAGTTCACCATCGGCGAGAACATCGGCGACCTCGGCGGGCTGTCCATCGCGCTGGTCGCCTACGACGTCGCGACCGAGGGCACCACGCCGCCGGTGATCGACGGACTGACCGGTGTGCAGCGGGTGTTCTTCTCGTGGGCGCAGATCTGGCGCACCAAAACCCGTGACGCCGAGGCGATCCGGCGACTGTCCATCGACCCGCATTCGCCGCCGGAGTTCCGCTGCAACGGCGTGGTGCGCAATGTCGACGCCTTCTACGACGCGTTCGGCGTCACCGCGGACGACGAGCTGTACCTGGCCGAGGCCGATCGGGTCCGGATCTGGTGACGGCAGACCGCTTGTCGTGGTGAGAGGCAGCTTGTGAGTTCAGGTATCGCCGGGCCGGCGGAGACCGGGGATCTCGTCGATCGCGAGCGGCTGGCGTTCATGTCCCGGTTCCGGGCCGACATCACCCGTTTCCAGATGGAGCATCAGTTCGCGGTCGACGAGATGCTCACCAAGGTGACCATCCTGCGGCAGGAGTTCGCGCATCTGCACCACTACAATCCGATCGAGCACGTCACCTCCCGGGTCAAGGCCCCGGAAAGCATGCTGCGCAAGGCGATCCGCAAGGGCATCACACCCGACCTGGAGACGATCCGGAGCGAACTCACCGATATCGCGGGCATCCGCATCACGTGCAGCTTCATCGCCGACACCTACCGGATCCTGGATACCCTGACCTCCCAGGACGACGTGCGGGTGCTGGAGATCAAGGACTACATCACCAACCCGAAACCCAACGGCTACAAGAGCCTTCACGCCATCGTGAGCATCCCGATCTTCCTGTCCACCGGTCCGGTCGATGTGACGGTCGAACTACAGATCCGCACCGTCGCCATGGACTTCTGGGCCACCCTCGAACACAAGATCTTCTACAAGTACGACGGCGATGTGCCGCAGGAACTCATCGACGAACTCACCGACGCCGCCCGCACCGCCACCGAACTCGACGAGCGAATGGAACGGCTGCACAGCGAGATCCACGGCGCCAACGGCGTCATCGACACCACCACCGCGCACGTCGGCGAAGACCTCCTCCGCTACTTCTGGGAACACGCGCGGCAGGGATGGCCGAAACAGCCACCCTCTTGATCCCTGAGGCCGAAGCGACGAAGCAGCGAGCGTCAGGGATCAAAGAAGGTTGCCCAGCACTAGAACTCGATCATGCCTCGGATGTTCTTGCCGTTGAGCATGTCGTCGTAGGCCTCATTGACCTGGTCGAGCGTGTAGCGGGTGGTGACGAGGTCGGTGAGGTTGAGCTTGCCGGCCCGGTATTCGTTGAGCAGGTTGGGGATCTGGGTGCGCGGTCCGGCACCGCCGAAGATGGCACCCTGGACCCGCTTCTGCAGCAGGGTCAGCTCGAACAGGCTGAGCTTGACGTCGATGTCGGAGGCCGGCCCCATGCCGGTGACGACGACCTGCCCGCCCTTGGCGGTGAGCGCGAGCGCCGGGGCGATCATCTCCCCCTCGATGACGCCGACGGTGATGATGGTGGTGTTGGCCATCTTGCCCCAGGTGAACTCACCCACCGCCGGCAGCGCCTCCTCCATCGAGGCGAAGGTGTGGGTGGCGCCCATCTTCTCGGCCATCTCGCGCTTGAACGGCACCGGGTCGACGGCGACGACGAACCGTGCACCCGACGCGACGGCGCCCTGCACGGAATTGATGCCGACGCCGCCGATGCCGACGACCACGACGGTGTCGCCGGCCTTGGTGCCGCCGATCTCCGATGCCGAGCCCCAGCCGGTGGCGACACCGCAGCCCAGGAGTGCGGCCTCCTTGAGCGGGATGTCGTCCTCGATCTTGACGAGGGAGGCCTGGTTGACGGTGATGTGTTCGGCGAAGGTGCCCAGCAGGCACATCTGGGTGAGCGGCAGGCCGTCGTGGGTCCGCAGCCGGTTGGTGTTGTCGGAGATGGCCAGGCCGGTCATGAGGCGGGCGCCTTCGTCGCAGATGTTCTGCAGGCCGCGCGAGCACGGTTCACACACACCGCAGGCGGGGATGAAGGCGGTGACGACGTGGTCGCCTTCCTTGAGCCGGGTGACGCCGGGGCCGACTTTGGTGACGACGCCCGCACCCTCGTGGCCGCCGATGACGGGCAGCGGGACGGGGCTGTCGCCGGTGCGCAGGTGGTGGTCGGAGTGACAGAGACCGGAGCTGACGAGCTTGACCTGCACCTCGTCCTCGACGGGATCCCCGAGCTCGAACTCCTCGATCTGCCATGGCTTGCCGATTTCCCGCAGAATCGCACCATTTACCTTCACCGGGAGCTCCCATCTGTCGTCACTGATCAGCGGACGCTAATGCGTCAGGTCACATCCTGCCCGCTGTGCGACGCCAGTACCAGCCCCACGGGCAACAAACTTGAATCGAATCTCAAGATTTGCGCGCAGCGTGATTCCACGACCCGTGGACGTGGCCGACAATCAGGACCCCACCACCTCCCACACCCCGCAGGGCATAATGCGTACCCATACCCCAGGCGAGACAGGAGCGTGATGTCCGACCAACCAGGCGCCCGCATACCCGACTCCGACATCGACGAATGGTCGTCGAGGTTCTCTCTGCTCAGCGACACCACCCGGCTGCGCCTGCTGGTGGAGATGCACGCCGAACCCGACCAGACCGTCACCCAGTTGGCGGCGGCCGCGCAGATCACGGAGAACGCGGCGTCCCAGTCACTGCGCGCCCTGCGCGACCAGGGCTGGGTGTCGGCCGACAAGGAGGGCCGCACGGTCCGCTACCGCGTCGTCCACGACGCGATCGTGCACCGCATCCTGCACGACATCCTCGGCGTCGAGCATCGGCACACCCACACCCACTGATCACCCGCCACCCCGGTGACAAAGAACTAGAACACGTTCTAGTCTGTTCCTCGTGGATGTGACATACGAGGGAACCAAACGCGAACTGACCACCGACAAGGGTGTGCTCCGCTACCACGAGGCCGGCGATCCCGACGCCCCGCCGTTGCTCCTGCTGCACGGTTCCGGCCCGGGCGTGACCGGCTGGCGCAACTACCGCGGCAACCTCGGCTTCTTCGCGCAGACCCATCGCTGCCTGGTCCTGGAGTTCCCCGGCTTCGGCGTCTCCGACCCGTGGGAGGGCATGCCGGTGCTCACCGCGGGCAGTTCGGTCACCCGGTTCATGGACGCCCTGGGCATCGAGTCGGCGCCGATGATCGGCAACTCGATGGGCGGGGTCGTCGGCGTCAACCTGGCCATCAAGAAGCCCGAGCGTGTCGCCAAACTGGTCACGATCGGCGGCGTCGGGCCAAACCTGTTCTCCCCCAGCCCCAGTGAGGGCCTGCGCCTGCTCCAGGAGTTCGCCGACGCCCCCGACCGCGACAAGCTCGTCCGCTGGCTCAACGCGATGGTCTACGACCGCAGCCTGGTCACCGACGAACTCATCGAGGAACGTTGGGAGGTCGCCCTCAACCCCGACGCCCTCAAGACCGCCCGTGCGATGTACGGTTCGGCCTCGTTCGAGATGCAGCAACAATTCCTCGCCCAGGCCGACATCCCCCCGTATTGGGCTCTGATGCACAAGATTTCGTGCCCCACCCTGCTCACCTGGGGCCGCGACGACCGCGTCAGCCCACCGGACATGGCCCTGGCCCCGATGCGCCTGATCCCCGACGCCGAGCTCCACGTCTTCCCCAAGTGCGGCCACTGGGTGATGATCGAAGCCAAACAAGCCTTCGAGGCCACGGTAGCCGCCTTCCTCGCCCGCTGACCCTCCCGCGACCACAACTTCGTCCCGCTTATCGGTTTTCGCGATATCCGATAAGCGGGACGAAGTTTGCGACGCGGGAAAACTCGATGGAACCAAACGGGGGGCTGCTGCGTCTGATTCGCGTGAACATGTATCCCACTGACTCGTTTGGGCTTGTCCGGCGCGAAGCGGCGCACCTCGTCGGGATCTGTGATCGGGAGATCGCCTCGGCGATCCGAGACGATCATCTGTTAAGGCTGTACCCCGGCGTGTATGTGCGTCCCAGCGACGACTTCACCGGACGCGAGGGTGCGCAACGACTGCACCGGCTGACCGCGATCGCGATCGCGACGTCCACCCGCACGGACGGTCCGATTCTGCCTATCAGTCACGACTCCGCTGCGGCGATGCACGCGGCGCCGCTGCTGAAGCCGAGTATCCAGCAGGTTCATGTCGTCACCGGGCAGTCGTCGGGCGGCGGAATCCGTAGGCATCGGCACCTGCACGCGGCACCGATCGACGACGACGAGATCACCACCGTCGACGGTATCGCCGTGACCTCCCCTGAGCGGACCGCCGTCGACGTCGCGTGTGCCGGAACATTCGCCCAGGCCCTCACCGCCTTCGACCAGACGATCCGGCGTGGTGGTGACGCCGCGTTGATGGCCGAGATCCTCACGCGACGTCGACGTGTCGGCGGTCGTCGCGCGGCTCGCGCACTGTCGATGGCCGACGGGGCATCCGAGAGCGTCGGCGAGTCGTGGAGCCGGGCACAGATGATCGAGGCCGGGTTGCCGATACCGCGGCTGCAGCACCGATTCGTTTGCCGCTCAGGAACATACGCCACCGACTTCGACTGGGACGAGAAGCTGGTCGGCGAGTTCGACGGAAAGGTCAAGTACGGGAGGCTTCTTCGCATCGGAGAGAACGCCACCGATGCCGTCGTCCCAGAGAAGGTCCGCGAGGACGAGATTCGCGCCCGAGGCCCGATGGTCATCCGCTGGACCTGGCCGACACTGGAATCCGGTACCCTCCCCGCCCTCCTCCACCCCTGGCTCACGAAGTTCGGCCTGATCTAACCGACTCCCGCGACCACAACTTCGTCCCGCTTATAGGTTTTCGCGATATCCGATAAGCGGGACGAAGTTTGCGACGCGGGAACACCGTTGCAACGGGTGGCAACCCTGTTGTACCGGCGGGTAGGGGCCTAGCGTCCGGGGCGTCAGAGAGCGGATGGACGACGTGAAGGAGCGTGGCGACGACATGAGCACAACAGGACGGCCGATCGAGGGCAAGGTGGCATTGGTGACGGGGGCGGGGCGCGGCATCGGCCGGGGCATCGCGTTGCGGCTCGCCCGCGACGGCGCCGACCTGTGCCTGGTCGACCTCAGCCTCGACGCGGTGGCGGGGGTATCGCAGGAGGTGGTCGAACTGGGCGTCAAGGCAACGACTTTCGCCGCCGATGTGAGTGATCGGGATCAGGTGTTCGCGGCCGTCGACCATGCGGCGTCGGCGCTCGGCGGGTTCGACATCATGGTCAACAACGCGGGCATCGCGCTCGTGGAGTCGGTCGCCGATTCGACACCCGAGCAGGTGAACAAGCTATGGGCGATCAACGTCAACGGCACCCTGTGGGGCATTCAGGCCGCGGCGGCCAAGCTGATCGAACTCGGTCACGGCGGCAAGATCATCAACGCCTCGTCGATCGCCGGTCACGACGGCTTCCCGATGCTGGGCGTGTACAGCGCCAGCAAGTTCGCGGTGCGCGCCCTCACGCAGGCCGCCGCAAGGGAACTGGCCGACAGGCAGATCACCGTCAACGCCTACTGCCCGGGCGTCGTGGGCACCGACATGTGGGTGGAGATCGACAAGCGTTTCGCCGCCCTCACCGGTGCCGCCGAGGGTGAGACCTATGACAAGTTCGTCTCCGGCATCGCCCTGGGCCGCGCCGAAACCCCCGACGACGTGGCCGGTTTCGTCTCGTACCTGGCCGGCCCGGATTCGGACTACATGACCGGCCAGGCCGGCCTCATCGACGGCGGTATTCTCTTCCGCTGATTCCCGCGGCAACGACAACGCCCCCGACCGGACAGATGTACCGGGCGGGGGCGCTGGGGTCAGATCAGGTCAGTACTTCTCACCCTTGGCGGCCTTCTCGACGAGCGAGGCCGGGGGCTCGAAGTGGGCGCCGTACTTGGACGCCAGGTCGCGGGCGCGGTCGACGAAGCCCTGCAGGCCGCCTTCGTAGCCGTTGATGTACTGGATCACGCCACCGGTCCAGGCCGGGAAGCCGATACCGAAGATCGAGCCGATGTTGGCGTCGGCCACCGAGTTGAGCACACCCTCGTCGAAGCACTTGACGGTCTCGAGGGCCTCGGCGAAGAGCATGCGCTCCTTGAGGTCTTCGAGCGGGATGGTGTTGCTGCCCGACTTGAAGTGGTCGCGCACACCCTGCCACAGCAGGCCGCGCTTGCCGTCCTCGTAGTTGTAGAAGCCGGCGCCGTCCTTGCGGGAGGCGCGGCCGTTCTCGACCATCCAGTCGACGACGTCGTACGAGGCGTGGGGCGGTACCTCGATACCGGCGGCCTCGGCCGCGGCGACGGTCTCCTTGCGGATCTTCTGCATCAGGGTGAGCGTCAGCTCATCCGAGAGCTGCAGCGGCGGCGCGGGGTAGCCCGCCTGCGAACCGGCCTGCTCGATGAACGCCGGCTCAATGCCCTCACCGACGGCCGCGAGGGCCTCGTTGATGAAGGTGCCGATGACGCGGCTGGTGAAGAAGCCACGGCTGTCGTTGACCACGATCGGGGTCTTGCGGATCTGCAGCGTGTAGTCGATGACCTTGGCCAGCACCGCATCCGAGGTCTTCTCACCCTTGATGATCTCCACCAGCGGCATCTTGTCGACCGGCGAGAAGAAGTGGATTCCGATGAAGTCTTCCTGACGCTTCACACCGCCCGCGAGAAGCGTGATGGGCAGGGTGGAGGTGTTGGAGCCCAGGATGGCGTCGGGTTCGACGATGTCCTCGATCTCGGCGAACACCTTGTTCTTGACCTCGACCGACTCGAACGCGGCCTCGATCACCAGATCGACACCCTTGAAGTCCTCGGCCTTCTCGGTCGGGGTGATGCGGGCCAGCAGCGCGTCGGCCTTCTCCTGGGTCAGCTTGCCCTTGGCAACGGCCTTCTCGACCAGCTTCACCGAGTAGCCCTTGCCACGCTCGGCGTTCTCCAGGGTGGTGTCCTTGAGGACGACCTCGATGCCGGACTGCGCCGACACGTACGCGATGGCCGCACCCATCATGCCGGCGCCGATGACGCCGACCTTTTTGGCGGTGTACTTGTCGTAGCCCTGCGGCCGCGAGCCGCCGCCGTTGATGTGCTGCAGGTCGAAGAAGAACGCCTTGATCATGTTCTGCGCGACCTGACCGGTCACCAGCGACACGAAGTAGCGGGTCTCGATCTCGTCGGCGGTGGCGACGTCGACGTAGGCGCCCTCGATGGCGGCGGCCATGATGGCGCGCGGGGCCGGCATGTTGGCGCCCTTGATCTGCTTGCGCAGCAGCGCCGGGATGGCGGGCAGGTTGGCCGCGAACTTGGGGTTGGTGGGCTCGCCGCCGGGGATCTTGAATCCCTTGACGTTCCACGGCTGCTGCGCGTCGGGGTTGGCCGCGATCCATGCCTTGGCGGCGGGGATCAGCTCGTCGACGCCTGCGACGACCTCGTCGATCAGGCCGATCTCCTTGGCCTTGGCGGGCTTGAAGCGGGTGCCTTGCAACAGGACGCTCATCAGCCCGTTCTGGATGCCGAGCATGCGCACGACGCGCACGACGCCGCCGCCGCCGGGCAGCAGGCCGAGGGTGACCTCGGGCAGGCCGATCTGGTTGCCGCGCACGTCGGCCGCGATGCGGTGGTGGGTGTGCAGCGCGATCTCCAGGCCACCGCCGAGGGCGGCACCGTTGATGGCGGAGACGACGGGCTTTCCGAAGTTCTCCAGGCGGCGCAGCACCGCCTTCATGCCGTTGGTGGTGGCGGTGATCCGGGCGGCGATCTCCTGCTTGGTCTCGGTGTGCTCGGCGGTCATGTCCTTGAGGTCGCCGCCGGCGAAGAAGGTCTTCTTGGCCGAGGTGATCACCACACCGGTGATGTCGTCCTGTTCGGCTTCGAGGCGGTCGACCGTGGCCGCCATCGAGGTGGTGTAGAGGGCGTTCATCGTGTTGGCGCCCTGGTTGGGATCGTCCATGGTGAGCACGACGATGCCGTCTTCACCCTTTTCCCAACGGATCATGTTGTCACTCATTGTCTTTCAAGATTCCTTTTCGAAGTCCGCGGGTCAGAGACGCTCGATGATGGTGGCAACGCCCATGCCGCCGCCGATGCAGAGGGTGACCAGGCCGTAGCGGCCGCCGGTGCGCTCGAGCTCGTCGAGGCAGGTGCCGAAGATCATCGCACCGGTCGCGCCGAGCGGGTGGCCCATGGCGATGGCGCCGCCGTTGACGTTGACCTTCTCGTGCGGGATCTTCAGATCCTTCATCCACTTCATGACGACCGACGCGAACGCCTCGTTGAGTTCGAAGACGTCGATGTCGTCGACGGTCAGGCCCGCCTTCTTCAGCGCCAGTTCGGTGGCCGGGGTGGGGCCGGTGAGCATGATGGTGGGCTCGGAGCCGACCTCGGCGAAGGTGACGATGCGGCCGCGCGGGGTGAGACCGTTACGCTTGCCGGCCTCTTCGCTGCCGAGCAGCACCAGGCCGGCGCCGTCGACGATGCCGGAGCTGTTGCCGCCGGTGTGCACGTAGTTGATCTTCTCGACGCTCGGGTACTTCTGCAGCGCCACGTCCTCGAAGCCGGCCATCGCGGCCATCGCGGCGAACGCCGGACGCAGCTTGCCGAGGCTCTCGACGGTGCTGCTGGGACGGCGGTGCTCGTCGTTGTCGAGCAGCACGACGCCGTTCATGTCGCGGACCGGGACCACGGACTTGGTGAAATAGCCGCTGTTCCATGCCTTTTCGGCACGAACCTGGGATTCGGCGGCGTAGGCGTCGACGTCCTCGCGGGAGAAGCCCTCGATGGTGGCGATCAGGTCGGCGCCGATGCCCTGCGGCACGATGTAGTGGTCGTACGCGGTGGTGGGGTCGGTGAACAGCGCACCGCCGTCGCTGCCCATCGGCACGCGCGACATCGACTCGACACCACCGGCGAGCACCAGGTCGTCGAAGCCGGAGGCGACCTTGGCCGCGGCGAGGTTGGTGGCTTCCAGGCCGGAGGCGCAGAAGCGGTTGATCTGGGTGCCGGGCACCGTCTCGGGCAGCCCGGACAGGATCGCGGCGGTGCGCGAGATGACCGCACCCTGCTCGCCGACCGGCGAGACCACACCGAGCACCACATCGTTGATCTCGGCCGGGTCCAGACCACCGTGGCGGGCCAGGACCTCGTTGATCAGGCCGGACGCGAGGTCGACAGGCTTGACGCTGTGCAGCGATCCTCCGCGCTGTTTGCCACGGGGCGTACGGATCGCCTCGTAGATGAATGCTTGATCGGCCACGTTCTGGTTCCTTTCACACGAACAGTGGGTGATAACGCTCCCCAGACTAACGCTGAATAACTTATTTGGCTATACCCGGTGGTCAACATCTTTTGAGACCCGATCTCGTGCGCTATGGTCGATTCACCATGACCGAGCAGACCACGCCGCGGCGCACCCGGCCCGCAGACCGCAAACGGCAGTTGGCGACGCTGGCGGGCACGATGTTCGCCGAGCACGGGTACGCCCACGTGTCCGTCGCCGACATCGCCCGTGCCGCGGGGGTCACGGCCCCGTCGGTGTACCGGCATTTCGCCGACAAGCAGGCCCTGCTGGTGGCCGCCGTCCTCGCCGGCGGCGACAAACTGCAGGCCTGCACCGACCGCATGCTGGCCCGGCCGGACTGCTCCCTCGACGACCTGGCCGCCGAACTCGCCGAGCTCGGCGTCAGCTACCCGCAGACGGTGTCGATGTGGCGCGCCAACAGCGCGTTCCTCACCGAGGAACAGAACACCGAGATCCTGCTGCGCACCCGCGAGATCATCGAACGCTGGGGCGCGGTGATCCGCGCCAACCGGCCCGAACTCGGCGACCGGCCCGCGGTGCGGCTGGCGTGGGCGGTGCTCAGCGTGGCCGGCAGCCTCACCGTGCACCACACCAAACTCAGCAACACCCGCGCGAAAGCCGCACTGCACGAACTGATCTCACGCACCCTCACCCTCGACACCGATACCGCGCCGCCGTTCACCGCCCCCGCGCTGCCACCCTCGGGCGACCGCAACCGCCGCGACGAGATCCTCGACGCCGCGAGCGAACTGTTCGCCGACCGCGGTTACACGGCCGTCGGCATCGACGACATCGGCGCGGCCGTCGGCATCTCCGGCCCGAGCGTGTACAACCACTTCCCTTCCAAGCTGTCCATCCTGGTGTCGATCGCGCGGCGCAGCGCCACCACCCTGGAGGCCGGGGTGATCGCCGCGTACGCCCGCACCGACAAACCGCTGCCGCTGCTGCGGCTGCTGGTCGATTCGTACGTAGCGGCCATCACCACCAGACCCGACCTGATCGTGGGTTTCCGCAGCGCCCGCATCCTGGCCGCGCAGACCGACACCGCCGAACATCTCGACACTCAGCGCCGCTACGTGCGGCGATGGATCGACCTGCTCCGCCAGGTACACCCCGAGCTGTCTTCCGAGGAGGCCGCGGTGGCCGTACACTCGGCGCTGTCCATCGTGAACGACGCCGTCGGCATGCGCCGGGGTACCGGGCGCGACGAGTTCACCGCCGAGATGGCGTACCTGATGAAAGGCGTCCTGGGCGTCTGAACGGGGCGCCGCCGGTGGCCGAGAAAGGTGTTGTGGGTGTCTTCTGAGCGTGCCGTTCCCGACTCGCGTCTGGCCGCCCGGCGCGCCGCCGACAGGCTCCGGCGCAAGGAGACCGAACCCATCGAGGACGTCGACACCCAGCGCCTGCTCGTCCCGCCGCCGCTGTACAACCCGGCGCCGAAGTACACCCGCGACGAGCTGGTCGCCGTTCTGGGAGTGCTGCCCGAGGACGCCGGCAAGATCTGGAACGCCTTCGGTTTCGCCAAGTACGACACCCCCGAGAAGATCTTCTCCGAGGCCGACATGGAGGCCTTCCGGCTGTTCGTCGGGCGCGATTCGTGCCTGTCGATGCGGTCGCAGATCGCCGCCGCCCGCGCGATCGGGCAGATGACCACCCGGCTGGCCGACTGGCAAGCCGAGCAGATCGCCGAACTCGCCGCCAATCCCCGGTTCAACCTGCCGCTCACCGACGCCATCGAGGCCCTGTCCCACCTGCAGACCCTTATCTGGCGCCGCCACCTCGACCTGAATCTGCGCCAGGACATCGAGCAGTCCACCGATGTGGAGGTCGACACCGTCGTCGGTTTCGTCGACATCGTCGGCTACACCAGCCTGTCCCGGCGCATCGCCCTCTACGAGCTCGAAGACCTGCTCGAAGGTTTCGAGGAGAACGTGCACGAGGTGGTGGCCGCCCACGGTGGCCAGGTCATCAAAACCCTCGGCGACGCGGTGATGTTCACGGTGCCGTCGGCGCCGGAGGCGGCGGTCATCGGCACCTCTCTGCAGGCCCTCGCCGACGACGACATCCTGCCCGCGATCCGCGTCGGGCTGGCGCGCGGCCATGTCCTGTCCCGCCTCGGCGATGTGTTCGGCGAGCCGGTCAACATCGCCTCCCGCCTGTGCGGTTCGGCCTATCCCGGCACGGTCCTCGTCGACGAGATCCTGGCCGCAGATCTGAAGGAAGCAGATCTCAAGGCCGACAACACAGACGCGTTCCGCATCCGCTCTATCCCGCCGCTGAGCGTCCGCGGCTACCGGCGCCTCAAGGCGTTCAATGTGGAGCCGGCCAAACCCCGAAAGAGCCGCAGGCGCAAGCACTCCGACGACGAGACCGAGTGACCGGCGACCGCTGTCAGCCAGTGGCGGTCGTGATGACCTTCTCGACGCCGGGCCGCATCCACCGATTCAGGTAATCGCGCAACTCCAGTTGGTCCCTGCGCTTTCCGCGGGAACGCCCGATCGCATCGATGATGTGCAGCGCCCACTCGGCGAGTTCGGCGACATCCTCGATGCCCAGACCCAGTGCGCGCCAGTCGACTCCGCAGCTCTCGAGCAGGTCCACGGCGAACGCCACCGAGAGTTCGTCGGTGATCGATCCGGTGAACACGCCAGTGGCGGTGCCCTCGCCGACCAGGAAACCCACCACCTTGTCGTCGCGAATGATCTCGGCGCCGATCGCCGCGAGTTCGACGACGACGCCGGCCGGGTCATCGAGTTCGCGGACGCTCAGCAGCATGTCGTACATGCGACGGCCGGCATCGATGGCAACCGCGGTCAGCAGCGCCTGGGTACTCGGGAAGTAGCGGTACACGGTCTGCCGGGTGACCGACAGCCTGCGGGCGACCTCGCTCAGCGACAGCTGCGGATGCTCGCTGTCGGCGATGGCATTGCGACACGCCTCGATGATCCGGACGCGCGCCTCGTCGTCGTCGGCCGGTAGTTCGCCGCCCCATCCCGTCCTGCGCACCGCCGCCCTCTCCTGCCGCTTTGACCCGTTTCACGCGATCTGCCCCGTTCACGATCCTCCCTGTAAGGAGACCTGCCGGAGGAAAAAATCGCAACTTGAACATACAGACGCACGCATGGTTGTATGTTCACTTGAACACACACCCACACGCATAACTGTATGTTCAGATTTCCGCCGATCGGCAAGGAGGCAGCGATGGCCGGAGTGCTTGACGCACCACCCCGCGGCGCTGTCCGGTCGCAGTTGCGACGCACGGTGACCACCGGCCGCAAACGTCTGGCCGCCGGACTCGACGGCGCCGGCCACTTCTACGCGATGTCGCTGGACACCTTCCGCTACACGTTCTCGCGGCCCGTGCAGGTGCGCGAGTTCGTCGATCAGGTGTGGTTCATCGCCCGGGTGTCGACGTTCCCGACGGTGCTGGTGGCCATCCCGTTCACGGTGCTGGTCACCTTCATCCTCAACATCCTGCTGCGGGAGATCGGCGCCGCGGACCTGAGCGGTGCGAGCGCCGCGTTCGGCACGATCACGCAGATCGGGCCGATGGTCACGGTGCTGATCGTGGCCGGCGCCGGAGCCACCGCGATCTGCGCCGATCTGGGGTCACGCACCATCCACGACGAGATCGCCGCCCTGGAGGTGATGGGTGTCGACCCGGTGAAACGGCTTGTGGTGCCACGGGTCTGGGCGTCCGCGTTCGTGGCGGTGCTGCTCAACGGCCTGGTGTGCACCATCGGCATCGTGGGCGGTTTCGTGTTCTCGGTGCTCTTCCAGGGCGTCAACCCGGGCGCGTTCACCGGCAATCTCACGCTGCTGACGGGCCTGGCCGAACTGGTGATCGCAGTGGTCAAGGCGGGTCTGTTCGGGCTGTTCGCCGGGCTGGTGGGCTGCTACCGCGGGATCACCGCGCGCGGCGGGCCGCAGGGTGTGGGCGAGGCGGTCAACGAGACCGTGGTGTACGCGTTCATCGGCCTGTTCGTGGTGAACGTGCTGGTGACAGCCGTCGGCGTGAAGGTGACGGGTGGCTGAGTCATGGCACTGATCGGATACGACCGCCTGATCCGGGGCCGCCGCCAACTGAGCGCCGCGTCGTCCGCGATGGATCAGCTCGGCGAGCAGATGCACTTCTTCGTCGACACCGTCCGCCACGTCCCCACCGCGCTGCGCCACTACCGCAAGGACGTGCTCCGACTGATCGCCGAGATCGGTATGGGCACAGGTGCTCTCGCGGTGATCGGTGGCACCGTGGTGATCGTGGCGTCGCTGACGCTGTTCACCGGCGGCACCATCGCCATCCAGGGCTACAGTTCGCTCGGCGACATCGGGATCGAGTCGCTGACCGGCTTTCTCGCGGCCTTCATCAATGTGCGCGTGGCCGCCCCGGTGGTGGCGGGGATCGGGTTGTCCGCGACCATCGGCGCCGGCTCCACCGCGCAGCTCGGCGCGATGCGGATCGCCGAGGAGATCGACGCCCTCGACTCGATGGGCATCCGGCCCCTGCCCTATCTGATCAGCACGCGGCTGATCGCCGGCACCGTCGTGATCATCCCGCTGTATTCGGCGGCGGTGATCGCCTCGTTCTACTCGTGCCGGTTCGTCACGGTCACGGTGTTCCACCAGTCCGGCGGCCTCTACGACCACTATTTCCGCACGTTCCTGCAGCCCGGCGATCTGCTGTGGTCGTTCCTGCAGGCGATCCTGATGGGCGCCGCGGTCATGCTGGTGCACACCTACTACGGCTACACCGCCTCCGGTGGTCCGGCAGGTGTCGGCAAGGCGGTGGGACGTGCCGTGCGGACCTCGCTGATCGTCGTCGTATGTGTGACGCTGCTGATCTCCCTGGCCGTGTACGGCCCCACCGGCAACTTCCATCTCTCCGGGTAGGGCACATGACCACCACCCACCCCAAAGCCTATGCCGCCGCGCTGATCCTGATCCTGGTCGCGGTGATCACCGTCGCGCTGCTGTCCTTTCGCGGCACCTTCACCGCCACCGAACCCGTGTCGGTGATGAGCACCCGTACCGGGCTGCTGCTGGACACCGGCGCGAAGGTCAAGTTCCGCGGCCTGGAGATCGGCCGGGTCACCCGCGTCACCCCGGAGGCCGGGCAGGTCCGGCTGACGCTGGCGATCGACGAGTCCCGGCTGCGGTCGATCCCCGGCGACGCCCGGGTATCGGTCGTGTCCACCACGGTGTTCGGCGCCAAGTACGTCTCCTTCGTCGACCCGCCCGCCACCGACGGCTCCCGGCTGCGGCCCGGCGCCACCATCAACGCCGACAGCGTGACCGTCGAGATCAACACCGTGTTCCAGAACCTGACCTCGGTGCTGGGCCAGATCCAGCCGGAGAAGCTCAACGAGACCCTGTCGGTGCTGTCCACCGCGATCGGCGGCGACCGCGGTCGCAAGCTCGGCGAGTCTGTCGACATCTACGCCGACCTGGTCAACCGCCTGCACCGCAACCTGCCCGCCGTGCGCGAGGACATCGACCAGACCTCCAGGGCCGCCGGGGCGTACGCGCCGGCCACCCCGAAGATCATGTCCGCGCTGACCAACCTGTCGACCACCGCCAAGACCCTGACCGACGAGCAACGGAACTTCGACCTCATGCTCACCAATGTCACCGGCCTGGCGACCACCGGCACCGCCTTCATCAATACCAACGCCGAATCAGCTTCCCGCGCACTCGATCTGCTGCGTCCCACCACGGCACTGTTCCAGACCTACAGTCCCGCACTCACCTGCCTCATCGAGGGTATGGACATCCTGCTGCAGAAGGGCCTGCCGTCACTGGGCGGCGCATCGCCCGGTATCCGGCTGAGTGTGTCATTCCTGCAGGGGGTTCCGCTGTACGGCTACCCGGAGAACCTGCCCAAGGTGAACGCCAAGGGCGGCCCGCACTGTATGGGTCTGCCCCGGATTCCCGTGGGCACCAAGGCCAAATACCTGGTCACCGATACGGGCGTCAACCCGTTCGCCGGTGAACCGAAGACATCGCAGTGGCACACGGAGGATCTGTTGACCATGCTGCTGGGCCGGCCGAAGGGCGCACGATGAGCAGGGGCCACGAACGCCGCAGCATGGCCGTCCCCGTCAAGGTCGGCGTGTACACGGTGACGATGCTGCTGATCCTCGCGGCGCTCATCGTGGTGTTCGGCGATTTCCGCAACACCAAGACCACCGGCTATTCGGCGCTGTTCGCCGACGCCTCCGGCCTGGCCGAGGGCCAGAATGTGCGTGCGGCCGGAGTCCCCGTCGGCAAGGTGACGGCGGTGACCCTGCGATCGGACGCCTCGGTCAAGGTCTCGTTCAGCGTCGCTACGGCGCGGCCCCTCGACACCCGCACCGAGGTGGCCATCAAGTACGAAAACCTCACCGGCGACCGCTATCTGGAGATCTCCCCGGGAACCACCGGCCCGGCGCGACGGCTGGCGGCCGGCGCGATGATTCCGCGGACGCGCACCTCCCCCGCCCTCGATATCGATTCCCTCGTCGGCGGCTTCAAACCGCTGTTCCAGTCGATCGACGCCGACGACATCGACGATCTCACCTCATCGCTCATCGCCGTCCTGCAGGGGCAGGGTGAGATCACGGGAGAGCTGTTGCAGCACCTGAGCTCGCTCACGTCGACTCTGGCCGATCAGGATTCGGTGATCGGTGACGTGGTCGACAACTTCAACACCGTGCTCGGCACCGTCGATGCCAACCGCACGAAGGTGTCGACGGCCGTCGTCGATCTCGAACAACTCGTCCACGAGTTCGCCTCCCGCCCCGACCCGGTCGGTGCGGTGCTCACCCGGCTGCAGCAGGCCACGCTGTCGACATCCGGCCTGCTCTCGCAGATCCGCCCGGACCTGCACGCGTCGGTGACCGAGCTCAACCGGCTCGCCGGCAATCTCGACGCGGACAAGGGCGAGCTCGGCAGGGTGATCTCCTCGCTGCCGGGGGCCTACAAGCGGCTGGCCCGGATGGGCGCGTACGGGTCGGTGTTCCAGTTGTACGCCTGCGGGGCCACCCTGCGCCTGAGCGATCCGAACGGCGAGAACATCGACATCCCGCTGCTCGATCAGACCGTCGGGAGGTGCGCGCCATGATCTCGCGCAAGGGAACCGAGCTCCCCACATTCAGAGAGATGCCCAGACGCCGGGTCGCGGCGATCGGTATCGGGATCACCGTGGTGCTGGTCCTGGTGGGACTGTTCTACGACCGCATCCCCACCTTCGGTGGCGCCGACTCCCACGAGGCGTACTTCGCCGAGATCGGCAGCCTGCGCCCCGGTGACAAGGTGCAGATCTCCGGTGTCGACGTGGGCAAGGTCAGCGATATCGCGTTGGCCGGCGACAAGGTCCGGGTGTCGTTCACGGTCGACTCGCCGGTCAACCTGGGCTCGGGCACCCGCGCCGCGATCGTCACCACCTCGGTGCTCGGCAAAAGGGGCCTGCGGCTCGAACCTCGTGGTGCGGGAAGTCTTGGCCGGGAGCCGATTCCGCTGGACCGCACCACCGCACCCTATTCGCTGACGGACGCGCTCGACGACGCCGGCCGGACGCTGGGCAAGGCGGATGCGACCAAGATCGACGGGGCACTGCGGGCCGTCAACGACGTCCTCGACCACGCCGCACCCGAACTCGGCCCCGCCCTGCGCGGCGTCGGGGACCTGTCGAAGACGATCGGCAGCCGCGACGAACAACTGCGCACCCTCCTCAAGCGCAGCCGCAGCGTGACGACGATCCTCGCCGACCGCGGCAAGCAGATCAATCAGCTCGTCCTCGACAGTGCTTTTCTGTTGCGGGAACTGGGAAGCCGGCGTGACGAACTCACCCGGCTGATCATCGGGGTGCGTTTCCTGGCGAAGCAGATCTCCGCGACCATCACCGAGAACAACGCGGAGATCACTCCCGCCCTCACCAGGCTGCAGTCGGTCCTGAACGTTCTGGAGCAGCAGAAAACCGCCATCTCCCAGGCCATTCCGGGACTGCGGAACTTCTCGATGTCGCTCGGCGAGTCGGTGGCCACCGGACCGTTCTTCACCGCATTCACCGCCAATCTGGTTCCGGTGATCTACTTCCAGCCACTTGTCGACGCCCTGGTCTCCGACGCCGACAGAACCACAACAGACGGTCGAGGCGGACGATGAGCCTTTTCTCCGGCACACGCGGCACCATCCTCGCGCTCACGTCGGTCCTCGTGGTGGTCGCGGTGGCTATGGGCCTGTGGTGTGGCGGTTCCCGCGGTCCGAAGGACTACCGGATCACCGCGCACTTCACCTCGTCCACCGGCATCTACGCGGGCGACGAGGTGACCGTTCTCGGTGTTCCGGTGGGCACCGTCGACAAGGTCGAACCACGTGCCCTCGACGTGGTGCTCACCCTGCGCGTCAAAGGGAACGTGACGCTGCCGGACAATGTGGGCGCTGCGGTGGTGGCGCAGAGCCTGGTGGCCGGCCGCACCGTCGCCCTCACCCCCGCCTATACCACCGGCGCCACACTCTCCCACACGGCGTCGATACCGCTGGGCCGCACCACCGTTCCGATGGAATGGGACGACATCAAGAACGCGCTGTCCGACGTCACCAAGGCCGTCGGCCCGCACGGCGACGATCCGGGATCGGCTGCCACCCTCGTCTCCACCGGCGCGGATGCGTTCGCCCCGAACGCGCAGAACGTCAACGACACCATCGGCCTGCTGTCGAACGCCATGTCCACCATCTCCGACGGCCGCGCCGACCTGTTCGCGGTGGTCCGCAACCTGCAGGTGTTCGTCACCGCGATGCGCGGCAGCAACGACCAGGTCGCGCAGCTGCACCGCAACCTCGCGACGGTGACCTCGGTGCTGGGCGACAACCGCAAGACCCTGGGCGAGGCGGTGACCGCCGTCGACTCGGTGCTCACCGATGTCACCGGTTTCGTGGAGCGCAACCGGGACAAGCTGTCGGGCAGTGTCGCCTCGCTCACCACGTTGTCGCAGGTGCTGGCCGATCAGCGCACCAATATCGAGGGCATCATGCATCAGGCACCGACACAGGTGGTGAACTTCTACAACATCTACAAGCCGGCCCTCGGTGTGATGACCGGGGTGTTCGCCGCCCCGAACTTCGAGAACCCGATCCACGCCGTGTGCGGTGGTCTGGCGTCGGTGGGACAGCCGAACAGCCGCCGCGCCGCCGACCTGTGCGTGCAGCATCTCGGCACCTATCTGCGGACGCTCACCACCACCTACCCGAATATCCTCACCAGCCCGTCGCGGTCGAGCTTCTCCGATCCGGGCCAATTGGTGGAAAGCGTGCCCGGCGTGCTCGATTCGGTCCCCGGAATCACCGGGGCGCCGGCCAGACGCACCACGGTCCCCAAGAGTCTCCGGTCGCTGCTGCTCGGGGAGGGATCCCGATGAGACGCCGGATCGCCTGTCTCGCCGCGCTGGTCGTGGCCGTGCTGTCGGTGGCCTCCTGCGGCTGGCAGGGCATCGAGTCGGTGCAGATGCCCGGCGGCGCGGGCCGCGGCGACGGCGCGTTCAGCGTGGTCATCGAGATGCCCGACGTCACCACGATCTCGGTCAACTCGCCGGTCCTCGTCGGCGATGTCGAGGTCGGCCGGATCACGTCGATCACGTTGCGGGACTGGCACGCCCGGGTCAAGGTCCGCGTCAACGGCGGGGTGGACCTGCCCAAGAACGCCACCGCGGCCATCGGGCAGACGAGTCTGCTGGGTTCCCAGCATATCTCGCTGTCGGCCCCGAAGGACGGCGCGGACCCGGCCCGGCTCGCCGACGGCGACGTGATCGGGCTCGACCGGTCGACGCAGTATCCGACCACCGAGCAGACGCTGTCGGCGTTGTCGGTGATCGTCAACGGCGGTGGGCTGGCCCAGGTGGGCGATATCGTGAACGGCGCCAACGAGATCCTCGGCGGCCGCACCGACCGCATGCGGACGCTGCTCACCCAGCTCACCACGCTCACGACCACCATCGACCGGCGTCGCACGGCGATCACCACCGCGCTGTCCGGACTCGACAGGATCGCCGGTTCGATGGCCACCGAGAACCAGGCCCTCGACACCTCGATCTCCCGCATCACACCCGCGGTGAAGCAGTTGTCGGAGCGCCGTTCCCAGCTCGACGACGCGCTGACCTCCCTGGACCGGTTCGGCACCGCCGCCAACAGTCTCATCACCCGCAGCGCCGCGGATCTCAAGGCAAACTTCGCGTCGCTGCACCCGACCCTCAAGGCGCTCGCCGATACCGGCAAGTCGCTGACCAACTCGCTGGACTTCATGTTCACGCTGCCGTTCCCGATCAGCAGACTTGACCGGGTGGTGCGCGGTGACTTCGCCAACCTGTATGCGCTGCTGGACTTCTCCGTGCCCCGGGTGCGCTCGGATCTGCTGCGGGACACCCCGCTGGGCCGCACCCTGGCCGGCCCGACCGGGGTCCTGGGCAAGAATGCCGGCACCGCGGCCGACCGGTCGGACCCCCGGACCGACCCGATCACCCGGGCTCCGGCCAAGAAGAAGACGACGAAGAAGACGGCCGCACAGCGGGGAGGTCGCTGATGCGCACCAAGATCCGGGTACAACTGGCGCTGCTCACCATTCTCGCGGTGGCCGCGGTGTCGGTGATGGCGTTCGGCTATCTGCGGATTCAGGACTACGTCGGGATCAACAAGATGACCGTCTCGGCCGAACTCCCCGAGGGGGCGGGCCTGTACACGCGCGCCAACGTCACCCTGCGCGGCCACACGATCGGCCACGTCGAACGGCTCGACCTCGGCACCACCGGCGTGGTGGCCGTGATGCAGCTCGATGACCGCCGCATCCCCCGGAACGGGTTGCGGGTCAACGTGCATTCGATGTCGGCCGTCGGCGAGCAGTACATCGACCTGGTGCCCACCACCGAGTCCGGGCCGGGCCTGTCCGACGGCGATGTGCTCCCGGTGTCGGCGGCATCCATTCCGGCGCAGGTGGGTCCGCTGCTCGATCAGGCCAATCAGCTTCTCGCCCAGATCCCGCAGGGCAGGCTCCGGGCGATGATGGATGCGATGTTCACCGCGTTCAGCGGTACCCAGGAGGATCTGACCAGCCTCGTCGATTCGACCCGCGCCATCGCCGACGAGGTGCGCAAGAATCCCGACGGGATAGAGACGCTCGTCAAGCAGCTCAGCCCGTTCCTGGCACCGCACGGCGAGTCCGCCGACGAGATCACCACCTGGGCAACGCAACTGTCCTCGGCCACCGCGGAGATCCGGAGCAAGGACGACGCGGTACGGCGCATCATCGCGAACAGCCCCAAAACCGCCGCGACCGCCCAGCAATTGCTGGAGAAGCTCAGCCCCACCGTTCCCGTCCTGCTCACCAACCTGGTGAGCCTGGGCCAGGTGGCGCTCACCTACAACGCCGGTATGGAACAGATCCTGGTGCTGATGCCGGGCATCATCGCGGCCATGCAGACGATGGTCAACCAGGGCGCCAAGGACCAGTCGGCCACCGCCTCGTTCCACACGATGTCGCTGCCGATCTGCACCACCGGCTACGTCCCGGCCACGCAGCGGCGCACCGCCGCCGACGTCGATATCATCCCCACCCCCGACGGCCAGTTCTGCTCCATCCCGCAGAACTCCCCCGTCGCGGTGCGCGGCGCCCGCAACCTGCCCTGCATGGATGTGCCCGGCAAACGCGCCCCCACCCCCGAGGTGTGCCACGGCGGGCCATACGTGCCCAAGGGCCCGCTGCCGTCGAGCACCGACGGCTCCGGACAACCCGACAAACAGGGTCTGGCCGGTGCGCTGCTTCCCGCCGCGTACGACCCGAAGACCGGCGCCTACGTGACCGCCGACGGCAGCGTCCACCGGCAACTGACCATCACCCCCGCCACCGGAAAGGGAGGAACCTCATGGGAAACCCTCATGCTGGAACCCGTACGTTGACCCGCACCCGGCTCGCCACAGCACTCGCCGCGCTCGGCGCCGTCGCCGCGATCGCGTTCGGCGGCTACCAGCTCTGGCAATCGCACCGGCTCGACGAGCGTGACGACCTGCGCGCCGCCTACATCGACACCGCCAAGGACGGCATCCTGCGGCTGACCACGGTCCGGTCGTCCTCCGCTGACGCCGACGTCAAACGCCTGCTCGCCATCACCAGCGGCGACTTCCGCACCCAATTCGCCTCGCGGACAGAGTCGTACAGCAAGGTGGTCAAGGACGCGGCGGTGACGTCGAAGGGCACCATCATCTCGGTCGGCGTCGAACGTTTCGACGACGACACCGCGACCCTGCTGGTGGCCGCGCACTCGGAGATCACCAACAAGGGCACGACCGCCCCCGAGACCCGGGACTACCGGTTCCGGGTGGTGGTGACCAACGGTGACCCGCAAACGATCTCGAAGGTGGACTTCGTACTGTGACAATGCATAAGAGCGGGACGACCATCAGCCTGGGCCGTATTGGCCGGCTCACCCTCTCCCGACCCGACCGCACGGACACCCTTCCCGACGATGTGGCGGATGAACCGCAACCGGAGGGCACCGAACCGGAAGCCCCAGAGGACTCCGAACCAGTGGACTCCGAACCAGAGGACTCCGAACCAGAGGACTCCGCGCCGGAGGAGACCGATGCGCCGGAGGAGACCGATGAGTCGGCCGCCGATGATCCGGAAATCGCTGCGCCGGACGATGATTCGACTGGTGTACGCACTCAACGCCGCAGGCTGCGATTCGCCGCCGCCGCCATAGTCGCCGTCGCCGCCGCCGCCATGCTCGTCACCGGAATCATCCTCGCCATCAACAACGGCCACCGGGACGACATCCGTTCCGCGAGCGGCCCGCTGAAGAGCGCCGTCGCCGGCACCGTCGTCTCGATGCTGTCGTACGACCACAAGACGGTGGCCGACGACCTCGCGAAGGCCGATCCCGGCCTGACCAAGGAGTTCCGCGAGGAGTACACCAAGCTCACGAAGGACACCATCGTGTCTGCGGCCCAGGAGAAAAAGGTCATCACCAAGGTCACCGTCGTCGGCAACTCGATCATCGAGCAGAGCGCCGGCAAGGCCAAGCTGCTGCTGTTTCTCAATCAGGTGACCACCACCGCGGAGAATCCCGATCCGACGACCACCGGCAGCCGCGTCGAGGTGCAGGCCGTCCGATCGGGTGACCACTGGCTGGTCGACTCACTCCGACCCGTCTGATCCACTGCCCCCCTTCAGATTCCGAAAGTACTCCCCTCTCAGCATCCATCCGATCGGAGATCGAGAATGCCACGACCCTGGCCACAGGACACCATCACCACCGAATCCGACTATGTCGTCGTCGGATCCGGCAGTGCGGGAGCGATTGTCGCGCGCCGGCTGGCCGACAGCGGCGCGAGCGTCACCCTCATCGAGTCCGGCCGTCGGCTGCACGGGCCGCTGGTCACCGTTCCCGGCATGTGCGGCGCCATCCATGCCGCCACCGCCATCCAGCGCCTGGTCACCTGGCCGGCCCGGTCGGCCCCGCAACGACACATGAACGGCCGCAGGCTTCCTCAGTCGCACGGCAGGGCGGTCGGCGGTGGCAGCGTCGTCAACGGGATGGCTTTCGTCCGCGGCAACCGGCAGAACTACGACGACTGGGCGGCGTCGGGCGCCACCGGCTGGGGATTCGACGACGTGCTGCCCGCGTTCCGGCGGTTGGAGAGTTTCGAGGATGGACCGAGCGAGTTGCGCGGCGGTGACGGCCCCATCGCGGTCGAACGCGCCGCCGGACTGGCACCGGTGACCCGCCAGTTCATGTCGGCGCTGGCGGACACCGCGGGAGTGCCGCTCGACAACGACTACAACGGTGCCGACCAGGCCGGGGTGTCGGCGCTGCAGCAGAGCATCGGGTCCGGACGCCGGTCCGGTACGGACCGCGGCTATCTCGCGGACCTCCCGCGGAATCTGCGGCTGCTCACCGGCGTCACCGCCTCCCGGGTCGTCGTCGAGAACGGCCGCGCCACCGGCGTCGAGGTGGTGAAGGGCAGGCGTGGCCGGCCCGCCGGGATCGTCCGGGCCGCGCGCGAGGTGATTCTCAGCGCGGGGGCGCTGGGCTCACCCCGGCTGCTCATGCTCTCGGGTATCGGCCACGCGCGCCACCTGCATGAGCACGGTATCGACGTCGTCGCCGATCTTCCGGTCGGCGACAATCTGCACGACCATCTGTTCGTGCCGCTCTCCTATCACGCGCCGAGCGGCCGACGGGCCTCCCCGGTGAGTTTCGCCGGTGCGCTGGCCCGGGAGATGGTCGCTCCCCGTTCGACCTACATGTCGCACACCCTGTTCGAGGCGGTCGCGTTCGTGCACAGCGGCCTCCGAGATATCGGCATCCCCGACCTGCAGATGTTCATCCTCCCGCTGAGCTACCCGGAGAACCAGGACGAACCGGGCCTGCATCTGGCCGACGACTCCTCACCCGCACTCTCGCTGCTGCCCACCATGATCTATCCGGAAAGCCGTGGCACCCTGCGTCTTTCCTCATCCGATCCGTTCGCCGCGCCGATCATCAACCCGAATTATCTGGCCGAGACCCAGGACCTGGACACGCTGGTCGCCGGCATGGAACTGGTGCGGGAGGTCATCGGCCACAAGGATGTCCGGGGCGCGGTGGGCACCGAGACCATTCCCGGCGCCTCCTGCACCGGAAAGGGATTGGCCGATTTCGTGCGGCGCAACGCATCCGGGGTCTACCACCCGGTGGGTACCTGCCGGGCGGGCACCGACGAACGGGCGGTGGTCGATCCGCAGCTCCGGGTCCGCGGCATCGACGGCCTGCGGGTGGCCGACGCGTCGATCATGCCGAGCATCGTCGGCGGCAACACCAACGCCGCCGCGATGATGATCGGTGAGCGTGCCGCCGAACTGATCACCAGCCGCGTACCCGCCTGAGGCACACCCACACCTTCTCCCGGAGGCCACCCCCCGCCGGTTGAGGCGCGAGGCCCCCGCCCCCCGCCCCCCG
>NZ_BAED01000064.1 GCF_000241345.1 Gordonia amarae NBRC 15530
GTCCTTGAACCGCACCGTGTGGCCGTCGGAGCTGTCGATACCCGCGTCGTTGAGGACGACCGCGCCGCTGACGAGGCTGGGGATGAAGGTGACGTTCTTGGAGAAGATGCTGCGCTGGCACCAACTGCCGTCCGGATGCGAACGACGATTCCAGGTGCGGATCATCTCGTAGTTCTCGTCGGTGTGCGGGGTGTCGAGGTCGAGCATCGGTGGATTCGACGGTGCACCAAAGGGATTGGCCTTGGGCTTCGCAAACTCCCGGCCCAGCAGTGCGCGCACGATGCCGGCGACGGTGGTGGCCGCGCCATAGACCACCGAGGCGGCCAGGAACAGGGACTTGGCGACGGCGCTGCGGCCCCAGAAGGATTCGTAGATGAACGGGTATTCGCTTGAACGGCGCAGCATCTCGTGCACATGTGAGCGCACCGTGCCGTTGTCGGTGCTCATCGTGCTGTTGTACACGCGCGGCAGCAGCCAGGTGTAGGAGCGGATCGACAGCGTGCACGAGTCCGCCACCTCACCGACCTCGCGCACCAGGTCGGCACCGGACTCGGCCAGGCCGACGATCAGCACCCGTTTGCCGCGGAACTGCTCGGCGTCGCGGTACTCACCGGAGTGGATGATCTCGCCGGTGAAGTTCTCCAGGCCGGGGATGTCGCGGTTGGGTGTCTGGAACGGGCCGGAGCACAGCGCGATCGCGTCGAAGTCCTCGCTGCTCTCGGCGCCGGCCGTCCGCGCGGTCACGGTCCACCCCGAGTCGGTGCGCTTGAGGTCGGTGACCTCGCTGCTGGGCCTGATGGCTTCGAGGAGGCTGAACTTGCGGGCGTATTCGCGCAGGTACTCCAGATACTGCCGCCGGGTGTAGAAGATCCGCCGGCCCCGATACGGGTGGTCGGAGAAGGCCATCAGCTTCATCGAGATGGTCAGATAGAGACTGTCGTACGCCTTCGTCTCGCCCGCTGTGGACTGTGCCGCGTGGTCACCGGCGTCGCCCGCGTCCTGGTCGACGTCGTCGCGGTACCAGATGCCGCCCGCGCCGGCGTTCTTGTCGAAGCAGACCACCTCGTGGCCCTCGTCGCGCAACTGTTTGATGGTGGTCAGTCCGGACGGCCCAGCCCCGATAACGGCAACTTTCAACGTTCACATCTCCTGACGATCCCGGCAGTCGGCGCGGCTCACGAAGCACGCAATTATGTAGGGAAGCCTAACATTAGTTAGGTGTGACAAGCGCCTGGGCGCCGGCCGAAAGGGCGGATCGCGCGGAATGTCAGGTTTGTCTCTCCTGTCGAGGTTCCGAGGCGGACCTTCTCTTTTGTCGACGGTCCTTCCACGACAAAGCGGCAGGAAGTCACCTGGTCGTTCGGACAGCTTCCCGGCGACTCGTTCACACCGATCCCGCCGGGTGGCATGGTGTCGTCACCATCTCCGCGAAAGGACCCACATCATGACCAGTGCCACCCCGGCCCTCGACGTGGCCTCGTTCCAGTCCGCTGCCGACACCGTCCTGGCCTCGGCGGTCGAGGGCGAGCGCCGCGTGCCCGGCGTCGTCGCGATGGTGACCGATCGCGACGGCAACATATACGAGGGCGCCGCCGGTGTGCGCCGTATGGGCACCGACGACGCGATCACCACCGACGACGTCTTCGCCATCTTCTCCACCACCAAGGCGATCACCGCCACCGCCGCCCTGCAGCTGGTCGAGGCCGGACAGCTCGACCTCGACGCGCCCGCCTCGGACTACGCCCCGCGGATCGGCGAGCTGCAGGTCCTCGAGGGTTTCGACGACGCGGGCAACCCGGTGCAGCGCGCACCGAGGTCGGTGCCCACCACCCGGCAGCTGCTCACGCACACAGGTGGTTTCGGCTACGACTTCTTCGACGTCAACTACTGCCGGCTCGCCGAGGAACACGGCCAGCCCAGCGTCATCACCTCCACCATGGCCGCGCTCACCACACCGCTGCTGTTCGATCCGGGCGAGCGCTGGCAGTACGGCACCAACCTCGACTGGGTCGGCCAGGTCGTCGAGGGCATCACCGGCGCACGCCTCGGCGAGGTGTTCGCGGAGAAGATCTTCGCCCCACTCGGCATCGAGAACGTGAGTTTCGACCTGCGCGACGACTTCCGGCCCCGCCTGGCGCAGATCCACGCCCGCGGTGACGACGGCTCGCTCACCCCGATGGACCTGGAACTGCCGTCGCCGCCCGAGGTGCACATGGGCGGGCACGGGCTGTACGGCACCGTCGGCGACTACATGAAGTTCATCCGCATGTGGCTCAACGACGGTGCCGGCGAACGCGGCCGGGTGCTCAGCGAGGCCACCGTCGAGATGGCGCTGCGCAACCACCTCGGCGACCTGCCGGTGACCGCGCTGCCCGGCGTGATCCCGTCGCTGTCCAACGACGCCGAGTTCTTCCCCGGCCAGTCCAAGTCGTGGTCGCTGCCGTTCATGATCAACAACGAGAAGGCACCCACCGGGCGCCCGGCGGGCGCGCACGGCTGGGCGGGGCTGGCCAACCTGTTCTACTGGATCGACCGTGAGAACGGCTTCGGCGGCTACTGGGCCACCCAGATCCTGCCGTTCGGCGATCCGACCTCCTTCATCAAGTACATGGAGCTGGAGACCGCCTTCTACAACGCCCTCGGCTGACACTCCTTCTCGACCATCGGTGAGGCGTCGGTCGAATGAATGATCCGCTTCACGTGGCTAACGATCCTCGGCGTGACCGCGAACACACTCACAGCGGTCAACACTGTCAGCCAATCTTTTTGGGGGAGACCGCGGCGGACCGCAGTCGTAGGTCTTTCTCGCGACGAGGAAGTATGTCATGTCGAATCGAATCACCCGGCTCAAGCGAGCCGCAGTGCTGGGTACCGCGGGGCTTCTCGCGGCCGGAACAGTCGCGCTCGGCGGCGGGGCCACCGCGCAGGCCTATCCGTACGACGGATTCCCCGGCGGCCGATATTGCGTGAGCCAGAACGTGATCAAGGCCGAGACCAACGCCTCGCAGGTGCTGATCTGCAGGGTGCCCGGCAGCAGTCAGTACGTGTACAAGGGCAAGGGTAAGCGCAACGGGCTGTGGGTCACCATCTGGAACGTCAATCGGTACGGAAATACGTTCTGGGCGTACAACAACGGATACAGCTACCGGATCAGCCCGGCCAACCTGACCATCCGGAATCCGCAGGGAGCGGTCATCTCCCGCGAATACTGGTGGTACTACCGCCAATCCGGTTGGTGATCTGGAGGTTTCGCCGGCCACCCGGCCGTCACCGGCGCCGGGGGCGCACCAGACCGTGATCGAAGGCGTAGACCACCGCGGCCGCCCGATCACGCACGTCGAGTTTGGTGAAGATGTGCCCCACATGGGTTTTCACCGTGCCCTCGCCGAGGAACAGGCGTTCGGCGATCTCCGTGTTGGACAGTCCCGCACCGATCAGCGCCAGCACCTCCTGCTCGCGCGGGGTGAGGCCGGTGGTGTCGGGGGCGGGATCCGGTTCGGGAGCCCCGGTGCGATAGGTGGACAGCACCCGTCCGGTGACGGCCGGATCCAGCCAGCCGTCACCGGTGGCCACCGCCCGTACGGCCCGCTGAAGATCCTCGGCCGGAACACCTTTCAGTAGGAAGCCGGCGGCACCTGCGCGCAGGGCGCCGGCCAGTGCCGCGTCGTCGTCGAAGGTGGTGAGCACCAGCACCGGCGGGGCATCGGGCAGATCGCGGACGGCCGCGGTGGCGGTGATGCCGTCGACGCCGGGCATCCGCACATCCATCACCACCACGTCGGGCCGCTGCCGCCCGATCGCGGCGGCGACCTCGGCTCCGTCGGACAGCTCCCCGACCACCTCGAAACCGAAACGGGCGCGCAGGATTCCGCGCAGACCGGTGCGGATGAGTTCCTGGTCGTCGACGAGCAGCACCCGGATGGGCGGCGTCGGCGGGGGCGTGGTCATCGCGGCAGCACCGCCCGCACGTGCCACCGGCCGCCCGTGGGTCCGGCGGTCAGGGTGCCGCCCACCGACGCCGCGCGGTCGGCCATGCCCCGCAACCCCGAACCCGGTAATCCCGGCCCGGTATCAGTGACGGGGGTTCCGGCACACTCGTTCTCGACGTCGGCGGTGATGTTGTCGGCTCCGGCGTCCACGCGCACCGACACCGGTTGTCCCGCGGTATGCCGGGTGGCGTTGGTGAGTGCCTCCTGCACGATCCGGTACAGCACCAGCCCGTGTGTGCCGCCGACACCGGAAAGATCGCCTGTCACAGCAAGTGACACGTCCACCCCCGCCTTGCGGTAGGAATCGGTGAGGGCGGGCAGGGCGGCGGCGTCGGGCAGTGGCGCGAGCGCGGGATGGCCGTCGGCCCGCATGAGGCCCACGCCGGCGCGGATCTCGTCGAGACCGGCGCGGGCCAGCCGTTCGGCCTCGGCCAGCGCCGCCCCGGCCACCTCGGGGCCCTCGTCGAGGGCCAGCCGGGCCGACGAGATGTGCAGCAGCGTCACCGTCAGCGCATGGCCCACCACGTCGTGGATCTCCGCGGCGATCCGCGCCCGCTCCTCCTCGCGGCTGCGGATCGCCAACTCCTGCTGCGCGTCTCGCAGTTCGGCGAGCGTGACCACCAGTTTACGGGCGAAGACGCAGGTCACCGCCGAGAACAGGGTACCGGTCGACCATGCCGCCCAGCCGGGCTCGGACGGATCGGCGGCGAACTGCACCACGAACACCGACAGCAGCACGGCGGTGGTCGCCACCACCATCCGCGGCGGTGACGAGACCCCCGCCCACACCGCGATCAGGCAGAACCCCATCCAGCCCAGCGTCGAGGACACCCCGGCCGACTGGACCGTCAGTGCCGCGGCGATCAGCAGCAGACCGCCGTGCAACACCACCCCCGACACGCCGGCCAGCAGGAGCGTGGCGGCCACGGCGATCGCCGCCACCGCACCTGCCCAGCCCACCACGGGCCCGTGCGGCGACGCGAGCGCACCCACCACCGCGAACAGCATCACCCCCGCCGCCGCGTACCGCACCACCACCGGCTCGCTGAGTGCGGAGCCGGCGGCAGGCGCGGTGGCGGTCATGGTTCCCATCGTCACAAGGCTGTGCGGCGCGCCGCAAGGGCGGCAGCGGCCACGGCCAGAGCCACCGTGATCAGCAGTGCGCCGGTCGCGGGCCCGATACCGAGCCACGGCTCGCGGACAGCCCTGGTGACGATGCCCAGCGGCATCCACTCGGAGATCGTGCGCAGCACCTCGCCCATCGCGGCGGGCGGCGGTCCGCCCACCCCGAGCAGGAACGACGGGAAGAACAACAGCAGCCCTACCGCCTGGGCGGCGCGGGCCGTCGGGAGGACGGTACCCAGCAGCACGCCGAGCGCGATGAACGCGACCGCACCGCAGACCGCCCCCGCGATCACCCTCGGTACGTCCGCCACCGCGGGTATCCCGTAGACGGGTGCGGCCACCGCCATCAGCAGACCGCCGGCCACCACAACAGCGGTGAGCCCGATGACCAGTTCGGCGGCCACGAACGACCACCGCGGGAACCCGGCGGCGGCGAACCTGCGCAGCACCCCGCGTTCGCGGTAGGTGGCGATGTGCACGGGCAGCATCACCAGCCCGACCGCGCCGATCACGGTGGTGAAGTACGACGCGACGTACCAGTGCGACGGGTTCACCGGGAACACGGCGTCGGCCTCGGTGCCGAACACGCCGCCGATGATCAGCATCGACACGATCGGGAACGCCACCACGAAGGTGAGGGTGATGGGGTCGCGGCCCAGCAGCCGCAGTTCGGCGGCCAGCAGGCGCGCGGTGGGCGACCGGCGCCGCCAGGGGACGGTGACGGGGTTGTCGGTGACAGAATCGGCTGTGGCGGTGGTCATGACCATTCCTTTTGTGGGTGGGCGTGGCCTGGTGTCAGGCGGCGCGCGGGGAGTCGAGGAGGGTAAGCAGGGCGTCTTCCAGGCCCGGCTGGTCGACACGCAGATCGGGCGGGACCGGCTGATCGGAGGCGGCAAGCCAGGCGCCGACATGCGCGATCACCGGCACGTCACCGTCGACGATCACCCGGCCGGCGTTCCGGCGCACGCGGGTGACACCCTCGATCCTGTTGAGCCGGTTCAGGTCCCGGGCGAGGTCGAGGTGATCGCCGGGTGTCCAGGTGAAGGAGACGGTGGCGGCCCCCGCGAAGCGGCGGACCAGCTCGGCGGGGGTGCCCGCGGCCAGGACCTTGCCGTCGCGCATGGCTATCACCCTGTCGCACAGGGCTTCTGCCTCGACCAGTTCGTGGGTGACGAGCAGGACGGTGGTGCCGACGTCCCGGAGCTGGTCGACGGCCGCCCACACATCACGTCGCGCGGTGGGGTCCAGGCCCTGGGTGAGTTCGTCGAGAATGACCAGCCGCGGGGTGTTGAGCAGCGCCAGCACCAGGAACAGCCGCTGGCGTTCGCCGCCGCTCATCGACCCGAACGCGTACCGGCGCCGGTACGCCAGCCCGAATCGTTCCAGGAGCGCATCGCTGTCGGGTGCGGGGGCGCCGGGCCGGGGCTGGGCGAACAGGGCGACGGCCTCACCGACCCGCATCCGGTCGGGCAGGGCCGAACTCTGCAGCTGGCTGCCCAGCAGCGGCCGCAGCCGGGCCGCGTCGCGGTGCGGGTGCAGGCCCAGTACCCGGACGCGCCCGGCGTCGGCATGGCGCAGACCCTGGATGATCTCGACGGTGGTGGTCTTGCCGGCGCCGTTGGCGCCGATCAGGCCCACCACCTCGCCGGGCCGGACGGTCATCGACAGGTCGTCGACCACCACCCGCCCGTCGTAGGACTTGCACAGGCCGTCGATCTCGACGACCGGCGCGCCCGGCTGTGGTGTCGCTGCTTGGGTGGAGGTTCCCGGATGGTTCGGCATGCATCTATTGCAGCCGCCGGGGCACCTCCGGCACATCTGCCGCGGGACAGATTTCCGGCCTCTGCCCCCAGACAGAGATCAGGCGGAGATCAGGACGTCAGACGTACTTCTGCAGGTGCGGCAGCGCGTCCTTGGGGGTCTTGCCCTGGAAGCCGTCGCCGAGTGCGGTGAGCTTCCAGTCGCCGCCCTCACGCTTGATCACCGCCATCGCCACACCCGTGTACGGCATCCCGCCCTGCAGGGTGTATCGGGCGAGCTCGGCGCCGGTGGTCAGGTCGACGAGGCGGCAGTACGCGTTGGCGACCTCCTCGAAGGTCTGCCCACGGTAGGAGGTGACGATGAAGACGAGCGTATCGATGCTGGGGGCCACGTTGTGCAACGCGACGGTGACCATCTCGTCGTCACCGTCGCCCTCACCTGTGAGGTTGTCGCCGGAGTGCTGGATCGAGAGATCCTCGCTCTTGAGATGCCCGAAGTAGACGACATCGGCGCAGCGACCCTGCGAATACATCAGCACCGACGCGTCGAGGTCGATGGAACTGGCGCGGCTGCGCCCGAACATCGACTTGGCCATCGCCGGATCCCAGCCCAGGCCCATCTGCACGCTGGTGAGTTTGACGCCGCCCTCTTTGCGCAGCGTCACCTTCTGGCCCTTGACCAGGCTGACCGGCCGGTCCTTGCTGAGATTGACCTCCGGCGGCGGACCGGCCGGGGCGGGCGGTTCTCCGTACGCGGCGGGGGCCCCCGTGGGCGGCGGGAACGACTGCCGGCCCGGGGGCGGGAACGACTGCGGCTGCCCGGGCGGTGGGAACGACTGCGGCGCCTGATACCCGGGCTGCGGGGCGGGCTGACCGTACGCGGGTGCCGGCGGCTGCTGGTACCCCGGTGCGGGCGCGGGCGGCTGATAGGACGGTGCGGGTGCGGTGGGCGGCTGGTACGACGGTGCCGGTGCGGCGGCCGGAGGTGCGGGAGCATCGTCGACGCTCACCCCGTGGTCGCGGACCAGGTCGGCGAACCCGCCGGCGTAGCCCTGCCCGACGGCGCGCACCTTCCAGTCGGCGTTGCGCCGGTAGACCTCCAGCGCGATCACCACGGACTCCGACGACAGTTCGCCGATCGAGTACGAATACAGCTCGCGGCCGGAGTTGTCCCCGACCCGGGCGACGGGCGGGGTGAACCGGCCGAACGACGATGACGCGTCATCGAGGGTGATCACGGCCCGGATGGCGTCGATCTCGGCGGGGACCTGGCCGGTGCTGATGTGCAGTTGCGCCAGTCCGGCACCCGGAACGAGCCGCACGCCGGGACCGGTGGGCTGGTTGTAGAACACGAAATCATTGTCGGTGCGCACCTTGCCGGTTCCGGTCACCAGCAGCGCGGACACGTCGGCGGCGGCGCCGACCTCGACGGAGACGACGATGTCAGGGGTCGGCAGCTGGGCGTTCTGGCCCTTCGACAATGTGGTCACGGTGGCGGCTCCTGGAGGGTCTGGGGTGTCGCGGACGGTCACGACCCACCCTAGCCACGAATCGGACACACCGGTCAGGCGGCACCGGCGGCCGGCATCGCGGCGTGGAACCAGGCGAGGATCTCCTCGCCGGCCAGCGCGCCGGAGGACTCGGTGACCCGTACGTGCTCGCGTGCGAACCCGAGTTCGTGCAGTTCGCCGTGTGCGGGCCGGATGCCGCGGTCGGCGGCCTCGAGCATGTCGGCGTCGAGCAGTCCGTCGCCGGCGGCCAGCACCGGTGCCCCGGCGGTCAGGGTGCCGTCGTCGATGAGCCTGTTCCGCACCTCGGCCAGGGCGGCGCTCTTGGTGACGGTGGCGGGCTGGGCGTAGATCTTGCGGCCCTGCTGCGACACGGTCCAGCCGCGCGGCGCGCACCAGCCGGTCCAGTCGGCCAGGAACCCGGCGGGCTGCCGTTCGGTGCGCACCACGAGGTAGCAGAACAGGTCGTCGGCGATGCGCAGCTTCTTGACCCACGACTGATCGATCCGCGACCGGAGTTCGGCGACGACCGTGTCGAGATCGGCTCCGGCACCGGACAACTGGGTGTCGATGTGACGGCGCCAGGCCTTGTCATCCGTGCCGTCGGTGATGATCCGGCCGCCGCTGGACACCACCGCGTGCCGGAAGGGGCTGCCGGGCAAAGCGATCCGCTTGTACTGCTTGGGGGTTCGGGTGGTCACCGGCACCACCGGCGCCGACGCGGCGAGGGTGCCGAGCAGGTCGACGGCCTCGGAGGTCATGTACGACAGCGGCGCGTCCTCATGGATCTCGACGCAGCACAGGTCGAGCGCGGCGAACTGCTCGGGGCCCATCGCGGCCTTGGAGAAGATCATCGTGCGGTCCAGATCTGTCGCTATCAGTGGTGTCGATATCGGGGGCACAGGTGCACCGGGGGACAGGGTCATTCGGTGTTCTCCTTGATCAGTCCTACGCACGAGTACGCCAGGCCGTCGACCACTTCGACGGGAACGTCGCGCTGGGCGGCGAGCAGCCGGATGTGGTCGTGTTCGGGGCGGTCCGGTGCGTCGACGAGGATCTTCCACGGCACCCGCCGCAGCAGCACCCGGGTGGTCTCTCCCACACCGGGTTTGACGAAGTTGATGGAACCGAGGCCGTAGTCGTGCTGCACCTGCTCGATGGAGCGCCAGCCCGCCCACGTGGGTTCGCGGTCGGACGCCAGCACCTGCGCGCACTGCCGCGCGGCATCCTCCCGGACGGCGTCAAAACGGTCGGTGACGGTGTCCAGCAACAGGTACGACACATCGAACGGTGCCAGATCGGCGTAGAACTTGGCGCCATGGAACTCGCCCGGCCCGATGTAGTCGCTGTTGAGCACCGTCCGCGACACCAGTCCCGACACGGTCGAGTTGAGGCACGCCGAGGCGATGAGGAAATCGTCGCGGGTGCCGAAGGTGCGCACGCAGTAACCGGGGTCGGCGAGCACCGCGAGATCGTCGGACAGCATCGGACCCCCGGCCGCCGCGTACTCGGCGAGGGCGGCGGACAGTTCGCGGGCAATGGCGCCCTTGCCGGTCCAGCCGTCGACGAACACCACCGACTCCGGCCGATGCCGGGCAGTGATGTAATCCAGTGCCACCGCGTCGATTCCGCGATCGCGGACGATCGAGATCGTGTAGTGCGGCAGGTCGAGCCCGTGGATGAGCTGTGCCCAGCGCCGCATCAGGATGCCGACGGGGGTGCCGGCGCGGGCCAGCGACACCAGGGTCAGCTCGGTGCCCCGGTCGGCGATGAGCAGGTCGGTGACCGCGCCGATGGCGGTGGCGAGCCGGTCCGCGCTCTCGGACAGCGCTGTGCGGAACAGCTTTTGGTACTCCTCGTCGGGCTGGAACTCCACCGGCAGTGACTCGGCGTAGTGCGCCCGCCCCGACTGGATGGCCTTCTCCCGTTCGGCGATTGCGCCTTCGAGTGCCACGTGCGAGAGATCCTTGAGCAGCCAGGTCACCTCGCCCGGCACGTACGAGCCGAAGCCGGGTCCGCTCAGCGGCGGGGTGAGGGGTGTGGTCATCGGGCCTCCCTGGCCGTGCGGAGTGACTGCTGAGACGGTGTATCCACCACGGCCACAACCACATTGTGTCCGGCGCGGGTCAGTACATCGACCAGGCCGCCCGCGCGGTACAGGTCGTCGGTGCCGGCGGGCTCATCGCACACGAACACCACCTGCGAACCGGCCGGATCGGTCGGGTCGAGGACCGCGTTGTACAGGTACCGTTTGGCGGTGGTATCGCCCTCGGGTGCCGGGAACTCGAAACCGCGGCGCAGCGGGTACCCGGGCTCGTCGAGAACGAAGGCCGGTGAGCGCGTCGACGTCTGGTAGCGCACCGTGAAACCGTCCTGTGCGAGGTGCTCGGCGACGCACAGCGGCTGATACATGAACTCCTCATGCCCGACCACCACCACGGCGACCGCGGGATCGAGCCGCTCGCGGACGGCCGCGGTCACCGCGGCGGTCGCCTCCTCGAACGACGCGGTGTCGGCGCGCAGAAAACCGTGCCGGCCGCCATCGGGAACGCCGGTGGGCCACGGCGCGCGGACAATGGTCACCGAACCCGGAACCGGACCCACCGGATTGAGTTCGGGCGCGGCCAGCGCGCACACCTGTTCGGTGAATCCCGAAGGCAGGCCGATGCTTCCGTGTGCCAGGGCGACGAAGGTGACGCTCAGGCCCAGCCGGTCCGCCTCCGCCTCGCACTGCTGCTGCTGCGCCGCATCGCGCATGTCCACCAGCGCGGCCGCCACATACGAGCGCCGCGGATACTGCGCGTGCAGCGCCGCGATGGCTTCCAAAGCGGTGGCACCGGTGGAGATCTCGTCGTCCACCAGGACGAGCGGAACGTCGGTGTCCGGACTGTCGGGGGCGAACAGCGCGTCGTCGGTGGGTTCGATGAGGTGGGTGGTGGCGTGCGAATGCCCCTCCTCGAACGTCGCGGTGACGCTCACGCCGTCGGCGCGGCGCCGCGTCGAATGCAGGTAACACGCCGCACCCATCCGGTCGGCCACGCAATGCCCCAGCCCGGTGGCGGTCTCGGCGAAACCCAGAACCGTTGCCGCGGCCGACTTCTCCGCACCGATCAGCTCGACGACCAGGTCGGCCAGCCGGTCCGCGGCACCCCGCACCCGCACCGGGTCGGTGGGGATGTGTTTGCCCAGCACCGTCGACACCAGCAGATGCGCGCGTTTGGGGTTGCGGCGCAGGCCGAGTCGCACCAGCTCGGTCACCCCGTCGCCGTCGAGGCGGACACCGAACCGCTCGCTCACCCAGCCGGTGCCGGTGCCTGTCGGTGCGCTCACGCGGGGACCAGCGCCGTCAGCAGATCGACGAACGTGACGTTGGGGTTGGTGACCCCGAACACGTGCGCCCGGTCGAGCACGCCCCGCGCCCAATGGCGGTGTGGTTTCAGCTCATTCATCTTGTTGCGGTACGTCGACGGCCGCACCCCGCCGGCGTTGCCGCCCGCGATGTCGACCGCGTCGTGATACTCCTCGTGGGTGACCGCCGACAGCGCGTGCACGGCTGCGACGTGGGTGGGATGGATGACGGTCTTGCCGTGCATGCCGTTCGCCCGGTCGAGCGCGATCTCGCGCAGCAGTCCGTCGATGTCGCGGCTGACGAGTTGCTGGCGGAACAGCACCGCGTCGTGTTCGGCGAACGGTGTCTGCCGCAGCGTGGGCCGGAACAGGCGTTCGTGGTCGGCGAAGTACTCCCACACCGGCCCGGTGACGATGTGGCCGGTGCCGTCGCCGCGGGCGAGATAGTTGATGATGCTGGCGATGGCGTCGGCCGCCACCCGCACGTCGTAGATCGTCAGGTCACGGTCGCGGCGGATGCCGAACATCCCGCACATGTCGGTGGCGCCGATCCGTGCGGCCAGGACATGATCGCGATACTCGTTGAGGTGCTGTGCGATCCGGGAGAGCTCGGCATCGCGGGTCTCCCGGTACACGATCTCCGGCGATTCGAGCACCGGCATCGCGTACAGGTGGGTGCCGAGCACCTCCGAGGCCCGCACCACCGCGTCGAGACCCTCGCGGGCGATGGACGCGGTGAACTTGGGCAGCACGAAACCCGACAGGGCGGCGCGCCCGGCCCCCAGCTCAGCGGCGATCTTCGGGATCCGCTCCGGGGTGCGGGTGCGCACGAACAGCAGCATTCCGGCGGTGGGTCCGTCGGCCAGTTCGTCGAGCGCGGCCACGGCGCACGCGGCGGCATGGTCCTCCTGGTCGTCGGCGACGGCGTCCTCGAGGTCGATGACCATCGAGGTGACCCCGTCGGCGAACCGGCGGCGGATCGTGCCCGCCAGGTCGTCCCGGTTGCCGGGCACGTACAGTGTTGCGCCCAGCGCCAGGGCCAGGACGCGGGTCGGGTCGCCGTGCGTGATCGGCTGGGGCCGATGGAGGAACAGGCGCTCGACGACGGCGTCGTCGAGGTGGTGGAAATGCCGGAGCGTGGGCGTGCTCATTTCGCGGCGAGTTGTCCTCTCATGCGGTCGATGATTTCGGTGATCTTGCCGTCGACCGCGCGTAATTCCGTCCAGTACGCCCAGTAGTCGGGGTGGATACGGGTCAGTGTCGCCTTGGCCCGGTCGATGCGGTCGCTTTGAGCGTCGAGCACCGAACCCCAATCGTCAACCAAGGAGTTATTTACGGCAAATTGTTGCGCATCCCGTAATCGGAACCTCACTTTGCGTTCATGCCCGGCCGGATCGGCACGCACATCGCGCAACGTCCGCAGCCGGTCGAGGACCGCGTCGACCTCCCGCTCGGCCTCGTCGAGGTGATCGCGGGCCCGCGCCGCGTCGCCGATCGCCACGTCAGGATCGGTGCGCTGGTGCCGGCGGGCCTGCTCGATGTCGGCTCGCGCGTCGGCGAGGTGACTGTCGACCCGGCGCTGATTGTCGCGCAGGTCCTTCGAGCAGTCGCTGCTGAATTCGCGCAGCAACTCCGACAGCGCCTCGGGGACTCGGGTGGCGCGGTGACCGATCGCCGACAGCCGGGTTTCGACCGATCGAATGACCCGGTCGGACTGCTCGGGGAGCGTCGCCGCGTCGGCGAGCACCTCACGCAGCCGCTGCGCCGCCGCCAGCACCGCCGCGGCCTCCCGCCGGCGTTCGGGGATCCCGCCCGCCGCCTCGAGCCGGACCATTCCGTCGCGGACCGCGCGCGCTGCCTGGTCGACGGTGCGGAGCCTGCTGATCCCGCCCGGCGCATGTTCGAGTTGTGACAGGGACTCGTGCGCGGCGACTTTCGCCTGATGGGTCTCGGAGACCGCGAGGCTGCCCGCACCCGAGGCGGAGGTCAGCTCGCCCTGATGGACCTGACTGAACCGGTTCATGTCGTGGGACAGCGCGCCGATGGCGTCGATGCAGGCGGTGATCTCCACCGGGGCCGGCGGCCGGGGCCGGTCGCGGGCGTCGGGGTCGGGGGTGGCGGTCAGCCGCAGGTACTCGCCGACGATCTGCAACTGCCGGTCGCGCAGCGGCTGCCAGTCGTGCGCTGTCCGCGTGTTCGGGTTGATCTCGCGGGCCAGCGACACGGCGAGGTCGAGCTGTGACAACTGGCGTTCGGAGTCCAGAAAAGCAGTGGTCAGGGCATCGAGCTGGTGCTGGAGGTGCGCGTCCCGCTCACGCGAGCGCCCCCCGAACATGCGTCTGACGAAGTTCCCGGCCACGGCACCGATGCTAGACGGTGGCCCCCGGCCGGCCGGGGCGGCGAAACCCTGTCGGTCGTACGGGGGACACCACCGGTCGAACGTCCTGCGGGCACTGCCGCGGCGCCCGCAGGTGTGCCACTATCTGAACCGTGCAATTGGTACAACGATCCAAGCGGGTACTCGAAGCGCATCTCTCGGGCACCTCAGTGCGTGCGCTGAGCGGTTCGATGGTGGCCTATGAAGGCCAGGTCACGTTCAAATCGGCGGGATTCGGCGGCGGTGCCGGCGTGGTGGCCGGCCTCAAACAGAAGGCCACCGGCGAATCCCTGTCGCTGATGGAGTGCACCGGGCACGGCGTCGTGTACTTCGCGCACGACGCCGCCGAGGTCACCATCCTCGACCTGGGCGGTGAGACCCTGCAGGTGGAGTCCGAGCAGCTGATGCTGCTGGCCGGCAACCTGAACACCAACGTCACCTTCGCCGGTGTGCGTGGGGTGAGCAGCGGCCAGGGCCTGTTCACCACCACCGTCACCGGGCACGGGCAGGTGGCGCTGCTTTCGCGTGGCGGGCCGCTGATCCACCTCGAGGTCAGCCCCCAGTACCCGCTGGTCGTCGACCCCGACGCGTTCGTCTGCGCCCGCGGCCAGCTCACGCAGTCCTTCGACATGGACGTGTCGTGGCGCTCGGCGATCGGGCAGGGCAGCGGCGAGGCGTTCTCGCTGCGCTGGGCCGGCAACGGCGTCGTCTCCATCCAGCCGGCCGAACGATAGGAGGGCGAGCGGTGTTCACAGCGGTCAACAGCAAGGTCGTCTCGATCAACCTCGCCCAGTCCGGGCCGGTGGTCGCCCGGCGTGGCGCGATGCTCTTCTACACCGGCCAGGTGTACTTCGAACCCCACCAGGTGCCCGGTATGGGCGGTGGCGGCATGCCCGGTATGGGCGGCGGCGTCGGCGCGATGGCCGGGCGCATGCTGTCCGGCGAACACGAGGCCACGATGATCGCGCAGGGCAACGGCGTGGTGCACTACGGATTCCGCGGCATCGAGGCGACGATCGTCGACCTCGGCTCGGTGGGCGGGCAGATGCGCGTCGAGGCCTCCCGGCTGCTCGCCTACACCTCGGGCATCCAGGCGTCGGTGGTGTCCGTGGCCTCCTCGGGCGGCCAGGGCGGCGGCGGAGGCGGTGGTGGCCTGTTCGGCGCGCTGCGCAACGCCGCGGCGGGCGCGATGACCGGCCAGGGCATGTTCACCACCCAGCTCATGGGTGCGGGCAGCGTCGTCATCCTCGGTCACGGCGGCATCTTCCAGCTGCCGGTGAACCCGAACCAGCCGGTGTTCGTCGATCCGCAGGCATTCGTCGCCTCGGCGGGGCAGGTCGGCACGACGCTCAAGTCGGCGATGAGCTGGCGCAACGTCGGACGCGGCGGCGGCGAGTCCATGCAGCTCGAATGCACCGGTCAGGGCGCGGTGTATGTGCAGGCATCCGAACAGAAGATGTGAGTGGGAGAACAACTGTGAGCGTGTACAACACGGTGTGGAATCCGCACACCCTGCCCAGCGACGACAACATCGAGGGCAACCAGTACGCCTTCTCCATCGACCTGAACCAGCCGTGGTTCATGTCCAAGGGCGCGATGATCGCCTACTACGGGCAGATGCGGTTCACCGCACTCACCCACGGCCTGCAGGGCAGCCTGCTGCAGATGGTGGCGCAACAGTTCTCCGCCCCGTTGTACATGGGTGATTTCGTGGTGGCCGAGGGGCAGGGCAAACTCGTCATCGGCGACCGTGGCTACGACATCAACGCCTACGACCTCGACGACGGCAACCTCACCATTCGCGCGGCCAATCTTCTTGCGTTCCAGCCGAATCTGTCGATGAACCAGTCGATCGTTCCGGGTTTTGTCACGCTGATCGGCACCGGTAAGTTCCTCGCCTCCTCCAACGGGCCGGTCCTGTTCGTCGAACCGCCGGTCCGGGTGGACCCGGAAGCCCTTGTGGGATGGTCGGATTGCCCGTCGCCGAGCCATCACTACGACGAGGCGTGGGTGAACGGTTTCATCGCCGCCGCCGGGCGGCGTCTGGGCGTCAATTCCGGTGAGGAACGGCAGTTCGACTTCACCGGCGCCGGAACGGTGCTGGTGCAGTCGAGCGAGAAGGTCCTCAACGACTCGTCGATTGTCCGATCGATCCAGGGCCAGCTCCCGGGTCTGTCGCTCCCGGGTCTACAGCAGATCAACCAGCAGATCTCCCAGCAACTCGGTCAGCATCAGTAGCACCGGCGCGATCGTCGGGCGAAGGGCGGACATCCGGTGTCGGCAGCCGCCAACTGTCGGTGCGATATGGAACGATGCGAGAGTGTCTTCCGGTAACCCCTTTGGGCCTGGCCCCGCGAACAGCGGCGGTCCCGCGAACAACGGCGGTCCCGCGAACAACTCGGGCCCGGGCCGCTCGCCGTTCGGACCGCCCGCGGGTGGTCCGCCATCGGGTGGTCCTTTCGGGCCCGGACCGTTCGCACCCGCGCAGGGCCGGCCGGCCGGTGGGCAGTCACCATTCGGGCCGGGCGCACCGGGTCCCCGGCGTCCCGACAACCCGGCCCCGTTCAACCCGGCACCGGGTCCGGTCGCACCACCAACCGACCTGACCCCGATCGGGCCGCCCACGGGCCTGCTGGTGGTGGCCGGGGTGCTCGCCGCCGCGGGTATCGCAATCGGCGCGCTGTTCTGGGGCCACTGGCAGGCCCTGATCGGCTGGTTGCTGGCCGGCCCGATCGCGATCGGCGTCGCGGCGCTGTTCTCCTCCCGCGACACCCTGCGCCGCACGTCGGCGGTGTACCTGCGGCCGGGCTGGATCATGGCCGCCTACGCGGCGGTGATGCTGCTGGTGACGGCCGGTGTGATCGTCGGCGCCTGCGGTTTCGCGATCTGGGTGGGACGCCGGTGAGCCCGCGCACGAGGTTCGGGGCAGGGGTCGCGGCGATCGTCGTCGCCTTCCTCACCACCCTCACCGGGGTGCCCTTGGCGCATGCGGCACCCGAGCAGACCGGAGTCGACAGGTTCGGCTCCTGCATGGCGGGGGCCAAGACAGGTCGCGTGCTGCTGCTGGTCGACGAATCGCGCAGCCTGACGGGCACCGACCCCGACGCCGCCCGCGTCACCGCGGCCAAGTTCCTCACCGAACAGCTCAGCACCTACGCCGCCGACACCGGCGCGAAGCTCGACGTGGCGATCGCCGGATTCTCCGACACCTACAGCGAACGCAAGGGCTGGACGCGGCTGTCGAAGGATTCGCTCGGCTCGCTCACCTCCACCCTCGACGGATTCGCGGACCGCGCGGGCGGCACCGACACCGACTACTGGCTCGCCCTCGACGGCGCCCGCAAGACGATGCGCTCGGGCGACGCGCCGTCGTGCCGGATGATCGCCTGGTTCACCGACGGCGAGCTGGACTTCACCATCCGGTCGAACGCCGACAAGCCGTACGCGCCGGGCGTCCCCCTCGACTCCGAGCAGAACCGCAAGAAGATGGTGGAGGCCGCCAAGACCAGCCTGTGCCGTCCCGGCGGCCTCGTCGACCAGGTGCGCTCGTCCGACATCATCACCGTCGCGATCGGCCTGGCCGGCAAGGATGTCAAGGCGGCCGACTTCGACCTGCTCAAGTCCATCGCCACCGGCGAGCAGACCTCCACCGGACCCTGCGGCGACGTGAGGAGCCCAGTGCCCGGCGACTTCTACCTCGCCGACGACATCGACGACCTGCTGTTCGAGTTCGACAAACTCAGCACCCCCGGTCAGCCGCCGCTGACCAGCGAGACCGGGGCGTGCGCGGTCAAGGTGTGCGACGAGGGCAAGCACCGTTTCGTGCTCGACTCGTCGGTGGGCAGCGTCAACATCCTGGCCAGCGCCGACCGCGCCGGCCTGACCCCGGTGCTGGTGTCCCCGGACGGTACCGAGACCCGCATGGCCGGTGACAAGGCCGGCACCGCCGAGGTCGGCGGTGTGCGGATCGGCTACAGCTTCCCCAGCGGCAAGGCCGTCTCGATCCGCATGACCAACCCGCAGGCCGGCCAGTGGCGTGGCGCGTGGGCACTGGTGTTCCTCGCCCCGGACAGCGAGGCCGCGGCGAAGACCAGGTCGCAGATCCACATTCGCGGTGATCTGTCCGCCACCTGGCTGGGTGAGAAGAACACCGCCCTGCACTCCGGCGACACTGTCGACATGAAGTTCGGTCTGCGCAACGGCGCCGGCAAGCAGATCGACCCCACCGACATTCCCGGAACCGCGTCCCTGACCACCGAACTCGTTCCCGCCTCGGGCCGGGCGATCACCATCGGGCGGGACATCCCCAAGGCCCGCATCGCCAGGTCCAGGCCGCTGGACCTGGGTTCGGTGGCCCCCGGGCGGGCCACGCTGCGGATGACGCTGTCGGTGACCACCGCCTCGGCCCGCGACCACGAGGGTGTTCTCGTACAGGGCACCGCGTTGTCGCCGTCGACGGTGGAACTGCCGGTCACCGTCGATCCGCCGGTCGGCTACCCCAAGGTCGACGGCAAGCTCGACTTCGGCACGTTCGAGGGGGAGGGCACCGCGACGGCCACTCTGAAGGTGACCGGCCCCGGCTGCGTGTGGCTCGACAAGTCCACCATCGTCGCCGCCCCCGACGGCGCGGACGGTCTCGCGATCAGCTCCGACGCCTCGGCCAAGGAGAAGTGCGTCAAGGTCGCCGAGGGCGCCGAGCGCGAGCTCACGGTGCGCCTGGCCGTGCCCACCGCGGTCAACGGGGACGTCAACGGCACCCTGCGGGTGCTGCTCGGACCCGACCAGGCCGGCGAGCAGCCGATCGCCACCGAGGTCCCGTTCACCGCGGCGCTGCAGAAACCGCTCAACACCACGAGCTTCGCGATCGCGCTGATCGTCGCGCTGATCCTCGGCCCGCTCATCCCGCTGCTGGTGCTGTACCTGGCCAAATGGCTGACCTCCCGGATCCCCGGTCGGGCGCTGCGCGCCGAACAGATCCAGGTCCGCGTCGACGGCTCCACCGTCACCCGTGGCGGTGCCCCGCTCGCGGTGCGCGACGACGAGTTCGTCCGGCTCGTGCCGGGCCTCGCGTCGTCGACCCGCAAGCTCGACCTCGGCGGCATCGCGCTGCACACCCGCATCGGACGCTCGCCGTTCGGGACCGGGTATGTGGTGGCCACCGCGCCGGGGATGGCAGGTGCGGCGGGCCGCTCCGGCGACCGGGTCGGCGCCACCCCCGACGCCCGGCTGCCGCTGGCCGTGCACAACAGCTGGTTCGTGCTGCACGATCCGCGGGGCCCCGAGAACGCGGCCACCGTGGTCCTGCTCGTCGGCGGCGACGCCGGGCGGTCCGTGATCGACCGGCTCGTCACCGAGGTCGGCGAGCACCTGCCGCGAGTGCTGCCCGGGCTGCGGGCCGACGCCCTGCGCAACATCCCCGAGAACGAGCGGCCGGTCACGCAGCCGGGCCCGGGCAATCCCTTCGGGGGCGGCGGCACGGGCGGCGGTGCTCCGGCCAACCCGTTCGGGCCGCCACCGTCCGGCGGCGCGGGCGGTTTCGGGCCGCCCCCGCAACAGGGGCCGGCACAGCAGGGGCCACCACAGGGGCCACCGCAACAGGGGCCACCTGCTGGGGGAAATCCCTTCGGGGGCAACCCCTACGGACCCCCGGCCGGGCCCCCATCCGGCGGTCCCGGATATCAGGGAGGACCCGGACAACAGGGCGGACCGGGAACCCCCGGCAGACAGAATCCGTTCGGATGATGAATCTTTCACGCACGCATGAACACCCGGCCGGATCCGGCCGGGGCGAAGAGTTGAGGGACATATGAGGCGACTACTGATCGTCGGCTGCGGCGGATCGGGCGGCGCGACGCTGGCGTACATGATGGATCAGCTGCGTTCGGAGCTGGCCGCACACGGCATCGGCCGCATCCCGGCCGGCTGGCAGTTCGTGCACCTGGACGTGCCCACCTCGCCGTCGCGCGTCGAGGGCGTGGGCTCGGTGCGTGACCAGGGCGGTGTGTACGTGGGCACCGGACCCGAGAGTGACAGCTACAAGGTCCTCGACAACGCGCTGTCACAGCGCCTGGCCGCCGGTCAGCAACTCGACACCATCGCCACCTGGGCGCCGCGCGAACCCGACACCGTGTACACGCCGCTGTCGACCGGCGCGGGCCAGTACCGGGCGCTGGGCCGGATGATCACCCTCAGCCGCGTCGGTCAGGTCCGGGAGTCGCTGCAGCGCGCCTGGGACCAGCTCTATCTGACCTCCACCGACACCGAGATGCGGTCGCTGCACATCCCGGGCGCCGGCGCGTACCGGCCCGACGATCAACCGCTCGTGCTGGTCGTGTCGTCGATGGCCGGCGGTGCCGGGGCGTCGATGGCGCTGGACATCTGCCGCGTGCTGACCCTGGTACAGGGCGTCGACCCGCGGCTGATGGCCGTGTTCATGGTGACCCCGGACATCTTCGAGACGCTGCCACCGTCGGCGGTCACCGGCACCCGCGCCAACGCGCTGGCGATGCTCGGCGAGATCGTCGCCGCCCAGACCGGCTCGGCCCGCCGTTCCGACGTCGACCTGCTGCGCGCCCTCGGCCACGAACACGGCGAGGGCGCCCGCATCCCGTTCGCCCGCGTGTTCCCCGTCGGCCGCTATGTGGGCGCCCAGCGCACCGTGTTCGGCGACGGCACCCCCGACGCGGTGTACCGCGGTCTCGGCCGCGGTCTGGCCGGGCTCACCCTGTCGGCGCCGGCGATGCAGCAGTTCGTCGAATGGGACCTCACCAACGGTGTCGGCGACCAGGGTTCGCTGGAGTACCTGGGCTGGGGCAACCGGCAGTGGAACAACATACCCTGGGGCACCTTCGGTTTCGCCAGTCTCAGCATGGGCCGCGACCGGTACGCCGAATACGCGGCCCAGCGCCTGGCGCGCAGCAGCGCCGACCGCCTCCTGCACGGACATCTGCGCCCCGGCAACACCGCCTCCGACGAGGAGCAGGTCAACGCGGCCCTGGACAACCAGTGGGACAACATCTGCCGCAACCTGGGCCTGGCCGGGGCGGGCACCACCTCGGGCACCGCGCAGTGGCTCTCGCATGTGGTGCTGCCCGCACCGCAGGTCAACCAGCATTCGTCGGCCATCGTCAACCAGACGGTCCGCCCGCGCCTGGACACCTCGCCGGGCGTCAACGGCGAGCAGTGGGCCGCTCAGGTGTACCGGGTACTGAACGAGCAGCGGGAGACGGTGAAGGGCGATGCGGCCACCGCGGCGTACGCGATCGCCTACCACTGGCAGCAACGGCTGGCGGTGGCGCTCGAACATGCCGTCACCCACGCCCTGGCCACCCTCGGATTGCCTTACGCCACCGGGCTTGTCAAACGGGTCTCGCGGATGCTGCAGGACGTGGTGATGCCCGAGGCCTACAACCTGTCGGGCTACACCCCCGCCGACGTCGTGGAGACCACGCCCGAGGTCAAACGCACCCTCGCCTCGCTGCGGGGCACCCTCGCCACCACCGGGGCCATCTCCGAGCAGGTGTTCTCCGGTCTGCAGGCCAACATCAACCAGCAGATCTACGCCGGCCTGTCGTACCAGATCTCCACCGCCGCAGGGGCATTGGTCACCGAGGTCATCGAGCCGATGATCACCGCCCTCAACGAGTCGCAGTCGCTGCTGCGGCAGGCCGCGTCCACCCCGCGCCGCGAGGCGGGCCTGGCGCACCTGCAGACCGACGAGTACGCGGCCTGGCCGTCGGACGCCGACGAGCGGGTCTCCGAACGGTTCGCCGAGGCCGACAACGAGGTGATGCTGACCCGTTCGGGAGAGTTCAAGCAGCGCTACGAGATCGACCTGCCCAGCTCTGTCGGGCTCGCCTCCGTCGACATCCAGGCCTTCCAGACGGCCGTCTCCCGGGCGTCACTGCACGTGATCACCGGCTCGTGGACCACCGTCGGCGGCACACAGTCACCGAGCGAGCTGTGCCCGGTGGTCGAACGCACCACCGCGTGGGTGTCCCGGGCGTTCCCCCGCCACCCGGAGACCGGCGACACCCTCATCGCCGCACCCACCGCCTACAAGGTGCACACCAAACCCGCCGAACTCCTCGGCCGGGCACGCGAATTCATCGGCCGCACCGGTGAGTCGTTCGACCGGTTCTGCGCGGTGTCGTTGCGCGAGTATGTGACCGGCGCCGAAAGCCGGGTCCCGGAAACCGAATTGCACGCCCGCAGACAGGATCTGCTGCTGCGCTTCGGTGAGGCCGTCGACCTGGCCCGCCCCCTGGCGAGCGTCAACGAGAACGCCATGCAGGCCATCCACGGTGTGTCGGAGATGGTGTACCGCTACAAGTTCTCGGCGGTGCCCTTCCACGGACTCGACCTCGGCGAAACCCTGGGAACCGCTCTGGCCCAACGTATCCGCGTCGACTCCAATAGTGTCGGCGCCTTCGAAGGCGCGCTCTCCGACGAACGCAACATCAAACGCATCGACATCTTCGGCTCGTACCCCAACTATTCGCCGCTCGCCTACGAGTCGGTGGTCGAACCCGCCGCCCGGCAGTGGCTCGCGGCCTCACCCGCCGAACGGTCGGCGTTCTGGACCTACCGGCGGGCCCGCCCGCTGGAGGCGAGCCTGCCGATGCACGAGACCGAACGGCGCGCGATGGTCGCCGGATGGCTGCTCGGGCGGGTCGTCGGCTTCGTCCGGACCCCCGAACCACCGTTCAGTCAGCCGGTCCGGGTGTGGGACACCGACAACCGGCAGTGGCTGTCGTTCCCGCATCCGCTGCTCACCCCGCCGTCGGAGTTCCTCGCCGAATACGACTGGCTGCCCGCGGTTCTCGAATCGGTACTGCTGGCCATCGCGCAGTCGCACCAGCCTCCGGTGATGACCTCGATGGCGCCGTACCGGGCGCTGCGCCATGTCTTCGACAGCGCGCAGGAGAACGCCACCACCGGTCCCGACGCGCGCACCCTGCTCGCCGGGCACCGCAACCTCGCCGACTGGCTGCGCACCGGCGATTCGGGCACCGGCCTGGCCTCGGTGGTCAAGGACACCGGGGAGAAGGCGGACATCGACGAGCGCGCCGAACGGGCGGGCACCTACCTGCGTGACTACGCGAACTTCGTCTCCGAACACTTCATGAAGCCCGGCGGGGGCGGCGTGTCCGGGCAGCCGCCCGCCGGCGGCGGTGGCGTGTTCTCGGTGATCGGGGTGCGCGCGCAGGCGTCCAAGACCCCGTTCTTCCGTGACCTGGCACCCGATGTGTATTGGGCCGCACACGAATTGCTCGCCCTGCTGCCGTCGGCGACGGCAGCGGCCAAGCGACCCCCGCAGCAGGAGGGCAACGCGCCGCAGCCCACCGCCCAGGGCGACGATTGGAGCGCGCCCAAGTTCGGCGCCGGATTCGACGGACCTCTCGGCGGGATGCTCTGATGACGGCGTTCACCGTGTTCATCGCGCCCGGCGGCCGCGCCGACGGCGTCCTGGCCGCGCTGACCGATCTGTCGGCGGCCGGCATCGTCGACGGGTTCGGCTGGATCGCCGACCCGGCGCCCGACGTGCCGATCGACCGGCTGACGGTGGTCGACGCCGGACTGGCCGCGGACGTGCGGCTCGACCAGTTCGTCACCACCCAGCGCATCACGGTGCTGCGGGTGTGCTCGCTGGTACCCGCCTACGACGGTGACCGTAGGCTGTCGATCCCGGCGGAGGTGGCGGTGGTGTCGGCGCTGGCCACGGCCACCGCGGCCGGTGCGGTGGTGCGTATCCGCTGCCTGCTGACCGGGCCGCAGGGCTGTGCCGCCGACCTCGACGGCTCCCTCGTCGAGGGCTGGCACAACATCATCGTCTCGCCCGAGGATTCGCGTGGCCCCGACTTCGGCCGGGTCCCCACCCCGGAGGATCCGTCGCCCGCGGCCCTCGGCCGGACCGCCGCGCCCGCGGTGGCGGGGGTGTGCGGACTGTGGTCGGGACTGGAGCACGCCCCGCTCGACGGCGCCGCCGTCCTGCCCGGACGGGTGGTACGCCTTGCCCGTTCGTATTACCGGCGGCTCGACACCGCCGCGGCCGAGGCCACCCTGCGCCGGCAGGTGCTCGCTCAGGACGGCGAGTTTCCGCTTCCCGGTGACCAGCGCACTCGCGTCGTGTACGTCGACGACGTGGGGATGGCCGCCCATTCGATGGCGAACGCGTTGTGGCGCAAGCACGGTGACGTGCTGCGCGGACCGCGGCTTCCGTACGAGACCGAGACCGTGGCCACCCTGGGCGGGTGGGCGGCGCTGAAGATGTTCTTCGGCTTCCTGTGGGCGGCGATCAAGAACGCCCCGTCGGCCTGGTACAACAAAATGGTCAGCAACGCCGCAGGCCGGATGGCCGCACAGGTGCAGCAGGCCGTCTTCTCCGAGGGCAACGCCGCCTACGAGGTGGTGGTGCGGGGCCGCCGCGCCGACGGCGGACACGCGGACTGGCGCGAGATCGGCGCCGCCTCAGGACATCTCAGTGACACCATGACGGGCCATCATCCGCAGCAGGAGGCCGCGGCCGACCTGTCCGGGGTGTGGCAGGACTATGCCCGGGCGGCGATGACGCTCGGTGACGCCGGCGACCGCAGCGGCGACCTGCCCGCCATCAGGGTGGGTGCGGCCCGGGGCATCGTGCCCCGCTCGCAGGACGCGGTGCCGGGCAGTGCCGAACGATTCGGTGACATTCCCGGAGTCGTCGCCGCGGCGGTGGGTTTCGACGGGGTCGATGCCACCGACGCGCTCGGCATCACCGATCTGCGGAATCGGCTCGGCGAACTGCAGCGTGACCGCGACCTCGGGCTCGCGGCCGGCTCGACCCTGACCGCGCTGGCGCAATGGCAGCGCGCCCACGCCCACAGCTTCGGTGCCCAGGTGGGCGATCAGCTCGCGCAGGCCTTCCACCACTGCAACCGCGAGGTGGCGCACCTGTGGGAGAAGCTGCGCAACGCGCAGCCCGCACCCGAGGCGCCGCCGAGCGACCTGCGGCTGGCCCGCTGGGTGCAGGTGACGGTCGCGGTGCTCGTGGTGCTCGCGGCGGTGGTCGGCTACCTCGGCTATAAGGAGGTCATCGGGGTGTGGACGGCCGTCGGCATCGTCGTCGGCGCGATCGTCGCGGCGCTGGTCTGCCTGGCCGTCGCCTTCGTCAACATCCAGCGCAAACTGTTCGCCCTCATCCACCAGCGCGCCTCGGTGACCAGCGAGCAGCGGATCGACCAGCAGAACCTGCAGACGGCGCTGTCGGACCTGCGCAGGCTCTCCCGCGCCTACGGGCAGTTCCTGTCGTGGAGTCGCGCCATCGGCGGTTTCCTGGCCGCACCGCTCGGCCCCGACACCCACACAGACCGGGCGCCCGTCCCCATCGCGTGGGGCCTGCCGATGGCCGCGGGCCTGGGGGCGGTGGTCCCCGACGACACCGAGACCGCGACGGCTGCCGGCTACCTGCGCCGCGACCTTTTCCACCCCGGCTGGCTCACCGATTCGTGGGACAAACTGCTCGCCGCGGGTGCGCCGCAGCAGTTCGGCTACGAGTTCGCCTCCACCTCGTCGGCGCTGTGGACCGACCCGGGCCGCGGGAGCGGCTCGGGCCTGGACCGCTGGTCGTCGGACCTGTTCGGCGGGGCACTGACCTCCACCGGCGCCGAACTGGTGTGGCAGGAGTCCCTCGGTCTGCTCGGCGGGTCGATGGCGGCACTGGCCGGGCGGTTGGTGGGCGCCGTCGCCGTCGCGGGCGGTCCCACCGTGCCGGTGGCCGACTTCCTCGGTGGGCTCGAACGCCCCGCCGCGCCCGCCGGATCGTTCCCCACCACGCTGCTCACCGACACCGCGGTCGCGGGGTCGGGGGCCCGGGTGGCCACCGACCTGCGGCACAGCTCCCGGATCGGTCTGGGTGTCGTGTGTGCGGCAACCCAATTCAGCGACGCGCTGGTGTCCGACCAGATCCGGTCCGGATCCGCTGGTGCGGCCCCCGAGACCGGCTGGGCGGCCACCGCGGCACCCGCCCCCGACGAGGGACCGCCGCCGCTGTTCAAGCCGGCCATCGGCCCGTCCGACGAGTTCCGTGCACCGGATCTCGGAAAGGGATTCGAGTTCTGAGATGACATCCGGCGTTCCCGACGGCAATCTCGACGTTCTTCTCCGGTGGTCGCGCACCGCCGCCGACCAGGGTCTGGCGGTGCCCGCCTCGGCGCGGCTGGTGGAGATCTCCCGCAGTCCCGCCAACTGGTGGGCGACCACCACCGATCGGGTGGAACTGGCCTGGCGCCCCACCGTCGACCACCTGTTCCACCAGGTGCGTCTCGGGGTGGTGCCCGCGGCCGCCGTCGAATTCCTTCCCGACGCGCTGCGCACCCCGCCGGGCGTGCCGCGGGCCCCGGTCACCGCACCCGTGCGCGCCGCCCGGCCGGAGCCGGCGCCGGGTCCGGAGCGACCGGCCGAGACCCCCACGCGGGAGACCCCGACGGCCGAGCTGCCGGCTGATCCCGAACCGCCTGCCCCCGAACCGGTTCCGGACCGGGCGACGCTGATCTTCCAGGCGCTCATCGAGTGGCGGTCCGCGCAGATCGCCGCCGGTGTGGACGGTGCGGAGGCGATCAAGGACATCACCCTGCGCAACCTGGTCAAGTACAACCAGACCGGCGAGGACGTGATCCGGGTGAAACTGCCCGGCCAGGCCAAGGGTCTCGCCTCCGACATCGCGGCGGTGTTCGCCCGCTTCGGCGAGAACACCCGAGTTCAGGATGTCGCGGCCCGGCAAGCCCCAGTCCAGAAGGCGCCGGTCCAGAAGACGCCGGCGCAGGAGGCTCCGGTACCGGTGACCCCGGCCGGGCAGATCCCGGCCGCACCGCCGACACCGCCGGTACCGGCACCGAAGGCCCCCGAGAGGGCCGCCCCGCAACCGGGCGCGACCTTGAACCTGACGCACGCGGACTTCTGCGACTACGACTACCCGGAGACCGACGTCGAACCGGGCCGCATCACCCTCACCCCGGACGCCGACGGTGTCGCGCTGTCGTGGGATCCGTGGCCGGCGGCGCACGGCGAGGTGGTGGTGTACCGGGTGGTGTCGGCCGACGGTTCCGGGGCCACGCCGCCGTCGATCTACCGGCCAGAGGCCGGTGAGCTCCTCGCCGCCACCACGGCGACGAGTATCGCCGACGGCCGGTTCCTCAGTTCGGCCGTCCGGCTGTTCGAGGTGTGGTGTCATGTCGGCCCCGACGTGGCGTCGGCGTGCGCGCGCCAGCCGGTCCGCTGGGCGGTCGGTCACGAGGTCAGCCCCGTCGACTCGATGACGCTCACCGAGGACGGCGGCCGGATCATCGGCCGGTGGACGGTGTTCCCGGGAACCCGTGCGGTGCAGGTATTCCGGATCCCGCTCGACGGCGCCGGACCGGCCACCGGCAATCCGCGCAACCAGATCTGCGTCGGTCAGCCCAACCTGACGGGCTTCGTCGACGCCGACGCCGCGCGTGGCCGCCGGTTCCTGTACCGGGCGGTCGCCGAGGTCGATCTGGCCGGCACGGTGCGGCTGTCGCGGCCCCGGCAGCTGGAAATCCTTGTCCCGGTGGAGCTCACCCCCATCGCCGATCTGCACGTGGAGATGGGTGAGGACCGCAGTACCTTTGGATTGCAGTGGACCACACCGGATTCGGGGCAGAGTGTACGGATCTACCGCTTCCCGGCCGAACCCACCGCCGGCCTGGACAGCGAGGACCGCGACGAATCGGTCATCGTCGCGGAGGGATTCACCGACGAGAACCTGATCAAGGATCCGATCGTCGCGCTCGACCCGGTCCGTTCGCAGATGATCGGGGTCATCTGGCCGCCCAACTGGGAACGCGCCTACATCACCCCGGTCACGGTGTCCGGGGACCGGGTGCGGGTGGGCACCACCAGGGTGCACACCAGACCCCTTGCGGCGGTGGTTGAACCGCGGATCATCGAGCGGTATCACACCCAGCTCGCCACGTTCGGCTGGCCCGCGGGAGCCGCTGCCGTGCAGGCCTTCGTCGGCTCGATGTCGCTGTCGCCGGAGCAGGTGTGCGCGCAGCATCCCGCCGCGGAGATCACCAAGCAGGTGCACGAGCGTGACGGTGCGCTCACCTTCCGGCCGCGGCTGCTGCACTGGTCCGGATGTCAGGTATGCCTTGTGCCGGTGGCCTATTCGCGGGGCGAGACGATCCGCGGTGAGATCACCTCGCTGGCCTATCCGGGTCTGGAACGGTTGCGCTACTGGTTCGAGGCGGTGGCGCCCGGATCGTACCGGGTGCGGCTGTTCCTGCAGGCGGAGAACGACATCCAGGATCCACCCCCGCTGGTCCTGGTACGCAATGAGGCGCGGCTTCCGCTCGAACCGCATGACGGGCAACCGGTCCTGTTCGACTCGGCGGCCGGATCGGTGCCGCACTGCCGGATCGACGGCATGCTCAAGGCAGGCCGCGCCGTCGCCACCGAGTGGACCTTCGACACGAGCAGGCTGCGTGGCTACCTGCGGGTGTTCGCCACCGACACCCGCCGCACCCGTGCCGTCGCGATCTTCGATCCCCCGATGCGGTACCTGTTCATCCCGGACCGCGCACCGGAGCCGCGCCCGGCACCGGAGATGCCGAGGTAGCGCCGCCATGGACCTGACGAAATCCCCGGCCGCCACCTCGCCCGCCGCGAGCAGGGTTACGGGCACCACACCGAAGGCTCCCGCCGCGCTGACCTACACCAGTTTCGACGACGGCACCGGCCCCGGCGGCTGGCAGATCAAACAGGTCGCCGGGCAGCTGTCCCAGGCCGAGCAGGACGGGCTGGTCAAACGCATCGCCACCGCCTTCGACCTCGAGCCGCGGCTGCCGCAGTTCCCCGGTAAGACCCAGATCGCGGGCCGCCCAAGGCGATTGAGCTATCTGTGTGTCGACGACGGGGCGGGCGCCTACTGGCACACCGTCGACGCGGGCCGCGACGCCTCGGGCCGGCCCGGCAACGTGTTCGCGCATGTGGCGGTCGATCGCCGTCCGCTCGCCGCCCGCGCCGACCGGCCGATCGTCCGCTGGGGTTCGGCGGATTGGCTTGTCCCGTTCGGGCCCGCGAACGTCGCCGCGGCCACCCTGCCCGGTCCGGAGCTGCCGCGGCCCAACCCCGGCATCAACGTGGTCTCGGCGGTCGAGTTCCTGCTCGGCCGTGACATCGACCGGCAGGGAGTGTTCCGGGTACTGCTCGACGCCGTCGTGCACGCGATCTCGGGCGGGCCCCCGGTGGTGCTGCTGACCGGCGAGCACGACGTGTCGGCGCAGTGGATCGCGGCGGTGAGTTTCTTTCTGCCGCTTCAGGTGGCGCAGGGATTCTCGTGGACCACCCACGACCGCCCCGACTACGCCGAACTCGACATCAGCCGCGGGATGCACCTGATCGCGATGCCCCGGGACGCCGCGCCGGAACCGGGCCGCCCGGCCGCGGCGCTGGTGATCGACGACGCCGAGGTGCCCGACCTCGGTGACCTCGGCGGGGCGCACCGGGTGACCCGTGGGCAGGTGCCCGCCGGGTTGCTGTCGGCGCTCGCCGAAGGGGTGCTGGCCGACGAGGAGACCGCGATCCGGGTGCTCGCGCGCTGCGAACAGGTCGCCGAGGAGTTCGCCGACGACACCTTGACCCCGTTGTGGCCGTTGGCGATCGCCGTCGAGGAGGACCCGGGCCTGGCCGAGTTCCACGCCGACGCCCTCAAGGCCATCGCCGACGAGGCGCCCGAGGGCGTGGACGGGGTGCCGTGGGCGGCGCAGCGCGTCGGCAAGGCGCGCAAGGTGTATCCGCTGACGGCCGATCAGCTGCTGTCGAGGTTCATCGCCGCACACTCCGGGGGTGGGCCGGTGGAGACGCTCGGCACCCAGTTCCTGGCGGCGGCGGTGGCCGATCCGCGGTGGGTGAGCTGGGGGCCGGTGGGTTCGGTGCCGCGGGCGGCGGTCGCCGAACTGACCGCGCTGCGCCCCGTGCTCGACGAACGCATCGCCGCCCTCGTCGCGCGGCGGGGCACCGACGAACCGGCGGGCCTGCTGATCGAGGGGCTGCGGCTGGCCGAGCTGATCGATCGGGTGGCCCGGCGTGGAGACGAATTCACCAGGATCACAGGCGAACTCGCGTCCGCATTGGATTCCGGGGGGCTGGCCGGTTTTTTCTGGGAGCCACCGGAACGCTGGCCGGGGAACTTCACCCCGCAGCTCATCGGCCCCGACGTGCGGGCCCGCTACCTGCGCCCGATCCTGTCCCGGTACCGGCCCGACTACCTGCGGCTGATCCGGTTCACCGGCTGGTCCTGGATCTTCGAGGACACGCCCAGCGCGCAAGGTGGTGCCGCGCAGGCGATCCCGATTCCCGCCAATCCCACCGACGCCGACGCCTACCTGTATCCGTTCGCCGTCGCGCAGGTGCTCGGCGCCGCGGAGGCCGCGCACACCGATCGCTCCATTCGGCGTGAATGGGCCACGGCGGCAATCGAATTCGCGATCTCATCGGACGGCTACAGCGATGAGGACTGCCGTGCCGTGATCTCCTCGATCGTCGACATCGAATGTCCCGACGTGGAGGATCTGCTCGACTGGTCCAGTCGCGAACCGGCCCGCACCGGCCCGGCGCTGCTGCGGGCCCCGGTACTCACCGGTCCGGTGGATCACCGGCTGTTCGCACAGGTCATCGCCGGTGACCGGGGACGCGGCCGCGATGCCGGGATGACCGACGGGACGGTCGCGGCCGCGGTGCTGCGCCACTGGCGTGACAACCCGAACGCGGCACCCCTGACCCGGGCCGAACTGCTTGCGGCGGTAGCGGTCTGCGTGCGCGAGGACGTCACGTCGGTGCCACGGTGCGCCCCCGACCTGGCGCAGACGATCTGCGCCGGATACGTGGTCGGGCAGCTCGCCGGTGAGTCGTGGGCCCCGCCGTCGGGAACGGCCGGCGACCCGGCCGCCACGCCGCTGCTGGGGGCGCTCACCCCGATCCGCAGGTACGTCTGGCAGTTCCTCAAGTACCTGAGCCAGCTTGGCATCGTCGACACGAATTGGCTGGTGGCGCAGGCGGTGCTGTCCCGCGTCGACGGAGAACCCCCGGTGCGCACCCTGATGGATGTGCACGACCCGTCAACCTGGTCGGACCGGATTCTGAGTTCTCTCACCGCCGACGGATATCCGCTTCCCGGTTCGGAGACCGAGGTGCGGGACGCGGTCTGGCCGGCCCTCGCCCGCGGGGACGCCGCACGGGCGGAACGGTTCTTCGGCGAGTATCCGGGCGTCGCCAAGGACTGGCTCAAGAAGATACGGGTCGCATCACAGAACAGGAAGGACCCACGCTGATGGCCACTTTTGTACTCGACGGCAAGGCCTCGGCGGAGCTGCCGCGCAGGCCGATCGCCGTCTCGCTGACTGTCGCCGGACCCGCCGGCGGCGCACGGCTGCTGGCCGAGGGCCGCGGCGGACGTCAGGTCCGGGTGGTCCAGCACACCGGCAGCCTGCTGATCCTGCCGCGCGTCGACGAGGAGACCACCGTCTCCGCCGTGCCCGACGGCCGCGACCGCTTCGGGCAGGGGACCGTCCTGCACGTGACCCTCGGCCCGGACGATCCTTCCGACCTGGGCGCCGACGTCATCCAGCTGACCCCGCGCGACGTGTCGGGGCTGAGCTTCATCGAACTGGCCACCCTCGTGCCCGTCGACGCCGGCACCGTCGGCGTGACCACGAAACTCGCCGTGCCCGACGCCCCGCTGCCGCCGGTCGCGGCGCACGCGCGGGTCGCATGCCGGGGGGTGCTGCACCGCGACCAGGTGGACGAGGCCGACCGGGTGCGTGTCGGCTGCGTCGTCGACACGTCGGTGTCGATGGCGCCGCTGTTCGCCTCCGGCACGGTCGCCGCCGCCGGTGACATCGTGGCCGGGCTCGCCGCGGTGCTCTCCGGTGGGGAAGACGTCGAGCTGGCCGCGCCGGGACCGTCGGGTGCCGACCGGGCAGCGTACAGCGCAAGCGAACTCGGCGATCACCTCCGGCAATCCCCGGTCGCGGGGTTCGGCTACGCGGTGGACCTGAACCCGGCTGTCGGCCCGCACGACCGTGTCGTCGGAGGAGTTGCCGTCGGGCCGTCGCTGACGGTGGTGATCACCGACGGCCGCGGCGTGGTGGAATTCGCCGAAGGGGTTGTCGCGCTGGTGCTCTCACACTCGGCGTCGGTGTCCTCCGGGCCCGGGTTCGCCGGTGCCGTCTGCCCGCTTCCGCCGCCTGGCGTGGGTGGCCGCGACTTCCTGGCCGGGCAGCCGCAACTCGTCTCGCGGGTGGTCGCCGACCTCCTGGCCGCCTCCGGACGGGCCGGGGCGGGCCTCGCGGGGGCCGCCCGATGACCAAGTGCCCGCGCTGCTTCCACGACCTGCCCGACGACGAGTTCGCCTGGTACGACAGTGCCGACACCCGCGTCGAACTCAACCAGGTGGCCTCCCGGTACGCCGGTGGCGATGTGCACACCCGATCGGTGCACACCGTGCTGCGCCCGCCGGACGCCGACCACACGTGGTCGCCGGTGCCCGAGGATGTCGCCCACCACGTCGAGGTATGCCCGCTCTGCCACTACGACCTGCCCGGCAACTGGCGCTGGGGGGATGCCACCTGCATCGCGATGGCCGGGGCGCGCTACACCGGCAAGACCGTGTACATCGCGGTCCTGATCAAACAGCTCAAGAAGTTCCTGGAGGCCGCCGACACCGAGGTCACCCCCGCCGACATGGTGACCGAGCGCACCTACGCCGCCAACTACGAGCGGCCGCTGTTCGAGCAGCGCGGTATTGCCGCGGCCACCCCGGCAGCGGCCGTCGCCGCCCATCAGCCGCCGCTCATCTTCAACATCGGATTCTGGGGCGAGAGGCAGCATTTCCTCGTCATCCGCGACGTGGCGGGCGAGGATCTGGAGAACGCGGAGACGAGCGGGCCGTCGTGGGAGTTCTTCGGCCTGGCGCACGCCGTGCTGTTCCTGTTCGACCCGCTGCGGGTCCGCGACATCTCCGATCAGCTCCTCGACCTGGTGCCGCCCACCAATCTCATCGGCGGCGACCCTGGCGACGTGCTGCGCAAAGTGATGTCGCTGATCGGTCGCGGCAACCCGCGTATCGGCCTCGTGTTGTCCAAATTTGATGCGCTGCAAGCACTGTCGCGGGTGGAGCAGAGTTCTTGGGGGCGGGTGATGGCCAACCCGGGCGCGGCGTTCAACCGCGATCCCGGACTTGTCGCCGCCGAGTACGACGAGGACGACGGCACCTTGCTGCACTGTGAGGTGGTGAGCCTGCTGCAACGCCTGCACGCCGGCCCGATGCTGCGGACCCTGCGCAACCCGGTCACCGGCCAGTACTACGAGAACCGGTTCTTCGCGGTGTCGGCGCTCGGGATGCCGCCGGTGGGGGAGAAGCTGCACCGCAGCGGCATCTCACCGTTCCGCTGCCTGGACCCGATCCGCTGGGTGCTGGCCGAGCGCGGGGTATCGCAGACATGAACGACAGGCCGGGGAAGGCGAACGCATGGCGATAGATATGACCAGGAACCGGACGAAGAAGGCCGGTGGCGGACACGCAAGGGTCACTGTCACCGTCGTGGTCAACGAGACCGCCTCGCTCGGATACGACATCGACATGTCGGGTTATGCGCTTGACCGTGCGGGCACCGTCCTCTCAGACAAGCACTTCGTCTACTTCAACAACGTCACCACTCCCGACGGTACGGTCAGCTATCGCAAACAGGGGCCCGAGCAGACGCTGGTGATCGACCTCGCCACGATCGACCCCGAGGTCGCTCAGGTCGCGGTCGCGGTCACCGTATATGGCGCCGCGGTGGGTTTCGGCCGGGTTCCGGGGGCGCGGATCACCGTGCGTCGGGACGGAGACGTGGTCGCCGACTACGACCTCACCGCAGGACTGCCCAACACCAGCTCGGTGGTCTATGGGCGGCTCGCACGGGAATCGGGTGCGTGGAAGTTCTGGGCGGAGGGCACCGCGTACCCCGACCTCGTCGCCACCGTCTCCAGCTTCGGCGTCACCACCTCCTGACCTCGCCAGGCCTGGGACGACAAATCCCGCCCGGATAACCACCCGGGCGGGATTTGCGCGATCAGAGGGGTCAGGCTGCCGTGAGTTCCTTGGCCTGCTCGTTGCGACGGCGGATGATGCTGGACACCAGCGCCGCGCCGATGAGCACCACGCCGATGAGGCCGGTGACGACCTCGGGCACGTGGGTGCCGATGGAGTACAGCAAGATCAGCGCCAGCGCACCGATCGCCCAGTGCGCGCCGTGTTCGAGGTACACGTACTCCGACAGGGTGCCCTGGCGGACCAGGTACACCGTCAGCGAACGCACGAACATGGCTCCGATGAGGCCGAGGCCCAGGGCGATGATGATCGGGTCGGCGGTGATGGCGAACGCGCCGATCACACCGTCGAACGAGAACGACGCGTCGAGCACCTCAAGGTAGAGGAACAGGAAGAAGCCCGCCTTGCCTGCCGCCTTGGCCAGGTCACTCGGACCGGTGCGGCCGTTGCCGGCCGTCTCGGCACCTTCTTCGGCCTCGTCGTCCTGTTCGAACTCCTCGGTGTGGAACAGTTCACCGAGGCCGTTGACGACGATGTAGGTGATCAGGCCGAGGGCACCGGCCACCATGACGGTGGCGCGCTTGTCGTCGGGCGCGATCCACTCGGCGGTGATGACCAGCAGACCGATCGCGATGACCACCTCGAGCTGGTCGAGCTTACCGATCCGCTCCAGCGGACGTTCGATCCAGCTGAGCCAGGTGAGCTCTTTCTCCTCCAGCACGAAGCCGAGGAACAGCATCAGCAGGAACATGCCGCCGAACGCCGCGATCTGCGGGTGCGCGTCGGTGATGATCGTCTCGTAGCTCGGCGAGCCGTCGGCGAAGTGCTCGGCGCCGTTTGCCGGCGGGTTGAGGGCCAGGTCGAGGGCGTCGACGGGGTTGAGTCCGGCGGTGAGCCACACGATGGCCAGCGGGAACACCAGGCGCATGCCGAACACGGCGATGAGCACGCCGACGGTGAGGAAGATCTTTTGCCAGAACTCGCTCATCCGCCGCAGCACGGTGGCGTTGATGACGGCGTTGTCGAAGGACAGGCTGACCTCGAGGATGCCGAGGATCAGGGTGAGGAGAACAGCCTCTGTTCCGCCGTAGAAGAACGCGACGACCAGCGAGATGATCGTGATGACGAAGGAGAGACCGAATATTCGGAGAACCACGAGAGTTCGGGGTGCCTTTCATGCGGGCAGTGGAGATGCGCGGGCAGATGAATTGTCCGCAACGCTGCGGAGTCGGGGTCCGACTGGGCAGAACCCGCAGGTGTGCCCGGGCCGGTCGTGACCGGTCCCGGGCACACCTCGATGTGGTGGATCAGACGTTGACGCCGAAGTCCTGGGCGATGCCGCGCAGGCCGGAGGCGTAGCCCTGGCCGATGGCGCGGAACTTCCAGTCGGCGCCGTGACGGTACAGCTCACCGAAGACCATCGCGGTCTCGGTGGAGGCGTCCTCGCTCAGGTCGTAGCGCGCGATCTCCTGGCCGTTGGCCTGGTTGAGGACGCGGATGTAGGCGTTGCGGACCTGACCGAACGACTGTGCGCGGGTCTCGGCGTCGTAGATCGACACCGGGAACACGATGGAGTCGATGGTCGGGGGCGTGCCCGCGAGGTCGACGTTGATGACCTCGTCGTCGCCGTCGCCGCTGCCGGTGGTGTTGTCGCCGAGGTGCTCGATGCTGCCCTCGGGCGAACGCAGGTTGTTGAAGAACACGAAGTGCTGGTCGGACAATGTCTTCTTGTCGGCGCCCAGCGCGATGGCGCTGGCGTCGAGGTCGAAGTCGGTGCCGGTGGTGGTCCGGACATCCCAGCCGAGGCCGACCGAGACCGCGGTGAGGCCGGGGGCCTCCTTGCTCAGCGAGACATTTCCGCCCTTGCTCAGGCTCACGCCCATTGTGAATAGCCCTTCCGTTGGTGAGATGTGCCGGCAGCGGGGTGTGCCGGCGTCTGTGGTGCTGACGTCTGTCGTGCCGACAAACAACACCCGCCACTCTATGCGAACCGGGATAAGCCGGACATCGGCGAACCGGATGACACCTGTTCCGGTTACCGTGCCTGTAACAATTCCCGCGCCATCGACGGTACAGAGTCCGATGCCGTGTCGGCATGGAGAACAACGAGAACGGGTGGTCGATGCCGTCAGGATTACCGGGTGCGGGATGGTTTGCCGACCCGGCGGGCAGTGGACGGATGCGCTGGTGGGACGGGTCGTCGTGGACCGATCGTTTCGCGGGGGAGGACGGGCTGTCGCCGTTCGCGCCGCCGGCCCCTCCCGCCGGTGGGCCGGGCGGGCCGCGGCGCCGGTCCCGGAAGTGGGCGTGGCCGGCCGGGGTGGGTGCGGCGATCGGCGGGCTGCTCGTCGTCGCGGGCCTTGTCGGCTCGCCGGATGACGATCCGGACCGGACGGTTGCCGCGACCTCGATCCCGGAGGGACCATCCGTCTCGCCCGGTTCGTCCAGTCCGCACCGGTCATCGACCACATCGGCCTCCGCTGTCGCCTCGACCACCCGGATGAGCAGCCGGGATGCGACGATCGCGCTGGGCAGGCTCGATGACCTCGACGTCAAGGGCCGCGCTCCCAAGACCGGGTACAGCCGCGATGAGTTCGGCGACCGCTGGTCCGACGACGTCGATGTCGACGGCGGCCACAACGGCTGCGACACCCGCAACGACATGCTGGGGAGCCTCGACGGGGTCACGTTCAAGCCCGGCACCCGCGACTGTGTGGTGCTGACCGGCACGCTGCACGATCCGTACACCGGCCGCGACATCGAGTTCGCGCGCGGCGAGAAGACCTCGACGGCTGTGCAGATCGATCACATCGTGGCCCTGTCGGACGCCTGGCAGAAGGGCGCGCAGCAGCTCACCGCCGACGACCGCCGCAACCTCGCCAATGATCCGGTGAATCTGCAGCCCACCGACGGGCCGACCAATTCCCGCAAGAGCGACGGTGACGCCGCGACCTGGCTGCCGCCGAGCCGTTCGTACCGGTGCACCTATGTCTCGCGGCAGATCGACGTCAAGACCAAGTACCGGTTGTGGGTGACCGCGGCCGAGAAGACGGCGATGCGACGGGTCCTCGGGACGTGCGGGGCGACGGCGCCAGAATCCGATACCCCAGAATCCGATACCCCTGAGTCTGATGTCCCGGGCGACCGCACCGGGACCACCGACCGCACCGTGGTTCCCGACCGGAGCACGGCCACCAGAACCCCGCGGCGGGTGCTGGAGACCCCCACCGAGACCGTGGTGCCCGAGACCACCGACGAGGTGACCGAGGTCCCGGAGACGTCCGAGGACACCGTCGACACGACCGAGGACACGGGCGGCAGCGTCTACTACGCGAACTGTTCACAGGTACGGGCGGCGGGCGCCGCACCGATCCATGCAGGTGATCCGGGCTATTCGCGCAAATTGGACCGTGACGGCGACGGGGTGGCCTGCGAGTAGTCCGTTCAGACCATACGAATCGGATCGGCCGTATGATGTGGCTCCGATAACTGCTATGGTCCTCCCGAATATGTGATATCGCATGTTCTCTTGCGGGAGGTAATAACGATGCAGATGTGGCGGGGAAGCCTTCGCGCGACCGGGGTGCGGTCGGCGACGCTGGCAACGGTGGCAATGGTCACCGTCGGGCTGACAGGCGTGGGCGTGGCCGCGGCCGATCCGACGGGCGGTGCGGCGGGCAGGCAGTGGACCGCCACGCACGACACGAAGCATCCGAAGTTCGCGGGCGTCAGCATCCAGACCGACGTGCCGATCCGGATGAGTGATGGCACCGTGCTCAAGGCGGATGTCTACCGGCCGGCCGACGCGAAGAAGCGTCCCATCGCCACCAAGACGCCGGTCATCGTCAACCTGACCCCGTACACCAAGCTGCTCACCTCGCTGGGCACGGCGACCACCGAACACCCGATCCTCAAGCCGTTCATGGAGCAGGTGGTCTCGAAGATCCACCTGACCGGGCCGCTGCGCGGTGTTGACGGCCTGGTCGGTGCGATGCGTGACGGCGGCATGCGGACGATGATGGCCGACTACAACCTCATCCGCAGCGGCTACACCCAGGTGGTGGTCGACGTCCGCGGCACCGGATTCTCGCAGGGCACGTGGCAGGTGTTCAAGAGCCGCGAACAGCAGGACACCGTCGAGGTCATCGACTGGGCGGCCAAGCAGAAATGGTCCGACGGCAAGATCGGCATGGCCGGTGTCTCGTACTCGGGCATCAACCAGATCTACGCGGCCAAGATGGCGCCCAAGGCGCTCAAGGCGATCGTCCCGGTGGAGCCGGGCGGCGACCTCATCCGCGATGTGGTCGCGCCGGGCGGCGCGCTGGGTGTCGGGTTCCTGCCGCTGTGGCTGACGCTGGTCAACGCGACCAAGCTCATCCCCAATGTCGCGTCGATGATGAACGGCACCTTCGACTGGAAGTGGCTGGCCGACAGGATGAGTGAGCCGGGTACCTTCTACCCGCAGCTCATGGCGGCGCTGTCCACCCCGAACATCGCGTCGATCCCGCCGAATCTGAAGAACCTGCTGGAGACCAACTCCGACGAGCGCACCTCGTGGCAGTCGGGCGCCGACAAGATCACCGTGCCCACCATGCTCTACGGCGGCTGGTTCGATCTCTTCACCAACAGCGAGGTGAAGATGTTCAACCAGATCCCGCTGCCGCCGAGCCAGAAGAAGCTGATCATGGGCGACGGCTACCACATGACCATCGGTGGGGGACAGTCCGGAACCAACGGCACCCCGCCCCGCCTGGATGTGCTGCAGAAGGCCTGGTTCGACAAGTGGCTCAAGGGCATCGACAACGGCATCGACAAGTACAGTCCGGTCACCCTCAAGCAGGTGGGCGACAAGTGGATCAGCGCCGAGCAGTTCCCGCGCGCGGGGATGCAGCGGCAGCGCCTGTACCTGAGCGACAAGCGTTCGGGCACCGCGCCGTACGCGGTGCGTGACGGGTCGCTGAAGGCCGCGAAGGTCAACTCCCGTGGTCGGCTGACGGTCAGCCCGGGTCTGGCCACCATCTGCTCGCGGGACAGTGCCCAGCAGTCCATCGGCGTGGTCGCGATCCTGCCGGTGTGCTCGGACGACGCGCGGGTCTCCGAGCGGGACGCGCTGAGCTTCACCAGTGCCCCGGTGCCCACCACCCGCAGCGTGTCCGGCTACACCAATGTGCGGCTGAACACGGTGCTCGACGCGACCGACGGCTACTGGGTGGCCACGCTGAACGATGTCGCACCCGACGGCACCTCGAAGGTGCTCACCTCCGGTCAGTTGGTCACGTCGCTGCGTGCGTACGACAGCGCCAAGTCGGAGTTCGCCCCCAACGGCGACGTCATCGATCCGTACCTGAAGTTGACACTCAGTTCGCGGCAGCCGGTCACCCCCGGTAAGGCGGTCGCCGTCGACATCGGGCTGCTGCCCACCGAGGCGCTGATCAAGGCCGGTCACCGGCTGCGTGTCGACGTGTTCGCGATGAACCTGCCGCGCGGTCTGCCGCTGCGCCCGCTGCTCAACGCCTCGCAGCTCAAGCCGCAGCACATCCAGCTCGACCCGAATAACCCGAGCTTCGTGAATCTGCCGGTCTCGAAGCCTCTGGGATAGCCGGACAGCTTCAACGCCGGTTGAGGCGGTCTACGCGCCGGACAGCTTCTTCGCCGGTTGAGGCGTGAGGAGCGTAAGCGACGAGCCTCGAAACCTCGTGAGATGACACTGTCGTCTCACCGGGTTTCGAGGCTCGCGAGCTCGCACCTCAACCAGCGGCGGGATGCTGGGCCGCGATCTGGTGATCCTCCTGGTAGGCGGCCTCGGCGAGGATCGCCTCCTCCTCCACGACGGGAACCTCCAGGACGGCCTGCTCTGCGTCCTCCCGCTCGTGCGACTGCGCCTCATGCGACTCGGTGTCGGCCTTGTTCAGGGCCGGCTGCACCAGGGTTAGGACGAGCGCGCCGACGAACGCGGTGACCGCGCCCAGCAGGAACGGCAGGTGCAGGTTGTCGTCGGTGTGCTCGACGATCTTGCCGGCCACGAACGGGGCCAGGCCGCCGCCGATGAACCGGACGAAGCCGTAGGTGGCCGAGGCGACCGGACGCGGCACCGGCGCGATGCTCATGACGGCCGCGATGACCAGCGTGTTGTTGAGGCCGACGAAGACGCCGGAGGTGATGACGGCCGCGATGACCAGCCACTTCTGGTCGGGCCAGATGCCGATGACCAGCGAGACCACGACCATTCCGCCGAGCGCCACGTACAGCGAGCGGGCGGTGCCGAAGCGGCCCTTCATCGTGGGTGCGCCGAACACGGCGAACAGTGCGACCAAGATGCCCCAGCCGAAGAACACCCAGCCCATCTTGATGGGGGACATGTTGATCAGGAACGGGGCGTAGCCCAGGATCGTGAAGAACGCCCAGTTGTAGAGCAGACCGACGACGCTGGTGATGGCCAGGCTGCGGTGTTTGAGCGCCACCAGCGGCTCGGTGATCGACGACTTCTTGTCCGGCTTGGGGGTCGGTTCGACGAACACGATGGTCGAGACCAGCGCGATCAGCATCAGCACCGAGACCCCGAAGAACGGCGCGCGCCAGCTCACGTCGCCGAGCAGGCCACCGATCAGCGGGCCGGTGGCGATGCCGACGCCCAGAGCGGTCTCGTACAGCACGATCGCGCCCTCGAAGCCACCGCTGGCGGCGCCGACGATCACGGCCAGCGAGGTGGCGATGAACAGCGCGTTGCCGATGCCCCAGCCGGCGCGGAAGCCGACGATCTCGTTGATCGAGCCGCTCAGGCCCGCGGCGGCGGCGAACGCGACGATGAGCGTCAGGCCGATGATCAGCGTCTTCTTGGCGCCGAAGCGGGAGGACACCCAGCCGGTGATGAGCATGGCGACGGCGGTGACCACCAGGTAGCTGGTGAACAGCATGGTGGTCTCGGACGGGGAGGCGTGTAGGTCGGCGGAGAGGGGCACGAGGATCGGGTCGACCAGCCCGATACCCATGAACGACACCACACAGGCGAAGGCGACGGCCCAGACGGCCTTCGGCTGATGGAATGCGGACGGGGAGTGAGACATAAATACATAGGTACTCTATATAGATAGACTATGCAATTTGGCCGGGCCTCCTTCGCCGGTCCCTTACACTCGGAGCGTGACCAGCGAAATGGAAATACCCGGCAAAACCCTCGGCGCCGCGGCCGACGCCGAGCTGGCCGAAACCCTCTACGCACTCCTGAGCGCCATGCTGCGGCACCGGCCCAGGGAGATGAGCATGACCTCGTCGTCGACGCTCGCCGCTCTGCTCAGCGACGGCCCGATGCGGGTCACCGCCCTGGCCGCCCGGCAGGGCGTCACACAGCCGACGATGACCACGCTGGTGCATTCGCTCGAACGCGACGGCCTGGTGGTGCGCATGCCCGATCCCGCCGACGGCAGGGCCACCCTCGTCAGGCTCACCGACGCCGGGGCCGAACTGGTCCGGGACCGCCGTCGGCAGTACGCGGAGGTGGTCGCGGGCTACGTGCGGATGCTTCCCGACGGCCGCCGCCGCAGCCTCGATGAGGCGCTGCCGGCGATCCGCGCGCTCGAAACCCTCATGCGCGGCGACCCTGCCTGATTCTCGCCGGCCGCTAGCCGCCGTCGGCGGTACCGATGGCCTCGTGGGTGCGGCTGTCCTCATCGGGATGCTCGGGAACCTTCACCGTGAGCACTGGCACCGTCGCGTGCAGCAGCAGCTTCTGGCTGAGACTGCCCAGCAACGCTTTTCCGATGGCCGACCGGCGCCGGATACCGATCACCAGCAGCCTCGCGTCATGCTCGGCGATCTGCCCGAGCACCGCGTTCGCCGGGTCGTGGTCGCCGCGGCCGTCCGGGAACACCAGCTCGATCGTGAGATCACCGGCCAGGCCGCCGACGTCGAGCGGGGTGTGGCCGGTGTTGACGGCGACGACATGTCTGTCGCGGAGTCCGCGCGCCTCATCGATCGCGGCGCGGACTGCCGCCGCGCCTTCCGGATTGTCCGATACGGCAACAACAATGGTCATGATGCGGCTCCTGTCCGGGTGCCGATTCTACCGAGCCACCAGGCGACCAGACGACGAACCGCAAGACAGAATGTTAAGACATATGCCAGACTCGTTCGCATGACCGACCAGATCACCGTCGCCGTCATCGGACTCGGCTGGATGGGCGCGGTTCATTCCCGCGCCTACAACCGGCTCACCCACCACTTCGATGACTGCCCGCGGCCGGTGCTGGTGGCCGTCGCCGACGACGCGCCCGGCCGCGCCGAGGCCGCGGCGGCACGCTTCGGGGCGCGGCGCCACTGCCTCGACTGGCGGGATCTGATCACCGACCCCGATATCGACGCGGTGTCGGTGACCGTGCCCAACTTTCTGCACCGCGAGATCGGGTGCGCGGTGCTCGAGGCGGGCAAGCACCTGTGGATCGAAAAACCGGTCGGGCTCTCGGCCGCGGATGCGACGGCGGTCGCCGAGGCGGCCGCCGCGCACCACCTGCGCACCGCGGTCGGTTTCAACTACCGGGCCGTCCCCGCAGTGCGGGCCGCGCGCACCCTCATCGCGGACGGGGCGATCGGCGACATCACCCATGCCCGCATCCGGCTGTTCAGCGACTACGCCGCCCACCCCGACGGTGCGCTGACCTGGCGATACTCCCGCGAACTCGGCGGCAACGGGGTGCTCGGCGATCTCGCCTCGCACGGCGCCGACCTCACCCGCTTCCTGCTCGGCGACATCGACGCCCTGATCGCCGACACCGCGACGTTCATCGCGCAGCGGCCCGAGCCGTCGGCCGCCACCACCGGACACCAGCTCGCGACCGGCGGCCGGCTCGGACCGGTCGAGAACGAGGACTATGTGTCCGCGCAGCTGCGGATGGCCTCCGGCGCCCGGTGCGTACTGGAGGCGAGCCGGGTGTCGGTGGGCGAGCAGAACTCGTACGGCTTCGAGATCCACGGCACCCGTGGCAGGGTCGCCTGGGACTACCGCCGGATGGGCGAACTTCAACTCGCACAAGGGGATCACTACACCGACGCACCAGTGTCCGACGTGCACGTCGGCCCCGGCTCCGGCGACTACGCGGCCTTCCAGCCGGGTGCGGCCAACCCGATGAGCTACGACGACCTCAAGGTCATCGAGGCCCGCGGGTTCCTGCGCGCCATCGCCGGCACCGGCCCGGCCGTCGCTACCGTCGACGACGCCGTGGCCAGTGCGAAAACCCTTGATGCCATGACAGATTCGGTGGCCACAGGCAGCTGGGTCAGCCTCAGGCGGTGACCGGCGCAGTCGCCAGTCGCTCGGCCTCGAGCAGCACCTCGGCGGCCACGCGCAGTCCCTCGATGCGGCCGAGGGAGACGTCCTCGTGTTCGATGTTGACCGCCATGTTCTCGTCGGCGCGGTACAGCGCGGCCAGGAACTCACCCCAGAACGCGGTGTCGTGGCCGCGGCCGAGGGCCACGAAGTCCCAGGCCGAATCCTTGGGCCACTCGTTGACCCACTCGTCGCCGCCCAGGTTGACGCGATCCTCCGAAGGATCGAGCCGCCGGAACCGATTGTCCAGCACCCCATAGATTTTGGCATTCTCGTTGATCCGCACATCCTTGGCGGCGGCGTGGAACACCCGGTCACCGAGGTAGTCGACGGCCGCGACCGGGTCCATCCACTGCCAGAACAGGTGGCTGGGATCCATTTCGGCGCCGACGAAATCGGTGCCCACCTTCTCGATGAGCTGCAGCATGGTGGGCGGGCTGAACACCACGTTCTGCGGGTGCATCTCGATGGCCACCTTCACGTCGTGGTCTTCGGCGAGGGCGGCGATCTCCTTCCAGAACGGCACCACGATCTCGTCCCACTGGTAGTCCAGCACGTCGAGGGCGCCGGAGTTCCAGGCGTTGACGTTCCAGTTGGGGCGGGTCGCGCCGGGTTCGCCGCCGGGCAGCCCGGACATGGTGACCACTCGCTTCTGGCCCAGTGCCGCAGCCGCTTTGATGGCCCGGCGCAGGTCGCCGGCGTGCTTGTCGCCGATCACCGGATTCGGGTGCAGCGGATTGCCGTTCACATTCAGGCCCGCGAGCGCGATGCCCTTCTCGGCGAAGATGCCGAGGTACTCCTGCGCGGCGGTCTCACTGGCGACGATGTCGGCGATGTCCGGGATATGCACGGGCGGAAGGAAACCGCCCGCGTTGATCTCGGCGGCGTTGAGTCCGAGGCCGCTGATCACATCGAGTGCGTCGGCGAGCGGGCGGTCGTGCAGGACGGCGGTGTACACGCCGAGGGTCTTGGTCATGGGGGTCCTGTCCGGTTGGGTGAAAAGGGGGAGAGGAGGGGTGCGGTCAGTCGCCGACCTTGACCTCGGCCCCGCCGGTCAGGGCGGAGCGGGCGGCGGCGTCGAGCAGGAGCATGTTGTGCAGCCCCTCGGCGAAATCGGCGTTGCGCGGCAGGGATTCGGATTCGGGCAGCCCGGCGACTTCCTCGAGGAAGGCGCGCGCCTGGAACACGAAGCCCTCGTTCTGGCCCACCCCCACGCCGGGCGCGTCCATGGCGTGCCCGCCGCTCCAGTACGGGTGCTTCGGGCCGAGGATGACGGTGCGGGTGCCCGCGACCGAGGCGTCACCGTCGCCGATCAGGTTGATGTGCACCTGCCCGGGATTGCGGAAATCGAACGACGCCGAACCGCGTTCGCAGAACACCTCGAACTTGAGGGTGTTGGGATGCCCGGCCGCCACCCGCGACACCTGCAGCGACGCCGTGCCGCCGGCGCTGAACTCGGCGAAAAAGCCTGCCACATCGTCGTTCTCGACCGGACTGCGAGTATCGGACACGGCACCGCCGGTGTGCCCGACCACCTGTCCGAGCGGTTCGGGCCGCGTGGTGTGAGTGGTGTGCAGCGTGCCGCCGCGCACGGAAGCGATGGGGCCGCCGAACAATTCGGCGATGTAGCTGAGGTGACTACCGACGTCGGCCAGTGCCCCCGACCCGGCCGGCCCGCGGTAGCGCCAGCTGATGGGGCCGTCGGGATCGCAGGCGTAGTCGGTCCAGTACTCGCCGTCGAAGTTGACGAACCTCCCGAGCCGCCCGCCCGCGACGACCTGCCCGAGGAAGGCGATGCCGGGCGAACGCAGGAAGGTCAGGCCGATGCGGGCGATCGTGTCGGCGGATGCGGCGGCGGCGACCATCGCGCGGGCGTCGTCGATGCTCGCCGACAGCGGCTTCTCGCACAGCACATGCTTGCCCACGGCCAGCAGTGCCTCGACGATCTCACGGTGCAGCGCATTGGCCACCACGACGCTGACCACGTCGATATCGTCGGCGGCGGCGATCGCCTGCCAGGAGGTGTCGTACCGTTCGAACCCGAACCGGCGGGCGGTGTCCGCGGCGAGCGGTTCGTAGGTGTCGGCGATCGACACCAGCCGGACCGGCGGCAGACCTGACCCGTAAACAGCTGTGGCGGAACGGTATCCGGCCGCATGGGCTTTGCCGGCCATGCCCGCGCCGATGACCGCGACGCCGAGGGTGCGCTCTGACATGGGTTCTCCTTCGAGTGGGTGGGGGGCGACGCGCCGCGACGGTGGCGACCGCGGGGCCGGGGATGATCGAGAATGTGAGTTGGAGCGCTCCAACGTGACGGCTACCATTGTGCTGCCCCAGCCTATGTCATGTCAATATGTCTTATCCGGATCGGATGACCGAGAGGAGCAGGGATGCCGCCGACACCGCACCGGCGCGGGCGACCGACCATCTACGACGTCGCGCGGGCCGCCGGCGTCTCCAAATCGCTGGTGTCGCTGGTCCTGCAGGGCTCACCCAAGGTGAGTGAGCAGTCGCGCCGCGCCGTCGAGCAGGCCATCGCCGAACTCGGCTACCGCCCGAGCCGGGCGGCGTCGAATCTTGCCGCCGGTCGCACCCGGCTAGTCGGTGTGCTCATCGACGACTACACCAACCTGTGGTTCGTCGACCTGGTCCGCGGATTGCACGCCGCGCTCGGGCCGCGCGGTTACCGGCTCAGCGTCGCCGATATCGCCACCGCCGACCAGGCCGAGCACCCCGTCGAATCATTCCTGTCGACCCGCGTCGACGGCATCGTCGTGGGCATGGACCCGCCCGACGGACTGTGGTCGGGGAAGGTGCCGCCGGTCGTCGTGGCCGGCACGCGGGAACTGTCGCCTCCTCACGCGGGCAGCCCGTTCGCGTCCGTGGCCAACGACGACGCGGCCGGTGCCCGGCTGGTCGCCGGCCATCTCGCGGGACTCGGTCACCGGATCGTCGGCCATGTCGCGGTGGCCGGCGGCGCGGGGACGGCCCGGCGCACCGCGTTCACCGACGAGATGCAGGCCCTCGGTGGCACGGTCCACGTCACCGCGTCGGTGGGGCCGGCCTCGGACGAACTCGGCCACGCCGGAGCCATGGAGCTGCTCGCCGCACATCCGGGGATCACGGCGGTGTTCGCGGCCAACGATGTGATCGCGGTCGGTGTCCTGGCCGCCGCCCGCGACCTGGGACTACGTGTCCCCGACGACCTGTCGGTGGTCGGCTACGACGACACCTCGCTGGCCGCGGCCAGGCTGATCGGGCTCACCACCGTCGACGACCGCGGCTTCGACGTCGGCGCGGCCGCGGGCCGCCTGCTCGCCGACAGGATGGAGGGCCGGATCATCGAACCCACCGCCACGGTCCTGCCACCCACGCTGACGATCCGCGGCACCACCGGGCCGGTGCGGACAACCTGATCTCACCAGGTTTCGAGGCTCGCAAGCTCGCACCTCAACCACCAAGGAGAGCACCTTTCGCTGGTTGAGGTGCGACGAGCCGCCAGGCGAGGAGCCTCGAAACCCGGTGAGGTGACCGTGTCCGTGACTTCAGTGACTCTGTAGCGCGACGTCGAAGAAATACCGGGACGCCCGGTAGATGTGCTGACCGAACTCGACGGCCTTGCCCATCTCGTCGTAGGCGACTCGCTGCATGGTGAGCACCGCGGCACCGGGCTGTTCGTCGAGCAGGGCGGCCTCGTCGTCGGTGGCCAGGCGGGCGCCGATGCGCTGGCGGGCGGACTTGATGCTCAGCCCGCGCCCGCGCAGGCACTGGTAGAGGCCTTTTTGCCGGAGTTCGTCGGGGGCGGGGGAGATGTCGGCGGGGATGTGGTTGGTGAGGATCGCGATCGGTTCGCCGCCGGACTTGCGCAGGCGCCGGATCGACACGACGGGGTCTCCGGGATCGGTGCCGAGTTCGTCGGCCACCTCCTCGGTGGGTGCGCCGAGCTTGTAGTCGAGCAGGTCGGTGGTGGGGGCCTGGCCGGCGGCGACGAGATCTTCGTAGAGGCTGGTCAGTTCGACGGATCGGTGGACCTCGTTGCGCACCACCTGGGTGCCGACGCCGCGTTTGCGTACCAGCAGCCCTTTGTCGACAAGGGCCTGGATGGCCTGCCGGGCGGTGGGCCGGGACATGTTGAGGCGCTTGGCCAGGTCGATCTCGTTCTCGATGCGGTCGCCCGGGTTCAGCCGTCCGCCGACGATCTCGGCCTCCAGCGCCTGGGCCAGCTGGAAGTACAGCGGCACGGGGCTGAGGCGATCGAGTTCGACATCGATCTGCGGCTGGCTCACGGGGTCAATGTTAGGTCATAAGCCGGAGCATGCGACGTGGATCATAGCCCGCATTCACCGTGCGGTAGATCCGTATGTACGGACATAACAAGCGGCTATGACAGAGATCACATCGACGATGATCGTCTCGTCGTGCGTATATCCCCAGGTTATTCGGCATGGACAAGTTGGACCACCCCGTCTACATTGATAGGACAAAGTAGCCACTGTTACGGACATCACGTCTTAAACTTTTCAAATACGACATACGAGATCTGCGACTTCGTCCGAAGGATCCCTGATGACAGCCTCCCCAACCGCGTCGTACGACCGCAACAGCCCCTACGACCTCATCACCATGGGCCGGATCGGCGTCGACATCTACCCGCTGCAGGATGGTGTCGGCCTCGAAGACGTCGAGACGTTCGGCAAGTATCTCGGCGGCAGTGCCACCAACGTGGCCGTGGCCGCGGCCCGCCACGGCCGCCGCGCCTCGGTCATCACCGCCACCGGGGCCGACGCCTTCGGGCGGTACCTGCGCACCGAACTCGCCCGGCTGGGCGTCGACAACAGACACGTGAAGGTCGTCGAGGGACTCAACACGCCGGTCACCTTCTGCGAGATCTTCCCACCCGACGACTTCCCGCTCTACTTCTACCGGGACCCGATCGCGCCGGACCTGACCCTCACCGAGCCCGACCTGGACCCGCGGGCCATCGCCGACGCCCGGATCTTCTGGACCACCGTCACCGGTCTGTCCCGCGAACCGAGCCGCGCCGCCCACCACGCCGCCTACCGGGCCCGTGGCAAGGCTCCGCTGACGATCCTGGACCTCGACTACCGGCCGATGTTCTGGCCGTCGCCCGCCGAGGCCACCGAAGCCGTCGGCGAGGTGCTCGGCCAGGTGACCGTCGCGATCGGCAACAAGGAGGAATGCGAGATCGCCGTCGGTGAGACCGAACCCGACCGTGCCGCCGACGCCCTGCTCGAACGGGGAATCGAGGTGGCCGTGGTCAAGCAGGGACCGAAGGGGGTGCTCGCCAAGACCCGCGACGAACGGGTGGAGGTGCCGCCCTACCCGGTGCGGGTCGTCAACGGCCTCGGCGCCGGCGACGGTTTCGGCGGCGCCGTCTGCCACGGCCTGCTCAGCGGCTGGTCGCTGGAACGGACGCTGCGGTTCGCCAACGTCGCCGGTGCCATCGTCGCCTCCCGCCGGGAATGTTCGACGGCAATGCCCACCACGGGCGAAGTCGACGCCGTCCTCAACGAAATGGACCTCACCCATGCCTGATCAGCCCATCAGCCCCGAGTCTTTCCAGGCGCTGCGCACCGCCCGGCACGCCGATCCGGCGGGTATCGCGACGGCGCTGGGCGGGCGCACCCGGCGGCCGCTGGTCCGGGGTGACGGCCGGCTGCTGATCGTCGCCGCCGATCATCCGGCCCGGGGCGCGCTCGGCGTCGGATCCGACCCGATGGCGATGGCCGACCGCTACGACCTGCTGCAACGGCTGGCCACGGCGCTGGCGCGGCCCGGTGTCGACGGTGTGCTCGGCACCCCCGACATCATCGACGACCTCGCGCTCCTCGGCCTGCTCGACGACAAGATCGTCGTCGGCTCGATGAATCGTGGCGGTCTGCGTGGGTCGGCGTTCGAAATGGACGACCGGTACACCGCCTATCACGCCGGTGCGCTGGTCCGCGACGGCCTGGACTTCTCGAAAGTCCTTGTCCGCGTCGATCTCGAGGATCCGGCCACGGTCGTCACCCTGGAGGCCACGGCCAAGGCGGTCGACGCCTGCGCCGCGGCCGGGATCGCGATCATGCTGGAACCGTTCATGAGCGGGCGCCGCGACGGCAAGATCGTCAACGACCTGTCCACCGACGCGGTGATCAACTCGGTCGCCATCGCCTCCGGTCTCGGTGGTTCGTCGGCGTACACCTGGCTCAAACTCCCGGTCGTCGACGACATGGAACGGGTCATGGCGGCCACCACGCTGCCCACCCTGCTGCTCGGCGGCGATCCGAGCACCGATCCCGAAACCGTGTACGCCTCCTGGAAATCGGCCCTCGCCCTGCCGGGTGTGCACGGCCTGGTCGTGGGCCGCACCCTGCTGTACCCGCCGGACGGAGACGTCGCGACCGCCGTCGACACCGCCGCCGCCCTCGTACACGGTGGCTGAGTGTTCCCCGAATCATCCGCCAACACACCTCGACCGGAGTAACAAGAGTCCCGATGGCTGCAACCTTCAACGAGTGGTTCCACCGGCGCGGCGAACTGTCCCGCGACGGGTGGGAATCGGTGGTGGACGGCTCCCTGCCCGGCTGGAGCCACACAGGTATCCGCGTGACCGACCTCGGCGGCACCGCCCGCGACCTGCCCGCCGGTGACATTGAACGCATCGTGATCCCGCTCTCGGGTGGCGGCTGCGAGGTGGACCATGCCGGGACGACCACCCGATTGACGGGCCGGGCAGGGGTTTTCGACGGACCCACCGACGTGCTGTACCTGGGCGCGGGCTCGTCGGCGACGCTGCGCGGCACCTGCCGGGTGGCCGTCGCCGAAGCGCCGACGACGGTCCGCAAACCGGCGAAGTATATTGCGGCGTCCGAGGTTCCGGTAGAGGTGCGGGGCGCCGGCCGCGACACCCGGCAGGTGCATAACTTCGGCACCCCCGCCGCACTGGACGCGGCCGCGCTCATCGTGTGTGAAGTGATCACGCCGGGCGGCAACTGGTCGTCGCATCCGGCACACAAGCACGACGAGTACGTGGCCGGGCATGAGGCGCGGCTGGAGGAGATCTACTATTTCGAGGCCGCACCGAGCCGCGCCATCCCGGCCGGGGTGAGCATCCCCGCCGATGCCGACGCTTTCGGCAGCTTCGTCACCTATTCGTCGTCGGCGGGGGAGATCGACACCAACGCCATTGTCCGCACCGGCGATATCGCGTTGGTGCCGTACGGGTATCACGGTCCGGCGATGGCCGCCCCCGAATACGACCTGTACTACCTGAACGTGATGGCCGGTCCCGACCCCGAACGGATCTGGCTGATCAGCGACGACCCGTGCCAGGCCTGGCTGCGCGAGACCTGGACCGGTCAGGACGCCGATCCCCGCCTGCCATATACCCCACCCATCCAAGGAGATTCGCGGTGACCGCTGCGCGACACACCACCAGACGCATGACCGTCTCGCAGGCGCTGATCGAGTTCCTGGCCCACCAGTGGACCGTCGACGGCGACCTCCGCGAACGCACGATCGCGGGCACCTTCGGGATCTTCGGGCACGGCAACGTCGCCGGGATCGGGCAGGCGCTGCTGCAGGCCGCCGAGACCGAGGCCGGGTCGATGCCGTTCTTCCAGGCCCGCAACGAGCAGGCGATGGTGCACCAGTCGGTGGGTTACGCCCGGATGCACCGCCGCCGTGGCACTTTGGCATCGGCCGCGTCGGTGGGTCCGGGGGCGGCCAACATGCTCACCGGCGCCGCGCTCGCCACCGCCAACCGGCTGCCGGCGCTGCTGCTCGTGTCGGACACGTTCGCCACCCGCGTCGCCGACCCGGTGCTGCAACAACTCGAACACCCCCACGATCCGGGTATTCAGGTCTCGGAAGCGTTCCGGCCGCTGTCCCGGTTCTTCGACCGCGTGCAGCGGCCCGAGCAACTGTTCTCCATCGCGCTCGGCGCCATGCGGGTGCTCACCGACCCGGCCGAGACCGGTGCGGTCACCATCGCCCTCCCCGAGGACGTGCAGGCCGAAATGCTGGACGTGCCTGTCGAATTCCTGGCCGACCGGGAGTGGCACATCCGCCGTCCGCCGCCCGAACGTGGACCGCTGTCCCGCGCGGTCGAGGCGATCGGGGGTGCGCGGCGGCCGCTGCTGGTGGCCGGTGGCGGCGTGATCTACTCCGGTGCCGAGGACGCGCTGCGCGAGTTCGCCGAGGCCACCGGGATTCCGGTGGCCACCACCCAGGCCGGCGGCGGCTCGCTGCCCTGGGATCATCCGCTGAATCTGGGCGGGGTGGGTGCCACCGGCTCGGCGGCGGCCAACGCGATCGCCGCCGAAGCCGATGTGATCATCGGGATCGGTACGCGCTACAGCGATTTCACCACCGCCAGCCGGACCGCCTTCCAGCACGAGGGGGTGCGGTTCGTCAACGTCAACGTCGCCTCGTTCGACGCCTACAAGCACGGCTCGCAACTGCCGGTGATCGCAGACGCCCGCGCCACCCTGGTCGAACTGCGTACCGCACTCGACGGGCAGCGGGTCGCCGCCGAGCACGCGTGGCATGCGCAGAACGTGAAGTCGGACTGGGATACCCAGGTGGACAGGGCTTTCGAACCCACCGGCGGTGAGCTTCCCGGACAGCCGGAGATCATCGGCACCATCAATGCGGCGATGGCCCCCGAGGACGTGATCATCCAGGCCGCCGGATCGCTCCCCGGAGATCTCCAAAAGCTCTGGCGGGTACGGGATCCACTTGGTTACCACGTCGAGTACGCCTTCTCCTGCATGGGCTACGAGATCGCCGGTGGTCTCGGCGCCAAACGCGGTTTGCTCGCCCTCGGCGACGACCGCGACGTCGTGGTGATGGTGGGTGACGGCTCCTACCTGATGTTGCACACCGAACTGTTGACGGCGGTGGCCGAACGCATCAAACTGATCGTCGTCATCATCCAGAACCACGGCTACGCCTCCATCGGGCACCTGTCGGAAACGGTTGGCTCCCAGCGCTTCGGCACCCGCTACCGGTACGCCGAACCGGCAGACGGCGACCGGGCCAAGGCCACCTTCGAACGCGGCGAGTTCCTGCCCGTCGACCTGGCCGCCAACGCCCGCAGTTACGGCGTCGACGTCATCGACATCAAACCCGGACCTGATGCGCTGCAGGAGCTTTCGGAGGCAATCGGCACCGCCAAGGCCGCCGACGGCCCCACCGTCATCCACATCAACAGCGACCCGTTCGTGTACGCACCCGACGGTCACGGCTGGTGGGACGTGCCGGTGGCCGAGACCTCCGAGGTCGAGAGCACCCGCGCCGCCCGCGCCGAATACCTCGAACAGCAGCAGCTCCAGCGTCCCCTCATCGGCTGAACACTCACCACCGCAAGGACTTACGATATGACCACCACCGAACACGCACCAGCTGCCGTCGGCGCCCACACCGAGGGCCTGCGCATCGGCACCGCCCCCGACTCGTGGGGTGTCTGGTTCCCCGAGCATCCGCGACAAACCCCGTGGGAGCGTTTCCTCGACGAGGTCGCCGACGCCGGCTACACCTACATCGAGCTCGGCCCGTACGGTTACCTGCCCACCGACCCGGCGCAACTGTCGGACGAACTCGCCAAGCGGAACCTGAAACTGTCCGGCGGCACCATCTTCACCGGCTTCCACAAGGGCGATGATCAGTGGGACCGTGCCTGGGGCCAGGCATCAAACATCGCGAAACTGGTGCGCGACATGGGTGCCGAACACATCGTCGTCATCCCGGACCTGTGGCGTTCGGACCTCACCGGCGAGGCGCTGGAACCGCGCACTCTCGAGGGCGAGCAGTGGGACCGGCTCGCCGTCGGCCACGACAGGCTCGGCAAGGCGCTGCTGGAGGAGTTCGGGGTGCACCAGCAGTTCCATTCGCACGCCGACAGCCACGTCGGCACCCGCCGCGAGGTGCAGCGGATCCTGGAGCTGACCGACCCGCGCTACTTCAACCTGTGCCTGGACACCGGCCACTACGCCTACTACGGCGGCGACAACGTGGCCCTCATCGAGGCCCACCCCGACCGCATCGGCTACCTGCACCTCAAGCAGGTCGACCAGGAGCTGCTGTTCGAGGCGCTGAAGAACGACACCCCGTTTGCCGACTGCGCCGCCGAGGTGATGGTCGAACCACCCAGCGGTGTACCGGATTTCGCGCCCATCATCGACGCCGTCAGCAAGATCGACTCCGACATCTTCGCGATCGTCGAACAGGACATGCCGGGCTGCGACGTCGACGCCCCGCTCGGCATCGCCACCCGCACTCGCAAGCACATCTTCAGCTGCCACCACATGACCCGCAACGGCTGACGCCGCCGACCACCGAGGAGGGCCACACCCCATGAGCACCAACGATCTTCGCGTCGGTGTCGTCGGCGCCGGAATGATGGGCGCCGACCACATCAAGCGCATCAACGCCACCATCGCCGGTGCGACGGTGTCGGCGGTCGTCGAACCCGACGAGCAGCGCCGGGCCGCGGCGCTCGCCACCGCGCCCGGTGCGGAAGGCTACGGGCGGCTCGAGGATGCCCTCGACGCCGACGCCCTCGACGCCGTGCTGATCGCCACCCCCGGCAAGTTCCACACGCCGGTGCTGCTGCCCGCGCTCGCCGCCGGGCTGCCCATCCTGTGCGAGAAGCCGCTCACCCAGGACCCCGAATCGTCATGGGAAGTGCTCGAAGCCGAGCAGGCCACGGGCCGCAGGCTCATCCAGGTGGGGTTCATGCGGCGCTTCGACCCCGAGTACGCGGCGCTGCGCGAACTGATCGCCGCCGGCAGCGCCGGTGACCTGCTGATGCTGCACTGCGCCCACCGCAACGCGAGCGTCCCCGACAGCTACATCCAGCCGATGCTGATCAACGATTCGGTGGTGCACGAGTTCGACGTGGTGCCCTGGCTCGCCGGCGGCTCGATCGTCAACGTGGAAGTGCGTGCGGGCAAACGCAACTCGCTGACCCCCGACCGGCTGCGCGAACCGATCCTGGTGCTGATGGAACTCGACAACGGGGTGATCGTCGACGTCGAGATGAACGTGTCCATTCAGTTCGGCTACCAGGTGGCCACCGAGGCGGTGTTCGAGAAGGGCGTGGCCCGCATCGGGCAGCCCGGCGGCCTGCAACTGTGGCAGGACGGCGCGTTCCGCATCGGCGAACACGCCGACTTCACCACCCGCTTCGCCACCGCCTACGACAGGCAGGTGCAGGCCTGGGTCGACGCGGCCAGACAGGGCGGCATCGACGGGCCGTCGGCGTGGGACGGCTACAAGGTGGCCGTCGCCTGCCAGGCCGGGGTCAAGGCCCTGGAAAGCAGCGGCCCGATCGCGGTCGAACTGCCCCCGACGCCCGACTTCTACGCCTGAGGACACCCGCTCATGGTCCGTATCGCCCTCGACCCCACCCCGTACCACTCCACCCACGGCTTCCTCGACTTCTTCGACGTCGCCGCCAAGGCCGGCTACGAGTGGATCCAGCTCACCCCGCACCCCGACTTCATCCCGTTCTTCTCCCACCCCCGCGTCGACCGCGCGTTCCTGAAGAAGGTGCGTGAGCGCGCGGCGTCGGCGGGTGTGGGCATCTCCTCGCTGCTGCCGGTGCAGCGCATCTCCTGGCCCGAGGAACTGCCCAGGGAGGCAGCGGTGCGCAACTTCCGGCGCATCATCGACATCGCCTCGGAACTGGAGGTGCCGGTGATCAACACCGAGTTCAGCGGCCGCCCCGAACGCGCCGAGGAATCCGAGGCCGGCTTCTACCGGTCGATGGAGACGCTGCTGCCGCTGCTTGAAACGGCGGGCGTCACCCTCAACTTCGACCCGCACCCTGACGACTTCGTCGAGGACGGCCTGGCCGCCTGGCAGATCCTGCGCGGCCTCGACTCCGCCGCCGTCGGCTTCGTCTACGTCGGCTCGCACACCTTCCACTACGGCGACCGGGCGGTGAGCCTGATCCCCGAACTCGGTGACCGGCTGCGCGCGGTGTACGCCGCCGACACCTTCGACCACCACCGCTCCCACGGCCTGCGCTACATCACCAACCCACCCGGCAACGCCGTCCGCGTCCACCAGCACCTGCGTATCGGCGACGGCGACGTCGACTGGACCGAACTGTTCACCACCCTGCGCGCCTCCGGTTTCCTCGACCGCGACGACGCCATCATCTGCTCCAACGTCTTCGCCGAAGACGAGCACGCCGACGAAACCTCCGAATACCAACTCGCCACACTCCGCGACCTCGTCAGGTGACCACCATTCCACCCATAACTGGAGGATCCTCCCTTTGTTGACGGAGGATCCTCCGGTCTCGGGTGGATCGACCTATGCCGCAGACAGGCCGAGCCGGCGAAGCCAGTCGGCTACCAGTGGGACCACGCGATCGGTGAGCAGGTCGTCCCATACCCACCGGATCACCATCACGTCGAGCTTGCGTAAGGCGTCCTCCCGGGCCTTCTCGCGCCGGACGACGTCGAACGGTGTCTCCCCTGTACGGACGTACTTCTGGTACTTGACCATGCCGTCGAACTCGCCGACAAGCCGGCCGCACCATGTGTAGTCGCACCGTGCGACGAACCTGCCGTCGGCTCCGTGAAACTCCTGTTGGAGCCGTGGCACGGGGAGTCCGGCACAGATCATCTGGGCCCGGCCCCACGATTCGCCGGGATTCTCGGAGCCCGCATCGGCGAAGGCCAGTGCGCGCCGGGCGATCCCCACGCCTGCCCGAGTGCCGTCGAGGATCTCAGCGATGTCATCGGCCGTGACGCCGTTGCGGAGGGCGGAGTCCATGACCGCCAGCGCTTGCGCGAAGTCCGACGCACCACACGCCACGTCGGCCGCGGTCCGGGCAGGGGAAGTGACAGCCACCCCATCGACGACCACGACTTCGGACGCGTCGAGATACCCCGGGTGCAGGTGCCGGCGAGCGCTGATCTTTCCGGCCTTCGCACCGCTGGTGGTGTGCACCTTGCTCAGGTCGGGCAGGAGCATGGCAAGCCCGTGTACGGAGGCTGCCGACTGGTGGCTCAGGACGTTCCCTTCTGTCAGGGTCGACGCGGCGATCGACCGCAACCGGTACAGCTCCGACGGTGTGTGGTCGCCGACGGCGAATGCTCCGGCCCAGATCTTGGTGAGTTCGCCCCGCTTCACGCCCTGGTTGAGCAGATAGTCGGACCAGCCGACGGAGAGCGCGGTGCGCCGATAGACGATGCCATGTTGATCCCGTGGATAGTTGTCCATGAGAATCAGACGCACCGGACCCCCTGTTGGATCCATCGAACTTTTGTTCCACCCATAACTGGAGGATCCTCCCTTTGTTGACGGAGGATCTTTCAGTTTCTGGTGGATCCACAGTTGGTTGACCGACGCGGACCGGGCCTCCCCGCGGCTAGGCTGGGCGGGTGAGTTTTCGTGACGACCTCGCGCTGACCCTGCGGGCCCGGTTCCCGATCCTCTACGTCGAATCGTTCGAGGAACAGCGGGTGCTGGCCGAGATCTCGATGGTGGCCGGGTCGGGGGAGCAGGTGCGCACCGTCCGCGCGGTGCACGCGTGGTCGACGACCTCGGGCGTGGTGACCCAGAACGGGGCACCGGCCTCGGGCACCACTGATCCGCGGGCGGCGCTCGAATGGTTCCGGCGCAATCAGGAGCCGTCGCTGCTGGTGATGCGGGACCTGCACGCCTTCCTCGGTGACGACCGGCGGCCCGCCGACCCCGCCCTGGTGCGCACACTGCGCGACCTGGCGAGCGAACTGCAGGCGGGTGCAGTGGCCCGCACCCTGATCCTGGTGTCGCCGGTGCTGCGGATTCCGCCGGAACTCGACAAGGACATCACCCTCCTCGACTTCCCGCTGCCCACTGAAGCCGAGATCCGGGCGGTCCTCGACGGCATGATCGCCGCCAACGCCGGCGGCGGCCGCATCGCGATCGGTGTCGACGCCGTGGGCCGCGAACGGCTCGCCAAGGCGGCGCTCGGACTCACCCTCAACGAGGCCACCAACGCGTTCGCGCGGGCGATGGTCAACAACGGCGATCTCGGCGTCGACGACGTGCATTCGATCATGGAGGAGAAACGGCAGACGGTCCGCAAGGCGGGTCTGCTGGAGTTCGCGTCGGTGGACATCGACCTCGACGACGTGGGCGGGCTGCAGAACCTGAAACGGTGGCTGTACAAGCGCAACGGGTCGTGGCTTGCCGAGGCTCTCGAGTACGGGGTGTCCGCACCCAAGGGCGTGCTCATGACCGGCGTTCCGGGCTGTGGAAAGTCGTTGACCGCCAAGGCGATCGCCGCCGCGTGGGAGCTGCCGCTGGTGCGGATGGACATCGGTAAGGTGTTCGCCGGGCTGGTCGGCTCGTCGGAGCAGAACATGCGCACCGCCATCCGCACCGCCGAGGCCACCGCGCCGTGCGTGCTGTGGATCGACGAGATCGAAAAGGGTTTCTCCGGTCTGGGTTCCGGCGATTCGGGAACGTCGACACGGGTGTTCGGCTCGTTCCTCACCTGGATGCAGGAGAAGACGGCGCCGGTGTTCGTGATCGCCACCGCCAACAAGGTCGACGCGTTGCCGCCGGAGTTCCTGCGCAAGGGCCGGTTCGATGAGATCTTCTTCGTCGACCTGCCGACCGCCGCCGAACGCCGCGACATCTGGGAACTACACCTGACCAAACGGCTGCGCGACAACAAGGCCGCCGGCCTGGCGATCACCCCGGAACTGCTCGACAGCCTCGCCGACATCACCGAGGGCTACACCGGCGCCGAAATCGAACAGGCCGTCATCGCAGGGCTTTTCGACGCTTTCAGCGAGCGCAGGCAGATGACCGGGGTGGATCTGCGGCGGGCGGTGGCCACGATGGTGCCGCTGTCGGTGACGCAGGCCGAGCAGATCTCCGCGATCCGCGGCTGGGCCGCCGACCGGGCGGTGGCGGCGACGTCGGCCGAGGACCGGGCAGGCTACACCACCGCCGCGTCGGCCGCACCCGCCGAGCCCACCGGACCGGACGGCTCCGGACCCCAACTCAAGCTGGTACCAAGCGATCCCACAACCCGTGGCGGAAGAACGGTGGATTTCTAGAATGAGTATCTCGATTGTGCTGATCCCCGCGGCCATCGCCGCCGCCACCTGGGCCGCGAGCCACGGCGAGAAACGGGACTCGGAGGGGCGGACCGTGATCGGGGTGTCGACGCGGATGCGCGACGTCGGCCTGCTGACCGAGGCGCTCGCCGACACCAGGGCTGTGGTGACACAGCGCTCCGACGACAGCCTGATCGCCCGGTGGCAGAACGTGTCCGCGCACTTCCACCGCGACCCCGCCCGCGCCGATGCCGCCTGGGAGGTGGATTTCATCGGACAGGGGCGAGCGGAGCGACGGGAGTTGTCACAGGTTACCGAGGAATCGGTGCAGGGGATTGTTGCCGCGGTCGACGCCGCGTACGGGCGCCGGGTGCAGCAGGCGGTGCTCACCCGGCTGCGGGAACGGGCGCCGCAGGCCGGGATGACCATCGCCTCGGAAACCGTCGACGACACCGACACGGTCACCGTCGTCCTGGATCTGGCGGTGTGAGCGTGAGCAGCGACAGAAAACAGATCGTGCTCACGGTCGCCGCCGACGGAACGGTGCGCGCAGAGACGAAAGGTGTGGTCGGTCCGTCGTGCCTCGATCAGATCGCCGTCCTGGAAGACCTGCTCGAAGCGACGACCGTGACCAGCGAGTTCACTCCCGATTACCACCGGACCACCGTGTCGGACACAGCCGAGGACATCGATGAGCTCTACCACTGACCCGCGCTGGGTCGACCCGTCCGCCGCCGCGAGGCTGGCGGATCGCAAGTGGCGCTGGAAGAACAGTATCTGGGTATTCGCGCCGGCCCTCTGTCTCGGTTTCGTCTCGTGCGCCGGATTCATCTACGCCGCCAACAAGGTCCACAACCGTAAGTGGACCGTCTACGCGGTGATCTCGACGGTGGTCACTCTGGCGGTGTGCCTGTGCGCGTTCATCTTCGAGACCGACGATCACAAGGTCGCCGACTGGGCGATCAACCTGGTCCTGGTGTCGTGGATCCTGCACCTGATCGCCGGAATATCGCTGCGCAACAACTACTTGCGGCTGCTGGCACAACGGCAGGCCCAGGATGAGCTGGCCCCGTTCGGGATCCCACCGCTCGCCCCCGCACCCACCTATCCGCCCCCGCCCACTCCTGCCGCACCCGCACCGGTTCAGGGTCTTGTCGGCATGAACGACTTCTACGCTCCCACGCCCGCGCAGCTCGACATCAACTCGGCGTCGGCGGCCGAACTGTCGGCCACCACCGGCCTCGGCCCGGCGCAGGCCGATGCGGTGATCGCCGCCCGCACCCGCGTCGGCGGCTTCCGCTCGTTCGAAGAGATCGCCGCGTCGGCGGGTCTGGCGCCACACCACCTCGCCCGGCTCCGGGAGGTGTCTTTCGGTCCGTCGCAACCGGATCCGGGCTCGGCGCCGCACAACCCGCCCCCGCCACCCCCGGTACCGGGAGGCCGGATCCTTGATATCTGACCGCACGATCCGGGTAGGGGCCGTCGTCGACGATACCGTCGCCGAGGGGCCCGGCCGCCGGTTCGCGGTCTGGGTGCAGGGCTGCTCGATCCGCTGTCCCGGCTGCTTCAACCCCCACCTGTGGGGTGCCAAGGGCGGCACCGGTATCGGTGCCGCCGAGTTGGCCGAACGCGCCCTGGCGGTACCCGGTATCGACGGTGTCACGCTGCTCGGCGGGGAGCCGTTCGAACAGGCCCGTCCGCTCGCGGACTTCGCATCGCGGCTTGCCGCGCAGGGGCTTTCGGTGATGACGTTCAGCGGCTTCACCTACCGCGAGCTGAACGGGGCAGGTGCCCCCGACGGGGCCGCTGAACTGCTTTCCGCCACTGACCTGCTGGTGTCAGGGCCGTATCTGTCGGGCCAACCGGATCTCCGGCGGCCGTGGGTGGGTTCGACCAATCAGGAGTTCCACTTCCTGACCGATCGTCTCCGTCATGTCGAGGCCGGGTTGGCCGACCTCCCCGACCGCATCGAGGTGCGCGTGACAGCCTCCGGCGAGGTCACCGTCAACGGCTGGGCCGACCTGGACCAACTTGACACTCTCCTCGCCGACGACTTCCGCCGGCGCAACCGACCTGCCTAGTCCGGCACCACGACCGCGCGCCCGCGCAGGTCGTTGGCGGCCAGCCGCCGGTACGCCTCCACACCGTCGTCGAGACTGAAGGTTTCGGTCGCCACGTGCAGCACCCCGTCGCGGGCCAGGTCGAGCACCTCGATGAGTTCACTCCTGGTGCCCCAGTAGGGCGCCCGCACCGACACCTCGTACGGCTGGGAGAAGAAGCCGACCTTGGCGGCGGCCACCCCGTCGCCGAGGCCGACGATGACGACATCGCCGAACACCCCGACCATACCCATCGCCATGTCCAGGGTCGGCTGATATCCGACGAAGTCGAAGACCGCTGTGGCCCCGGCCTTTCCGGTGATCTTGCGGACCTCGGCGACGGTGTCGGCGTTGCTGAGCACGGCCTCATGCGCCCCGACCTCCTTCGCGAACGCCAGCTTCTCCTCGGTGACGTCGACGGCGATGATCCGGGATGCGGTGAGGTGGCGCAGCAACTGGATACCCACATGCCCGAGCCCGCCGGCCCCGATGACGACGGCGGTGGTGCCGCCGACCAGCTTCGGCAGCGACGCCTTGATCGCGTGATAGGGAGTCAGTCCGGCGTCGGTAAGTGCTACCGAAGCTACCGGATCGAGGTCACCGAGCGGCACCAGGTGCCGGGCGTTGTCGATGAGCAGGTACTCGGCCATCGCACCGTCGGTGCCGAGTCCGGGCGGGGTGATGGATTGTTCGGCCGCGTTGAGGCAGTAGTTCTCCTGACCCTGCGCGCAGCGGTGGCAGGTGCCGCAGCCCCACGGCCCGTACACCGCCACCGATGTTCCCTCGGTCATCGCCTTCACGCCGGACCCGACCGCGGCGACCACCCCGACACCCTCGTGGCCGAGCGTCATCGGCAGCGGGTAGGCGAAGGCGCCGGGCGGGGCATTGAGGACGAAGTCGTCGGAGTGGCAGGCGCCGGCGGCGGTGACCTTGAGCAGCACCTGCCCGGGTCCGGGCGCAGGTTTGTCCACCTCGCGCAGTTCGGGCGGTTGTCCGGGAGCGATGAACTGGATGGCCTTCATGTGGGACGGTACCTCTCAAATATGACGCGGACCTCACCTTGGGGTTTTACTCGCGTGTCCGGGCGGGCGAGGTGCTTTGGGATCAACATGGGGCACTTTGAGGACGTAAGTCCCCACCCGGACTGACCATCCGATCAGGTGAGGATCACCAGCCGCTGCGTCGCGCGGGTCATCGCCACATACCGGTCGACGGCGCCGCCCACTCCGGCACTGAACGACTCGGGCCGCACCAACACGACGAGATCGAACTCCAGACCCTTCGCGGTGCTCGGGGTCAACGTCCGCACCCGCGGCCGGTGCAGCACGACGGAGTCGCCGATGACACAGCCTGTTCCGTCTGGGTTCTCCCGAAGCCACCCGTCCACAACGGATTCCAGCTCGCCCACCCGGGCGTGGGTCACCGGGATACCGGAGGATCGGATCGACGTGGGCACGTTGGCGTCGGGGATCTCCGCCCGGATCACTGGCTCGGCCTCGGCCATGATCTCGGCGGGGGTGCGGTAGTTGACGGACAGTCCGGCCCGGCGGATATCGCGCAGGCCGACCCGCCCGAGCCGGTCCTGCCAGGTCTCGGTGAACCCGTCCCGCGCCTGTGCCCGGTCGCCCACCACGGTGAAACTCCGTGACGGGCACCGGACGAGCAGCATCTGCCACTGCGCGTCGGTGAGTTCCTGCGCCTCGTCGACGACGATGTGCGCGAACGGTCCGGCGAGCTCGTCGGGATCGCTTGTGGCCGAGACGGTGTCGTCGTCGAGGGCGTTGCGCAGGTCGTCGGACCGGAGCATCGACGCCACCCGCATCTCGCTGTCGTCGGCGGCGATCACATCGGCGATCACATCGTCCATCCGGGCCCGCTCGGAACGCAACGCGGCGGCGTGGCGGTGTCGTTGCCGGGTGGCCTCCGGGTCGCCGATGCGCCGGCGGGCCGCGTCGAGCAGCGGCAGGTCCGGGAGCGTCCACGCCGCCGGGTCTTGACGTTGCAGTGCAAGCACTTCCGCGCGGGTGAGCCACGGTGCGCACATCGCCAGGAACGCGGGCACCGTCCACAGGTCGCCGACGATGTCGACGGGATCGAGCAGCGGCCAGGCCCGGTTGAACGCCGCGACCAGTTCGGTGGTGCGCCGCAACGATGTCCGCGCCTCACCGAGCTCCTCGGGGTCGATCGGCAGGGCGGCGAGGGCGATCTCCAGCAGCTTTTCCCACACCGCATCGCGGGCATCGTTGTGCGGGGTGCCGGGTTCGGCCTCGCCGAAGGCCTCGGCCCAGTCGGTGGGGGACAGCGTCAGCCGGCCCCAGTCGGTGTCGACGGTCAGCGACGTGCGCGGTGTTTCCTCGTAGAACCGCACCGCCGGTTCGATGGCACCCACTATCGCGGCCGACGCTTTCAGCCGGGCCACCTCGGGATCTGATTCCGCGACGGCACAGCCGGATTCGGGAACCAGGTCGGCAACGGTACACGTCAGTACCCCCTGCTCGCCGAGTCCGGGCAGCACATCGGCCACATACGACAGATACGGCCGGTGCGGACCCACCACCAGCACCCCACCCCGCTGCCCGCTCAGCCGGGGGTCGGCATACAGCAGGTATGCCGCACGATGCAGTGCGACAACGGTTTTCCCGGTTCCCGGCCCGCCGTCGACGACGAGGGTGCCCGCCGAGCCGGCGCGGATGATGGCGTCCTGGTCGGCGGCGATGGTGCCGAGCACGTCCCGCATCCGTTCGCCGCGGCCCGCGCCGAGCCCGGCCAGGAACGCCGAGTCGTCGTCGAGCACGAGGTCGTCGGCCGGTTCGGTGGTGAGGGCCTCGTCCCAGAAGTCGATGATCGCCCCCTGTGACCAGCGGTACCTGCGTCTGCTGGTGAGGCCGCGCGGGTCGGCGTGGGTGGCGGCGAAGAACGGTTCGGCTGCCGGTGTGCGCCAATCGACCAGCAGTTGGTCGCCGTCTGGACCGGAGAGCCCCAGTCGGCCGATGTAGGTGATCGTGCCGTCGGTGCCGACCATCCGTCCCAGGCACAGGTCGAGCCCGTACCGCCGGATCGTCGCCAGCCGGGCGTGGGTGCGGTGGATCTCCATATCCCGTTCCATCGCATGATGCCCCGCCCCGCCCGGTGCCTTCCGGAGGGTGTCGATACGGGTGGTCAGGGTGTCGACGGTGTGCGCGAGCGCGCCGTCGATGGCCGCGAAACGCGTGACATCTCCGGCGATGAATCGTGAATCAGCTTTGTGTACAAGGGTTTCCGGTATCCGGAACGGTGATTGCATGCGGCGGCGAACTCCTCGTGGGCGGTGGGAGAAATGATTGTGCACCACACCGGGGGCCTTGCGGCAAGGCCCCATCCGCGATATACCGTTAAGTGGGAAAGAAATCTCTCCTGTTTCGGGGTGGTCACCTCATGCCGGCGGCGCTAGGCTCCCAACGTCTCCAGGATCAGATGCATGGCGGCAGTCACCGTCAACGCCCGCACCGTGGTGCGATCACCCGGGAACCGGATCGTCAGCGTCCGCGTCGGTGCACCGTTCAGTGAGACCCCGAAACACACTGTACCCACCGGCTTTTCGGCAGAACCCCCACCCGGACCGGCGATCCCCGTGGTGGAGACGGCGATATCGGTGCCCAGCACCCGCCGCGCCCCGTCGGCCATCGCCTCGGCCACCTGCTCGCTGACCGCTCCGAACTCGGCGATCAACTCCGTCGGCACACCCAGGACACTCGTCTTCACCTCGTTCGAGTACGACACCACACCACCGGCCGTGTACTCCGACGACCCGGCCCGGTCGGTGAGCCGGGCGGCGATCTTGCCGCCGGTGCAGGATTCGGCGGTCCCGATCATCCGCCCCGCGAGTGCCGCCGCCACCAGGTCGTCGACGGTGCAACCGTCGGTGGAGAAGATCTGTGCCCCATGGCGTTCGGTCATCAACTCGAGCAGCGAGGCATAGGCTTCACGTCCGTCGTCGGCGAAGCGCGTGACCATATCGATCTCACCCGCCCGGATGCAGGTGGTGATCTCCAGCGAGCCGAACCCGGGCACCAGCTGCTCGGCGCTGCGCAGGGTGTCGGCGAGCTCGGCCTCCGACAGCCGGTAGGCACGGATCGTCTCCTGCGCGAACACCGGCAGCGAGGCGGTGACCTCGGTGAACGCGTCGGTGGTGATGGCGGCCGGCCACATGGCCTGCAGTTCGCGGGGCGGTCCGGGCAGCACGATGATCGCGGGCAGTGGGTCGGTGCGGCCGATGGCGATGCCTGGCGCGGTGCCGGTCGGCGGGATGTGCCGAGCGCCGTCGGGCACGTACGCCTGCTCGTGCACCCCGACCGCCGCAGCCTCCGGTAACCGGCCCTCGATGCCGCGCCAGCGCAGCAGGATGTCGGTGATGTGCTGTTCGAGTTCGGGGTCGTGCCGTAGTTCCCGGCCGCAGAATTCGGCGACGGTGGCGACGGTGAGGTCGTCGGCGGTGGGCCCGAGTCCGCCGGTGGTGACGATCAGGTCCACGCCCTCGTCGACGAGGAAACGCAGTTGGGCGGTCAGGTCGTCGGGCCGGTCGCCACAGATGGTGATGTGGGCGACGTCGATACCGAAGCCGAGGAGTTGTTCGGATACCCACGGCCCGTTACGGTCGGCGATCCGGCCGGTCAGCACTTCGGTTCCGGTGACGATGATCCCTGCGCGCGCACTCACCTGCCCGAGCCTATGCCACCGCCGGTCTTCCGGCCGCTGGTTGAGGTGTGAGGAGCGTTAGCGACGAGCCTCGAAACCCGGTGAGAGAACGATGTCATCTCACCGGGTTTCGAGGCTCGCAAGCTCGCACCTCAACCAGCGGGGTGGGGTGTCAGGCGTTGAGCCAGTTCAGCACCGCGTGGAAGGCACGCGGGTTGGCGTCGTTGATGCCGATCGCCGCACCGACGATCGCGCCGACACCGGCAAGCCACAGGCAGCCGACGAAGATGAGGCAGCCGACCACGAGGCCGACGATCGCGCCGATGGCGGCGGTGAGGCTGCCGCCGTTGTTCCAGCCGATCATCACCTCACGCATCATCCGGTTGTAGGCGGCCTGCTTGGACGCGTACGGCTTGACGTCCTTGGTGATGAGGGCGCGGTTCTGCGGGGTGACGATCGGGATCAGCGTGGCGCTGGTCCGGTCGGCGCTCAGCTTGACCCGCAGCGGGACGGCGACGCCGCTGATCGGGATGGTCAGCGGAACCTGCTCGATGACCTTGCCACTGCGGTTGGCCACCGACAGGCTTTTGCCGCCGCTGTAGGGCAGGAAGGTGGCGTTGGTCAGCTTGGTGGTGAGCTTGCCGGGCATGGCCGTGGTGACGCTGGTCGGGTTGGCGCCCGACACGGGGGCCGCGTCGGCGGTGCCGGCGCTGACGGCGAGGACGGTGGCTGTTGCGGTGACGCCGAGGGCGAGACCGATTCGTCGGAGAAGTCGCATGGGTGACCGGGGCCTTTCGATAGTGGAGTCCGTGATGGTTACCCTGCCAAATCATCGGCGCCTGATGTCCGACTTATCACCTCTGTCTCGGGCATTGTTGCCGGATCGATGCCGGAAGAACCCGTGGATCGGGCCGAGGGGGATTGTTGACACGCACCCCTGGAACTAAGGTGAGTCTGGCCTAACTTCGAGCAGATGGACGGGAGGACGTCATGTCGAGAGGTTTCAACGGGGCGCTGATGCGTGCCTTCGGTGCGCGCGATCACGTGGCGAAAGTGACTGGTGTCCAGGACATCACCGCACACTGTAAACGGGTGTGGTTCGTATCGGACACCCTGTTCGAGGAGGCCGAGGCCTTCCCGACGGCCTTCGTGCGCGGCTGGTTCCCCGACGGGCAGGGCAAGGAGTTCCAGCGCGCCTACACCTTTGTCGACGCCGACCCCGAAAACGGACAATTCTCCGTCGATTTCGTGTTGCACGAACCGGCCGGACCGGCGTCGGCGTGGGCGAAGACGGTGGAACCGGGCGACGAGATCTCGGTGATGTGGATGAGCGCGATACCCTTCGAGGTGCCCACGGTGGGCCGGCCCGAGGGATACCTGATGATCGGCGACTCGGCGTCGCTCCCCGCCATCCGGACCGTCATCGACGTGATCCCCGACGACCTCCCGATCGACCTGTACCTGGAGGAACACGACCCGCTCGATCACGAGCTGCCGCTCCCGGAGCATCCGCGGCTGCGCACGCACTGGGTGCCGCGCGGCGACGCCGCGTCGGTGGCCATGGCGCTGGAGAACCGCGACTGGTCCAACTGGTACCTGTGGGTGTGCCCCGAATCGGGCACCCTCAAGGAGGTGCGCAAGCGCGCCAAGGAGTTCGGCTTCCCCAAGTCGCAGACGCACGCGCAGGCCTACTGGGTGCACGGCAAGGCGATGGGCAAGGAACGCGACCCCGAAGCCGAGGCGGCGGCACAGGCGGCGGCCGAGCCGGTCCCCGAGCCACCGGAGGAGCCACAACCGGCCCAACCCACCGAACCCACGGCGGTACAGGGTGCGTGGAGCGCCGCCGGAGCCGGCAGGCTAATCGCGCCGCTCAAGGGCAAGCTCATCCTCGCCGGCATCGCCCAGTTGGTCGTTGTGCTACTGCAACTGGCCCCGTACGTGGTGCTGGTGGAGTTCTCCCGGCGCATCCTGCGCGGCGCGCCGTCTTCGGAGCTGTGGAATCTCGGATACTGGGCGCTCGGGCTGATCGGTGCCGGACTGCTGCTGGAGTTCGGGCTGATGTTGTGGCTGCATCTGGTCGACGCCCGCTTCTCCCGTGACCTTCGACACCGGCTGATCGGCAAGATGTCACGAATGCCGTTGGGCTGGTTCACCTCCCGAAACTCGGGCACCATCAAGTCGCAGATTCAGGACAACACTCTGGCCCTGCACTATCTGGTGACCCACGCGGTGGTGGACGCCGTCGCCGCGGTGGTCTCCCCGATCGTGGTGCTGGTCTATCTGTTCACCGTCGACTGGGGGATCGCGCTGTGCATGTTCCTCCCCGTCCTCACCTATGTGGTGGTGATGTGGCGGATGATGGTGCAGTCGGGTCCGAAGATCCCGCAGGCGCAGAAATGGGCCGAACACATGAACGGCGAGGCCGCCGCCTATCTGGAGGCGCAGCCGGTGATCCGGGTGTTCGGCGGCGCGATGGCGTCGAGTTTCCGGCGAAACCTGGACGGCTACATCGGTTTCCTCGACAACTGGCAGCGCCCGTTCATCAAGGCCAAGACGGTGATGGATCTGGTGACCCGCCCCACCACCTTCCTGTGGCTGATCTGCTGCGCCGGAACACTGTTCGTCATCTGGGGGTGGGCGCAGCCCGTCGACCTGCTGCCGTTCCTGTTCCTGGGCACCACCTTCGGTGCCCGGCTGCTCGGCATCGGCTACGGCCTGTCGGGGCTGCGGGCCGGCACGGTCGCCGCCCGCGACATCCAGGCCACCCTCGAAGAACCCGAACTCGCGGTCCTCGACAACCAGACGGGTGCCGACGAACGCGACGTGATCTTCGACCACGTGACGTTCGGGTACCGCAAGGACGTGCCGGTGCTGCACGATGTGTCGTTGCGGCTGAAACCGGGCACGGTGACCGCGCTGGTGGGGCCGTCGGGTTCGGGAAAGTCGACGCTCGCGGCGCTGCTGGCCCGCTTCTACGACGTGGGCGGCGGTGCGATCCGGATCGGCGGCCGGGATCTGCGGTCGATGACCGGTGACGAACTGTACCGGCAGCTCGGATTCGTCCTGCAGAGCACACAACTCGTGGCCGGCACGGTCGCCGAGAACATCGCCCTCGCCGTCCCCGGCGCCTCCCGCGAACGTATCGAGACCGTGGCCCGGGCGGCCAACATCCACGACCGGATCGAGCGGATGCCCGACGGGTACGACACCCTTCTCGGTCCGGACGCCGCCCTGTCCGGGGGTGAGCGGCAACGCCTCACCATCGCCCGCGCGCTGCTGGCCGACGCCCCGATCCTGGTGCTCGACGAGGCCACCGCCTTCGCCGACCCCGAATCGGAATACCTTGTGCAGCAATCACTGAGCCGGCTCGCCGCGGACCGCACGGTGCTGGTGATCGCGCACCGGCTGCACACCGTCGTCGACGCCGATCAGATCGTCGTCCTCGACGGTGGCCGGATCGTCGAAACCGGCACCCACACACAGTTGTTCGACGCCGGCGGCCGGTATCGGGCGCTCTGGGACTCCCTGGAGGGCGACTCGCTGGAGGAAAGTTCTTCCGGCACCACCGATCTGACGACGGGAGCACACCGATGATCCGCACCCTGCTGGCCCTGATCCCGCCCGGCTACACCGATTTCCTGCGCCGCTTCGCGGTATTGACGGTGCTGTCGGTGATCATCCGCGCCGCGAGCGTGGTGTTCCTGGTGCCGCTGCTGTCCGGCCTGTTCGACGGCGACCACGACAAGGCACTGCTCTGGCTGGGTGCGCTCACGATCTCGACCGTCGTCGGCTGGATCATCGACAGGGCCATCTCGCGCAGTGGTTTCGGGCTGGGCTTCGGCATCGTCGACACCGCCCAGCACGATGTGGCCGAACGGCTCTCGCGGGTACGGCTGACCTGGTTCAACGTCTCCAACACCGCCGACGCCCGGCAGGCGATCGCCGCGACCGGCCCCGACCTGGCCGGTCTGGTGGTGTACCTGGTGGTTCCGGTGACCGGCGCGGTGCTGCTGCCGGCGGCGATCGGTATCGCCCTGTTCGGGGTGGCCTGGCAGTTGGCGCTGGTCGCGCTGGCCGGGGTGCCGCTGCTGCTGGGTGCGCAGTGGGCCACGACCGCGATCACCAAGAAGGCCGACGCCGTCGCCGACGACGCCAATGCCGAACTCAACGCCCGTGTCATCGAATTCGCCCGCACCCAGGAGGCGCTGCGGGTGTCGCGGCGGGCCGAACCCGAACGCGGGCTGGTCGGCGAGGCGCTGGACCGTCAGCACGGCGCCACCACCCGGCTGCTGCTGTTCCAGATCCCCGGGCAGGTGCTGTTCAGCCTCGCGAGCCAGGTGGCGTTGCTGGCGCTGGCCGGGACCACCGCGTGGCTGGCGGTGCGCGGCGAGGTGTCCCCGGCCGAGTCGGTGGCGCTGATCGTGGTGGCGGTACGTTACCTCGAACCGTTCACGGTGCTCGCCGAACTCGGTTCCGGACTGGAGACCAGCCGGCTGACGCTGAAACGGATCGGCACCGTCCTGGGCGCGGAAACCGATGGCCCGCACGAGGGTACGGCCGCGCGGGCCGAGCTGTCCGGGCCGCCGCGGATCGAGTTCGAGAACGTCACCTTCGGGTACGGCGACGGCCGCCCGATCCTCGACGATCTGAGCCTGACCATCGAAGCCGGTTCGGCCACGGCGATCATCGGCGCCTCCGGGTCGGGCAAGTCCACCATCCTCGGCCTGATCGCGGGCCTGCACGAACCACATTCTGGGCGTGTCCTTTTCGACGGTGTCGATGTGGCCACGCTGGATCTGCCCGCGCGCCGGGCATTGTCGAGTGTGGTGTTCCAGGAGCCGTACCTGATCCAGGGTTCCATCGAGGAGAACGTCCTCGCCGGCGACCCGGCAGCCGGTCCCGAACGGGTCGCCGCCGCAACACGACTCGCGCGGGTCGACGAGATCACCGGTCGGCTGCCCGACGGTGTCCGGTCGGAGGTCGGCGAGGGCGGTTCGGTTCTTTCGGGTGGTGAACGTCAGCGCATCAGCATCGCCCGCGCCTTGCTCAAACCCGCGCCGGTGCTGTTGATCGACGAGGCCACCAGCGCCCTCGACAACGAGAACGAACGCGCGATCGTCGACGCCCTGTCAGGGGAGGGGACACCGCGCACCCGCATCATCGTCGCCCACCGGCAGGCCGGTATCCGCCACGCCGATCAGGTGATCGTGATCGATGACGGCCGGATCGTCGAACAGGGCACCCCCGATCAACTCCTCACTGCCGGTGGACGATTCGCCCGATTCTGGGAACAGCAGGGCGCGAGCGCCGGCTGGAAACTCACCGGCTCCTGAGAATCACGGCTCCCAGGGCCGCCCCGCGTTGGCGTCGGAGATCAGTTCGACGATGGCCGGGGCGCCGTGGGCCAGGAACTTGTGCCACGACCCGAGGCCGTGCACGAAATTGTCGGGGCTCAGGTCCGCCGCGTCGATGCTGCGCACCGCGAACACGCTGTCCTGCGCGACGAGCAGCGTGACGTACGGCCAGCGCAGCGCGTGGGCGGCGATGATCTGCCCGAGCATCGTGTTGTCGGGTGCGCTGCCCAGGTTGGCGGCGCATTCGAGCCACGGTCCGTGCTTGGACAGCGAGATCCACGACCGGGTGCCGTACACCGACGGCAGCGTGATGCGGTCGTCCTCGACGGTGCAGTCCTCGAGTCCGGTGAGGCCCGCCAGATAGTCGAGGATCACCGGCAGCACCGCGGCCGGGGTGAACGGCAGCGACTTCGAGTCCGGGGACGGTTCGGCCGGCGGCTCGTCGGCGTCGTCGAGGAAGGCCGGGTGGGTGATGTGCCAGAGCCCGAGGAAGGCGCGGGTGACGATGAACGCGACCTTCTCCAGGTTGCGCTTGCCGGCCTCGACGATGTGGGTGCCGTTGGCCAGATGCCGCCAGCCGATCTCGGCCATTCCGTCGATCTGCTCGGCGTAGCCGTCGGGGTCGGCGCTCAGGTCGGCGTCGCTGATGGTGGCGCGTACCCGCCCGGCCCCGGTGACGGTGAAGACCACACGCGGATGCGGACCGTCGGGCACGTCGGCGGACACCGCCGACACCGTCAGGGTGTCGTCGCGGCCGAGGTCGTACAGCCGGACCGCGAGGCCGAGTTCGTACTCGTCCCAGGCGCGCTGCATCTGCGCGTCGAACGGCATCTGCTCCATCGTCGTCCCCTCCTGACCGCGTGATCCGGGCGGATCGTGCAGTGGCCACAGTAGGCGACGGCTACGACATTCCGGGAACGGTTTACAGCGGCCGGTATGGTTTCAGCGCCCGGCGAGGTACCTGTCGTGGGCCCACTTCGCGGACACGGTCTCGGTGGCCCCGCCCATGTCGTGCCCGGTGGTGGACCGGCGGTAGTCGATGTTCGCTCCGGCCGCGCGCGCGTCGCGCACGTACAGCTCGGTGAGCGGGCTGAACGCGGTGACGTCGAAGACGCCCTGATGGATGAGCACCGGGCTGCGGAAGCCGCGCACCGGGACCACCTGGGTCTGCCGGACAGCCCGGATCAGCGGCCCCTGCCCGAGGCTCCGGGTGAGCATCTGGCCGACGCCCACCCCGGCGGACCGTTTCACCTGGTCCGGGTAGCACAGGGTTTCGGCCGATGTGAGCAGCGACTTCCCGGTCGGCGTCAGGTACGCGTCGACCTTGAGCCACGGATTCGCCACGGCCAGCCCGCGCAGCACGTACGACAGGTAGGTGACGTAGTCGGGGATCGGCAGCGACGGCACATACGGTCCGAGCGCCGCCAGGTACCGGTCCATGTGGACCGGCGGGGCGACGGCGGTGGTGCCGATGAGCGTGAGTTCGGGCGCGTACTTCGGCGCCATCGTCCCGGCGAACAGGGAGGCGTGCCCGCCCTGTGAGCCGCCGCTGGTGGTGAACTCGCGGCCCACCTTCACACCCACCTTCGCGCCGAGCTGACGGACCGCGCGGACGGCGTCGATGAGGTTGGCCCCCGACACCCGGCCGTCGAGGTACGGGTGTACGCCGGGTCCGTCGATGCCGGCGTATTCGGGTGCCACCAGCAGGAAGCCGTTCTTCAGCCACGGACCGAAGTACGGGCCGTACGAGCGGCCGCCCGCCCGGAACGCGTTGGCGAGGGTGCAGCTGTCGCCGAGTCCGGCGGTGCCGTGTCCGTACGCGGTCACCGGGTAGCCGGTCGCCGGTGCCTTCGTGGTCGGGATCCAGGCGGTGGCCCGAACCGGGGTGAGCGTGTTGCCGGCCCCGCGCGACAGGTAGGTGAGCGTGTACGCGGCACGCCCGCCGGGCATCCCGAACGCCTGCTCGCCGACCTTGCTGAAGGTCAGCAGTGCGCCCGGCTCGGACGGTGCGGCCGACGCGGGTGCGGTCAGCAGCGCACACGCGGCGAGAACCGCCGCGACCACCGTCGCGGCGCGGGTCCAGGCGGTCACCGCTGCGTGCCCTGCAGCTCGCTGAGCGCCTTCTCCAGCTGGTCGAGCATGTAGTCAGCCTGCGCGAACGACGAGATGGTCACGGTGCCGAGCCCGAACACCGGCTTCTTCGACGACTTGAGCAGCGGATTGTTCAGCAACTGCCGCTGCAGCGCGTTGTGACCGCCGTCGAAGTCGGAGGCGACGAAGATGGCGTCGGCGTCGAGGAACTGGCCGAGCTTCTCGGGGGAGGCGGTGAACTCGCCCGGGTTGGTGTCGGGGGCGGTGCCGTCGCCGGTCACCGAGTCGGCGAACACTACACCCGCCTGGCCGAACAGGTCACCGATCATCGACTTGGTGCCGGCGACGTAGATCTCGCCCGGCTCGTGCGAATCGAGCACGGTCACCTTCACCTTGGTGAGGACGTCGGCGTAGGTGGTCTTGATGCTGATCTGCCGCCGCTTCAGCTTTTCCTGCAGGGCGTCGAACTTGTCTGTGGTGCCCAGGATCGCGGCCGCCGACTTGGTGCGACCCTCCCAGTCGGTGCGCTCGGTGCCACGGATCTTCATGATCGCGGTCGGCGCGAGCGCGGCCAGGTCCTTGTTGGCGCCCGGATCGCCTGCGTCGATGGTGACGATCAGGTCGGGGTCGTACTGGGTGAGCGTCTCGGCCGGCGCGGTGCCGTCGATCTTGTTCTTGATCTTGGCGTAGGCCTCGCGGTTGGCCGGCGGGACCATCGGGGTGTCCATCGTGGCCGCGGCGACGAGCCGGTCACCGGCACCCACCTCGATCAGGGCCTGCGTGCCGGCGTTGTGGACCGAGATGATGCGCTGCGGGTTGCTGGGGAGGGTGACTTCGGTGCCCTGCAGGGTGAGCTTGTGCTCGTCACCGCCGTCGCCGCTGTCTCCGGAACTGCAGCCGACGAGTCCCACCGCAAGCACGCCTGCGACGGCGACCGCGCCCCAGCGTGTGAGTGATCTGTTGCGCAGCCGCATCTGGCGTATCTCCCTCGACCCGTCCCGGTTGTGCGTGCCCGAAAGGCACCGTTTTCTCAGGTGAGGCTAACCTTTACCCGGTGTTGACACAACACACTCGATTCACGATCGCGATGGCAGCCGTGGCCGTCGTTGCGGTGGTCGCCGGGCTGACCGCGGCGAGCCTGTGCGTCGGCGCGCTCAGCACCGGGCCGGGCGAGACCTTCCGCATCCTCGGCAACTGGATTCACGGCCACGGCTTCTCTTCCGTGCCCACCGACAAGGAGACGGCGGTGCTGCACTACCGGGTGCCCCGCACCTGCGTCATCGTCATCGCCGGTATCGGCCTGGGCCTGGCGGGCACCCTTATTCAGGGACACACCCGCAACCCGCTGGCCGACCCGGGACTGCTCGGCATCTCGGCGGGTGCGGCCCTCGCGATCGTCGTCGGCATCTGGTTCCTCGACATCGACTCGGTGCTCGGCCAGGTCCTGCTCGCCTTCGCCGGGGCGGCGGTGGCCGCGACCGCCGTGTTCGCGATCGGCGGCACCGGACGACGCGGCGACGACCCGGTGGGCCTGGTCCTCGCGGGTGCCGCGGTGTCGGCGCTGTTCGGGGCGCTGACCACGACGATCATCCTGCGCAGCTCACAGGCGCTCGACACCTTCCGGCACTGGACGTCCGGGTCGGTGGCGTGGGTGGACACCGGGTTGTTGTTGTCGGCGGCGATCCCGCTGCTGATCGGGGCGGTGATCGCGTTCGCGTCGGCACCGGGCATGAACCTGCTGACGATGGGGTCGGAGGCGGCGTCGTCGCTGGGCCTGAACGTACCGAGGCTGCGGGTGGCCGGGCTGATCGCGGTCACCGTGCTCGCGGGCGCGGCCACCGCCGTCGCCGGTCCGCTGGCGTTCCTCGGGCTGACCGCACCGCACATCGCGCGTGGCCTGGTCGGCGCCGACTACCGGCTGATCCTGCCGATGGCCGCCGCGTGCAGCACCGCGATCCTGTTCATCGCCGACATCATCGGCCGGGTGGTCGCCGACCGCGAGATCCCGGCCGGGGTGATGCTCGTGTTCGTCGGGGTGCCGTTCTTCCTGATCGTGGTGCGGCGCACCCGATTCCGGGCGGTCGCATGAGCGTGCGACCGGACGGCATCGGCGTCGGCGGCTGCTTCGTCGTCGTGGAGCGGCGGCGCGTCGTGGTGTCGGTGCTGCTCGTCGTCGCGCTGCTCGCCGCGCTGGCCGTGGCGCTGATGTTCGGTGAGGAAACGCTGTGGCCGCGACAGCTTGTCGACGTCCTGTCGGGCGGCGGCACCCGGGGTGACCGGACCCTGCTGCTCGACCTGCGCGCCAACCGGGTGATCGTGGCGGCGCTGGCCGGGGCGGCGCTCGGTGTCGCGGGGGCGGTGATGCAGTCGGTGACCCGCAACCCGCTCGCCAGCCCCGACATCCTCGGCATCAGCGCCGGCGCCTCGGCGGGGGCGGTCATCGTGATCGTCGCCAACGACGGCGTGCTCGACGGCAAGAGCTGGGCCGCCCCGGTGGGCGCGATCGTCGGGGGACTGGTGATCGCCGCGGGGATCGCCGCGTTCTCCGTCGGCATGGACCCGTTGCGGCTGGTCCTGGCCGGTATCGCGCTGTCGTCACTGTGCGGTGCGATCGTCACCTACCTGGTCGCGATCGCCGACCCGGAGGTGGCCGCGCACGCCTACATCTGGTTGTCGGCGTCGCTGGCCGGCCGCGAGGCCGAACACATCTGGCCCGTCGCGACCGCGCTCGTGCCGGCGATCGCGGTGATCGTCCCGCTGTCGCGGCGGGCGAGCATGCTGTCGCTGGGTGCGGTCCGCGCCCATTCTCTCGGCGTGCCGGTGGCGCGCACCGAACGCGGGCTGCTCCTGGTCTCGGTGCTGCTCACGTCGCTGGCGACGGCCGCGACCGGCCCGATCGGCTTCGTCGCGTTCGTGGCGCCGCAGATCACCGCCCGCCTGACGCGCACCGCGTCACCGCCTTTGGTGGTGTCGGGCTTGACCGGTGCGACGCTGGTGCTGTGCGCCGACGCCGCGGCCCGCACGATCCTGCCGTGGAGCGCCCCGATCGGCGCGGTGACTTCGGCGCTCGGTGCCCCGATCCTCATCTACTTCCTGTGGAGGGCTGTCCGTGTCTGATGCTGTTCTTTCCGGACCCGCGCTGACCGCCGAGGGCGTCCGGGTCGGGTACCGCGACAAGGTGGTGCTCGACGACCTCACCGTGCACATCCCCGAGGGTTCGCTGACGATGATCATCGGCCCCAACGGTTGCGGAAAGTCCACGCTGCTGCACACTTTCGCCCGCATCCTCACCCCGACAGCCGGCCGGGTGCTGCTCGGCGGGCGCGAGGTGGGGGCGTTCGGGGCCAAGGAGTTCGCCCGGGAACTGTCGCTGCTGCCGCAGAGCGCGATCGTCCCGTCGGGCGTGCGGGTGTCGGCGATGGTGGGCCGCGGCCGCTACCCGTATCAGCGGCTGCTGCACCAGTGGAGCGACGCGGACACCCGGGCGGTGGAACGGGCGATGGCGGCGACCGGCGTCGACGGGTTCGCGGGCGCGATGATCGATGAACTGTCCGGCGGCCAGCGCCAACGGGTGTGGCTCGCGATGCTGCTGGCGCAGGAGACAGACGTGATGTTGCTCGACGAACCGACGTCGTACCTCGACATCGCCAACCAGTACGAGCTGCTGGAACTGATGCGGACCCAGCACGACGAGGGCAAAACCCAGGTGGTGGTGTTGCACGATCTCGCGCAGGCAGCCCGGTACGCTTCCCATCTCATCGTGATGGACGCCGGGCGCGTGGTGGCCACCGGTACACCGCACGAGATCATCACCGAGGACCTGCTGCGCGACGTGTTCCAGCTGCCGGCGCTGGTGGCGCCCGACCCGATCAGCGGTACACCTGCCGTGTATCCCCTTGACCCCCGGGATCTTTGATCCCCGGTTTTCTCGGGGTCCGCACAGGTTTCTGCGAATATCCTGGGCCTGGTGACCACTCCGACAGACCGCTGAACCGACGTGACCGGCACCGCACCCCCAGAAGGCCGCTCGCGCACCGCTGTTCGCACGTGGCGCGTGCCACGGATCTCGCCGGTCGCACGTGACCGCTTTGCCGAATTTGTCGCGACCATCGTCAGCAGGATGCTGACCGGCGCGGGCTTCCTGTCGTTGATCGAGATCGTCACCCGCGACTGGCGGCCTGTCGACTATCTGACCGACGCCCTCAACGTGATCGGTATCCCCGCCGACCGCAGCCTGTACGTGGCGCTCCTGGTGTTCGTCCTCGCCGGTGCGATCCGCCGCCGATTCGTCGTCGCCTATGCGGTGCTGATGGTGTTGCAGCTGCTCAACCTGATAAGTCTCGTGGTGATCGTCTATCGCGCCGAACACGGCTACGACCACTACCACGTATACGAGACATGGCACGAACGGTCGCCGATCGCCTGGACGGCGCTGGGCGCCGGGATCATCGCGGCGCTGGCGCTGGCGCTGTCGCGGCGGGCCTTCACGGCGCGGCTGGCCGGCGGTTCGATCCCGGCCGCGCTGGGAGTGTTCGCCGCGGGAATGACCGTATCGTGGCTCGTCGCGATCAGCCTCACCGGCATCGCACCTCATCACCTACACGGGTTGCGCGAAAAGCTCCACTGGTCGGTGCTGGCAACGCTGGGTGATCACGTTGCCCCGCACGCCCCGTATTTTCACGGCCATCAGGGGTCGCACTGGGTGTTCACCGTCGTCGGCATCACCTCCGCCATCGCGCTGATTCTGGCGTTGCTGGTGCTCTCGCGGGCCAACCATTCCAACCAGTTCCTCTCGCGCGAGGACGAGTTGGACGTCCGCCGGTTGCTGGCCCGCTACAGCGAGGACGATTCGCTCGGCTACTTCGCCACCCGCCGTGACAAGAGCGTGGTGTTCTCTCCCGATCGTCGCGCCGCTGTGCTGTTCCGGGTGGTCGGCAGTGTCAGCGTCGCCGGCGCCGACCCGGTCGGCGACCGGGAATCGTGGGCCGCGGCCGTCGATGCCTGGCTGCTCAACTGCCGGGAGCACGGCGTACACGCGGTGGTCCTGGCGGCCGGCGACCACGGTGCACAGGTGTATCGGCACGCCGGGCTGCGCACCCTTGACATGGGCGATGAGGCGATCATCGATGTCGGCTCGTTCACGGTGCGCGGACCGGCGATGAAACCGGTCCGGCAGGCGGTCAACCGGGTCGCGGCCGCCGGGTACACCGCCAGGGTGCGCCGGCATCGGGAACTGACCGACGCCGAGGTGACCACGATCGCCGGGCTGGCCGAACAATGGCGCGGCGAGGATGTCGAACGTGGCTTCTCGATGGCACTCAACCGGTTCGGCGACCCCGTCGACGGCAACTGTGTGCTGATCACCGCACACGGCCCCGACGGCCGCATCCGTGGTCTGCTGTCGTTTGTGCCATGGGGCTTGCGCGGCATCTCGCTCGATCTCATGCGCCGCGACCGGGACGGCGACAACGGCGTCATCGAGTTTCTCGTGGTCCGCATGATCGAGCACTGCCGAAGCGCCGGGATCAGCCGGATCTCACTGAACTTCGCGATGTTCCGGTCGGTGTACGCCAACGCCGACAAGGTGGGCGCCGGTCCCATCACCCGCGGCGTCGACGCCGTCCTGGATTTCGCGTCGCGCTTCTATCAGCTCAATCAGCTGTACCGGTCCAACCAGAAGTACCGGCCCACCTGGGTGCCGCGGATCATGTGTTACCAGCCACCGCTGTCGGTTGTCCGGGCGGCGCTGGCCGGCGGAATCGCCGAGGGTTTTGTGCCGAAGCTCGGCCCGGCCGTGCTTACCGGCCCCGGCGTCCCCGAAGACCAGGAGATCCGCGCCGACAGCGAGTTCCTGTCGGCGGTCGCGGCCATCGAGACCGAACAGCGGCGTCGCCCTCTCCCGGATCGGCGACCCGGTGACCAGCAGCGGGCCCGGCTGGCGAAGATCGGTATGCTCGACGCGCTGAGTATGTCGTCGTATCCGCCCGGCGTCACCCGGGACGCGGATATCGCCGGTGTGCGTGCGGGTTTCGCCGAACTGCCCCCCGATACCGAGACCGGCGTCGTGGTTTCGGTGGTCGGACGGGCTCGCGGGGTCCGCGACTTCGGCGGACTGGTGTTCGTCGACCTCGCCGAGTCGGGTGCCAGGATTCAGGCGATGTTCGATGCGGCACAGTCTGATCCAGGCGCGCATACCGCGTTGCGGGTCGGTGTCGACATCGGTGACCTGATCAGCGTGACCGGGCAGGTGTGCACCACACGCACCGGCGAACTGTCGATTCTGGTGCGGCGCTGGCAGATGGCCGCCAAGTGCATCAGCCCGGTGCCGGCGCCGGGAGCGGAGCTGACCGACGAGGTACGCACCCGCAACCGGACATTGGAGCTGCTCACCGACTTCTCAGCGACGGAACTGCTTGTCCAACGCTCGTGTGGGGTGTTGGCGCTGCGGAACACGTTGCAGGAAGCCGGATTTCTCGAGGTGGAGACGCCGATCCTGCAGACCGTGCACGGCGGCGCCGCGGCGCACCCGTTCACCACCCACATCAACGCCTACGATATGCCGCTGACGCTGCGGATCGCGCCCGAGCTCTATCTCAAACGCCTTGTCGTCGCGGGTATGCCACGGATCTATGAACTCGGCCGCAACTTCCGTAACGAGGGCGCCGACGCCACCCATAATCCCGAGTTCACCGCATTGGAGGTGTACCAGGCCTACGCCGACTACCGGGTGATGGCCCGGCTTGCCCGGGAGCTGATCGTGGCCGCGGCGGTTGCCGTCAACGGCGCACCGGTCGCCAAGCGCCGCGGCGGCACCGTCGACCTCACCGGTGAATGGCCGGAGATCACTGTGCACCAGGCAGTGTCACTTGCCACCGGGGTACCGGTGACGGCCGGGACCGGCGCCGCTCAACTGGCCGAGATCTGTCGGGACCACACGGTGGAGGTCGCTCCGGATGCCTCCGCCGGTCAGCTGGTGATGAAACTGTATGAAGCGCTGGTGGAAAAGCAGACGGTGACGCCCACCTTCTACTACGACTTCCCTGTTGAGGTCTCGCCACTCGCCCGCCCGCACCGCGACGACCCGCGGCTGACAGAGCATTGGGATCTGGTCGCTTTCGGTGCTGAAGTGGGTACGGCCTATTCGGAACTGACCGACCCCGTCGATCAGGGTGAGCGTCTGCTGGCGCAGTCGTTCGCCGCGGCGGGCGGCGATCCGGAGGCGATGGCCTTCGACGACGATTTCGTACGGGCCCTCGGTTACGGCATGCCGCCGACCGGTGGGCTCGGGCTCGGGGTCGATCGGCTGATGATGATGCTCACCGATGTACCGATCCGCAGAACCCTGACCTTCCCATTCGTCAAACCGCTCGACAACACCTGACGCCGGGCCGTCACACGCAGGTCCTGCGGATCGTGACGGCGTCGCCGGGCCGGCAGAACACCAGCTCCAGACGTCCCACACGTTCACCCGTGGCTTGCCCGATCATGTCCGCGTAAATCGACAACTGCGTCCAGTACGCCTCGATTGTCGACTGCTTGACGCCCACGTCGGTCTTGTAGTCGACGATGACGAGGGTGCCGTCGTCGTCGCGATACACCAGGTCGGCGATACCCTCGACCACCGTCACCCCGTCGGGGGCGATCCCGGCGAGTTGCATCTCCTGCCAGTGCGGCCGGAGTGCCGCACGCCGCACGGGTTCGGCCTCGATCGCCGAACAGGCCAGGGCCACAAAGAAGTCCTGATCCTCGAAGTCATTGGCGGCGGCTACATTGCGGGCGGTCTCGCGGAAGGTGTCGTCGGCGCCGTCGGCGAGGGACACCGCTTCCAGGACCGCGTGCAGGGCGGTGCCGAGATTCTTGCCGTGGTCCTTGCTCGCGGTGCCGCCCGCGACGGGTGTGGGCTCACCCCGCGCGACGAGGCCGCCCGTCGTATAGCTGTCGAGTAGCTTTGTGGCGGTATCGGTTTCGGGGTGTGCGATATACGTCGCCGAATACGACGACCGGCGCGCCGACAACTCGGCGATCCGTTCGGTCTCGGCCGTCCAGTCGTCCCAGCTCTGGTGTTCGCCGACCGTGGGTGCGTCCTCCTCGTGGCGACGGGCCTCGACGAGTTCGGGCATGACGTTCTCGACACCGTCGAGGCCGGCGGCGAGGATCGAACCCCAGCAGCTCCGGGACCCGATATACCCGGATACCGCGAGATGACTCTCGGCGCGGGTGCAGGCCACGTAGAGCAGCCGGATCTTCTCGGCCTGGATATGCGCGGCTTCCATTGCCTCAGCGGCCTTGTACCCTGACGTGCGCACCGTGGCGCTCGCGTAAGCATGCAGCGTGTCGGCCGAATCCCACAGCACGGGTTCGGGATCATTCCGGAATCCGCCGCTCATCCCGGCGACGATCACCATCGGGAATTGCAGCCCCTTCGCGGCGTGAATGGTCATGATGCGCACCGCGTTCACCCCGATCTCGGGGAGCACGGCCTCGGCGACACGGGCGTTCTCGTCGGCCTGGGTGGCCGCCCAGTCGAGGTAATCGCGCAGGCTGCCCCGGTCCTCGGCATACCAGGCGTGGGCCTGGTCGATGACGAACCGCAGCCGCCGCCACACGTCCCGATGCCGGGGCGAATCCATCGACACCTCGAACACCCGCCGGTCGGCGGCCAGCCGCGACAGCAGGTCGCCCGGGTTGAGGTCGCCGAGCCGCGCCGCCACCTCCCGCAGATAGCCGAACGCGTGCGCGACCGGTGAATCCTCCTGTCCTTCCGGCGGGTCGAGGTGAATGATCCACTTGCCGCCCGCTTTTCGCCAGCGCAGCAGGTCGTCGTCGCCGCACCCGAACAGCGGGGTACGCAGGGCGGCGACGATGGCCGCCGAGTCGGCGGTGTTGGCCAGTGCCCGGCAGGTGGTCAGCAGGTCGTGCACCTCCTGCGTCGAATACACCAGACTCGATGCCTCGGAACGGAACTCGATGCCGGCGGCGTCGAGACTCTTCTCCAGGAACGGCAGCACCGCACGCGACGGGATGAGGATGCAGATGTCGCTCCACCGCAGTGGCACATGATCGTAATCGTCTTCGCCCCTGTACTTTTCGTGACACCAGCCGGTCCCGGTGGCGGTGGCGATGATGCGGGCCACGTCCCGTGCCTCTCGGGTGCGCGGAATCTCGGCCTTGCTCAGGTTCAGTTCCTCGACGGTGGGTTCGCTGTCGTCAGAGAACACGAAAGGTGCCGGGCCCCAGAGCAACGGGGCCGGCTGCGGCCGGTCGGGCCGGGGGGCGAGTGCGACGTACTCGGGCTGTACATGCCCCTGTGTCACGATGAGGTTGCCGAACACCTCGTTCACCCAGTCGATGACGGTGCGGGTGGATCGGAAGTTGGTGGTCAACTGCACCACATCGGCAGCCGGAACCTGTTCGCGGGCACCCATATACGCTGCAATATCAGCGCGGCGGAAGCGGTAGATCGACTGCTTGGGGTCACCGACGGTGAACAGCCTCCCGGCCACGTCGACGGCTCCGGCCCCGGCGACGATGCGTCGGGCCAGGGTGAGCTGCAGCGGATCGGTGTCCTGGAACTCATCGAGCAGCACCCGCTGGTACCGCTCGTGCGCGGCGGCGGCCACGGCCGGATCCTTCAGCACCTTCGCTGCGTACACGAGCAGGTCGTGGAACTCCAGCCGCCCGGTGCGGCGCCGCTCGGCGGCCTCGTCAAGGATCAGCGTGGACAGATGATGGACCACGATGCGTAGCGCGCTGTCGAGGTAGTCGCCGACCACGTCGGCGATGACGGATTCTTTCAGGTTCTTGATGTCGGCTCTGATGTCTTTGGGAGCAACACCTTTCCACGCCGCGGCGCGGCCGACGTTGCCCGCCTTGGGGAGGTCGTTGGCGATTGCGATCCAGCCGAGGCTGTCGCCTTCCTCCTCCAGCTCCGTCTTCCACCGGCTCAGCTCGTGGAGCACCTGCACCAGCCTGTCTTCCGGGTCGGTGCACCGGGAGGCGAGGGCGCAGATCCTGTCGGTCTCCCGGAGGATGACGTCGACGTCGGCTCCGGTCAGGTGACCCGGTCCGGTATCGGTGGTGAGCCGATCCCAGTTGCGGTCGAGACCGTCTGCCAGGGTACGCATCTGGTTGACCGACACCCCGGTGGCGATGATGATGTGCATGGCCTCGACAACTTCGTCGGGGGCATTGTCGGTGAAGAGGAGCTGCTGCATCCGTTCCCAGCGCCGCTGGAACGACAGCTGCGAACCCATGGCATCGACGACCTCGATGCGTGGCGGCACCTTCGCTTCGAGGGGATGTTCGCTGATGATGCGGCTGGCGAAGCCGTGCAGGGTGCCGATGGCGGCGGTATCAAGCTGGAGCAGAGCCTTTTCCGCCTCGGGTGTGGCGTGTGTGGCCAGCTCGACACGGACCCGTTCGCGCAGTTCCGCCGCGGCTTTCTCGGTGAATGTGATCGCGGCGATCCGGTCGAGCTCGATACCGTCGACCAGGACGAGCCGGCAGATCCGCTGCACCAGGGAATGAGTTTTGCCGCTGCCTGCCCCGGCCTCCACGAACAGCGTGGAGGTGGTGTCCTCGGTGATGCGGGTACGCGCGGCCTCGTCCGCAAGTCTCTCGTCGGTCATTATTGTGCGGCTCCGTATTTCGCGACGTAGTCGGTGATCTCGGGTACCTCTTCGAGGTTGGCCCAGGCGCGTTCGAGACCGGCCTTGCCGACGAGGTCGAGGATCGGGTCGGCCCACCAGGTGTCGGGGGTGCGGGGCGGAAAGTAGCCGGCGCAGATCATCTCGTGCACCAGCCGCAGATCTCCGGTGAGCACATCGATGACGTCCTGGGTGAGTGTGTACCCCACCTCGGCGAATCCGCCCTTGTCGGTGATGAACCAGTAGCGGGCTGCCACCGCGTCTCCGAATTCCCTCGCCAGCAGGGCGTATACGGGGAGCTGGAAGCGTTTGCCGTTCTCGGTGGGCTGCTGGTCGGTGATCTTGTCGTACGTCTTCTTCTGCCCCGACTTGTAGTCGGTGACACGGACCCGGCCGTCGCGGTGCTTGTCGATACGGTCGACGGCGCCCCGGAAGCGGATGGTGGCGGTCCCGAGATCGAACTCGACGGCCGGGTGCTCGGGCGGGTCGCTGTAGGGGCGGCCCCGGGGAGGCATCCCGAAGGTCCGTTCGGCGTCGGTGGGGGTCCAGCCGTGGGCGTGGTCGTCGGTGTCGTAACCGTGCCAGGTGCGCAGGTCCCGCATGATGGTGCCGCGCGCCCGCGCCCACAGGTGGCCGAGCCAGCCCGGATTGTCCCGCTCGGCCCGGGTCAGCACGTCCTCGGCGATACCGATGAGGCGGGAAAGGTCGTGTGCCGCACCCTCAGTGGTGCCGACGACGTACAGTTCGAGGATCTCGTGGATGAGGTTGCCGCGGGTGAGTGCGTCGATCTCGACGGCCTCGTCGGGGTCGGGGAGTTCGCTCGCGCCGAGCACGGTGGTGAGAAAGAAGCGGTACGGGCTTTTCACCCAGTCCTCAAGTCTGGTGGGCGACACCGGATTATCGAATACGGTGAGCAGATCGCAAACGGTGTGCACGTTACCGTTGAAGCGGGTGAACCGGCCGTGCAGCCTGTCGCTGCGCATCCGCATCCCGTCGACGACCACCGGATCGGTGAGCGCGTCCTGCCGCCGATCGGCGGGCACCGCGGCCAGCGCTCGCAGCCGCCATTCGGTTTCCGACGCCGACGACGCCCCGATCCGCGGATTGGCGTGTTGCGCTGCCACATCAAAGGATTCGACGACCACGATGCTGTCGGCGCCGAGAGTTTGTTTCTGCCACCCGACGACGTCGACAGGTGTGCCGGCGAGCGAGCTGAGCGCGGGCAGCAGCCATCGGCTGGGCACCCGTTCGGCCCCGCCGCGCAGGCTGCCGCGCGGAAAGGTGACGACCCGCTCGGAGCCGACAGTCGCGAGCGCCGCCTGATAGCTGCGCAACTGGGCGTCCATGCTGTCGGCGGGGGTGCGGCCGGTGAGTTCGGCCGGCAGCAGGGGATCGTCGCGGCGCGGCACCGGCAGAACGCCTTCCGCCGCACCGAGGACGACCACGACGTCGAGGTCGCGCCCCGCCGCGTCGGCGAGCCTGCCGACGGTGACCCCGACGCCGGAGGTTCCGTGTTTGCCGCCGCGTGAGTCGATGCGGACCATGACGGCGTCGAGTATGCGTTCGGGGGTCGGTGCCGGTGCGTACTCTTTGAGGAAAGCGAGTGCGGCACAGTCCTGTCGCAAGGTCACCAGATCGGCCGACGCCTGCTCCGACGACCCGGCGAACCTGCTGTCGAGCAGTGCGATCAACTGTGCGGACACCTCGGGCCAGGTGCCGGCCTCGCCGAGTGCGGTCAGGTCGGCTTGCAGTGCTTCGACAAAGTCGTGCAGGGCGATGGCCTCGTCGGAATACCTGTCCTCCTCCGGAGTCTTCCCGGGAGGTGGTTCGGTGAGACTGTGCCAGTCCGCACCGCCGACGATCTTGCGGAGGTCGCGGGTGACGAGTTCGAGCTTCCGTTGGCTGACCGGCTTTTCGGCTCCCGGAACCTGCGGACGCCGCAGCACCCCTTCGGCGAGGAAGCCGAGGATATCTCGCCGCGGCATCGCCGCGACATCGATCTGGAGCAGCCCGAGAAGGGCGCGGGCGGCGGGCCGGTCGCCGAGGCCGCGATGCAGGGGTGCGTTGAACACGATCCGGCCGGCGGTCAGATGTTCGTGCAGCAACCCCAGATACGGGTCGGGGGTGGGGTAGTAGATACCGATACGGTGCCCCGGAACCCCGGCCGCCAGATGCTTACGGACCAGTCGCACCACCGCCCGCACCTCGTCGTCGGCGTCGGAGGTGTGGATGACCTGGGTGGGTAGCGGGTCGCTGCCGGGTTCGATGACGGTGCCATTGGCGGCGAGCACGTCGAGCAGCGGGTCGAGCGCCGGATTGGTGCGGATCGGCGCGAACACCACCACGTTGTCCAGTGTCCGTGCCGCGGCCTCGGCCGCCGCATACGCCTCATGTTTCAGGAAGTACTGTCCGGTCAGGTCCTCGGTGAGCGCTTCCCGGTACACCCGCAACATGTCGCCGACGAGTGGTGTCGAAGCATCGATCCGCGGATCGGCCAGCTCGGTCAACTGCCACGCCGCCTGCGCCAGCGCCTGCGTCGTGATCGGCGCCCCCGCCACCTCCTCGAACACCCCGGGCCGCTCCTGGAGCACCAGCGCCACCGCCGCCTCCAGCACCGGATACGGCAACGCCTGCCGAGGCTTGAGCACCGGCCCCGCCAGCCGCTCCACCACCTGCCGAAACGTCACGATGCTGGTATTGGCCACCGCCCCCGCCCGGGCTAGTGCATGCAACACTTCCCGCCCCGCCGCATGGGTGGGCACCACCACCGTCACCGGAGCCAGCGGATCCCCCGCCTTGGCCCCGGCAACCGCCCCCACCACCTCATCGAACATCATCCCGCCATCATGCCCGACCCCTCGGACATTTCCGCTGATCTTCCGACCTGAGGGTCACTGCCGGTTCCGACATTTTCGCTGATCTTCGGACTTGAGGGTCACTGCCGGTTCCGACATTTTCGCTGGTCTTCGGACTTGAGGGTCACTGTCGGTTGAGGTGCGAGGTCGCCCAGCGACCAAGCCTCGAAACCACGTAGTACGACGCCATCCCTGGCGCCGCTCACCTCCTTGATCCCTGAGGCCGAAGCGACGAAGGAGCGAGGGTCACGAAGGATCCGGTGACCCGAAATCCTGACGCACCCACCAAGTCACGACGGAACCGACGGCTCCATCTTCGGAATCGTGCGCCGTGTGAAATCGATGACAAATGCACATAGTTCGGCAGTGGGTGGTGGCTTCCAGAAGCGAGTCAGGATGGTCGCGACAGAAGCGGTGCCGGACTTGACGGTCGTCATGCAGGTGTAGGCGTCGCGCGAGTCGACCAATACGCGACGGCCATCGACGGAGACGTCCCACGAGGCCCGATACCACCGGCGATCTCCAGCTCGCTGCTCGAACGTCGGCTTGTTGCCGACGGACTGAGAGATACCTGAGTTCCTGATATCGGAAAGTTCCCAGATGCAGCCGCGAGCAGTCTGATGGTCTGCCAGTGCCGCATCCTTGACCCGCTGTGGATCAACGCCGGCATCTGCCAGTTCGGTGGTAGTCAGCGCGGTACAGGGTTCATACGCTGTGCCATTGTTGTTGCTGGACCACCTATTCGGGAACTGTGTAGTGAAGGGAAGGCGTTTGCCGAGATCGTCGGTCTGACGAACGGATACGATCTCAGTCGAGGTCGTCCCGAGCGGCGTCGGAAGCGGCTTTCCATGAACAGCGCAGGCCGTTGCCGTAAGCGTAGTCACAGCCAGGGCTGCCATGAACCCGATGGGTAGGCGGGGCGGCTCGCAATCAGCGAGGCGTAATGATCGATGCGGCATCATGGTCGGCGTCGGCGAGTGTCTTAGCCGTAGCGAAGCAAGCATTAGCGAGGTTTTGGGCGGACTCTGCTTGGACTTTGAGATCGGTTGCCCACGTGGTGACGATTCCCCGGAACAGACCGTGAGTAGACCGTCCCGGCTATGACGGAGCCGATGGCTCCATCTTGGGGATCGTGCGTCGAGTGAAATCGATGGCAATGGCGCAGAGTTCCTTGGTCGGGGGCGCATTCCAGGTACGCGTGACAATCGTTGACACAGGTGACCGACCGGATTTGACTGTCACGGTGCATGATGCGGCACTGTCGGGATCAACCATGACCAGTCGTCCGCCGATGGTCAAGTCCCACCATGTCTTGAAGTTGCTCCGGAGTTTCATCCGTTCCTCGAATGTCGGCTTGTTACCGGTTATTTGACCGATCGATGAGAGCCTGATGCCGGAGTGTCTCCATGAGCATCCACGTGCGGTTTGGTGGTTGGCCATGGCGGCATCTGAGACACTCTTCGGATCGAGTCCGGACGCGAGGAGTTCAGTATCACTCAGCGCGGTACATGGTTCGTAGGCTGTGCCGTCGTTGTTGGCGGACCATCGATCTGGGAATCGGGTTGTGAACGGAAGTTTCTTTCCGGTGCTGTCCGTTTGCCTGATCGTCGCTGTGGGTGCCGAATCTGTGACGGCGGGGGAAGGATCGCCGCTTACCGCACAAGATGCAGAGCATGCAAGTGCCACCGAGACGCAGACAGCTGTCAACGTGGGGGCTATTCGGTGCACAGCAGTCGCGGGGCGGTCAGAAGGGGCCAATGCCCGATGCCGCATCGAAGTCTGCATCGCTCAATGTCTTGGCTGCTGCGAAGCATGCATCGGCAAGGTTTTGTGCTGATGCGGATTGTTCCTCGAGATCGGCCACCCAGTGTGCGACTACTTCGCGAAACAGGCTGTGAATCTCTCTCCCTTCTACGCAGTCACCAAAGTAGTTGGATTTGAAAAGGTATTGGGTGTTCTTTGCCAGATCGTGCAGGTCGGTCGAGGCCTTCTCGGCCGTCTTCCCCCGAGCCTTCCACCACTCCGGATCGGCTTCCACCTCCCCAGCCACATCGAACGCGTACTTCGTACCCTGCGGCTGCTCGTCGTCGCCTGCCATAATCCCCCCGGATCGCAAATACAGTTCGAGCTACGAAAGTTGTCGATAACCCCTGTTGATGGGACAGTCAACACGGCGACGTCGAGTTTGTCCAGAGCTGGGGACAGAGGTGTGGATAGACGGATGGCGGTGGTGGAGACGGGCTATCGGTTGGCCTGCTGATCGAATCCGTCAGTCGCGGCACGGTTCTGATCGAAAACGTTCACCTCGGTCCCATGAGGCCGATGCGACGAACGATCGAGGGTCACGGATGTTCACATCGGCCATGTCGGGGTGCGAGACCCGCCTTCTTGATCCCTGAGGCCGAAGCGAGGAACGAGCGAGGGGCACGAAGGGTCCGGTGAGATGACAGCATGACGCGCCCCCTCGTTCTCGTTCCTGTTGCCGACGCCGCCTATGACGGCGCAGGCGCCTCCATCTTGGGAATCGGGCGCCGGGTGAAGTCGATGGCTATCGCGCAGAGTTCCTTGATCGGCGGTGGATTCCAGGTGCGGGTGACGAGTGTCGTCACGGTTGCCCAGCCGGATTTGACTGTGGTGGTACACGAGTAGCGATCATCGGAATCGACCATGACCAGACGACCCGCGATGGTTACATCTCAAGAAATCTTGTGCCAGTTTCGTTGTGTCATCCGATATTCGAAAGTCGGCCTGTTTCCAGTTGCCTGACCGATTCCCGACAATCGAACGCCGGTGTGGTCCCATGTGCACCCGCGAGCGGTCTGGTGGTTGGCCATGGCGGCATCTGAAACAGTCGTCGGACCGAGTCCGGCGGCGACGAGATCGCGATCGTCAAGGGCAGTGCATGGCTCGTAGTTCGTTCCATTGTTGTTGGTGGACTACCGATTTGGAAACTGTGTTCTGAACGGTAGCCTCTTGCTGAGGCTGTCGGTTTGGCGGATTGTCTCGGTTGGCTGTGCTGGGGGGTGAGGTTTCCGAGTGCGGATGCCCGTCAAGAGTACACGCCGTTTAGCAAAGCACGATTGTTGTCGTGCAGGTGATTACGAAGGTCTCGGCCAGCCGGAGTCAGCCGGTCGCAACGCGGTCAGAACGGGCCAATGTTCGATGCGGCGTCGGAGTCTGCATCACTCAGCGTCTTGCCTGCCACAAAGCATGCATCGGCCAGGGTCTGGGCTGTCTCGGACTGCTCTCGGAGATCCGCTACCCACGCTTGGACCACGTCATGGAACAGCGCGTGGGTGGCTTCGACACACTCCCCAAAATGGTTCTCGCTGAAGAGGGACCCTACCTTCTTTACCAGTTCCGCGAGCTCTGCCGCACTCCCTCGGCCGTCTTCCTCCGAGCTTCCACCACTCCGGATCGGCTTGCACCTCCCCGGAGGCATCGAACGCATACCGAATGCCTAGCGGCTGCTCGTCATCGTCGGCCATCATACCCCGGATCGCAAACACTCTTCACGCTATGAAAGTCGTTGATAATATCCCTGATTGGACAGTCAACACGGTGACAGCAACGCTGTCCAGATCCGACACGGAGGTTGTGGATACATGGCGAGCAGGCGTATCGAGCGGTTGGCGAGCGACACTCCGTTCCAATCCAGCAGCAGCGGTATCGATCTGACGGTCACAGACTTCTGGTCATGGGCAGGTTCGGACCTGCTCGACAACTCGCTCCGCGGTCAGCTGGCGGAGTTCATCGTCGGCTCGGCACTCGGCTGTGTCGACGGCAAGGTCAGGCGCGAGTGGGATGCCTACGACCTCCTCACCCCGGACGGTATCAAGGTGGAAGTCAAGTCGACGGCCTACCTGCAGGCGTGGGGACCGACCACGAAGTCGTCGATCAAGTTCTCGGTGGGTAAGTCGAGAGCATGGGATGCGGAGACCAATACCTACGACGTGGAGCACAAGCGGTCGTCCGACGTCTACGTGTTCTGCTACTTCGCCTGTGAAGATCGGAAAGTCGCGAATCCGCTGAACCTGGATCAGTGGGAGTTCTACGTGGTGCCCACCAGCCTTCTGGAGAAGCTGATACCAGAGCAGAAGTCGATCAGTCTGACGTCGCTGCTGCGCCTCACGTCCGCACCGAGGGTTGCCCACGCCGACATCGCCGAAGCGGTACGAGGTCGAAAATAGGTGCCGAATAGTTCGGTGGGGTCGTTTCGGCCCCACCGAACGTGTGCCGGGGCTACGATTCCGACCAGGGCGTGTGTGCCGTGCGAAGGCAGTGACGCCGAACGCGGTCCAGAACAACCTCGCTGAGACCGGGGTGAACTCCGAGGATGAGAAGCAACATGCCTGAGATGTCGGCGATTCATTCCAGCCGTGTCGATGATGTCCTGCGGCGCAGCGCCGCACGATCACCGCACAGCACGGCGCTGACCTTCGAGCCACGGTCGTGGACCTATCGGGAACTGGACGACGCCGTGACCCGGGCGGCCGCCGAACTGCTGGCCTTTGACCTCGACAGCCAGGCTCGGGTGGCCACCTACGGGTCGAACTCGGATGCCTATGTGATCGCCTTCCTGGCGTGCTCGCGCGCCGGTCTGGTGCATGTTCCGATCAACAACGCCCTGACGGGGGATGAGCTGAACTACCTGCTCACCGACTCGGGGGCGAGCCTGGTCCTGGCCGATCCCGGTCTCGCACCCCAGGTGGCGCAGGTCAGCGACGTCCCGATCGTCGCGTTGCGCGACGCCGACGATTCACTGCTGTCGCGGGTGCGGACGGCCGACGGTCCTGTGCCGGCGATACCCGAACCCGACGTCGACGAGTCCGGTCTCGTCCAGTTGCTCTACACGTCGGGCACCACGTCCGCGCCCAAGGGTGCGATGATGTCGCACCGCGCACTTGTGCACGAATACTTCTCGACCATCGTCGCCCTGGATCTCACCGGGAACGATGCACCACTGCATGTGATGCCGCTGTACCACTCGGCCGGAATGCACGTGTGGATGATGCCCTACCTGGCGGTGGGTGCCGCCAATCACCTTCTGCCGTCCGCAGATATCGCGACGATCCTGGAGCGGATCGAGACCGCGCGGGCCGGTTCGATCTTCTTGGCGCCGACGGTGTGGGTGCCGCTGTCGCAGCACCCCGATTTCGCCGGCCGCGACCTGTCGAGTTTGCGTAAGGCGGTGTACGGGGCGTCGATCATGCCGGTTCCGGTGCTCGAACGTCTCCAAAAAGCGTTGCCGGACTTGGGTTTCTACAATGCATTCGGGCAAAGCGAGATCGGGCCGCTGGCAACGGTGCTGCGTCCGGAGGAGCACGCGCAGCGGCCGGCGTCGTGCGGGCGGCCGGTGCTCAATGTGGAGATCCGCGTGATCGGCGCGACGGGTGAACCCGTCGAGGCCGGCGGTCAGGGTGAGGTGGTCTACCGATCGCCGCAGTTGTGCGACGGGTATTGGAACAAGCCGGAGATGACCGCGGAGGCGTTCCGCGACGGCTGGTTCCATTCGGGGGATCTGGTGTCGATAGACGCCGAGGGCTACATCACGGTCGTCGACCGCATCAAAGATGTGGTCAACACCGGCGGCGTCCTTGTCGCGTCGCGTGAGGTGGAGGATGCCCTGTACACCCATCCGGGTGTCTCCGAGGTCGCGGTGATCGGTGTGCCCGACCCGAAATGGATCGAGGCGATCGTCGCGTTCGTGGTGGCCGATTCCGCTGTCACCGAGGACGAGTTGATCGCCCACACCAGGTCCCGGCTGGCAGCGTTCAAGGTGCCCAAACGGATTGTCTTCATCGATCAGCTGCCCCGCAATGCGAGCGGCAAACTGCTCAAACGGGTGGTCCGGGCCGACTACGCCGACTCACTCGGCAGGGGAAAGTAGAGACCAGGCCTGAGTTACGCGGAAGCGAATTCTCTGCGCCACCTCACGGAGCGGGCGGTTCCATTTTGGGGATGGTACGACGGGTGAAATCTATGGCGTATTTGCAGAGTTCCGTTAACGGGATTAGATCTGCGGTCCGCATTACGATTGTTACGACGGGGGCGTCGCCGGACTTTACCGTTGTCGAGCAGTCGTAGCGACCAGTCGAGTCGACCATGACGAGTCGCCCGTCGATTCTGATATCCCACGAAGTCTTGTACCAATCACGGTCCGTGATTCTTTCTTCGAATGTGGGTGCGTTCCCGGTGCCCTGGGACAAACTTGAGTTCCTAAGGCTCGCGTATTGCCATAGGCATCCTCGAACAGTCTGGCGATTGGCCAGCGCGATATCCGAGACGCTGTGCGGATCGAGTCCTGTGTCTGCCAGCTCGGCGTCGGTCAAGGCGGTGCACGGTTCATACTTGGTGCCGTCGTTGTTTCTTGACCACCGGTCCGGGAAAGTTGTCGTAAACGGTAGCCTCTTGCCAGAATCATCATTCTGTCGGACAGCCTCGGATGGCGTCTTTCCCAGTGGCGATGCCGTGGTCGCGGACCGCGGCTCACCGTCCACGGCGCATCCCGTTGCAGCGAAAGCAGCGATTGCGGCATAGACGATCGTCAAAGTACGGAAAATTCGATCTGGTCTACGTGCGAAGTCAGAACGGTCCAATGTGAGAGGCCGCCTCGTAGTCGGTGTCGCTGAGGGTCTTGGCCGCAGCAAAACACGCTTCTGCAAGGTTCCGCGCGGATGTGGATTGCTCCCGGAGATCCCGGGCCCACGTGGTGACTATCCCGCGGAATAGCTCATGAGTGGTCTCGCCTTCTACGCATTTACCGTAGTGATTGGTCCTGCAGATCTGCTCGGCATTCTGTGCCAGAATCTGAAGATCCTCCGCCGCCTGCTCGGCCGTCTTGCCCCGTGCCTTCCACCACTCCGGATCGGATTCCACCTCCCCGGATATGTCGAACGCGTACTTCGTGCCCTGCGGCTGATCGTCGTCGCCTGCCACTATCCCCCCTGGATCGCAACACGATGTGCTCTATGAAAGTCATTGATCGACTACCTGATCGGACAGTCAACACGGCGAAGTCCGTGTTGTCCAGATCTGACGGTCAGGTTGTGGATCGATTGGAGCACATCGTCGACTCCGATGGCCTGGGCCGGCCCTACGCCAGTGGCCGCATATGCTGGACGACCTGCTCCCACGTCTCGAACCCGGGTTGCCCGAAATGGATGTGTACGCCCTGGAATTCGCTGACGCCGTTCTTGGTGCGGTCGTCGATGATGTAGTCGCCGGCGTTGAGGTGTTTGCGGTGCGAGAGGATGAGCCGCTTGTAGGCGGGGGTCCCTTCGTCGGCGCCGATGTGGTGGCGCACCCAGTTGAGCTTGTCGGTCCATGCCGACGGGTTGTCCCAGGGTGCCGTCGACAGGATGTAGGTGTCGAACAGTCCGCTGAGTTCGGCGTAGGAGTCGATCGCGCCGGGGAGCGGATCCATGAGCGCGAAGATGCCGGGCGCATCGTCGTAGTGGCCGTCGTACTCGGCGAAGTCGGCGGCGGAGAGTCGGTCGATGCCGGACTGGAAGTCGACGAGGGTGTTGTCGAGGTCGACGTACAGGATCTTTTTCACAGGCGCAGTATGCCCGCGCCGAACGACAATTCGCTGTCGATCGCGGGATGCTGAGCCGGGGACTCCTCTGGTTGGAGGAATCCTTACCGATCGCGCCAATATCTGAGCAAATACCGTAACTCGAACGTACAATCGACTGATGGCTTGGGGTGAAGCACACAACGACGGCGAATCGGGCACCACCGATATGCTCCCGCGCTGACGCACGCGGGTGGCTCGGGAGCTGGCCGGAGACGACGACCTCTCGGCCACCAAACTGGTGGAGGTGCTCGCGCACTGCGCGTCAAAGATTGCTGTGGCTCAGTACCGGATGATGCGCGCGGCCAGCATGATTCACGACGAACTCGCCGAAGACCATGCCTACGAGTGCAGTCGGACCGATTCGGGCGAAGGCACACCTGCGCAGCTGTTGGATTCGGTCGCTGCGGGCAAAGATCCGTACGCCGACTTTGGTCCGGACGGTCTCGAACAAGCGATTGCCGAGGTCGACGCGGTCCTGACCATCACATCGTCTCGAGCCAAAGCTCTGATCATCGCTGGCGACGCCGCCCGCTACCGCCTGGTGTTCACGTCCTACACCTTGGCCGAAGGCCGCATCGATCTCGACCGGTTCCTGTCCGCGGTAGCGCGCACCGACCTGTGCTCACCGGAGGCGATCGAGGACATCGACGCACATCTGGCGATGGCGATTCAAGAGAATCCGCCGATGCCCACCCGCAGCTTCAACACTGGTCGATTCGTTGATCGCGCGGTGGGATCCGGAAGCTACCCGCAGGCAAACCGAACGTAACAAGGCCGGCCGCAAGGTGACCATCACCCCGGACCGTTTCGCCCGTGGCAATTCCCGGATCGGCGCGTCGCTGCCCGCGGCGGACGGCGCGCCGTCGACGCGAAGTTGAACACGATGGCAGGGTCGGTGCATTCGGGCGATCCCCGCACCAAACAGCAACGCCGCGCCTACGCACTGGTGGCCTTGGCCAAGGGCCGGACCGTTCTGCCGTGCCTGTGCGCGGCGTGCGTCGCGATGCCCGTCGGCGCCGACGCCTACGACCTCACCGGCACGGATCCCGACGACGACGAGGTGCGGGCGGATCGCGCCGCGGACTGTCCGCAAAAGGCATTAGGTTGATGGATGCGGTGTGGACGGATGCGGTTCGGGTGCGCGCCCGGTGTTTCACATCGTGGTCAACCTGTCGACCCTGCTGGGCCTGGACAAGGACCGGGCTTTCTCGACGGCCACGGCATCATCGACGCCGCCACCCTGCGCACGATGGTCACCGAAGCCGAACGCAGCTACCTCAACACCCACACCAAGCAAGCCGACCGGCAGCCCTCCAGGTACACCCCCAGCAAGAAGCTGATCAACCTGGTCAAAACAGGGGAGTTGTGCTGCACCTTCCCCGGCTGCAACTCCCCGGTGTGGAAAGCCGGCATCGACCACACCACCCCCTTCGACCACCGCAATCCCACCCGTGGCGGTCAAACAGTCCTCACCAACCTCAAACCGCTCTGCCGCTTCCACCACCGCATCAAAACGTTCACGAGCTGGCAGGACTACCAGGACGACCTCGGCCACGGCTGGTTCCAATCCCCACTGGCCATGAGTTCCACGCCGCCTTCTTCACCGGCCGCACCCTGTTCCCCGGCCCCCTCCCACACCGCGACCCCGACCACCCGCCCGAGCCACCCTCGACGCCGACCGCCGGAAACGGATCGCCAAACTAGCCGATGATCAGCGTCGATGGGACAAAGCCAATCCGCCACCGCTCTGACCTGCCTCGGAGTGCCCGCGACCGTACACTCAAC
>NZ_BAED01000063.1 GCF_000241345.1 Gordonia amarae NBRC 15530
CGTGCCAGGTGGGTGCGGGCGAAGTCGAGCGCCCGGGCCAGCATCGCCGCCCGCTCCGGTTTGGTGCGTGCTGAGCTCGTCGTGATCTCCAGCACTACCGCGCCGTCAAAATCGCTCGCGGCCAGTTGGCGACAGATCGTCGCACACGGCTGGGTGCCGTCGCCGGGCAGCAGATGCTCGTCGTGGGCGGCGCCGCTGCCGTCGGCCAGGTGCAGGTGGGTGAGCTCGGCGCCCATCCGGGTGAACATCGCCTGGGCGTCGGCGCCGGCCATCGCCGTGTGCGACAGATCGAGGGTGTAGTTGCGGTACCCGTCGTCGGTGGGGTCGATGGACTTGCCGAACGCCGACGCCGCCGCGCCCGGACCGCCGCCGCGCCGCGACAGCCGCCGCGCCGACCGCTCCCCCGCACCGAACAACCGGTCGGCGCGCATCGGGAACATGTTCTCCACCGCGACTGCCACGCCGCTGTCGTCCTCGAGCTCGCCGACGATGTCGTCGAAGGCGTCGACGTAGTAGCGCTGCCAGCGGAACGGCGGATGCACGACGACGGTGGGCGCGCCGAGGTCCTCCGCGGCGTGCACCGCGCGCGCCAGCTTGGGCACCGGATCCTTGCCCCACACCCGCTGCGAGATGATCAGGCACGGCGCGTGGATCGACAGGATCGGCACCTGATAGCGCGACGAAAGATACTCGACGTGCGCGACGTCCTGGCTGATCGGGTCACCCCACACCATCAGTTCGATGCCGTCGAAGCCCAGTTCGGCCGCGTACTGGAACGCTGCCTCCGTGTTCTGCGGGTACACCGACGCGGTGGACAATCCCACCGGGATCTCCGGCCGCACGACAGGACGGCCCCCTGTTCGCCGGAGTGCGAGCGGCTCGGACGTCACGTCGCGAGCAACACCAGCGGGCCGATGGTCACCAGCAGCCCGACACCCACCGCCAGCAAGGTGGTGGCCAGGTCGCGCGACCGCCGCACGACGTGGGTGAGGGTGACGATGCTGAAGATCACCACCACCGACAGCACCAGCGCGAACGGAACGTTCCACTCCCAGAGGCGCTTGAATCCCCAGAACAGGCCGATACCGACGGCGATACCGAGGATGGACTCACCGATCACGAGCGCCCACGCCACCGCCGGCGACCGCTCGTGGCCGGCGTCGGCCCCCTTCGGGTCCTGCATCTTCTGCTGGGCGGCCTTCTTCGCGGCGGAGGTCTTCTCCGCGAGTGTCTTGGCCGCGGACCCGGCGGGCTCACCGGCGTCGTCCGCCGCGAGATCGTGCTCCTGCTCGGCGACGGACTCATCGTCTGAGCCGAACCTGTCTGTCCCGTAGGCATCCGTCCAGGTGTCATCGTCGGCAGCGGTGCCGTCCGCCGCGGCGGACTTCCGGCCGAAGAGCTTCTTCTTCCCGCCTGCGGTCTTGGCGGCGCCGGCCCGCGCCGCACGTGCCTGCGCGGCCCGGGTCGCGGGGTCGATCTCGGGTTCGTCGTCGGTCAGATCTCCGAAATCGTGCGCGACGGTCCCGGCTTCGCCGTCCTCACCGGACAGGTCGGTGCCGGATGCCTGGTCGTCCGGGGTGTCGTCTCCGGGTGCCTGCTTTCCGGGGGCCTGCTTTCCGGGTGCCTGGGGCGGGTCGAGCCGGTAGGCATTGGGTGAGGGCGCCGCGGCCGCCGGTGCGTCGTCGCCGACCGGTGCGATGACCTCGGTGGTCTCGCCGGGCCGCAGATCGTCGCCGCTGCCGGACCCACCGGCGCCAGGAGCACCCGAGTACAGATTGGCGAGGTATTCGGAGGGTCCGCCGGTGCCCGGCTTCCCCGCGTCGCCGCGGTCGGCCGGTTCGTCCGGTGTGCCGAACCCGGTCCGCTCGATGACGCCGGTCCGTTCGAGATCGTCTGGGTGGTCGATGACCCCCGTGCGCTCGAGGTCGTCCGGCAGATCGCCGGTATCGGTGGCTGCGGCGGTTGCATCCGGGGCATCGGTCCGATCGATGACCTCGGTCCGGTCGGTGAGTTCCGCCGGCGACGGGGCCTCGGTGCCGGTGCGGTCGATGATGTCGGTGCGCTCGTTCGGCGTCACCGCGCCGACGGGTTCGGTGCGGTCGAAGGTCTTGGCGATCGCCTCGGTCGGGCCGTCGGCCTCGTCCGGCTCCTGACGGTCGCCGCCGCGGGCCTTGCGCCGGCCGAACAGCCCGCGCCGGGGCTGCTTCACCTCGGGTTCGACCTCGACGTCGGAGAACGACCGGTACGAGTCGAAGTCACCGTCCTCGTCGGCCGCGGTGACCTTGGTGGGCTCGGTCGCTGCGGGGATCTCGGGCTCGGAAACGACGGATTCGCCGGCGCCGGACAGCTCGCCCGACTCGGGTCCGGTCTCGTGAACGCGCTCGATGATCCCGGTCGCCTCGTTGTCGGCGTCCGGTTCCGGCGCCTGCGCGGCCGCGGGACTGTAGGTGGGCATTCCGCTGGAGGTGAGCGCACCACCGGTGGGGGGCTGCCGGTCGGCGGGACGATCGGCGCGCGGGAAAGAGATGTGCCGAGGCTCGGCGGTCGGATCGGAGGAGACCCGCGGCACCTCCCCGGTCAACTCGGCCATCGACACCGCGCCGTCACGTCCGGCCCGGCGCCGGTTACGGCTGTCCTTGGCCGAGGTGGTCGTATCGGCATCGCCCTGATGACGTGCCAACAGCTCGGATACGGAAATGGGCCGGGAATCTGCGTCCTCGTTCACCATTGCGTGCGTTCTCCCAAAGTTTCTCCGACAACCGCGTTCAACATCTTAAAGCTTCTGCACTACGTTCTTCGAATGCCGACGCCCCAACCTACCGAAGTCCGGCCGGATCACCCGCCGACACACCTGGAACCCGGCCTGTCGAACCCGGCTCTTCCGCAGCCCCGGCCTACTGAAGTCCAGACCTACTGAAGCCCTGTATCGAGCCGCCGCAGGATCACTCCCTCCCGCAGAGCCCACGGGCAGATTTCCAGTGTATCGATGTCCAGGGCCCGCATCGCGGCCTCCGCGACGAGCGCGCCCGCGACGATCTGGCCGGCACGGTCGCTGCTGACGCCTTCGAGTTCAGCGCGATCGGACGTGGTCATCCGCGAGATGAACGCGATCAGCTGCCGCAGCCCGCTCGAGGTCAGCTCCCGCCGCACCCGGGGACCGGCGCTCGAGGGCGCCGCGCCGGTGAGCCGGGCCAGGCTGCGGAACGTCTTGGACGTGGCCGCCACCAGATCGGGTTTGCCGCAGTCCGAGAGCTGTTTGGCGGCGACCTTCAGTTCGGCGTCGAGCCAATCGCGCAGGACAGAGATCCGTCGGCGGTCCGGCGGGTCGTCGGGCAGCCACTCGCGGGTGAGCCTGCCCGCGCCGAGCGGCAGCGACAGCGCGACATCCGGTTCCTCGTCGACACCGTTGGACATCTCCAGCGAACCACCGCCGATGTCGAGGGCGAGGATGCGGCCCGCGCTCCAGCCGTACCAGCGGCGCACGGCCAGCGAAGTCAGCCGCGCCTCGTCGGTGCCCGACAGCACGTCGACCGTGACGCCCGTCTTGGCGGCGACCTCGGCGAGAACCTCGTCACAGTTGGTCGCATCGCGCACCGCGGAAGTGGCGAACGCCATGATCTGCTCACATCCCGATGACGTGGCGATGTGGGTGAACTCGTCGACCGACTCGACGAGTTTGCCCGCAGCCCGGTCGGTGAGCCTTCCGTCCGCGTCGATCTGCTCGGCGAGGCGCAAAACCGCCTTCGTCGAACTCATCGGGGTGGGATGACCGCCGCGATGGGCGTCGACAACCAGCAGGTGGACCGTATTACTGCCCACATCGAGTACTCCTAAGCGCACTCCGGCAACGCTACTGCGTCGTACCGCCGTTACAACAGCGGCTCGCGAAATGCCCGGCAGATTCGCGCGAATCGGACATCGCCCGCAACCGGGCCGAATCCTGCGAATCAGGTGGTCGGGTCCCCTCTGATTAGGCACGCACCGCACCCTCGGCGTTACCGTTGTCACCGTGGCGAACACCCGAACGAGCGCACGCATGCGCCCCACCCCCGAAGTCGGCCTCGACTTCGCGCGCGAATGGTATGAGTTCGCTGATCCCGACGACCCCGAACACATGATCAGCGCCGACCTCACCTGGCTGCTGTCGCACTGGACGTGTGTCTTCGGCACCCCCGCCTGCCAGGGCATCGTCGACGGGCGCGAATCCGACGGCTGCTGCACACACGGGGCGTACCTGTCGGACAAGGCCGACCGCAAACGGCTCGCCAAGGGCATGTCGATGCTGACCGAGGACGACTGGCAGTTCTACAAGAAGGGCTCCGGCAAAGATCCGGTCGGCCCGCGCGGCTACCTCGAAGAGGGTGACCTCGACGACGAACCGGCCCTCAAGACCCGCACCTACAAGGGCGCGTGCATCTTCCTGAACCGGCCCGACTTCGCCAAGGGCCCCGGCTGCGCGCTGCATGCGATGGCCCTGCGCAAGGGACTCGAACCGCTGACCGTGAAACCCGATGTGTGCTGGCAACTTCCGGTCCGCCGCGAACAGGACTGGGTGGAACGGCCCGACGGCACCCAGGTCCTCAAGACCACCATCACCGAATACGACCGGCGCGGCTGGGGCGAGGGCGGCCACGACCTGAAGTGGTACTGCTCGGGTTCACCCGACGCCCATGTCGGGGCCACCCAGGTGTGGCAGTCGTACGCGCCCGAGCTGATCGAACTCATCGGCCAGGCCGCCTACGACGCCCTCGCCGAAGTCTGCAAACGCCGGAACGGGCTGGGCCTCATCGCCATTCACCCCGCCACCGCCGCCGCCACCAACCGCCGCGACACCGACATCAAGTACGAACGCCTCGACGACTGAGTCCCCTCGATCCCCGAACCCGACGCAGCCACACACCTTGATCCCAAGGCCGAAGCGACCACACCTCTTGATCCCGACCCCGACGCAACCACACACCTTGATCCCCGACCCCGACGCAACCACACATCTTGATCCCTGAGGCCGAAGCGACGAAGGAGCGAGGGACGCGTTGGGTCCGGCGACACGAGGCTCCCAACTCGGCAACGGCTCAAGGATGGCAGCGGTCCGAGAATGCCTAGGGCTCGAGCTTGTACCCCAGCCCCCGCACGGTCACCAGATGCTTGGGTGACCCCGGGTCGGGCTCGATCTTGGCGCGGAGCCGTTTCACATGCACGTCAAGGGTTTTGGTGTCACCGACATAGTCGGCGCCCCACACCCGGTCGATGAGCTGACCCCGGGTGAGCACCCGGCCGGCATTGCGCATCAGGTATTCAAGGAGGTCGAACTCCTTGAGCGGCAACGTGATCGGATCCCCGTTGACGGCCACGGTGTGCCGGTCCACATCCATCCGCACCGGCCCGGCCTCGAGCACCACCACGGCGGTCTCGTCATCGGCGGGGTCGCCGCCGCGGCGCAGCACCGCCCGGATCCGGGCGATCAGTTCTCGTGCCGAATACGGTTTGGTGACATAGTCATCGGCGCCGAGCTCGAGTCCGACGACCTTGTCGATCTCCGAGTCACGGGCGGTCACCATGATCACGGGGACACCGGACTTGGCCCGCAGCGCCCGGCAGATCTCGGTGCCCGACATCCCCGGCAGCATCACGTCGAGCAGCACGATGTCGGGGTTGATCCGGTCGAACGCTGCCAGCGCCTGCGCTCCGTCGTTGATCACGCTGGCCTCGAAACCCTCCTTGCGCAGCAGAAATGCCAGCGGATCGGCCAAGGCTTCCTCGTCCTCGACGATCAATACGTGCGTCACAGATAGATTCCTTCTGTCCTCTGATCAAAAATTCGGGAAAAATCGGGGGCGGGCGTCGCTGATCACTTGGCCGGCACCGACCCGCCCGTGGTGTCAGCGGCCCGGGATGCCCCGGCGGGGTCCCCGTCCGCACGGTCAGCGCCGACGCTGTTGTCACCGAGGTCATCGTCGTCAGGGTCATCGTCGTCGGGGTCACCGTCGTCGGGGCCGAGGACTTCCTGCGGGATGCTGAGCGTGAATGTCGACCCGGTGCCGGGTTTGCTCCACAGCGCGATCGTCCCGTCGTGGTTGGCCGCGACGTGTTTGACGATCGCCAGCCCCAGCCCGGTGCCGCCGGTGAGCCGCGACCGTGCCTTGTCGACGCGGAAGAACCGCTCGAACACGCGCTGCTGGTCGGCGGGCGCGATTCCGATGCCGCGGTCGGTGACGGCGATCGACACCATCGGGACGCCGTCGGTGACAGTGCGCCTGCGGCTGACCGAGACCATCGTGTTCTCCGGCGAGTAGGCGATGGCGTTGACGATGAGGTTGTTGAGGGCAGTCAGCAGCAGCATCCGGTCGCCGCGGATGGTGAGCCCGATCGGTGCGTCGGCCTGCAGCTTGATTCCGGCGGCGTCCGCGGTGAGAGCCGCGGACTCGAGCGCCTCGTCGACCAGTTCGTCGACGTCGACGCTGCTGAGCTCCTCGGTCCGGCCGCTCTGCAGCCGCGACAGTGACAGTAGTTCGTTGACCATCGTGCCGAGCCGGGCGGCCTCGCCCACCACCTGTTTGCCGAAATGGCTGACCGCGTCGATGTCGTCGGCCGATTCGAGCAGTGCCTCGCCGAGCAGGCCGATGGCACCGACAGGCGTCTTGAGTTCGTGCGAGACGTTGGCGACGAAGTCGCGGCGGGTGGCCTCCACCCGGGCGTGTTCGGTGTCATCGACGCCGTACACGACCGCGTACCGTTCGTCGTGTTTGCCGTCGCCGCCGACGGCGAGCCGGACCAGACATCCCACGGAGTCGACGTTGCGGGCGGTGGCCCGGCCGGTGGAGACGAATCCCAGTGTCGACGGGCTGGGGGTGAACTCGAACCGCTTTTCCGCGGTGGTCCCCGAGGAACCGGTGTCCGACTGGGCGGTGCCCGACGAGGCAATGTCCGACGAGGCGATGTCCGACGAGGCGATGTCAAGGACGTCCTTGGCGGCTCGCCACACGACTTCGGCGAGCAGCCGGTCACGCACCATACCCAGTTCGACGGCGCGATGGTTGTACAGCACGACATCGCGGAACTCGTCGACGACGGCGACCGCCGTTTCGGAGTTGCGAAGGATCAGCCCGAGCAGGCCCGCCCGGGTCATGCGGCCGTCGGGAGTGAGGCCGATGACGTCGGCCTCGCGCAGCTCGGCCTCCTCGGGAACCGCCCGCGGCGAGTCGGCCGCCTCGAGATGCACGATGGCGGGTACGGGCTGCACGGTGGCCGGGGCCGCGCCGCGGGAGCCTCCCAAGCGGGGCCCCACGACCAGTGCACCGACAGCAACGCCGACAACCAATGCCAGTGCGATCGCGCCAAGAACCAAAGCAACGGTCACAATCTGCACCTTACGGCCCGGCGAACGGCCGACGCACGCCATGCGGGCGAGTTCGGCCGCTGTTCACGTAGAGTTCCACAACCCACAAGATCCCGGACGCCCTGCACACCCCGAAAGCGCCCACGAGATCCTTCAGGCACCCCGGAAGGCCCGGATCTCTCCGGCCCGCGCGGCGTCAACCCGTTCCGGGCACCCGAGCCGCGTCAGCGGGGCACCGAGACCGCCATGTCGGCGTACTCGGGGTGTTTACCGACGTAGGACTCCACGTAGGAGCACACGGGGACCACCTTGTTACCCGAGGGCCGGATGTCGTCGAGCACCGCCTTGACCAGTTGGCCCGCGTATCCGTGTCCGCTGAACCGCTCGAAGACCACCGTGTGGGTGAGCACCACCTGCTCGATCTCCGTTACGTAATCGAGGTAGCCGACCTGCACATCGGTACCGTCCTCCGCCGCCACATAAGCCTCATATCGCTCCTGCGCCGGCACATGCTTGATCTGAACCGTCCCCGTTTCGCCCATACGTCCAATGTAGCCCGCATCACACCACCGTGCGGCCCGGTTGATGTTGCAGATGAGGCTCGAGAGCGTGATGCCCCCACCGGACAACCGGCGGGGGCATCACGACGTCGCGGACAGCGCTGCTTTCTGCGACTACTTCTTCCGCGGCTACTTCTCCGCGACTACTTCTTCTGGGCAGCTACTTCTTCTGGCCTTGGGCGGCGACGGCTGCGGCACCGGCCGCGGCTGCCTCCGGATCGAGGTAGGTGCCGCCAGGGTTGAGCGGCTTGAGGTCGTCGTCGAGGTCGTAGCGCAGCGGGTTGCCGGTGGGGATGTTCAGGCCGGCGATGTCGGCGTCGGAGATGCCGTCGAGGTGCTTGACCAGTGCCCGCAGCGAGTTGCCGTGGGCGGCGACGAGCACGGTCTTACCGGCCCGCAGGTCGGCGGCGATGGTCTCGGTGAAGTACGGGATGAGTCGTTCGACGACGTCCTTGAGGCATTCGGTCAGCGGCACCTCGTCGAGATCGGCGTACCGCGGGTCGTGGCTCTGGCTGTACTCGGCGTCGGCGTCGATGGCCGGCGGCGGGGTGTCGTAGCTGCGGCGCCACAGCATGAACTGCTCGTTGCCGTACTTCTCCAGGGTGTCGGCCTTGTTGAGCCCCTGCAGCGCACCGTAGTGGCGTTCGTTCAGGCGCCAGTCCCGGACCACCGGAATCCAGTGCCGGTCGGCCTTGTCGAGCGCGATCTGCGCGGTCGCGATGGCCCGGCGCAGCAGCGAGGTGTACAGCACGTCGGGCAGCAGGTCGTGCTCGACGAGCAGTTCACCCGCCCGCACCGCCTCCGCGGTGCCCTTCTCCGTGAGCGCGACGTCGACCCAGCCGGTGAACTGGTTGGACGCATTCCATTCGCTCTCGCCATGCCGCATCAAAATCAGGGTGCCGTTGCTCATGCCGATGAGTTTTCCACATCGGCGTTGCCCACATCGGCCGACGGGTTCGTCCCGACAGCGCCGAACGCCACGTCGGCGACCCCGACGACGGTGCAGAAGCCCAGCGACCCACGTTCTTGATCCCCGAAACCGAAGCCGGGAACAAACAACCCACCAACTTGATCCCCGAGGCCGAAGCGAGGTACGAGCGAGGGGTCCGGCGAGATTCCTCCATGACGGCACCACCTCGGACTCGGGCGGAGCTCCTTTTCGGAGGATGCGGCAGGACTCGACGGCACCGAGACCGTCCTGGTCCTGCGCACGATGTCCACGAGCTGGGCCACCATCGGCCGGGCCGTCGGCGTGCCACGACAGTCGGCACACGAACACTGGGGCGCCCGCATCGCCGGCATCCTCGGCGAATAGAGCGGTCACCCGGGCGGTTCGGCCAGACCTGTCCGGTAGGCGATGACCACGAGCTGGGCACGGTCGCGAGCGTGAAGTTTGGTCATCGCCCGGCTGAGATGGGTGCGGACGGTCCCGGCACTGACCACCCAGCGCTGCGCGATCTGTTCGTTGGTCGAACCTGCCGCGACCAGGCGCACCGCCTCGCGTTCGCGGTCGGTGAGAGCAGCGACACCCGGACCCGCCCCGGCCGCACGGTTACGGGAGGCGAACGCGGCCACCAGCCGCTGCACCTGATGCGCCGAGAGCAACGCCTCACCGGTGGCGATGGTGCGGACGGCATTGATGAGTTCGTCGGCCGAGGCGTGTTTGAGCAGAAAGCCGCTCGCTCCCGCGTCGAGTGCGTCGAAGACGTATTCGTCCATTTCGAAGGTGGTGAGGATGAGGACTTTGACGCCGGCGAGGCCGGGGTCGGCGGTGATCTGCCGGGTCGCTTCGATGCCGTTGGTGCGCGGCATCCGGATGTCCATCACGACGACGTCGGGGCGCAGTGCACGGGTACGCGCCAGCGCCTCATCCCCGTCGGCGGCCTCACCGATGACATCGATGTCGTCTTCGAGGTCGAGCACCGTACGAAAACCGGTGCGCACCAACGTCTGATCGTCGACGACGAGGACCCGGATCATGGCGCCCCCACGTGCGGGAGCGGCCAGGTCGCCTGCACGGCGAAGCCCGGCGATCGTGGTCCCACGTCGAGTGTGCCGCCGGTCGATTGGACCCGCTCGGCCATTCCGATGAGTCCGACGCCGGTCCCGCGTGGTGCGGCCGGTCCCCCGGCCCGCCCGTCGTCGGTGATCCCGACACGCAAGGTCGCGCCGTGATGTTCGACGTGGACACGCACCCTGGCAGCCGGACCCGCATGCCGGGTCACGTTGCTCAGCGCTTCCTGGACGACCCGGTATGCGGCGGCGCTGACCTGCCGCGCGATAGGTAGACCGTCGACGGCCGGGTCGCGTTGGTAGGTGACGGTGAGTCCGTCGTTGCGGGCGCGGGCGATCAGCTCACCGATGCCGTCGATACTTGCGCCGGGTTCGTGATTCTCGTCGACAGCGTCCTCGTCGACACTGTTCTCACGCAACGAATTCAGCAGCCAGCCGAGCTCGTCAAGGGCATCGCCGGAGGCGCCCCGGATGGCGGCGAGCGCTTCGCGGGCCTTGGCCGGATCCCGCTCGAGGAGCCGGTCGGCCACGGTCGATTGGACGTTGATGCTGGCCAGCGCATGGGCGACGGAGTCGTGCAGGTCGCGGGCGATGCGCAGGCGTTCACCGGTCACCGCCTGACGGCGTAGCAGGTCATGCTGCCTGCGGCGTTCGGCTCGCCTGTCCACCTGGGTGCGGACGGTGACACCGACCAACGCCACCGCGATCGCCCAGGCGGGTCCGGCGGTGCCGATGGGACCGAGTTCGGCGAAGCCGACGACGCGGCCACCGGCGACGGCCGCGATCACCAGCACAACCCCCACCGCGACAATGGGTTTGGGTGCCCGATAGCCGAGGATCGCCATGGTGACCGGTCCGACGAGCAGCGCGGGTCCACCGGGATTCCCGGTGGCCAGGTAGCCGAACAGACAGGCGGGCACCACGACCGCCGGCACCATCGGCAGGTAGGCGGTGGCGGTGATGGCGAGCGCCCCCACCACACCGAACGCCACCCCGGTTGCGGTGACGCCGGCGATGGACTGGGACGCGCCGGCGACGAGGGCAACGAGCACCACCGCGATCGCGCCGTCGACGGCCACCGGACTCAGCCCCGCGCGCCGGTCCGGTCGCATCGCCTCGACGTCGGACATGCTTCTCATCTTGGCACCTACCCGGATCATGCGACCGAGTCGGCGCGGACGTCACGGCGCCGGACCGGGTGCGCCCTGCCGCCCGACTTGCTGCCGCGTCCGACCTTGCCACCCGGCTTGACCACCGACAACCAGGTGGCCACCAGCAGCGCGACGGTGGACACGACCGGCGGGAACAGAAAGTCGGTGACCGCGACGGCACCTCGAACGTCGCCGCCGGTACCCACCGGGTCCGGCACGTCGATCGTCAGGGCGTTCGGTGTCAGCAGCACAGCCACGAGCACGGTGAGGATCACCGAGATGGCCAGCTTGACGGCCACCCACCAGTAGGTGACAACACCCCACGACGTGCCGAGCCCCAGCACCACCCCACTGGCGAGCGTGACGGCGGCCAGCGCGGGCACCACCGGCGGCACGATCACCGTGATCGCCATGATGGATGCCGAGACCGTCGCGCCGGAGTCACTGGTGACTGCGGTGACTGCGAGTGCCAGCATCGCCAGGTTGACGCCGATCCAGCCGACGCTGCTCACGATGTGGACAATCAGGACACCGCGCCGGGCTTTGCGGGAGAGTCTCCGGGATCCGGAGGTGTGCGTGGACATGATCGGGTTCCTTCATGTTTCGGTTCTGGGCCGTTAAGGGTTCTGGGCTGTTTCAGTTCGTGACGTCGCGGCGGGCCAGCACCACACCGGCGACGACCGCGCACACGGCCAGGTAGATCGCCGAGGTCCACAGCACCGTGTGCGTGGCGAGTGAGTCAGGTGCGCCGGGGTTCACCAGGCTGCGCATCACCAGACCGGGAAACCAGCGCTGCGCCCAGTCGTGGCCCTCGCCGAGGACGTTCTCGATGGGGCCGAACCACAGCAGCAGCACTGCCAGGGTGATGGGGGTGGACCGGATGATCACGGCGAGCGTGGTGCCGATGGCGGCGTACATGAGGATGAACAGCCCCAGTCGCGCGGCGTCGGAGGCGATGTCCCCGAGGCCGTCGGCGCCGAACCAGCCGGCCGTCGAATAACCGTAGTGCGGGGCGACGACGCGCGCGGTGACCGCGCCCGCCACCAGGGCGGTGACCGCGGTGATCGCGGCGACCCCGAGCCGGCTGGTGAGCTTGCCGGTTTCCAGCGCGATACGCCGGGGCTGCCGGGTCAGCGCCGCCCGGGTCAGGCCGCGGTCGATCTGATTGCCGGCCGGTGCCGCGAAGGCCGCGGCCACCAGCAGCGCCACGAATCCGGTGGCCGACATGACCGCCGATGTCGCGCCGTCGACGGCGGCGATACCGCGGGGACCGTCACCCGCGGCGGCGGTGACCAGCCAGGTGGCGCCGACGGCGAGTACGGCGGCGAGCGGCAGCACCGAATACCACAGCCGCGGCCGGTCGAGCAGTATCCACTCGGAGTGGGCGGATCGGGTGAGTGCGGTGAACATTGTCTCGGTTTCCTTACGGCTCTTATGAATTCGGGATGCGAGCGATTTCAGGACGCGACGAGTTCCAGGTACCGGCTCTGCAGGTCCGGGCGCCGGATATGCAGCTCGCGCAAGATGATTCCGTGGCCGTGCGCGCGCTCGTTGAGCGTCGCGGCGACCTGGCACGGGTCCTCGGCACCGGCGACGTCGATACGCAATCCGTCGCCGTCGTCGGTGACCGGCAAACCGAATCCCACTGCGATACGGGACAGTTCGGCGATGCCGGCCGGATCGGCGGGGACGGCACGCAGCACGGCGCCGCCGTCCGTGAATCCTGACGCCGGACCTTCGTAGAGGAGCCCGCCGAGGCGCAGGATCACCAGCCAGTCGCACATCTGTTCCAGTTCGCTGAGCAGATGCGAGGAGACGATGACGGTGGCGCCGCGGGCGGCGATGGTGGTGACGATGTCGCGGACATCTGCCATACCGACGGGATCGAGCCCGTTGGTGGGTTCATCGAGAATCACCAGTTCGGGATCGCCGAGCAGCGCGGCGGCGATCCCGAGACGCTGTTTCATGCCGAGCGAGTAGCTGCCGACCGGATCGTTGCCACGACCGGCGAGGCCGACGAGGTCGATGAGGTCGTCGAGGTCGGTCGGGGGTTGCCCGGTCAGCGCGGCGAGCGCGCGCAGGTTGTCGCGCCCGCCGACGGCCGGATGAAATGCGGGGGTCTCGATGAGCGACCCGACTTTCGGTAGGTACCGTGCCGGCCTCGACACCGGTTCACCGAGTACGCTAGCCGTGCCCGAGGTGGGGCGGACCAGTCCCAGCAGCATGGCCAGCAGCGTGGTCTTTCCCGCCCCGTTGGGGCCGACCAGACCGGTGACGGTCCCCGCCGGAATGCTCAGCGTCGCACCGTCGACGGCCGTTCGGGACCGGAACCGTTTGGTCAGTCCCACAGCCTCTATCGCGAGCGCTTTTCGCGGAGAATCAACAGTCGGTGTATTCGCGGTTTCCGTGTTCATGCTTCAACGATCGCTGCAGAAACCCGCCACGGCGTCTACCCGACGTTGAGATCCCCCTATGCACCTGCATAGACCGATTCCATCCGCGAAAAGTAAAGACATCGTCACGTTTGTGCACAGAGGTGTTGAGCCACGCGAAGCGCGTCTAGCGTTTCAACCCATGAGCACAAGCGCGGACACCGGCGCGCCTGACGCCGCCAAACCCGAACTGAAACGCGTTATCGGAACAAAACTTCTGTTGTTGTTCATCGTCGGTGACATGCTGGGCACCGGTGTCTACGCCCTGACCGGCCAGGTCGCCGGGGAGGTGGGCGGTGCCGCCTGGCTGCCGTTCCTGGTGGCTTTCGCCGTCGCCACCCTCACCGCCTTCTCCTACCTGGAACTGGTCACCAAGTATCCGCAGGCGGCCGGCGCCGCACTCTATGTGCACAAGGCGTTCGGCATCCATTTTGTCACCTTCATCGTGTTGTTCACGGTGATGTGTTCGGGAATCACCTCCGCCGCAACGGCTTCCCGTGCGTTTGCCAATTTCACGATGACCGCGTTCAGCGACGGCGACACACCCGCCAAGGACGATCCGGTGCTGATGTTCCTGGCCATCGGATTCCTGCTGTTGGTGATGTTCGTGAATTTCCGCGGTGTCGCCGAAGGGGTGGGCGCCAACGTGGTGCTGACGCTCGTCGAGCTGAGCGGGCTGGCGCTGGTGCTGTGCATCGGATGGTGGTTCCTGATCACCGACGGCGACGGCGCCGACTGGGGCTCGGTGGTCGCCTTCGAATCCCCCGGCGACAAGAACGCGTTCATCGCGGTCACCGCGGCCACGTCGTTGGCGTTCTTCGCACTCGTGGGTTTCGAGGATTCGGTGAATATGGCCGAGGAGACCAAGGATCCGGTCAAGATCTTCCCGCGCGTGATGCTCACCGGTCTCGGGATCACCGCGGTGATCTACGTGCTGATCTCCATCGCGGCTGTCGCAATCGTCCCGGTCGGCGATCTGGCCGGGAGTGAGACACCGCTGTCGGACGTGGTGAAGGCCGCCGCCCCCGACTTCCCGATCGGCGATCTGCTGCCGTGGATCTCGATGTTCGCCGTCGCCAACACCGCACTGATCAACATGATGATGGCCGGCCGTCTGCTGTACGGCATGTCGAAAAATGGTGTGCTGCCGCAATTCCTGTCGTATGTGCACCCCCGGAGGCGCACCCCGGTGGCGGCGATCGTCTTCACCACGGTCGTCGCCCTGTGCCTGCTGGTGTACGTCAGCGCCGACCCGGACAGTTCGGTGGTGGGCCTGCTCGGCGGCACGACCTCGTTGCTGCTGCTCGCGGTGTTCACCGTCGTCAATATCTCGGTGCTGGTGCTACGCCGGGACAAGGTGGAGCACAAGCATTTCCACACCTACACCGGAGTCGCCGCCGCCGGTGCCGTCACGTGCTTCTACCTCACCCTGCCGATCACCGGCCGCGATACCGACCAGTACAAGGTCGCCGGCTGGCTGCTGCTGCTCGGCGTCATCCTGTGGGCGCTGACGTACTGGCATCACAAGCGCACCGGAACCCCCGAGGGTTCTCTCGAGGAACTGTCCACCGAACGTCCGCCCACCCGCGACGAACTCCCTCCATCGTGATCCCCGAGCCCGAAGCGACCACACATCTTGATCCCTGAGGCCGAAGCGACGAAGGAGCAAGGGTCTCGAAGGGTCCGGCGAGACGACCGCACGACGCCACCACAGGTCCCGGCCGGGCACCCCGACGGCCCCTACCGATGCGGTCTACACTGATCCGGTGATGTTCGTTCGAGTTGAGGAGTCCGCCGGCGCCGCGTGCGCCCTCGGCAGATGATCGCGCCCCGCAGCCGGCCCCTCGGGCCGGCGGGGCGACGCTGTCCTCACCTCACTCACCCGAGTCGGCACCGGCCACCGGGTCCATCGAACGGATCTGTCATGAAACCTGTTACCCGCCAAGACATCCTGTCCTCATTCCAGGGCGCCACGCGCAGCGAGGTCAAGAAGGTCACCTTCGCCCCCGACTTCGACGACGTCGACTTCGACACGCTCGAGTTCTACGGCTGGCGTGACCCGAAGCTGCCCAAACGCTCCTACGTGGTCGTCCCGCGCGAGGACGGCGTCGTCACCCTGCTGTTGACCCGCGCCGACGCCAAACCCCGTGCGCGGGCGATGTGTTCGTGGTGTCACGACGTCAACCTCACCGACGAGGCAGTCCTGTACTCGGCCCGCCGGGCCGGTCCCGCCGGCCGTCGCGGCGACACCGTCGGCGTGCTCGTCTGCAAGACGTTCCGCTGCTCCCGCAACGCCCGCCAGCTCCCACCCGCCTATCACAAGGGCACCGACCTCGACGCCATCCGGGCCGAGCGCATCGCCGACCTGACCCGCCGCATCGAGGCCTTCACCGAGTCAGTGCTTGCCGCTTAAGTCGCATAGCGACACCATCACCGAGGAGAAGACACCGATCGTGAAGCTCCGCACCACTGCCAAGGTCGTATTGACGTGCTTGGCCCTGGCCCTCACCGCATGCTCGACCGGAGAACCGGAGTCGGCACCGGAGACCACTACGGCCTGGGGGCCTGTCGGCCATGAAACCGCCCCGTTCCGGAAGCACTTTCCCGATCTCGGGGTACCGATATCGGCGAGTTGGCTGAAGGGCAACCCGGACAGCACGTCGACGGACCGCATCCAACTCCCCAGCCCGCCGTCGACCGTGCTCAGCGCGATCGTCGAGGTTCGCCCCGATGTCGCTCAGGAACTGCGCTCAACGCTCGGTGATACCGGAACCCCCGAAGTCCCGGACACCCCCGATGTCGCGCCGGAACTTCGTTCGCTTACGCCCGACGGTCCGTTCGTCAGCGGGGAGAGCAATCTGGGCACCGTCTACGGCTGGGATTGCGTCGTGCACGTCGACCGCGTCAAGCCGGTCGTCGTCATACGCGCGTTCCTTCCGTGGGCGACTTCGTTCACGGCCTGATCCCCGGAGGCACGTAAGAGTACACCCCGCCGTATAGACCACCAGCCTCTTATGTAAAGACCGGTGGTATGTTACCGTCGAGAACACGAACAGATCAGCGGTCTTCAAGGAGTCGACATGGCGGCATTACCCACACTCGGCCAAGGCTGACCCACCGCAATCCGAACAGCGAAGGGATCCTGGCGGTCTACCTGATCACCGAGGGCGGCGAGTACATGACCGGCGCGTCCTTCGACGTTGACGGTCAGTACGGCGGTACCTGGCAGGCCACCGAAGAAGGCCATGACCGTCAACCTCTTCGCTCCGGTGCTGCTTATCCCGCAGAGCGGGCCGGCTCCTGCCGCCGGGGTGGTGTTCGGATAGCAGAACCTGCGACATCGATGGCGGGTGATCTACACAGATCACCCGCCATCGACACGCAAGAACCTACTTACGCAAGTCCTTGCGCAGGATCTTGCCGGATGCCGACTTGGGCACCACGTCGATGAACTCGACGACGCGGACCTTCTTGTACGGGGCGACCCGCTCGGCGACGAACGCCATCACCTCGGCCTCGTCGATCTCGGCACCGGGCTGGCGAACCACGAATGCCTTCGGGATCTCCTCGCCGGTCTCCTCCTCGATGACACCGATGACCGCGGCGTCGGCGATCTTGTCGTTGGTCAGCAGCAGCGCCTCGAGCTCGGCCGGCGGCACCTGGTAGCCCTTGTACTTGATGAGCTCCTTGAGCCGGTCGACGATGTAGACGCAGCCGTCGGCGTCGACGGTGGCCATGTCGCCGGTGTGCAGGAAGCCGTCGGCGTCGATGGTGTCGGCGGTGGCCTGATCATTGTTCAGGTAGCCGAGCATCACGTTCGGGCCCTTCACCCACAGCTCACCGGGCTCGGAGACGCCTTCTTCGGGGATGCTGATCTCGTTGCCGGTGGCCGGGTCGATCAGCTTGTTCTCGGTGTTGGGCACGGCCCAGCCGATCGAGGACAGCGGCGGCTCGTCCTTGCCGAGCACGGCCCGCGAGTCGGTGGGGATCAGGTGGCTGACCGGCGACAGCTCGCTCATGCCGTAGCCCTGCAGCATGTGCAGGTTCAGGCGCTTGGCGACGGCGTTGCCGAGTTCGGCGTCGAGCGAGGCCGCGCCGGAGAGCATGGTGTGCAGCGACGACAGGTCGTAGTTGTCGACGATCGGGTGCTTGGCCAGCGCGACGGCCACCGGCGGCGCGATGAACGCGTAGGTGACCTTGTGGTTCTGGATGTTCTCCAGGAACTCGACCAGGTCGAACTTGGGCATGATGACCAGCCGGGCGCGAGCGAACAGCGCCGCGTTGAGCAGCACCGTCATGCCGTAGATGTGGAAGAACGGCAGCACCGCGATGATGGCGTCGTCCGAGTTCATCGCCTGCAGCGGCTGGATCTGCGCCACATTGGCCACCAGGTTGGTGTGGGACAGCTTGACACCCTTGGGGTTTCCGGTGGTACCGGAGCTGTAGGGCAGGACCGCGATGTGGGTGGCGGGGTCGAACGACACCTCGGGGGCGGGGTGGTTCGGGGCCAGCAGGTCGACCGCGTTCGGGTGGCCGGACTTCTCCAGGCCCTCGCCGTCGAGCACGATCAGGTTCTCGTCGGCCAGCCCGACCCGCTTGGCGGCCTCGGCGGCGTGCTCGTACAGCGGCGAGACGGTGATCAGCAGCTTGGCCTTGGAGTCCTTGAGCTGCTTCTCGATCTCGTTGGCGGTGAACAGCGCGTTCAGGGTGGTCGCGGTGGCGCCCGAGCGCAGCACGCCGTGGAACACGGTGGCGAACGCGGGAACGTTCGGCGACAGGATGCCCACGACGTCGCCGACCCCGATGCCGCGGGCGGCGAGCGCGCCGGCGGCGGCGTTGATCTGCCCGATCAGCGCCCGGTAGGTGGTCTCGGCGCCCGATTTGGGATCAACGAGTGCGACCCGATCCAGGTCCTCGTCGGCGATGGAGCCGAAGAGGAAGTCATACACGCTGACGTTGGGGATCTCGACGTCGGGATACGGGTTCTTGAAGCTCATCAGACCTCCGAGTAGTGGGTTTCGCGGTGGCAATCGTATCAACAGCGATTGCAACGATGTGACGCAGACCGCCGCGAGAGTACCGCAAACCGGACACCCGCCAGCCCACTGCCTGCAACTTTCTGTCGATATAGCCACTGCCGAGGGCATATTGCCCTCGGCAGTCCCTATATCGGAAGATTCTCGTGGCCGGTCTCGCCGGGCAGCGGTTCGCCGGGGGCGGGCAGCGCGTCCTTGTCGATGATGTGCTCGAAGGCGCGCAGGTTGTGCAGGGGTTCGCCGCGGGAGACCCGCCACGCCCATTCGCGCTGAATGGAGGTATGAAAGCCGATCTCGAGGAGGACGTTGAAGTCGCCGTCGGCGGCTTCGAGGACCTGGCCGAGGATGCGGTCGATCTCGTCGCCGGTCACCGCTGCCGCCGAGATCCGGCCGACGAGATAGATGTCGCCGACGTTGTCGAGGGTGTAGGCGACCCCGTAGATGCGCCGGTTGCGTTTGAGCAGGTACTTGTACACCTCCTCGAAATCCTCGTCGGGACGCCGGCACACGAACGCCTCCACCCGCAGCCCGTGTTGTTCGGCGGTCAGCAGCACGGTGGTCTTGAGCTTCTTCTCCCCCGGCAGTTCGACCACGAAATGCTCGGCCTGAGCACCACCGGAACTCTTTGTGCTGTAGTCGATCTCACGTTCGGTGAGCGAGGCCTCGACAACCTGGGCGATCTCCCTGTATCCCATAAGGATTCCGTTCCCTCTCGACGATATGGTTCGGGCGTCGTGCGCGCCGACAGGATCAGGCACCGACGCGATTCCGCCGCCGCAGCCAGCTGCGGCGCACCCGCTGCCCGATGCCGTCGAGCCCGAGGGCTCCCTTGTGATTCAGATGCTCTTTCAGCACAGCATGTTTCGACGACTCCAGGGACCGCATCGCCTGCCCGTAGCTGCGCAGCAACCGGTCGGCGGTGTGTTCCCAGGAGAACTGTTCGGCGTGCCCGCGTGCCGACGCCGCCAGCTCCGCCAGCCGATCAGGTTGCCACAGCAGGCTTTCCAGCGCCGAAGTCCAGGCGTCGATCTCGTGACCGTCGACGAGCAGGCCACTGGTCCCGTCGGCGACGGCCACCCCGAGACCGCCGACGCGGGCCGCGATCACCGGTGTGCCACAGGCCTGCGCCTCAATGGCAACCAGCCCAAAGCTTTCCGAATAACTGGGCACGGCAACAAGATCCGATGCCCGGTACACGTCGGCGAGCCGTGCCGACGGTTGCGGCGGCAGGAAGGTGACGGCCTCGGAGATGCCGAGCTGCGCGGCCTGCTCGATCAGGACGCCCGGACGTTCGAGTCCGGTGCCGGACGGGCCGCCGACGATCAGCACCCGCAGTGGCGGCACCCCCGAATCGGGTTGCCACGACCGGTGGATCAGCGGCGCCGCGGCGGCCAGCAGCACGTCGGGGGCCTTGAGCGGCTGGATGCGCCCGACGAAGGTGACGATCCGCTCCCCCGGGTCCAGGCCCAGTTCGGCACGCGCCTTGGCCTTGGAACCCGTTGTGTAGCAGTCGAGGTCGGCGCCGGGGGTGACGATGTCGATGCGTTCGGGGTCGGCGCCGTACATGGCGGCGAGTTCCGCGGCCTCGGTGGCGGTGTTGGCGACGAGACGGTCGGCCTCGTCCACCACCTGCTGTTCGCCGATCTCCCGCAGGCGCGGTTCGGCGGTGTCACCTTTGGCGAGGGAGGCGTTCTTGACGGCGGCGAGGGTGTGCGCGGTGTGTACCAGCGGCACGCTCCAGCGGTCCCGGGCCAGCCAACCCACCTGCCCCGACAACCAGTAATGAGAATGGATCAGGTCGTAGTAGCCGGGATCGTTCATGGCCTCCGCGCGCAGCACACCGGCGGTGAACGCGCACAGCTGACCGGGCAGATCCTGCTTGTCCAGACCCTCGAACGGGCCGGCCACCACGTGGCGCACGAGCACGCCGGGCGCTGCCTCGACGACGGGCGCGTCGGACGACGAGGTGGCGCGGGTGAAGATCTCCACCTCCACTCCGCGCCGGGCCAGCCGGGTGGCGGTCTGCCACACGTACACGTTCATCCCGCCGGCGTCGCCGGTTCCGGGCTGCGCCAGCGGCGAGGTGTGCACGGAGATCAGTGCGACACGACGCGGCACCGGGAGCACGGACATGTCCACCACCTTAATAGCCCACGTGGATCCAGCCGGGTTCGGTTGGTGGGCCCGCCCCGTTCTGGACGACGGAGTGAGCCGGGCGACGAAGGAGCCCGCGTGAACGACGGAGGAAGAACGGGGACCCGAGGGCCCACGAACCGAGGCCCGGCGCATGTCACAGCCCGGCGCAATCTTCCTGCCCGATTCGTCGGCGGGCCTTTCGTCCCCTACACTGTTCTCGGTAACGGTTTTCATTTGCGTAAGGCGGTAAGCATGAAGCGGCGGGCACTCGTCGGTGCGACGGCGTTGATCGGGGCGGGCGCACTGGCCCTGTCCGGATGTTCGGGCGACGACGGCGGCACAGCGGCGTCGGGCACCCCCACCATCGTCACCTCCACCGACGTGTGGGGTGCGGTGGCCACGGCAGTCGCCGGCGACAAGGCCAAGGTCACGGCCCTGTTCAGCAACGCCCAGGGCGACCCGCACGAGTTCGAGCCACCCGCCTCCGACACCGCCGAGGTGGCCGACGCCGACATCATCCTGATGAACGGCGGCCACTACGACGAGTACCTCGATGACGCGTCCGCGAGCAGCGACGCCACCGTCGTCAACGCCTTCAAGCTCCACAGCGGCGACAGCGGGGACGACCACAATGACGATGAGGACCACGATCACGACCACAGCGGAACCGCCAACGAACACGTCTTCTACGACCTCGACCTGGTGAGCGACGTCGCGGACAAGCTCGCCGATGCCCTCGCCGAGAAGGATCCCGACGACGCGGCCACCTACCGGGCCAACGCCGACCGCTTCGACAAGCAGATCGAGACGCTGAGCGACGCCCTCGACGACATCAAGGAGGCGCACGGCGGCGCCAAGGTCGCCCAGACCGAACCACTGGCCGGATATCTCCTCACCGAGGCCGGGCTGTCGGATGTCGCGCCCGCCGGCTTCACCAAGTCGGTCGAGGCGGGCCAGTCCCCCTCGGCCGCCGACCGCGCCGCCCTCGAGGACCTGCTCCGCAGCCGTCAGGTGAAGGCCTTCGTCGTCAACGCGCAGGCGATCGACCCTGTTACCGAGGCACTGATGAAGACCGCGAGGTCGGCGAAGGTGCCGGTGGTCGAGCTGACCGAGACCCTGCCGAAGGGTGTCATCAGCTACATCGACTGGCAGCGCGCACAGATCCGGTCGCTCACCGACGCGCTCGGCACCGCACAATAGTCCCGTGAACAGCCCTTCACCCCAGCAGCCCGACGAGTATGTGGCCCGGTTCCATCAAGCGCGACTGGCGTTCGGCGACCGCGTCCTGTGGGACGGCCTCGACCTGACCGTCGAACCCGGCGAGTGGATAGCCGTCCTCGGCCCCAACGGCTCGGGCAAGACCTCGTTTCTGCGTACGCTCCTGCACCAATACCCGCTCAGCTCGGGCACCGTGGAGGTCACCGAGGCCGTCGGGTATATCCCGCAGCAGCACGCCGACGACTCCGATGCGATGGCCTTGCGCGGCCGCGACCTGGTCGGCTTCGGCGTCGACGGCGGGGCGTGGGGGGTCGGGCTGCGTGGCTGGGCCCGGCGCCGCAGACTCGTCGACGACGCGCTGGCACAGGTCGGTGCGCGACAGTACGCCGACGCCCCGCTCGGGGTGCTCTCCGGCGGCGAGCAGCAGCGCCTGCGGGTGGCCCAGGCCCTCACCGCCGACCCGACGCTCCTGCTGTGCGACGAACCGCTCGCCAGTCTCGACCCCGCCAACCAGCAACTGGTCGTCGACCTGATCGACGCCCGGCGGCGGTCGGCGAACACCGCCGTGGTGTTCGTGACCCACGAGATCAACCCGGTGCTGCCGCACGTCGACCGGGTGCTCTACCTGGTGGGCGGGCAGTTCCGCATCGGACCGCCCGACGAGGTGATGACCACCGAGACCCTCTCGGAGCTCTACGGCAGCGACATCGAGGTGATCCGGGTGGGCGGCCGGCTGCTGGTGGTCGGCGGCGAGTACAGCCATCACTGCCAGGGCGACGCCCAGCACTCCGACGGTGCCGCATGAGCGCGCCGCTCGCGGCCTCCCGCGTCGAACTGCACCAGTTCTGGGACTTCTCGCAGACAGCCGACCTGCTGCAACGCGACTTCGTGCACCAGTCGTTGCTGGCGCTGGCGCTGGTCGCGCTGATGGGCGGGATCATCGGGCCGCTCGTGGTGGTCCGGCAGATGTCGTTCGCGGTGCACGGGGTGGGTGAACTGTCGCTGACCGGCGCGGCCGCCGCCCTGTTGCTCGGGGTGAGCGTCAACATCGGCGGTGTCGGCGGCGCCGTGGTGGCCGCGGCGATCTTCGGTTTCCTCGGTAACAAGGCCCGCGAACGCGACTCGGTGATCGGCGTCCTGATGGCGTTCGGCCTCGGTCTGGGCGTGCTGTTCATCGCCCTCTACGACGGCCGCACCACCACCGCGTTCGCACTGCTCACCGGGCAGGTCGTCAGTGTCACCACCTCCGGGCTGGTGGCGGCGGCGATCACCACGGTGATCGTGCTGGTGGGCATGGCGATCATCTACCGGCCGCTGCTGTTCGCCTCCCTCGACCCGCGCGTCGCGCAGGCGCACGGCGTGCCGATCCGACTGCTGTCGGTGGTGTTCGCGGTGCTGATGGCCCTCGCGGTCGCGCAGGCGGTGCAGATCATCGGCGCGCTGCTGGTGATGTCGCTGATGATCACCCCGGCCGCCGCGGCCTCCCGGGTGAGCGCCAACCCGGCTGTCGTGACGGGCCTGGCGGTCCTGTTCGCCGAGGTCGCCGCGATCGGCGGAGTGGTGCTCTCCCTGGCCCCGGGCCTGCCGGTGTCGGTGTTCGTCACCACTATCTCGTTCATCATCTACGCCGTCTGCCGCATCATCGGCCGCCGCCGGGTCTGGGCCACCCGCTGAGCGTGGCTCAGCCGGGCACGTCCGACGAATGCAGCCGCTGCCACACCTCGCGACGACCGGCGTCGGGATCGGCGTCGACGCGGCTGGGGTCGTCGATGATCATGACCTGCCGATCGGTGGTGGTGTAGGCGGGCCAGTCCCGGCCGGGGTCGCGATGCCGGGCAAACCCGCCCCACCGCCCCTGGACCTCGCCGACCAGCCTGCTCACCGACCGCCAGTCGGCGATGGCCAGGAACCCGGCGACGTACGTCTTCAGCGACCCGAACACCGCGAGCATCTCGGTGGTGTGGGTGGCGCCGAACCCGCTGGCCTTGAGCAGCCGGGTCACGTAGTCGTAGCGGTAGTGGAAGGTGGGTGCCACCGCGCTGTGGCCGTCGACGAACACGCTGGTGGGGCCCCAGAAAAGGAAGTCCCCCGCCAATCGTGACCTGTCGCCTTTCTCCGCGCTGTAGACGGCGCGGATCGCATCGCCGCCCTCGGTCCCGGCGAGCTTGTGCACCGTCTTCTCCACCGCCGGCGTCAGGTCGAAGAAGCGGGAGAACAGCGCCCCCTCCTCACGGTTGTTGCCGATGATCAGCGGAATCGGGTGGGTGACACCGGCACAGGCCGCCTGCAGCGGGGACTGCGGCAGGATGTCGTCGCCGACGATCGGGGCCAGTGGCAGGAACACCCCGATGTCCACCTTCTGCGCGTAGTCCATCAGCTTCTTGCCGGTCTCATGGATGGTGCGCCCCGACGCCCGCGACAGCAACCTCCGGGCCTGCTCCGCGGGAAACGGCCGCCCGTCGTGCGGTGCTCCCGGCACGCGGGCCGGGTCATCGAGGAGCCGCAGGAACTCGGCGGCGATGATGCGAGCGGTGTCCTGTTCGACGACGAGTTCGGGGGCCGGGCTTTCGGCGATCGCGCCGGTGAACAGTCCCTTCGCGGCGGGTGCGGCAAGCAGCGCCGTCACCGAGGTGCCGCCTGCGCTCTCCCCGAACACGGTGACGTTGCCGGGGTCGCCGCCGAATGCGGCGATGTTGCGCCGTACCCAGTCGAGCGCGGCGATCTGATCACGCAGCCCGAGATTGGTCTCGAACGGCCGATCGGGCGTGGCGTAGTCGGTGAGGTCGAGGAAGCCGAACGGCCCGAACCGGTACTGGATGGTCACCACCACCACGTCCTGGTTGCGGGCGAGGTGGGTGCCGTCGTAGATCGGGGTGGCGGCCATGCCCATCAGGAACCCGCCGCCGTGGATGAACACCATCACCGGCCGCGGCGCCGACGGCACCGAGTCGGGTGAGAACACGTTGAGGGTGAGGCAGTCCTCGCTCATCGGCTGCAGCTTGAGCGGGGTGGTGAGCGTCAGGTACTTCTCCTGGAACAGCGCGGCGCCGTAGGCATCGCACTCGCGCACCCCGCGCCACTGGTCCGCCGGCTGCGGGGCCCGGAACCGGTTCTCGCCGAGCGGCGGAGCGGCGAACGGGATTCCCCGCCAGGTGATGCTCTTGCCGCGACCACGACGGCCCCCGACCAGCCCCGACTCGGTGGCGACAACACGTTCCATGGCTACCATCGGCCTTACTGTACTGGACACAGGCACTGGTTCACCGACTTGCCGAACGACGGAGCCGGTAGGGTCTGCGGGTGGAGACCGGGTGCTGTGAGAGTGGATCGAGAGATCCGTCTCAGGGGTAACCCCTGGGTGCAGTTCACAGCAAGACCCCGCGGCCGGAGCCACGCCGCACGCTGTGCGTGCCGGATGGCACCGCGAACACCGGTGTGAGGTCACAGCACCCGGACTCCGCACTCGGACGATCGTCTCAGGACCGACGGGGAGGGTGACAATGATGAGTTCGGCCGGGCCGGCCTCGTCTCGACGACCGGGTGAGCGGGGAGCCTGCGACCCCGAGCGAGGGGAGACGGACGGGGCCCTGGGTGCCGACCGGGACCCGGCCATGACACCGAATGAACTGTCAGGCGATGAGTTGCGCGCTGTCGCAACCCATGCCGCCGACGCGATCACCGACTGGACCTACCCTCGGATCCGTGGCGCTGTCCACGCCGCTCTCGCCGCCACCACACCCCGGCGCTTCGCACTGCCGCACGTGGTCGCCGACCGGGTCGCCACCGACGCCCTGGCCTTGTCCCCCGACCGGCCGGACAATGTGGCGGCGTTCATCGGTGAGGCGCTGCAACCGTGGCGCCGGCCCGACCCACCGCCGCCCCCGCCGGACACCAGGCTGCGGCTGCAACCCGCTGAACCGCAACCACCTACGGGAATGCGCCACGGCCTGCCACCCATCGCCGGCTACGAGGAGCTGGCATTCTGGCTCAATCTGACCGTGGGCGAACTGGATTGGCTCGCCGACCGCGGGCGGTGGCTGGAGCACGCGCGATACCCGTTGCAGCACTACCGCATCACCCGCCGCGAGAAACGTGGCGGGCACCGGATCATCGAAGCCCCCAAACCCCTGCTACGCGAAACGCAGCGGCGTCTTCTGCGGCGCGTCGTCGAGCACATCCCGGCGCATCCGGCGGCCCGCGGCTTTGTGCGCGGTTCGTCGACGGCGGCGTTCGCGTGGCCGCACGCCGACCGTGCCGCCGTCGTACGGGTCGATCTGCGACACTGCTTCGAGTCGATCGGGATATCGGCGGTGCGCGCGGTGTTCACCTCGGCGGGCTATCCGCCACACATCGCCCGGGTGCTTGCCGACCTGTGCACCACCACCACTCCCGCCGATCAGCTGCACGGCATCGACTGGGAGCACCGGGACCTGTTGCGCCGCAGTCATCTTCCCCAGGGCGCTCCCACCTCCCCACACCTGGCGAATCTGGTGCTGCGCAGACTCGACCGCCGCATCGACGGCTACGCGAAGCGAAATGACCTGCAGTACACCCGATATGGTGACGACATCGCCGTCTCCGGTGACAGTATCGACGCCCACAAGACGCTCCGGGTGGTGCTCGCCATCGTTGAGGACTGCGGTTTCACCGCCCACCCCGGCAAGGTCCGCATCATGTACGCCCACCAGCAGCAACGCCTGGCCGGCCTGGTTGTCAACGACCGCCCCCAGGTCTCCCGCGCCGACTACGACGCCCTACGCGCCTTGCTGCACAACGCCGTTCACCACGGCCCCGACAGCCAGAACCACCACGGCCACCCCGATTTCCGCGCCCACGTCCACGGCCTCATCTCCTGGGTGGGCGCCACCAACCCCACCCGCCGCCGTCGTCTCCTCGACCTCGCCGCCCAGATCGACTGGAACACCGAACAGTAACCACCCAGCGCCGACCACCTTGATCACCGTGGCCGACCCAACCACCCCTCTTGATCCCTGAGGGCGATGCGAGGAACGAGCGAGCGTCGCGAAGGGTCCGGTGACCTTTCGACACCTGACGCCACCACCTCCGACCGTGCAGGTCCGATCAGTTTCCAGGCTCCTCAGCGAACCCGGGATTGCATCTGGCGGAGATCATTTCGTCAGTCGTGACCACTGGCCGCCGCGGCTCCAGGTTCCAGCTCGTCTTGTCCGGGTCGACCAGACGCGCGAACGTCCAATGACAGTCGAATTGTGCCCGCATCCCCGGACTGTCGGCGCTCGCGTCGAGCTTGCGCACCTCCGACCACGCCTCATCCCCCGCCGTGGGATCGGAGGTGTTGCGTCCCGAGACCGTCGGATAGATCTGCAGGCTCGGCCCCACCTCCGTCTCGACCCACTGCACATGGTCGATGTACGGCGGCTTGTACACCGGCGCGGGGGACGGCTCAACGGGGGGTTCGGTCGGCGTAAGCGCCGCAGAGGATTCGGTCGGCGCCGGCGCCGCGGAGGAAGTGGCCACCGAGAGACCCGTATCCGCGGTGTCGTCGCCCGAGTCACCACACGCGGCTGCGCCGGACACGACGCACACGGCAGCGATCGCCACCGACACCCGGACACGCCGACGCACCGCCTCTGTCCTCCGCGTGTTTCGCATGTCGATCACGATAGTTGCCGGTTCTTTCCACAATCGTGTTCCACCGGCACTCCAGCGTCTGTCACCATGGTCGTCATGTCCGTGGCAATCGGCGAGCGCCGAGACGGTGGGGAGTACGTCGACATCGGCGGTAACCCTATCTGGCACCTGCACACCGGCAACCCGGCGGGACCGGCGACTGTGCTGCTGCACAGCGTGTTCTCGACGTCGGCGGCGTGGGCGGCGCAGATCCTCGACTTCGGTGACGCCGGGCTGGATCTGTACGTCCCCGAACGTATCGGGCACGGTCACAGCCCCGACGTCGACGGCCCATACACCTTCGCCGGCACAGCCGGGCAGATCATCACCTATCTAGAGACCGTCGTCGGCAAACCGGCCAACCTCGTCGGCTGGGGCGACAGTACGTGCGTGGCCCTGCTGGTGGCGCAGGCCCGGCCCGAGCTGGTCCGCAAGCTGGTTATGACCTGCGGTTACATCAATTCCGACAGCGTCGACCTCGACGAGTTCCTGCGGCCATTGGCCCGCCGCGACCCCATCCTCGTCGACCTGCTCAGCGAGCTGTACCAACAGTTCTCACCCGACGGTCCCAGGCATTTCGAGAGCTATCTGGCAAAGGCCGTCGACCTGATGCTCCCTGGCCCCGCGTACAGCACCGCCGAGTTCGCGGGCGTGCAGGCGCCCGCTCTGGTCGTCGCCTCGGACACCTGCGGAATCGATGTCGGGCACGGGTTGGAGCTTGCCCGTACCCTGCCGCACGGCAGGTTCGCGGTACTGCCCGGGACGCATCTGCTGCCCGCCGAGTCCCCCGAACTGTTCAACCCGCTGGTGCTGTCGTTCCTGGCCGCCGATCCCCCGTCGGATGCCACCTATATCAACGAACTCGCCAGGTCCACCCACGACGACCTGTGACGCCCGGCTCCGGGCGTCACAGGCAGCTACACACGTGCCGCATGCGCCTTCTGCCAAGCTGTACAGACGCGGGACCACCTAGGACACGCGTGCCGCATGCGCCTTCTGCCAGGCTTGGCGCCGCTCCCCGCCGGGATCGGTCCGGACGTGCGGCCGCTCATCGATCACGAGGACACGACGCTGGTTGGTCGTGTATTTGGGCCAACCGGCGACAGGCGCGTGCGACATCGCGAAGCTGCCCCAGTGCCGCTGCACGGTGCGGGTGACCCGCTCGGCCGAACGCCACGACCCGGCCGCGATTCCCGCGCCGAGGGCACTGCGGAACGCCCCGAACACCGCGAACAGTTCCATCGCATGCGTCGCACCGAAACCGGTCTTCTTCAGCACCCTGGTGGCGTAGTCGTACCGGTACACGTAGGTGGGGGCGACGGCGCTGTGGCCGTCGGCGATCGTCACCGATGGCGCCCAGAACACCGCGTCCGCCGACAACCGGATGCCGTCGGGGCCGCCGGTCTCGTACAGCGCCGAGATCTCGTTCCAGCTGTCGATGCCGGCGGCGTCGATGACCGTCTTCTCCGCCGACGGCAGGATGTTCCAGGCCTTGGCGAACAACTGTCCCTCGTCGTGGTTGGTGCCGATGATCAGCGGCACGGGCAGCAATCCGCCCTCCTGGGCCACCGCCAGCGGTGCCGTCGGCAGCACATCGTCACCGACGACCGGTCCGTAGGGAACCGGTGAGACGACGTCGGTGTCCTTGGCGTACCCCATCAGCCGGGATCCGGCCTTGTGCAGGTCCGCCGACGACGCCTTGGTCAGTAACTGCCGGGCCCGTTCGGGGCTGATCGGCTCCTCGTCGCGGCCGCCCGCCCGGTATTCGGGGTTCTCCAGGATCCGCAGGAACGCGTCGGCATAGACGCGGGCGTCGGCACGTTTGACGACCAGTTCTGGGGCCGGGCTTTCGGCGATTGCCGCGTGGAACAGGCCTTCGGCCGCGGGGCTGGCCATCAGCGCCAGCACCGCGGATCCGCCGGCGCTCTCGCCGAAAACGGTCACGTTGCCCGCGTCGCCGCCGAATGCGGCGATGTTGCGCTGCACCCATTCCAGGGCGGCAATGTGGTCGCGGATACCGATGTTGCTGTCGAAGGTGCGCTCATCGGTGGAGTACGCCGAGAAGTCGAGGTAGCCGAACGCGCCGAAGCGGTACTGCACGGTCACCACCACCACGTCCTGGGTGCGGGCGAGTGCGGCGCCGTCGTACAGCGGGGTGGCGGTGGTGCCGAGGATGTAGGCGCCGCCGTGGATGAACACCATCACCGGCCGCGGCGTCGAACGTACGGTGGCGGGTGAGAACACGTTGAGGGTGAGGCAGTCCTCCCCGGTCGGCTGGTACTTGCCGGGGCCGATCGCGGTGAACCGCTTGTCCTGGACGGCGGCCTTGCCGTACTCCTTGGCCGGGCGCACCCCGGTCCACGGGGCCGCGGGCTGCGGTGCGCGGAACCGGTTGGCCGCGATCGGGGCTGCCGCGAAGGGAATACCCTTCCAGCTGATCGTCCCCTTGCGAGTGCGTCGCCCGTGGACGCCCTCGACCAGGCCGAGGTCCGTGGACACGATGCTGCTGAGCGTTGTCATCAGTCAAATGTATATCCCGGCGAATTCGCGCCCGCACCGGAAACCGGAGTCCGCGCCGAGAATCGGGAACCCGGGCAACTCCGACACCGGCCCGCGAGCGCCGAAATGCGCATCGACGCAGGTCACGGTTATCCCGGCAGGATCACTCAAAACTTGAAACGTACTCCAAGTTACTGGCTGGTTTTCACTTGAAGAGCATCACATCGCCGATACATTAGCCACGCGTAATGAACGGGTCGGGTGAGTGGAAAAGGTGATTCTATGTTTCATGTAGCACGTCCGTTGTCAGCGGCCGCGGCCGTCCTACTCGCTGCGGCGGCGCTCGCGGCCTGCGGGTCGTCGGACGATTCCTCTTCGTCCGCATCCCAGTCGGGGGCATCGCAGACCGTCTCCCAGGGTGAGGGGGTGTCCGGGCTGAAGGTGATGCTCGTCGACGACGACTCGATCCAGGGGCAGTCCCCCACCGGAAGCGACGGCCTCGGCATCTACAACCTGCGCAAGGCCTTCTGCTCGGCCGGCGCCGACGTGCTGGTGGTGGGCCCGTGGACGGTGCAGAGCGGGCAGGGCAGCAGGCTCACACTGACCGGTCCCGTGACCGTCCAGGCCGTCACCCCGCCCAAGGGCTTCGAAAGCGACTGCGGTTCAGCCCCGTCCGGCGGCAAGGTCTTCGGTGTCTGCGCGGCGAAGGCGCCGTGCGTGGCACCCACGACGGCGGCCGAGGGCTCGCCGAGTGCCTCGCCTTCGGATTCCGCCGCGCTCGCCGTCAGCGAGTTCCTCCCGAAGAACTACTGGCCGGACGGCCCCGACATCGTGCTGTCCGGTGTCAACTTCGGCCAGAACGACACCGTGACCGCGGTCCATTCGGGCACAACCAACGCGGCGGTCGTGGCGAACCGGCTGGGTAAGCCCGCGATCGCGGTCAGCGAGGTGCTCACCCTGGCCTGCCTCACCACCGGCAAGAGCTGCCCTCAGTTCAAAGGTGCCGCCGATTTCTCGGTGCGCCTCGTCGGCGAACTCCGCAAACGTGAGCTGATCACCCCGTCGCTGCTGCTGAACGTGAACTACCCGCATCTCGAGGCCGGCCAGGCGCCCAAGTCCACCCAGGTGAACGTGCTCGGCAAGTGCACCGCGATCAATTTCGGCGCCAAGACCCCCACGAGCGCCACCGCTGTCGGCAAGAACGGCGGCACCTACGAGTTCGGCGCCATCGCACCGTGCAAGGAGACCGTGAAGAACGCGGACAGCACCGCGATCGGCGAAGGCCACATCTCGGTCGTGTCGCTCGACGGCAGCTGGAACGGGAAGACTTCGGGCACGATGGAGAAGGCGCTGATCGACGCCGAGTAGGTCGCCGAAATCGCAACCGGTCACAAACCCCACGAATATGCCCTGGCATCGCAATTATTGTGATGCCAGGGCTTATCGGTGGGGTTCAGGACAGGCGCCGCTGCCGGGCGAATTCGGCCAGCACCACGCCGGCGGCAACGGAAGCGTTGAGGCTCTCCACCTCACCGGCCATCGGGATCGACAGGATCGAATCGCAGCTCTCGCGCACCAGACGTGAGAGCCCCTTGCCCTCCGAGCCGACCACGATCACGGTGGGCCCAGAACCGTCGTACTCGTCGAGGGTCACATCGCCGCCGGCGTCGAGACCGACGAGCTGTACCCCGTTCGACGCCCAATCCTTCAGTGTGCGAGTGAGATTGGTGGCCTGAGCGACGGGCAGCCGGGCGGCGGCACCGGCGCTGGTACGCCAGGCGACCGCGGTGACACTGGCGCTGCGCCGCTGCGGGATCAGCACCCCGTGCCCGCCGAACGCGGCCACCGAACGGATCACGGCGCCAAGGTTTCTCGGGTCGGTGATGTTGTCGAGGGCAACCAGCAGCGGCGGCGTGCCGCTGGCCTGGGCCTGCGCCATCAGGTCGTCGGGATGGGTGTAGCGGTACTCCGGAACCTGAAGTGCCACACCCTGATGCAGACCATTGATGGAGATCCGGTCGAGTTCGGGCTTTGTGGCCTCCAGGATCGCGATGCCCTTGTCCGCGGCCAGGGCCACCGACTCTGACACCCGATCGTCCGGGTCGGAGTTGATCGCCACGTACAGCGCCGTCGCCGGCACCCCCGCGCGCAGGCATTCCAGCACCGGGTTGCGGCCGACGACGTACTCGGGACCACCTTCGGACTTACGCGTATTAGGGCGTCCCGCAGCACGTTTCGCGTTTGCATTGGCCCGCTTGTGGGCCGGATGGTACGGCCGGTCGACTGCCTTGGGCGTCGCACCGCGCCCTTCCAGACCACGCCGGCGCTGACCGCCGGACCCCGCGACCTGCCCCTTCTTGGTGCCCTCTTTGCGGATCGCGCCGCGCCGCTTGGAGTTACCGGCCATCAGACGTTCCCCTTCAGAGTCGGTTCCTTGAGGGACCACTTGGCCCCGTCGGGTGTGTCGGTGACCTCGATACCCGCCCGCGCCAGCCGGTCACGCACCGCATCCGCAGTGGCCCAGTCCTTTTCGGCACGAGCCTGCGACCGCCGGTCGAGTTCGGCCCGCACCAGCACGTCCAGCGCCGACGTCGCCGACGAATCGTCGCCCGCCGCCGCCCACCGCTCGTCGAGCGGATCGACGCCCAGCACCCCGGTCATCGCCCGCACTGCCGACGCGGTCTGCGCGGCCGCCGCACCGTCGCCCGATTCGAGTTCGGTGTTGCCGTGGCGAACCGCGTTGTGCACCACGGCAAGTGCGGCGGGAACCCCGAGGTCGTCGTCGAGTGCCGCCGCGAACTCCGCCGACACCTCGCCGACCTTCACCTCGCCGACCCGCTCGGCCACTCGGTGCAGGAAGGACTCGATGCGCCGGTACCCTGCGGCGGCCTCGGCCAGCGCGCCATCGGAGTACTCCAGCATCGAGCGGTAGTGGGCGCTGCCCAGGTAGTAGCGCAGCTCCACCGGCCGCACCTTGCGCAGCATCGCCGGGATCGACACCACATTGCCCAGCGACTTGGACATCTTCTCGCCGCCCATGGTGACCCAGCCGTTGTGCAGCCAGTAGTTCGCGAAACCGTCGCCGGCACCACGGGCCTGCGCGATCTCGTTCTCATGGTGCGGGAAGATCAGATCCATTCCACCGCAATGGATGTCAAACCGCTCACCGAGCAGTGAGGTGGCCATCGCGGTGCATTCGAGGTGCCAGCCCGGCCGGCCCGGACCCCACGGCGTCGGCCACGACGGCTCGCCCGGCTTGGCCGCCTTCCACAGCGTGAAGTCACGCGGATCACGCTTGCCGGTGCCCACGCTCTCACCCTGATGGACGTCCTCGAGCCGGTGCCCGCTCAGCGCCCCGTAGTCGGGCAGGTTACGCACATCGAAATACACGTTGCCGTCGGCGGCATAGCCGTGCCCCCGGTCGATGATGCGCTGCATGTACTCGACCATCTGCGTCACGAAGCCCGTGGCCCGCGGCTCCGCCGACGGCGGCAGCACACCGAGCGCGTCGTAGGCGCTGGTGAACTCGCGCTCGTGGGTGGCGGCCCACTCCCACCACGGCCTGCCGGCCTCGGCGGCCTTGCGCAGGATCTTGTCGTCGATGTCGGTCACGTTGCGCACGAACAGCACGTCGAGACCGCCGTACGCCAGCCAGCGGCGCAGAACGTCGAACGCGATACCGCTGCGCACGTGACCGATGTGCGGAACTCCCTGAACCGTTGCGCCGCACAGGTAGATCGACGCCAATCCGTCGCGGTACGGAACGAAGTCACGTACCTCCCGGGCAGCGGAATCAAACAGGCGCAAGGTCACGACGCGCAATCTTACCCGGTCAGCTCCCCACCCGAGGCCACGGACGCATACCGGCCGGACCCGCTACGCCAGTTGAACCCGCAGTGCCGAACAGAACTCGGGCAGATCGTCGGGCCGGCGACTCGACACCAGTGCGTTGGGCCCTTCTGTGCACACCACGACGGATTCGTCGACCCAGGTGGCACCCGCATTGGTGAGGTCGGTGCGCAGACTCGGCCACGACGTCATCGTCCGGCCGTCGACCACCCCGGCATCGATCAACGTCCACGGACCGTGGCAGATCACCGCGACAGGTTTGCCCTGTTCGAAGAATCCCCGGACGAACCGGAGCGCCGCGTCCTGAGTCCGGAGGTAGTCGGGGTTGGCGACACCTCCGGGCAACACCAGTACGTCGTAGTCCGCCGGGTCGGCCGTGTCGACGGTCTGGTCCACGGTGAATTCGTCCGCACGATCAAGGTGATTGAACGCCTGGATCTTCCCGGGTGCGGTCGAGATCAACCGCGGCCCGGCTCCGGCCTCCTCGGCAGCCTGCCATGGTTCGGTCAGTTCGACCTGCTCGGTACCTTCCGGGGCGACCAGAAAGGCCGCCGCGCGACGGTCGGGCTGTTCACGCATTGCCGTTCTCCCTTCCCTGACTCGGCACGTCCTCAATAGGGCCGAACCCCGCGGTCACTCGGCATCCCGGGCCAGATGCGCGTGGATGAACCACTGAAATTTCTCCAATTCCGCAGTCTGGGTGATGACGATGTCCTGGGTCACCGGATCGATGGGGCCGGTCACGTCGATGGCGGCGCGGTGCGAGGCGATGATGCCGGCGTAGACCGCATCCAGCGCCGCGAGATGCTTCTGCGCAGGGGCCCGCCGCAACTCGTAGTTGTCCCACGAGCGATCCTTCTCGATGGCGTCGGGCGTGCCGTCGGGCGAACCACCGAGGGTCGAGATCCGCTCGGCCAACTCGTCCGCGTAGCCACGTACCAGTGCGACCTGCGGGTCGAGCATTTCGTGGACGGAGATGAAGTTGGGTCCGACGACGTTCCAGTGCACGTGCTTGAGTGTCAGGTGCAGGTCGTTGAGTGCGCTGAGCCGCTCCTGCAGCGTGGCGATGACGGTCTGGCTGTCCACCCGGCTCAGACCGGTTCCGGTGCCGTAGTTTTCACTGTCGTGGTGTTCATGATCTATGAGTGTCATGTTCGGGGGCATACCCGGCGGCCGTGAGACCTAAACACGACCTCTGGAAACTTATCGCCCGGAAGTATCCGACTCGGTGACCAGAGCGGTGGCCATCGCTGCCACCCCTTCGCCGCGGCCCGTCATCCCCAGACCGTCGGTGGTGGTTGCCGACACCGACACCGGTGCGCCGAGCGCCGCGCCGAGCACCCGCTGCGCTTCCTCGCGACGCGGACCGATCTTCGGCCGGTTCCCGATCACCTGCACCGCGCCGTTCACCACCACGAGCCCGGCGGCATCGACGAGCGAGGCCACATGCCGGAGCATCTCGACACCGCTCACCCCTGCCCACTCGGGGCGCCCGGTGCCGAACACCGACCCCAGATCGCCCAGCCCCGCGGCCGACAACACCGCATCACACAGCGCGTGCGCACCCACGTCACCGTCGGAGTGTCCCTCACAACCCGGCTCCCCCGGGAAAAGCAGACCGACCATCCAGCAGTCGGACCCCGCGTCGACGCGATGCGCGTCCGTCCCGATACCGACCCTCACAACACACCCGCTCTCACGACACCAACATCCTGGCGATCCGCAGATCCCACGGCGTGGTGATCTTGAACCCCAGCGCATCACCCGGCACCACCGCTACCTCGATCCCGCAGCGTTCGGCCAGCCCCGCGTCGTCAGTGGCCAGACCCCCGTCGTCGGCGTGGGCGCGCAGCAGTGCGTCACGGGTAAAACCCTGCGGGGTCGCAACGGCGCGCAACGGCTCCCTGTCGACGGTTTCGGTGACGGCCTCGGCACCGTCGCCCGGCACGACTCGTTTAAGGGTGTCTACTCGTTTAAGGGTGTCTACGACGGGCAGCCCGGGAACCACCGCCTCATGCCCGGCCAGCACCGCGTCGAGCACCCGGCGGAACACCCCCGGCGGAGTCAGCGGACGGGCCGCATCGTGCACCAGGATCACATCGGCGTCGCCGCATGCGTCGAGACCGGCACGCACCGACTCGCTGCGATGGGCACCACCGGGCACCACCGTCACACCCGGCAACAACTCACGGGCATGACCGACCAACTCGGCGGGAACAACCACCACCACAAATGCGTCGATCCCGGCGCCGACGACGCCGGAGACACAACGCTCCAGAATCGTCGAACCGCCGAGATCGACAAACGCTTTCGGGGAATCCTCCCCGAGCCGGACACCGGATCCGGCGGCCGGAACAATCACCCCTACGCGGGCCGAACCGCCCGCCAGTCCGGCGTCAGACACCAAACCTACGAAGCCGCGGCCAGAACCTCGTCGAGAATGCTCGTGGCCTTCTCGTCGTCCGTGTTCTGCGCCAGCGACAGCTCATCCACGAGCACCCGGCGCGCACGCGTCAGGATGCTCTTCTCACCCGCCGACAGACCCCGATCCTGCTCACGACGCCACAGGTCACGCACGATCTCGGCAACCTTGATGATGTCGCCCGAGTTGAGCTTCTCCTGGTTGGCCTTGAACCGGCGCGCCCAGTTGGTGGGCTCCTCGGTGTGCGGGGCCCGCAGAACCTGGAAGACCTTGTCGAGACCCTCTTGCCCCACGACGTCGCGGACACCGACATCCTGAAGCTTCGACGACGGGATCTGAACCGTCATGTCGCCATCGGCCACCTTGAGAACGAGATATTCGATCTGCTCACCCTTGATGGTCCGCGTCACGATGTCCGCAACACGAGCCGCACCGTGACGGGGATACACAACGGTGTCGCCAACTTTGAAATTCAATGTTCTATGCCCCTTTCGAGTGAGGCCAGTCTAACACGCCCCGTTCAGAGCAGTTCACCAACAGTGCAGGTCAAGGCACTGACGGCCTGCCGCACAGGCGCTTTCACCCAGGTTTCCCAAGGTCGCATACCACCGTGACCCACGCCACGCAAGTGCCTGTTTCACGACTGTTCAAAGCGCTCTCGGGACAACAATCCGGCGACCAATCTGTGACCCGGCAGGACTAACCCTCCACCCGCCCACTACGCTGCGTAGTGCAGAGTGTGCGCGTTTCGCACACCACCTTCATCTGAGGACCTTGGAGGAACGGGTGTCACAGCTTCACAACAGGACACGGCGTCTGATGAGCGCCGCCGCGGTCGGTGCGTTCGGCCTGGCCATCGCGCTGGGCACCTCCGCCTGCAGCGCGGGTCAGGTGTCACAGACCACCAGTCAGGAACCCGCCGTCAACGGCGGCTCCGCGAAACTCGGCCCGCTGCTGCTTCGCGACGTCACCATCGTCTGGCCCACCGGCGACGCCAAGGCCACCGCCGACGCCGGCGGTCCGTACGACATCGCCTTCAGCATCAGCAACCAGAGCGCCACCGTCATCGACAAACTGGTATCGGTGACCGCGCCCCGCGGCACCGTCACCATCAGTGGCGACGCCACCATCAACCCCGGGCAGGCGCTGCTCGCCGGCGACCCCGAAGCCATCCCCGGAAGCGAGGAGACGACCGAGACGAGCACCCCCAGCTCATCGGCCGCACCCACCTCCACCTCGGCGAGCCCCACCTCGACCGAAGAGGCCTCCGACGAATCGGCCGACAAGCTCAAGGTCACCCTCACCGGCGCCGGCGACACCGTCCGCGCGGGCATCAGCACCCAACTCGTCTTCAAGTTCGAGAAGGCCGGCGAGGTCAGGGTCCCCGTCCCCCTCAACGGCGGCCCCAACCTCAAACGCCAGGACAAGGTCCGCGGCGGAGACGCTGAACACTGAGTTGTAGGCGCCCGCTCGCTTCGCTCGCGGATCGCGGGTCCTGCGGGCCGGGAGTCGTGTTCTTCCCTCGTCGCACTCGGTCGCAAGCTCCCTCCCGCTCCTCAGTCCAGAACACGACGGCCCGCCGGACCGGGTTCTCGGCACCCGCTCGCGGATCGCGGGTTCTCGGCGCCCACTCGCGGGTCCGGGGTCGTGACGTGTAACCGCTGGTTGAGGTGTGAAGAGCCGCCAGGCGATGAGCCTCGAAACCCGGTGAGATGACAATGTCGTCTCACCGGGTTTTTCGTGTCCGGGGTCCTGTCGGGACGGCTCTGTCGTAGGCGGCGATTAGGGTGATCTGGTGGCCAAACCGAAGATCAGTTACGCCTGTTCCGCATGCGGGTACACGCCGCCCAAATGGGTCGGGCGCTGCCCGGAATGCGGCGACTGGGGCACGATCGCCGAGAGCGGCCCGGCCCCGACATCACGCTCGGCAACCTCCGTCGCCCCGTCGAGCCCGGCACGGCGGATCACCGACATCGACGCCACCACATCCGTCGCAGTGCCCACCGGGATCGGCGAATTCGACCGCGTTCTCGGCTCGGGAGTGGTGCCCGGCTCGGTCATCCTGCTCGCCGGAGAGCCCGGCGTCGGCAAGTCCACGCTGCTGCTCGAAACAGTGAAACATTGGGCACGGCGCGGCAATACGGCGCTGTACATCACCGGCGAGGAGTCGGCCGGGCAGGTCCGACTGCGCGCCGAACGCACAGACGCCGTGCACGAGAACATCTTCCTCGCATCCGAGACCGACCTGTCGACCATCCTCGGTCACGTCGACGCCGTCGCCCCCACCCTGCTGATCGTCGACTCCGTTCAGACCGTCGTGGCCACCGGCGTCGACGGCGTCACCGGCGGCGTCACCCAGATCCGCGCCGTCACAACAGCTCTGGTGTCACTGGCCAAGAACCGCGGAATCGCCGTGGTGCTCGTCGGACACGTCACCAAGGACGGCAACCTGGCCGGTCCGCGCTCCCTGGAACATCTCGTCGACGTCGTCCTGTCATTCGAAGGCGACAAGCATTCCACGCTCCGCATGATCCGCGGCATCAAGAACCGCTTCGGCGCCTCCGACGAGGTCGGCTGTTTCGAACAACACGACGACGGCATCCACGAGGTGCCCGACCCGTCGGGGATCTTCCTGCACCAGCGGGGTGCGGACGTGTTCGGGTCGGTCACGATGGTCACGATGGACGGAAAACGCGCCCTCGTCGGCGAGGTACAGGCCCTCGCCAACGGCGACGACCTGCACAACCCGCGCCGCGCCGTGTCCGGTCTCGACGCGCAGCGCATCGCGATGATCCTGGCCGTCCTGCAGGCCAACGGATACCCGAAGGTGGGCAAGCAGGAGGTGTACGTGTCGACGGTCGGCGGCATGAAGGTCACCGAACCCGCCGTCGACCTCGCCGCCGCGATGGCGGTGGCCTCGTTCGTCAAACGCTCCCCCGTACCCCAGGACACCGTCGTCATCGGCGAACTCGGCCTGGCCGGCGAGGTGCGCCGCGTCACCGGCATCGCCAGGCGTCTCGCCGAGGCCAAACGACTGGGCTTCGCCCGCGCCATCATCCCGGCCGGCACCGACGAGAAGCTCCCCGCCGGCATCAGGGTCACCCGGGTGAACAACCTCGGCGAGGCGATCATCGCGGGCGGCGGACGCGCGACGCGGCGCGTCAACGGAAAGCAGTCCACCGACGGCACCGCGCCGGAGGTCGCCGATGCCCCCTTCTGAAGACGAACGGATCCGGGGCCAGATCTGGCGCGGCGGCACCCGCGTCGACGGCTTCACCCTCGACACCATCGACCGGTACCGCGACGACCCGGACGTGCTGGTCTGGGCCGACCTGGAGAACCCGACGCATGCGACGCTGTCGGAACTGGCCACCGAGCTCGACCTGTCGCCGTTCGCCATTGAGGACACGCTGTCGGCCGCCGAACGGGTCAAGACAGTCGCCTACGCCACCCACACCTTCCTGATGGTGTACGCGGTGTCCCCCAAATTCCCTGCATCCGAGGATGATTCGGACGATTCGGAGTTCTCGCCGAACCGCGGTGGCGCGATCGGGTCCCGTCGCGCCGAAACCTTCGACCTGCACCGCATCTCCGTATTCATCAAGGGCAACGCCCTCATCACCGTGCGCCGCGGCCCAGGATTCGACCTCGACGAACTGATGCGCCGCTGGGAAGACACCGGCGGACAGCAGTACGGAGTCGGGGCACTCCTGCACGGACTGCTCGACCTCGTCGTCGACGGACACTTCGACGCCGTCCAGGTCCTCGACGACCAGATCGAAGACCTCGAAGACCTGCTCTTCGACGCCGACGGCCGCTCCCATGACCTGCAGCGCCGCAGCTACAACGTCAGGCGCGACCTGGTGATCCTGCGCCGCGTCGTCCTACCGATGCGCGAGGTTCTCGCCACCATCCAGCGGCGGCGCATCGACAACCACGCGCCACCCGAACTCGACCCGCACTTCTCCGACCTGTACGACCACGCCCTGCGCGCGGCCGAATGGACCGAATCGTTGCGCGACATGATCGCGACCGTGTTCGAGACCAGTCTGTCCCTGGCCGACGCCCGACTGAACACGGTGATGAAGAAGCTCACCTCGTGGGCGGCGATCGTCGCCGTGCCCACCGCGATCACCGGCTTCTACGGCCAGAACGTGCCGTTCCCCGGCTTCTCGTCGACCACGGGTTTCATCGTCAGCTCGGCCCTGATCGTCGCGACCGTGGCCATCCTGTATCTCACCTTCCGCCGCCGGGATTGGCTCTAGTGATTGCGGTCAGATCAGGCTCCGCCGGCCCCGTTCTTCACTCCGACCACGCGGGGCTCGTACCTCGCTCGCGTGTCGTCGCTCCAGAACGGGTCGCTCCGCCTGATCTGACCGGTGAATCTGTACGGTCAGATCAGGCTCCGCCGGCCCCGTTCTTCACTCCGACCACGCGGGGCTCGTACCTCGCTCGCGTGTCGTCGCTCCAGAACGGGTCGCTCCGCCTGATCTGACCGGTGAATCTGTACGGTCAGATCAGGCTCCGCCGGCCCCGTTCTTCACTCCGACCACGCGGGGCTCGTACCTCGCTCGCGTGTCGTCGCTCCAGAACGGGTCGCTCCGCCTGATCTGACCACGCGACCAAACATGTCGTTACCTTGGCGTCGGCCTGTTGCGAACGTGCTTTCAGGGCGCGAAGTAAGGGCGGTATTCGTCGGCGGCCTGGCTGTTCTCCACGTAGGCCGAGAAGTGTTCGCGCCCTTTGATGGTAATGAACAGGGCATGCGAGATCGCCAGCGGTTCATCCGAGTCAACAAGGTGCGCAACGCCTTTGGTGTAGATCTTGCGGCCCTTCATACCCAGCAGTTCGGCGTCGATGCGCACCACCGAGCCGACCGGCACCGGCTTGAGGTAGTCGATCTCGAGGTGCCCGGTGACGGCCGCCCCGGCGACAAGTTTGGGCACCGCCCCCATCACCTCGTCGAACGCCGTCGACAGCAGGCCGCCGTGGATGACGCCGGGGCCGCCCTCCATCCACGGTTCCACCCGCATGTCCGCGTGCACGGTGAAGCCCTCCCCGGCGATGTTGACGATGTTCAGGCCGTGCGGCGACCTGTCGCCGCAGCCGTAGCAGGTGGCGTTGTGCATACCCACCGGCTCGCCGGGCTTGGCGGCCTTGGGGTGGCGGGTCACCGGGTCGAGGTCGGCGGGCACAGCGAATTCACTTCTCATGAGTGGATACGCTATTAGCCGACTCACAAGGAGGTGGCACAAGGTGCCCGACACTGACAAACACGGGACGGCCCGCGACGCACTGACGCGGGAAACCCTGGCCCGTGTCGCGCCGGGCACCGGGCTCCGTGACGGCCTCGAACGGATTCTGCGCGGCGGGACGGGCGCCCTGATCGTCCTCGGCCACGACGAGGAGGTCGAGAAGATCTGCGACGGCGGCTTCCGCCTCGACGTCGCCTTCGCCCCCACCCGGCTGCGTGAGCTGGCCAAGATGGACGGCGCGGTGGTGCTGTCCACGGACGGCGAGCGGATCCTGCGCGCCAACGTACAGCTCGTGCCCGACCCGTCGATTCCCACCGAGGAATCCGGAACCCGCCACCGCGCAGCCGAACGCACCGCCGTACAGACCGGCCATCCGGTGATCTCGGTGAGCGCATCGATGTCGATCGTCAGCATCTACGTCGACGGTGTGCGGCGCGTCGTCGAAAGCCCCGACCCGATCCTGTCCCGCGCCAACGTCGCCCTGTCGACGCTCGAACGCTACAAGTCGCGTCTCGACGAGGTGATCGCGGCACTATCGCGCGCCGAGATCGAGGACTATGTGCTGCTGCGCGACGCGATGTCGACAGCGCAGCGCATGGAGATGGTGCGCCGGGTGTCGGTGGAGATCGACGAGTACGTGCTCGAACTCGGCGTCAACGGCCGCCAGGTGAGCCTGCAGCTCGAAGAACTGATCCACGACAACGACACCATGCGGGAGCTGCTGGTGCGCGACTACTACGCCAGCCCCGAGCCGGCCACCACCGAGGAGGTGCGGCAGGCCCTGGAAACCATCGAGGCGCTCTCGGACGCCGACCTGCTCGACCTGACTCTGCTGGCCGGCGCGTTCGGCTATCCCACCACCATCGACGCCCAGGACACCGCGATGCGCCCGCGGGGCTACCGGCTGCTGGCCCGGATCTCGCGGCTGCAGTTCGCGCACGTCGACCGCCTGGTCCGCAGTTTCGGCTCCCTGCAGGCACTGCTGGCCAGTTCGTCGGCCGACCTGCAGGCCGTCGAGGGCATCGGCTCCATCTGGGCGCGCCACATCCGTGAGGGCCTGTCCCGGCTCGCCGAGTCGAGCATCGAACGGTACGAATAGCCAGTCCCCACAAAGAATACCCACGCGTCAGATTGCCGACGCACCTGAAACACCTCTGCGGTTCATCCGAAAACGCGCTTGAGGCGGCTCCGTGACTCTGTTTTGATGGTTGCACCGTGTCCTGTACCAAACGGTACGGACGCACCAGAATACGTTTTCACAACGCATCGGGGGATGTTGTCATGGCGGAGCCGGGTCTGTTCAGAATCTTTGTCGCGCGGCCTTTCGGGCTGGGCTGGAATGCCGCGGCCGTCGGAATGACGTCACGAGTCATCAAGCCGCCCAGCCCCCTTCGGGTCGCCGCCGGCGCCGCGGGCGTGACCGCGACCGCGTTGGCCTACTGGTATTGGGACGGCGCGACCATCAGCATGGGTGATCTGATGGAGTCCGCGTGGATCGCTGTCCTCAAGGTCTTTGTCATCTCGGCGGTCATTGTCGCCGGAAGCGGTGTGGTGTCGTTGTTTTGGCCGGCGCACCGGGTGACGTCGGACCGGTTGTGGTTGATCCGGCGGCTGGGCGGCCCTGCCGTCGCGATCGGCACGAGCATCGGCTCGCTGGGTGCCATTCTGCTTGTCGGATACCTCAGTTCCGCGGACTACACGCATCCGCTCCTCAAGGTGGCGCTGATCCTCACCTTCCTGCCGATGACCGGCGCGTTCATCGGCGCGTGCGTCCTCGGTGTGCGGCACCAGTTCCGGCTCGCCGAGGCGCACCGGGATCTGGCCGCCGTGTGCATCGCGTTCACCGGGGTGTGGGGCCTGGCGGAGTCGATCAGCAGGACCGCCGGTGGCGGCATCCACGGCCATATGCCCGTCGTCGTATGGATTCTGGTGACCTTTGCCGGTCCGATCGCGACGATCACCCTGGCCTGGCTCGACATCTACACGGCTCGGCAGGTTCCCGCCTCCTCATGAGGCGGCCTCACCGATCCCGTCCACTCGTCCCGGCCCGGAATAGGCTTGACCGCTGCCGTTTTCGGTGTCCGGGACGAAGTGGCTGCGGAACCAGTCGAAGTCGAGTGATTCACCTCTGCTGACGATGACACCCATGCCGACGGCCATGATGACGCCGAGCACCGCGAGCGCGATGGCACCGAGAATGAGCGACCACCACATCGCGCGGTGCAACACGGGATTGTCGGTGAGAACCAGGACCGCCGGTGCCGCGGTCAGCGCGTACACGATGTAGAAGTTGGTCAGCACCTTGTCCGCGTGCACGAACATCCACAACACCCGAGCCTGGGTTCGCCGTCCCAACATCGTTCGCTCCCTTCACCTGTCGTGATCCCAGGCTATGACCACAAGTGAGGCGGGTCGATGACCTCACACGTCATGCATCAGCAACAGGCCGCTGCCAGGGCGACACCATGTTTTGGCCGCATCAGCACGGCGGGTTGATTCGGGCCCGGCCCCTGTCTGGACGAAGGAGTGAGCCAGGCGACGAAGGAGCCTGCGCGAACGACTGAGGAAGACAGGGGAACAAGGGCCCACATCAGGCCCGCCGCATCAACACCGCATCAGCACCACGTCAGCGCTCTGCGGGCTTCACCACGTTGAAGGTGATCGGGGACGATTCCTTCTCGCCGATCTTGCCGACGGCCTGGTACTGGCCGGCGGGCACCGGGACGCGGGGCTTGTTGCAGCCGGGGTTGCTGGTGGTGCCGGACCAGGTGATGGTGTCGCGGACCTGCTGGGCCGGTTTGAGGGTCCGGTTGTCGGGGGTTTTGACCGGGGAGCAGTCGCGTGCGGTCCACAGGGTGCGGGTGCCGTCGAGGGTGCGCACGACGACGTTCTGCGCCGACTTGCCCACGTCGCGGGAGCATTCGCTGAGGCCGGCGTTGGTGACGACGATGGTGAAGACGGGCTGGCTGCCGACGGTGTAGGTGGGCTTGTCGGTGTAGAGCACGACGGAGATGTTCTCGTCGGGGCACATTCCGGACGCGGGTACCGGCCCGGGGGCGGGTGCACTGGTGGTGGTGCTCGACGGGGTGGCGCTGGGCGTCGTCGATTCGGCCGATCCGCCCGCTGCCGCGCCCCCGCCGGTGCCGCCGCCGGTGACGCGTTCGTCGACGCTCTCGTCCGCGGGTTCGGTGGTGGCGGGCGGTTTCGAGGCCGACGCCGACGCCGAGTTCGCGGTGTTGCCCGGTCCGGAATCGCCTCCACCGGTGGTGGTCCACACGATCAGTCCGATGATCACGGCCACGACACCGAGCGCGAGGACGCCGGCGAGGATACGTCGTCGCCAATACACTTCGGGAGGCAGCGGGCCGTTCGGTTCGATCACCCGGTCAACGCTATCGGCCACCCCCGACTACCTCGCTGACGTGACACGGCGTGTCGAGAGTGAATTGGGACAACCATGCGCTATTAGCCGACACAACAGACCCCACCCCACAAGAAGCGCCGCAACAGGCCGATGCCAGGCCAACCACATGCTTGGCCGCCCAGGCGGGTTGATTTGGGAACAAGGGCCCAGATCAGGCCCGCCGCATAAACACAGCAAGAGGCCGATGCCTGGCCGACCACATGCTTGGCCGCCCAGGCGGGTTGAGTTTTTGGACCCGCCCCGTTCTGGACGACTGAGCGAGTAAGGGAGCTTGCGACCGTCGAGCGAGGGAGGAAGAACGGGGGTCAAGGGGCCGAAAACTCAGGCCCGCCGCATCCTATACCGGTTCGATCGTCACTTCGCCGATGTCGCCGAAGACACCCCGGACGTGGATCTTGCCCTGGTCGAGGTTGTAGGTAAGGCCGACGATGGCGAGTTTTCCGGAGTTGACGCGGTCGGCGATGATGCGGCTGCGCTGCATCAGGATGCGGCCGGTCTCGACGACGTGACGGGCCTCGAATTCGTCGACGCGGGACAGGCCCTCGCTGCGGCCGGCGAGGATGCTGGGGGCCACCTTCTCGACGACGTCGCGGATGTAGCCGGTCGGGATCTGGAGGTCGTCGAGGGCGCTGAGGGTGGCGGCGATGGCGCCGCAACTGTCGTGGCCGAGGATCACGATCAGCGGGACCGACAGGACTTCGGGTGCGTATTCGAGCGATCCGAGTACGGCGGAGTCGATGACGTGTCCGGCGGTACGGACGACGAACATGTCGCCGAGGCCCTGGTCGAAGATGATCTCGGCGGCAAGGCGGGAGTCGCCGCAGCCGAACAGGACGACGTGGGGGTGCTGCCCCATGACGAGGCGTTCACGATCCTCGATACCCTGGCTGGGATGTATCGATTCCCCGGACACGAAACGTTCGTTGCCTGCTCGCAGTACCTGCCAGGCTTCTCTTGGGCTGAGTCCTTCGGTCATGTCAAATAGTGTGCCACCGGCCACTCTTCTGGGCTGGTTCGATGTCAGCAAACGTGATCTTCCGTGGCGGGAGCCGGGTCGCAGCGGCTGGGAGATCCTGGTCAGCGAGATCATGTTGCAGCAGACGCCGGTGGCGCGGGTGCTGGATCCGTGGTCGGAGTGGGTGCGCCGCTGGCCGGTGCCGTCGGCGATGGCCGCGGCATCACCGGGTGATGTGCTGAGGGCGTGGGGCAAGCTGGGCTATCCGCGCCGGGCGCTGCGGCTGCATGCGTGCGCGCAGGTGCTGGCGGCCGAGCACGGCGATGTGGTGCCCGACGATGTGGAGACGTTGTTGTCGTTGCCGGGGATCGGCGATTACACGGCTCGGGCGGTGGCGTGCTTCGCGTACGGGCAGGCGGTGCCGGTCGTCGACACCAATGTGCGGCGGGTGATCGCGCGCGCGGTGCACGGGCGGGCGGAGCCGGGTAATCCGGGTAAGCGCGATCTCGACGATGCCGAGGTATTGCTGCCGCGGGCCGCCGACGGCTCGTATTCGGTTGATGCGCCGGTGTTTTCGGCGGCGTTGATGGAACTCGGCGCGCTGGTGTGCACGGCCCGCAAGCCGCGGTGCGACGAATGCCCGCTGACGGACTGCCGGTGGGTCCGACGCGGTCGGCCGGCGCATACGGGTCCGCCGCGCAGGACGCAGAAGTTCGCGGGCACCGATCGTCAGGTGCGGGGCCTGCTGCTGGACGTGCTGCGCGGATCGGCGGATCCGGTACCGCGGGGAAGTCTGGATGTGGTGTGGACCTCGGACACCGCCCAGCGCGACCGGGCACTCGATTCGTTACTGTCGGACGGGCTCGTCGAGATCACGAAGTCCGGACTGTTTTGCCTGGTAGGAGAGGGTGACGGCCGGTGATCGCTACCACAGCACCGACCTGTGTTGTCCAGTTTGGCCACGATCGAATGAATTGCCTTGTCGGGTTTACCCACCGGCTCACAGATATTGATACTGTCGCGAGCTATGACTTACCCCCCAACTCCTCCGCCGTCGGGTTCCAACCCCGGGGGCAATGATCCCTACCAGGGCGGCAATCCGGGGCAGTACGGACAGCCCGGTTCCTACGGCCAGCCCGGCGGTGGCCAGTACGGTCAGCCCGGCAGCCAGCCCGGCGGTGGCCAGTACGGTCAGCCCGGCGGCGGCCAATACGGTCAGCCCGGCAACCAACCCGGCGGCGGCCAATACGGTCAGCCCGGTGGCGGCCAGTACGGACAGCCCGGCGGTGGCCAGTATGGACAGCCGAATCCGGGCCAGTACGGCCAGCCGTCGGGTGGCCAGTACGGCCAGGGTTCGTTCGGCGGCGGCCAGTACGGCGCTCCCCAGGGTGGGCAGTCCGCGTACGGCAACCCCCAGTACGGGGCACCGGGTGGCTATCCGGGCGGTCCGGGCACCCCGCAGAAGGTCGACGTGGGTACCGCGTTCAGCTGGTCGTGGTCGCAGTTCACCTCCAAACTCGGCGTCCTGATCCTGCCGGGGATCGCCCTCATCGTCGGCATGATCGTGCTCTACGCGGTGGCATTCGGCGCGCTGCTGGGTTCGACCAACGACGACGGCACCGCAAGTGGCGGCGGCATGATCGGCTTCTTCCTGGTCTATTTCCTGATCATGGTCCTGGTGTTCGTCATCCAGGTGGGTCTGACCTCAGGAGTCCTCAAGGTCGCCGACGGCGCGAACATCTCCGTGGCCGATGTGTTCGTGCCCCGCAACCTGGGGCCCGCGTTCCTCACCACCCTGCTGGTGATCGTCGGTGTCCTGATCGGCAGCATCGTGTTCATCGGCGGCATCATCGTGATGTTCTTCTGCCAGTTCGCCATGGTCTACGCCATCGACAAGGGGCTGTCCCCGGTCGACGCGATCAAGGCGTCGTTCGAGTTGGTCAAGAACAACATCGGCGACGCGGTCATCATGCTGCTGGTGGTGTGGGCGATCAGCTTCGTCGGCGCGCTGCTCTGCGGTATCGGCATGATCGCCGCGCTGCCCGTCGCCCAGCTGTTCCTGGTGCACTGCTACCGGCGCCTGACCGGCGGACCGATCGCACCCGTCGCCGGCGCTCCCGCCGCATACTGACGGCTTCCACCGACCGCCTCAGCGGTCCGCCTTACCGACAGATCCCGGTGCCTGATGGCACCGGGATCTTTCGTCACACCTGCCCGGCAGCCCCCGGCGACTCACCGGAACAGGTAGCGCCCAGCGACAACACAGGTAGTGCTCTACTCGTGCCTCCGATCGCCGGTCAGGTGATAGTTATTCCGGAGCCGAAACAGGCACCTTCCACCAGACCGCCGGGTGGCCGAACAACCGCCCCCGCTACGCCACCCGGCGGTCCCTACCAGCACCGACGGTGGCAGAGAGCCACCCGGTGGTCACCTACTCCGTAGTCGAGCGTCGCGGGCGCCGATTCAGTGCGGTTCCCGCATCGACAGGAACGCCTCGATCGCACCGCGGTACACCTCGGGGGCGTCGTCGTGGACGAGATGCCCGGCCCCCGGCACCTTCAAGTACCGGGCGTTCGGATTGGTCGAGCACATGCGCGCCATCTGGCCGGGCGGGGCGACACTGTATCCGGCCTCGATGACCAGCGTCGGCGCGACAACCGCCGCCCATTCGTCCCAGAAGTGCCGGCCACCCCATTCCTCGGCGATGTCGGCCCAGATGTCCAGGGACCCGTGCAGCGCGCCGTCGTCGAATGCCTCGTAGAAGTAGCGGCCCGCGACAGGACCGAACATCTGCTCCGCCGCCCCGAGTGAGGCGAACCGGTCGGGCCAGCTGTTGAACCAGGGCGTCCACGACCGGGTGGTCTGGCCGCGGAAGTCGGGGGCCATGTCCTCGACGACCAGAGCGGTCACCATCTCCGGGTAGGCCGCGGCGGTGCACCAGGCGTGCAGGCCACCCATCGAGTGGCCGATGAGTACGGCCGGGCCGAGGTCGATCCACGTGAGGATCTCGGCGACATCGGCGACGAAACGTTCGGTGGACAACTCGCGCGGGTCGTCGGGATAGTCGACGCCGGCGCCGGTGTGGAAGGCCGCGTCGAAGGTGAACACCCGCCCGTAGCGCCGCAGCCACGGGATCTGCCTGCGCCAGGTGCGCCCGCGTCCCATCAGGCCGTGCAGCAACACGATCGGGCCGAGCGGACCGTCGTCCCCGCCGTGATCGAGCAGTCCGATATCCGCACAAGACTTTTCCGGCGCCGGTGCTGTCGTACTGGAAGTCACGTCCATCACAATATTGGACATCCGTCTTGTTCCGCTGCCGATGCGGCACCACCCGCGAACCCTGGCGCGCCGCACGCCCGGGCACGGCACTCTGCGCCCCGTGCCCGGTGCGAGCGCAAGTGGCTCCCGCACCTATCGGGGTGCGGGTTCGCGGCAGTAGGGTGGATCGCATGGCAGTGGTGAAGATCAACGCGATCAAGATTCCCGAGGGCGCGGGCCCCGAACTGGAGAAGCGCTTTCACGCCCGCGCGCACTCCGTCGACGGCTCCCCCGGTTTCCTCGGTTTCCAGCTCCTGCGCCCGGTCAAGGGCGAGGACCGCTACTTCGTGGTGACCAACTGGGAGACCGAAGAGGACTTCCAGGCCTGGGCCAAAGGCCCGGCACGCGCGGCCCACGCCGGCGAACAGCGCAACCCCGTCGCCTCCGGTGCCGATCTTCTCGAGTTCGAGGTCGTGATCGACCAGAAACCCACCGCGTAGGAGGTATGCGTGGACCGGTGGGAGCCCGCGACCATCCCGATGTTCCCGCTGGGCCGCGCGCTCTTACCCGGGGAGTCGTTGCCGCTGAGGATTTTTGAGCCCCGCTACCGGGCACTGCTCACCGACTCCCTGGAGGAGTACCGGGAACTGCTCGAGCAGCGCGAGGCCGACCGCGACACTCCCATGCCCATCCTGCGCCCGCCCGGCTTCGGGGTGGTGCTCATCTCCCAGGGTCACGAGGTCGGGGGCGGCGACGCCCGGTACGAGGTCGGCACCTACGCCGACATCGGCCAGATGTCTCGCCGGCCCGACGGGCAGGCGGCGCTGACCTGCGTGGGCGGCAACCGTTTCCGCGTCGTCGAATGGCTGCCCGAGGCCCCGTACCCACGCGCGACGGTGCAACCGCTGCCGACACCGCCGGTGACAGTCGAGCATCGCGCCGCGTTCGAGTTGCTGTGCGCCCGCGTGTCGACGCTGCTGGAGGATTTCGCCGACGACCGTCGCGTCGCGGCGATCGCGCTCAACCCCGTCGAACGCGTCATCGTCGACCTGAAGATGCTCGACGCAGACCTCCCCGACGAGCTCGGCGTCGCCGGCTGGGCGGCCCGGCTACCGATCGGTTCCTCGGACAGGCAACTGCTCCTCGAGGCCGACGACGCCGACACCCAACTCCGCATCCTCGACGACGCCATCGACGGCCTCGCCGCCGCGGTCGCGTTCGCGAAATAGCATGTCGTGCACAAATATTGCTATCAGTTCCGGATTTCCGGAACTGATAGCAATGTTCTCAACACAGGCAGGTACCGCGATCGAACGTGCCTTTCGTCAACTGTGTCACAATCCCCGGATACTGCCCGGATTGAGGAACTGACGACCGAAAAGCGCCGCACGCTCCGCCTGCGTAAGCTGCGCAACGTCGGCGGCAGGGGCCCAGTTGTCGTGCACCGCCGCCACGACGGCCTGGACGATGTCGAGACCGTTCCGATGCGTCAATCCGTATTCGCCGCAGTACCTCACCAGCGTCGCAAGGTTACTGTCCCGTTGACCGTCCGATCCGTACGCGATGGCCTGGCTTGCCGTTTCACCGGTGCGGCTCATCGGCGACAGATCGTATGCGGGAGTGAGCGTCAGCGTCCGCCCATTCCAGAACGCGGCATGGTTACGCAGGTGGTCGTCGGTGTTGCTGATGGCGATATTGAACGCGACACGACGGAACAGCTCTTCGCCTGCGTCGGAGCCTGATTCGCGCAGCGATGCCAGCAGGTCGACATAGCTGCCGTATCTCGCGGTCATCTCGCCGAGACCCGACAGCGTCAAGGCGGACACGACAGGAATACGAGTGCGGCCACCCGGCCTGTCGAAACGCTCGATGAGCAGTGCATCCCGTCCGGCGGCCCGCACCAGCCGTGCTGCCGGAACATTCAGCCCTACATGACGGGCCAGTTCGATGCTGACGGCTTCCGATTTGACGACAGGCAGTATGTCGTCGGACGTACTGAATTTCGCAAGATACTCAGCGTCGCCGTCAGTTATGAGGGCTTTTGGCCGCGCGCCACCCATTGAGGTGCCATGCACGAGTGCTGAGGCGAGCGACGCCGGCAGTTCGCCCCCGTCGTCGACGATCTGCGCGGCCCGGCTCAACTCGTCGAGGGTCGCGGTGTCCGCGCGTGGGACGTAGCTCGCTGGGCTCGCCTGGAAATCGATTGCCCCCAGACGATTCGACCCCGACGACAGTAGGTAGGTCAGTTCGGTGAGATCTCCGGTTTCGACATCGCGGCCCCGTGCGGCAGTCAGCGCATTCAGTATCACGCGCCTCCCCCACGCATCCGGCGCGCCATCACGAAGCGCACCAGGCATCCCGAGGTCCGCCGCCGGCCCGAACTCGTCCGCGCACAGTGGCAACGTCGGCGCCAGACTCATTGCATTGTCCCGGCCGAGATACCCACGCCCATAACCGAACCAAAGTCCGTCGGACCGCAGCTCCAGCCGACCGGCCGGGACCGGCTCGGAACTGCCCGGGAGCCACACCCACACGAAGGCTTCAGAAGTCGAGGGCATCGTCGCTCATTCGGCGCTTCGGCTTGTCCACCCGCGACGGCAGTAGGGCGACGCGATCCTCCGCGCGGGCCCGTATCACTGCGAGTTCCGCACGATCGGCAGCACCGAACAATGGCACACCGGCGATGGCTGCCACGCTGAGCACGTTCCCGACCGCCACTGAGGGCGCACCGTTCTCGATCTGCGTGATCGTGTAGCGCGAGACACCCGCAGCACGAGCCAGGTCGGCGCCGGTCCACCGCTTCTCGATGCGGGCAGCGCGAACCTGGGCACCCAGAACGCGCAGCGCCTCCCGGGCAGCGGGATGCAGACTCGGTTCCTGTCTACCCACTATCAACTACTAATAGATCGATCACAAGTGGTGATAGTACCAAAGTATCGCTATACATGATGCGTCTTGGCACGCCGCGCGGACTGTGTGCAGTGACGCGGACGTTCTCGACATGCCCGTGGCCCTCGCACATAGACATTGCTGTCAGCTCCGATATCCGGAACTGACAGCAACCTTTCGGTGCCGTACAGAGAGGCTAGCGTTCGGTGACGTGGCCGTTCTCGACATGCCAGTGCCGGTCGGTGCGGACGATGTCGAGCATGCGGCGGTCGTGGGTGACCAGCAGGACGGTGCCGTCGTAGGAGTCCAGGGCCGATTCGAGTTGCTCGATGGCGGGCAGATCGAGGTGGTTGGTGGGTTCGTCGAGGACGAGGACGTTGACGCCGCGAGCCTGTAGCAGCGCCATGCCCGCGCGGGTGCGCTCGCCCGGGGAGAGTTCGGCGGAGGGGCGGCCGACGTGGTCGGCCTTGAGCCCGAATTTGGCGAGCAGGGTGCGGATGTCGGCGATAGTCATGTCGGGCATCAATTGTTCGAAGCGGTCAGTCAGTGTTTCGGGGCCGTTGAATTGTCCACGCGCCTGGTCGATCTCGCCGATGGCGACGTTGGTGCCGAGAGTGGCGGATCCTTCGTCAGGTGCCGTGTGCCCCAACAGGACCCGCAGCAACGTCGTCTTGCCCGCGCCGTTGGGGCCGGTGATACCGATCCGTTCGCCCGCGTTCACCTGCAGCGACACCGGCCCGAAGGTGAAATCCCCTTGCCGCACAACGGCATTGTTCAGCGTCGCGACCACCGAACTCGAGCGCGGCGCGGTACCGATACTGAATTCGAGCACCCATTCCTTACGCGGCTCCTCCACTTCGTCGAGGCGCGCGATGCGGCTTTCCATCTGCCGCACCTTCTGCGCCTGCTTCTCACTCGATTCGGTGGCGGCGCGGCGCTTCATCTTGTCATTGTCGGGGGCCTTGCGGATCGCGTTGCGCACACCCTGACTCGACCATTCGCGTTGTTTACGGGCGCGGGCGACGAGATCGGCCTTCTGTTCGGCGAACTCCTCGTACGCCTCCCGCTTGTGCCGGCGGGCCACCTCGCGTTCTTCGAGGTAGCTGTCGTAGCCACCGCCGTAGACGGTGTTGGTGTGCTGGGCGAGGTCGAGTTCGAGGACGCGGGTCACGCTGCGGGAGAGGAACTCCCGGTCGTGGCTGACCAGCACCACGCCGCCGCGCAGGCCGCGCACCACGTCTTCGAGCCGGGCCAGACCGTCGAGGTCGAGGTCGTTGGTGGGTTCGTCGAGCAGCACGATGTCGAAACGCGAACACAGCAGCGCGGCCAGCCCGACACGCGCCGCCTGCCCACCCGAGAGCGAGGTCATCAGCGCGGAGCCGGGATCGATACCCTCGGCATCGAGACCGAGTTCGGTGAGGACCGCGGGCAGCCGCTCGTCGAGGTCCGCGGCACCGGTGGCAAGCCAGTGATCGAGGGCGGCAGCGTAGACGTCGTTGGGATCGTCGGCGCCCGGGGCGGCCGGTTCCGACAGCGCCTGCGCGGCGGCGTCCATCCGTCGCGTGGCGTCGGCACAGCCGGTGCGCCGGGCCACGTACTGCGCGACGGTCTCCCCGGCGACCCGTTCGTGTTCCTGCGGCAGCCAGCCGACGAACGCGTCGGGCGGGGTCCGCGACACCGTGCCCGCCAGCGGCGCCAGGTCGCCGGCCAGGACGCGCAGCAGCGTCGTCTTGCCCGCGCCGTTGGCCCCGACCACCCCGATGACGTCGCCGGGAGCCACGGTCAGATCGAGATTGTCGAACAGGACGCGGTGGGCGTAACCACCGGCGAGGCCCTTGGCGACGAGCGTTGCGGTCATGGGTTCAATCGTCGCATCGAGCCCACACCTACCCATAAAGTAGAACGTGTTCTACTATGAATTGTGTAGTGGGTCACAACACAAGGGAGCGCGCACTTCAATGACTGAAACCGTCGAGGCCGCAACGGCCGCCATCCCCGGCGCCGGCGACCACAACCAGCTCTACCTCGGTGGGCAGTGGGTCGATCCCCACTCCGCCGCCACCCTCGAGGTCTTCTCCCCGGCCACCGGCGTGCGCGTCGGCTCCACCCCCGAGGCCGACGCCGCCGACGTCGACGCCGCGGTCAAGGCAGCCCGCGCGAGCTTCGACTCCGGTGTGTGGAGCAGCGTCCCGCCGGCCGAACGCGCCGACGTCCTCGACCGGGCCGCCGCGCTGATCGAGGAGCGCAGCGCCGAGATCACCGCACTCGTGTCGGCCGAGATGGGTGCACCGGCGTCGGCCGTCGCCACGCTGCAGCAGCTTCCCGGCACCGGCGTGCTGCGCGCCTACGCGCAGGCCGCCCGCGACTACGCGTGGGTCGAGTACCGCGAGGGCCTGTTCGGCGTCACCCGCGTCACCCGCGAACCGGCGGGCGTCGTCGGCGCGATCACCGCATGGAACGTGCCGCTGTTCCTGGTGTGCAACAAGTTCGGCGCCGCGCTCGCCGCCGGCTGCTCCATCGTGCTCAAGCCCGCCCCCGAAACCCCGCTGATCGCCAACGTGCTCGCCGAGATCATGGTGGAGGCCGGCGTCCCCGAAGGTGTGATCTCGGTGGTACCGGGCGGCGCCGAGACCGGCAAAGCTCTCGTCGACCACCCCGGCGTCGACAAGATCACGTTCACCGGCTCCACCGCCGCGGGCAAGGCGATCGGCGCCTCCTGCGCGCAGAACCTCAAGCGCTGCTCGCTGGAACTCGGCGGCAAGTCGGCCGCGATCGTCCTCGACGACGTCGACATCGCCGCCCACGGCTACATGCTCGCCTTCTTCGGCCTGTTCAACACCGGCCAGGCGTGCGTCGCCCAGACCCGCGTCCTGGTGCCGCGCAGCCGCCAGGACGAGATCGTCGAGGCCATGGTGGCCGCCGCCAAGACGATGACCGTCGGCACCCCCGACGATCCGGCCGCCCAGCTCGGCCCCGTGATCAGCGAACGCCAGCGGCAGCGCATCGAGGGCTACATCGAGGCAGGCAAGGCCGCGGGCGCCACCGCAGTGCTCGACGGTGGCCGCCCAGAGGGCCTGGACAACGGATTCTTCCTCAACCCGACCATCTTCACCGGCGTCACCAACGACATGGTCATCGCACAGGAGGAGATCTTCGGCCCGGTCGTCTCTGTCATCGCCTACGACACCGTCGACGAGGCCATCGCCATCGCCAACGACTCCGACTACGGCCTCGCCGGTTCCGTGTGGACCGCCGACGTCGAACGCGGCATCGAGATCTCCGAGAAGATCCGCACCGGCACCTTCGGCGTCAACTTCTACGCCATCGACCCGGGATCCCCGTTCGGTGGCTACAAGAACTCCGGCATCGGCCGCGAATGCGGACCCGAGGGCCTCGAGGCCTTCATCGAACACAAGTCGACAATGCTGCCTGCGGGCTACCAGGTGCCGCAGAGTTCCTGATCTCTGAGGATGGAACGGCCGCCGACCCGCTCTGGGACGGCGGCCGTTCCGTCAGGTCCGGAGTGGTGACGTCAGGTGATCATCTCGCCGGCGGCCCTCACTGCTCGCGACTGTCGTCGCGGTCACCTGGTCAGGCCGAGAGGTAGACGGTGACGGCGCCGATGAGACCGGCGCGGGCGTCGTCGAGGTTGCTGTAGGTGCCCAGGACGCGTTCGGAGGTGAGACCGCGCAGGGCGGCCGGCATCAGGGCAGCCACCTGGCGCACCCGCTCCGGGTCGACGGCCAGATCGGCGAAGGCGCGGGCGCAGGCGGCGTCCCAGCCGGGTTTCCAGGAAGCCAATTCCGCTGCCGTCAAAGGAAAGTCGCGTTCGAGCTCGGCCTGCTCGCGGGGCAGTGCGGCGCGCAGGGTTTCGATGGCCAGCGCCTCGGGCGTGCCCAGACCTGACAACATGCCGTCGACGAGGGCGGTGACCCGGTCGGCAACGGTGGCCCCGGCCTGGCTGGTGGCGGGCAGGTCGCCGCGCCGCTGCGCGGTGTGCCGCAGCACCGCCGCCCACAGGCCGTCGATGTCGCCGAACTGGTATTTGATCGCGCCCCAGGTGACCCCCACCTCACGGGCGATGCGGTTGCCGGACACCGCCGCCGGATCGCCCGTGGCAAGCGCGACGATGGCCGTCTCGATCATGCTCTCGCGGGTGGCGACACCACGTTTGTTCGCTCTGCGCGCGGGCATGGTCATGAGCGCGATCCTAGCTGGCCCACAGTTTTCATAGAACCCTCTTGTATTTTTTCGTAGAGGGTTCTATGTTCAGTGGTGTTACTGCCGTCACAGCACATGCCGGAGGATGTAGCCCATGGCACCGCCACCCCTGTCGATGGAGCCCACCGGTTGGTTCCAGGTCGCGTGGTCACCCGAGATCAGCGTCGGTGCGGTGCACAAGATGAAGTACTTCGGCCGCGAGATGGTGGCGTGGCGGTCGGCGTCGGGTCGGGTCTCGGTGTTCGATGCCTACTGCGAGCATCTCGGCGCCCACCTCGGCTACGGCGGTCACGTCGACGGCGAGAATCTCGTCTGCCCGTTCCACGGCTGGGAGTGGAACGCCGAGGGCCGCAACGTCTGTGTCCCGTACGAGAATCACCCCAACAAGGGCCGCCGGATCCGTAGCTACCCCACCGTGGAACGCAATGCGGCCGTGTGGATCTGGTACGACGTCGAGCGCCGGGAACCGTACTTCGGCGTGCCCGATATCTTCGCCGATTTCTCAGATGGCAAGACCGCCGACGACTACTACCCACCCTTTCCCGCGGCCACCATCTACCGGCCGGGCCTCGAACTACATCCGCAGTATGTGATGGAGAACGGCGTCGACTTCGCGCATTTCAAGTTCGTGCACAAGACACCGTTCATGCCGGATTTCACGCGTCACGACTTTTCCGGCCCCGTGTCGTATGTCGACTTCACCATCGCCTTCGAGGAGGGCGCCACCCTCGAATCCGCCACCAGCGGAGTCGAATCCATCAACGCCGGACTGGGCGTATCGGTCACCCGGAGCTGGGGCATGATCGACAACCGCACCATGCCGGCGGTCACCCCGGTCGACGAGACCACCTCGGATGTCCGGTTCACCGTGTGGATCGGCCGCAAACCCGGCGAGGAAACGGCCCCGGACATCACCGAATACGGAAAGATCATGTCGGGCTTCGTGATCGAACAGTTCGAGGCCGACATCCACATCTGGTCGCATCAGCGGTACTCCGATCCGCCGGCCCTGTCCCGCAAGGAATTCGCCGGGTTCCGGGCATTGCGCCAGTGGGCCACCCAGTTCTATCCGGAATCCGAGCCGACCGACACCCGACCAGGAGAATCCGAGGAACTCGTCACCGTGCCGAAGTCCGAGCTCGACCGCCTCCGTGCCGCGGCATCGCTCGGCAGCTGACAACACCGCACACCTTCACCCCGATACCTTCAGGAGTTCCCCGATGACCAGCACCGAGAAGGTCCGCGTATTCCAGGTCGCCACCGGCAATCTGGGTACCGAGACCATCGGCCGCATCCAGAAGCATCCCGACCTCGAACTCGTCGGCTTGCACTGCTATTCGCCGGAGAAGGTCGGCCGCGACGCGGGTGAGATCGTCGGTCTCGCGCCCCTCGGGGTCACCGCGACCGGCACCGTCGAGGAGATCCTCGCCGCCCGACCCGACGTGCTCACCTTCCACGGGGTGTTCCCCGACGAGGATCTGTACGTGAAGGTACTGGAGGCCGGGATCAACATCGCCACCACCGCGGACTGGATCACCGGCTACCACCGCGACACCAACCATCCACATCCGTCGGGCCGCAAGGTGTCAGAACTGATCGCCGACGCCTGCGAACGCGGCGGCTCCACGTTCTACGGAACCGGGATGAACCCGGGCCTGAACCAGATCCTGGGCATCGTGCACACCGCCGATGTGGCCGAGATCGAACACATCTCGGTCACCGAATCGGTCGACGTGTCCTGCCACCACTCGGTGGAGACCTGGAAGGCCGTCGGCTACGGCCGGCCCGCCGACGATCCGACGATCCCCGATTCGCTGTACAAGTACACGGCGGTGTTCGCCGACTCGGTGTACCTGATGGCCGACGCCTTCGGCCTCGAACTCGATGAGGTGCGGTTCATCTACGAATTGGGTGCCTGCACCAAGGATGTGGACCTGGGCTGGTATCAGCTGCCGAAGGGTTCGCTCGGTGGCAGCTACATCAGCTACCAGGGCATCGCCGACGGCGTGACCCGCATCGAGTCGAATCTCGAATGGCAGATGACCCCGCACACCGATCCGTCATGGGATATCAAGGGCTGCTACATCACCCAGATCACCGGTGACCCGATGGTCTACAGCAAGCACATGATCTTCCCGCCCAAGGGCATGGACCTGTCGAACGTCGACAACTTCGCGAAGATCGGCATGACGGTGACCGGTATGCCGCTGCTCAGCTCGCTGCGTTCGGTTGTCGCGGCCCGCCCGGGCATCATCACCAGCAATGACCTGCCGCTGCGGGCGTTCGCGGGACGGTTCAAGGTCTGAGCGTGCCCGAAACCCCACCGATGTTCCCCGGCGCGACAATTTTTGTGATGCCCAGGCATATCGGTGGGGTTTCGGTCGGCAACACTCGGGCAGAATGACCAGATGGACCCCGACAGCCCGATCCGCATCGTCGACGCCTCGTCCGGACCGCCCGCTCCGGACGAGGTGACCTCGCTCGGGGTACCCATTGTGGCCGTCGCCGACGACCTCATCGGTACGGATGCCGAATACTGGCTGGACCGGGCCACTTTCACACTCGCCGCACACGCCACCGACGACCGGCGGACGATCACCGTACCCGACCCGCACGCCGCGGCCGCCGGCATCGCCCGCCGGGTCACCGAATCCCCCATCACGTCGGCCACCTGCGACGACGTGCTGCGCGCCATCGATGCCGACGGTGCGCTAGCGCCCGCCCTCACCGTCGAATCCCTCGCCTACTCGACGCTGCAGTCCGGGCCGGAGTTCGCCCGCTGGCTCGCCTCGCGTGGCCCGTCGACGTCCCGCCCCGACGAGTCCGCTCCCCTGCGCTATCACCGCGCCGGCGATACCCTGCACATCGAGTTCCACCGCCCCCGCCGCCACAATGCCTTCAACGACGGGATGCGGGCGTTGCTCATCGAGGCGCTGAACCTGGCACACCTCGACCCCTCGGTCACCGCCGTCGAGATCTCGGGAGCGGGTGGATCCTTCTGCAGCGGAGGCGATCTCGCCGATTTTGGCGGTTTCTCCGACCCCGCGTCGGCGCATCTGGCCCGGACCCGGCATTCCCCCGCACTCGGGTTGTCCGCGCTCGAGAAGCGCCTCGGCAAGGCCCTGCGCGCCCGCATCCACGGTCAGGTTCTCGGCAGCGGCCTGGAGATGGCCGCGTTCTGCGGCACCGTCACCGCCCACCCCGACGCCGTGCTCGGGCTCCCCGAACTGTCCGTCGGCCTCGTCCCGGGCGCGGGCGGAATGTTCAGCGTCCCAAGACGAATCGGCCGATGGCGGACCGCCTACCTGGTCCTGTCGGGAGACACCATCGACGCCACCACCGCCCTCGACTGGGGCCTGATCGACGAGATCGCTTAGGAACCAGCCTCAGATGATGCTGCCGATGTCGTTGGCGACGATGTCGTCGAGGGCGCGTTCGGCGACGGCGGCGATCGTCATGGACGGGTTGCAGGCGGCACTGGTGCCGGGCATCAGCGCGCCGTCGAGCACATAGAGACCCTTCTGCCCCTTCACCCGGCCCTCGAGATCGCAGACCACGTCCATGTTGGCGCCGCCGAGCGCATGCCAGGTGTTGGGGACGGCGGCATTGTTGTCCAGCAACAGATCCGAGCGGGTGACCTTGCGGATCGCCGGCTCGATGTAGCGCTTCTGGATCGCGGCGTCGCCCTCGCGTGGCCAGCGCAGCACGGCCTCGCCCTTCGCGGAGTCGAACACGATCCGTCCGCGGCCCTTGCTGACACCGAACCCGACCAGCGTCGTCGCACCGGTCTCGACGGCGGTGGGCGGCATCGACGCCTGGATGAAGGTGAACGCCTTCTTGGGGTCGTCCCAGTTCTTGGAGCCGTACACCACCGGACCGCCCTGCACCGGACCGAAATCGGAGGCGGGGCTGACCCACGAGTAGATGCGGTCGCCGTTGGTGCCCCAGCCGTGGCCGACGCCGTCGGGCAGGTTGGAGATCGCGCCCGTCGCCTTGGCCTTGACCAGCAGTTTGGTGGTGTTCACGCTGCCCGCGGCCAGGATCAGCGTCGGCGTGGTGAGGACCTTGCGTTCGACGGTGCGGCCCGTCTCGTCGGTGCGGTCGACGTTGACGGTCCACTTGCCGTCGGCGCGGCGGGCGATGGAGGTGACTGTGTGCTGGATGGCGACCCGCACCCGCCCGGTGGCCTCGGCCCGGGCGATGTAGGTGACGTCGACGCTGTGCTTGCCGCCGTTGTTGACGCCGAGCGCGCCGTCGCCGTTGGTGTACGACGGCCGCATCTTGCCGTCGAGTTCGGCGAGGGCGTAGTTCCAGTCGATGGGCATCGGGATCTTGGCCAGCGGCAGCCCGGCCCGCCGGACCCGCCTGGCGAACTCGCGGGCCACCTTGTAGTTGGACGAGTTGACCAGTTTGTCGGGGGCGACGGCGATCTTGAGCATCCGGGCCACCCGCGGGTAGTGCACGCGGTTCATCAGCTGCCAGTCGAGGCGGTCGGGGAACCACTCGTTGAACACCGCCTCGGCGGGCTGCAGCGTCATGCCCTGATAGATCAGCGAACCGCCGCCGACGCCCGCGGGGCACACCGCGAGCATGTTGTCGCCCATCACCGTTTCCAGCAGGCCGACGTACGGGTCGAAGGCGACCGGCTTGCCGAACAGGGTGGGCGCGGACTGGTGCCACAGGATGCGCTTGTCCGGTGCGGACGCCCGCGGGAAGGTGTCCGAATTGGGGCCGGCCTTCCAGCGGCGGCCACGTTCGAGGACGAGAACGTCGACGCCGGCCTGCGCGAGCCGCAATGCCGAGATGCCACCGCCGAAGCCGGAACCGACGACCACCACGCGGTGTTCCTCGCGGGTGGTGCGGATACGCCGGGCGGGCGCGGCGCTTACCGATCCCGCATGCGGGATCAACTGTGCCGCAACGGCACCCGCGCCGACGGCGGCCGCCCCCGTGAGCAGGGTACGGCGGGAGGTTGCGGACACGGGCACGGCGGACGACATGCGGCACTCCAGGGAGGTCGGCTGACACGGTTGGCTGGGAGAACGGACAGGCGACGAATCCCCCGGAATCAAGAGACAAGTCCGAGAACTCGTTTCTACTTCCCAGTAACTTTGTCAGCCCCCGTACCCGGTGTCACTGTGATCTCTGCCGCAGTTGCCGTCTCGAACACCGCATTTGCCGGACTCAACAGCCGACGGGGCCGCCGGCAGCCGACCCGGGCGCTCAGATGATGCTGCCGACGTCCCGTGCGACGATCCGGTCCATGGCACGCTCGGCGACCGCGGCGATGGTCATCGACGGATTGCAGGCCGCGCTGGTCCCGGGCAGCAGCGCACCGTCGAGCACGTACAGGCCCTTCTGCCCCTTCACCCGGCCTTCGAGGTCGCACACCACACCCATGTTGGCGCCGCCGAGCGGGTGCCAGGTGAACGGCGTGACCAGGTTCAGGTCGGTAACCGGGTCGATGCCACCGATGCGGTGCGCGGCGTTGTTGAGCCGGCCGGACACCCCGGCGTCGCCGCCGAGCGGCCAGGCGATGGTGGGATTACCCGACAGCGGGTCGACGCCGATGCTGCCCCGGGTACCGCTGACGCCGTAACCGAACAGCATCGTGCTGCGGGCGTCGACACCCATGAACTTCGGCGCGGCGGCCTGCACCAGCGTGTAGGCGGTACGCGGATTGGACCAGTTCTCCGAGCCGTAGACGACGGGACCGCCCTGCGGGGCGCCGAGGTCGGCGGTGATGCCCGTCCAGGAGAAGGTGCGGTCACCGTTGGTGCCCCAGCCGTGGCCGACACCGTCGGGCAGGTTGGAGATGGCGCCGGTGCGCTTGGCCTTCACCAGCAGCTTGCTGGTGTTGAGGCTGCCGGCGGCCAGGATCAGCGCCTTGGTGGTGTACACCTTGCGGCCCACCACCCGGCCCGTCTTGTCGGTGCGGTTGACGTTGACGATCCACTTGCCGCCCCGGCCACGGGCGATGCTGGTGACCTCGTGCTGGGTGGCGACGGTGACCCGGCCGGTGGCTTCGGCCTGACGCAGGTAGGTGACATCAATGCTGTGCTTGCCCCCGTTGTTGACGCCGAACAGGGTGTCGCCGACGGTGTAGGAGCGCCGCATCTTGCCCTGGTTCTCGGCGATCGCGTAGTTCCAGTCGATCGGGGCGCGCAGCTTCTCGACCGGCATTCCCGCCCGGCGGGCGCGCTTGGCGAACTCGCGGGCACCACGGTAGGCGTGCGAGTTGATCAGCGCGTCGGGCGCCACGTTGGCCTTGAGCATCCGGGCCACGCGCGGGTAGTGGACGCGGTCCATCATCGAGTAGTCCAGGGCGTCCGGGAACCAGGCGTTGAACACCGACCGCTTGGGCTGCAGGGTCATGCCGAGGTACACCAGCGAGCCGCCGCCGACACCGGCAGCGCACACCGCCGACATCGTCGGGCTGACGATCGTCTCGAACAGACCGACGTACGGGTCCTGACCGAACGGGCGGCCGAACAGGTTGGGCGCGGACTTGTGCCACAGGGTGCGCCGGTCCATGTTCTGGCCGGTCGGGAAGGTGTGTGCGTTGGGGCCGGTCGGCCAGCGCTTGCCACGCTCGAGGACCAGCACGTTGACGCCGGCCTGGGCCAGCCGCAGCGCGGCCACACCGCCGCCGAAGCCGGAACCGATGACGATCGCCCGCTGTTCGGACCGGTCGGTGCGCACCCTGGGGGCACCCGTCGCGGGTCCCACACCCGGGATGAACTGCGTACCGGCCACACCGGCGCCGACAGCGGCAGCGCCTTTGAGAAAGGTACGACGCGTCGTCAAGGACATTCCCACTCCCATATCTCGCCCCGGGCCGACCCCCGGCTCAGGGCGCATTCCACCCTGGGGTCACGTGACCCCGCCAACTCTGTAGAGGAACTTACCGGAGCGTAACCGTGTTGGCGAACCTTTCACGGTCACAAATCAGGTGCTCTGACCTGCATACCTTGTGGTTCAAGAGCATCGGTGCCGAAGTGTGAGGTCTCCGGGATGCGTGGCCCTCCGGATTGAGGCCTAAGCGGGGCGGTCACAGACCTTCGGCGCGGACGGCCCGGTCGTAGGCGTCGTTGTAGGCACGCAACTCATGCAGCAACGCCTCGGGACTGCCGGGCGCGAGGTCGGCGAAGACGCGCCGCAGCCTGTCGGCCCGCAGCTCGCCGTCGTGCTGGAACGCCACATACCCGGCCTCCGTCGGCCGCAACAGCTTGCTGGCACTGCCCTCGACCGCGAACCGCTCGACGTAACCGTGGTTGATCGCGGCGTTGACCTGACGATTCACCGTCGACTGTTCGAGTTCGAGCTCGACGGACAGTTCCCGCAAGGTGCGCGGCCCTTCCCACAGCCGCCACAGGATGTTGAACGCCGACGCCTCCAGAATCGCCCCGGAGAAGGTACTGGCCTTGCGCCGGTTCATCCGCTGCAACTCGTCGACGATGTCATGGATCTGCTGCGACGCCCACGGCGAGATGGCTGTGTTTTCTGCGCCCGCTCGCACGCTCGCGGATCGCGGGTCCTGCGGGCCAGAAGTCATGTTCTTCCCTCCTCGTTCACGCGGACTCGCAAGCTCGTCCGGCTCACTCGTCAGTCCAGAACATGACGGCCCTCCGGACCGAAGCTCTGCGCTGTATTCCACTCTCAACACATTTCGGACATTCTGCCCGTCATCGGCGTTCTCAATGTAAAGGCCAATTTTGATATGTAGCTTACATATGTATTATGCACACCCGAAGGAGGTGCCATGTCCGAGCACACCAAGGGTGCCCAGCCCGACCAGGAACCGACCCCGGTCGTGGCCCCTGCGGAGGAAGCCGCGCAGGGTCCCAACGCCGTCCTGATCATCGCAACCCTCTGCTTCGGCGGTCTGGCCGCGGCGCTCATGCAGACCCTCGTGGTCCCGCTGCAACCCGAGCTGCCCACCCTGCTCGACACCTCGCGCAGCAACGCGTCCTGGGTCATCACCGCGGCACTGCTCGGCGGTGCGGTGGCGATGCCGATCGCGGGCCGCCTGGCCGACATGTTCGGCAAGAAGCTCGTGCTGCTGGTGAGTGGCCTGCTGCTGGTGCTCGGTTCGGTGATCTGCGCCGCGGGCTCTGGCCTGGCGCCGATGGTCGTCGGCCGCGCCGTACAGGGTCTGGCGATGGGCTTCATCCCGGTCGCCATCAGCCTCATGCGGGAGGTCACCCCGCCGCGGCTCACTTCGATCGCCGTCGCCACGATGTCGGCGACGATGGGTGTCGGCGGTGCGATTGGTCTGCCGCTGGCCGCCGCGATCTACGAATCCGGCGACTGGCACGTCCTGTTCTGGGCCTCCGCCGCCCTCTCCGCGCTCGTGCTGGTGCTGACCTGGATCGTCGTCCCACCCGTGCAGGACGCCGTCGGCGGCCGTCTCGACTGGGGCGGGGCGATCGGCCTGTCCGCCGCGCTGATCCTCGTGCTCACCGCGATCACCAAGGGCAACGACTGGGGCTGGTCGAGCGCGACCACCCTCGGCATGCTGGTGGCCGGCCTTCTCGTGCTGGCCGGGTGGGGCGCATACGAACTCCGCCACAGCAACCCGCTCGTCGACCTGCGCACCAGCGCCCGTCCCGCGGTCCTGTTCTGCAACGTCGCCGGTGTGGCCATCGGTTTCGGCATGATGGCGCAGTCGATCGTGGTGCCGCTGCTGCTCGAATCGCCCAAGAGCACCGGTTACGGTCTGGGCCAGACGATTCTGGAAGCCGGCCTGTGGATGGCCCCGGGCGGCCTGATGATGCTGGTCTTCGCCCCCGTCTCGGCCACCCTGATCAACCGGATCGGCCCCAAGTACACGCTCATGCTGGGCGCGACGATCCTCGGCCTGGGCTACCTGTTCGCCGCGTTCATGATGGGTTCGGCCTGGCAGTTGATGATCGCGTCGATGGTGTGCGCCGCGGGCGTCGGTATCGGTTACGCCGCGATGCCCACCCTCATCCTGGGCGCCGTCCCGCTGTCGGAGGCCGGTGCGGCGGTCGGCTTCAACTCGCTGATGCGCTCGGTCGGCACCACCACGGCGTCGGCGGTGATGGCACTGGTGCTCACCTCCTCGAGCATCGACGTCGACGGCATCAGCTTCCCGTCGGATTCGACGTTCACCTGGTGTTTCCTGATCGGTGCGGTCGCCGCGTTCATCGGTGTGGCCATCACCCTGTTCGTGCCGGGGTCCAAGCCCGCCCCGCAGCCGGTGCCTGTCGCACCCGCGGAGGCCGGCGCCGAACCCACCAGCGCCGGCACGTAGCACCGCGTCACCGCGCGGATTCGCGCGCCCCGCCGCTGATCAGATTGGCGGTCAGCGCCACACACACCGCCGCACAACCGATCGCGCTGATGGCCAGTGCGAGCCGGATCCCGGTCTCGGTGGGCGGTCCGCCCGGGCTGACGGCGTGCGCGGTGAGCACCGCACCCGACAACGCGCTGCCGAGGGCGCCGCCGAGGGTGCGCAGCACCTGGTTGAAGCTGACGGCGCTGCCCAGTTCCTCGGTGACGACGCTGCGCGCGATGAGGCCGGGCATCGCCGCGTAGGTGGTGCCGATGCCCACGCCGAACAGGAACTGGCCTGCCATGAGTTCCCACAGGTGGTTGTGCGCGAGCCACATGGCGAAGGCCGCGACGGTCAACGCGCTCGCCCCGATCGGCAGGAACATCGTCAGCGACACCCGTCGCGACAGCGCTCGCACCACCCGGTTGGAGGCGAAACTACCCACCGACAGCGGCAGCATCACGAACCCTGCCCACAGCACCGGCACGGCCAGACCGAACCCGGTGCTCTCCGGTGCCTGCGCGACGAGACTGATGATCGACAGCCCCATGTACATCGCGATGCCGAGCCCGATGGCGGCGCCGTTGGCCAGCAGTACGTCGGGACGACGGATCACCCGCAGGTTGACCATCGCGTGCGGCGTGCGCAGCGACACGACGACCCAGATCGCCAGCACGACGACCGCGCCACCGATCGTCAGCGTCGAGGGCACCGACGCCCAGCCCCAGTCCGGCCCCTGGCTGATGCCGATGAGCAGCGCCGCCAGACCCGCCCCGAACAGCGCGGCCCCACGCACGTCGAACGGCCGCCGCGGCGCCTGGTCGTCCGGGCCGTCCGGGATCGTCCACCACGCCACCGCCACCGCCGAGGCGATGAACACGACCGCGAACCAGAACGCCGTGCGGAAACCGAAGTCCGACGCGAGCAGACCGGTCAGCGGATAGCCGAGTCCGAGGCCCGTCGCCACCGTCACCGACAACGACGAGATGCCGCCCGCGAGCCGGTCGGGTGGCAGATACCGCCGGGCGATCGCGATGGTCACCGGCACGATGCCGTAGGTCAGGCCCTGCATCGCCCGGCCCGCCAGGAACACCGCGAAGTTGGGTGCGGAGGCGGCCAGCGCCGACCCGGCCATGATGATCAGCAAGCTCGCGATAAGCAGCCGCTTCTTGTGCGGGCCGTCGCTGAGGCGGCCCATCACCGGTGTGACGACCGCCCCGACCAGCAGGTTGATGGTGAGCGTCCACTGTGCCGTGCTGACCGCGACGTCGAGTTCGCGGGCGATGGTGGGCACCAGCAGCATGCCGAGCGAGGCCACGATCGACGACGAGAGTGCCGTGTAGATCAATGCGATCGGCTGTACGGATTCCGTATCTCGACGCACTGTGACCATCATTCGATAGTGCCCCACCGGCCGCGGCGGACCACAGTCCGGGTTGCGGGCCGACGACCGCTGCCGCGCCACGGTCGGCGGCGTTCCCGCTGGCAGTCGCACCCACCGGCGTCGGGGGCGCGGTTGCGCTCACCTAGAGTCGATCGAGGGTCCGCGCACCGGAACCCGCCCGGGTATCCGGGGCCCAGGCACCGAACCGGAGGAACCCATGCCGACCGATCCGAACGTGGCCGCCCCACAGTGGTTCACCGACGCGATCAGCACCCCGGGTGAGCGGCACTCGCTGGAGGTCGACGGCGCCACGATCGTCTATCGCACGTGGGGCGATGCCGGTGCGCCCGGTGTGCTGCTGGTGCACGGCGGCGGAGCCCATGGCGGCTGGTGGGATCACCTGGCCCCGCAGCTCGCGGCCGGCAGGCGCGTGGTCGCCCTCGACCTGTCCGGGCACGGCGACAGCGACTGGCGCGAGACCTACACCTTCGACACGTGGGCGCGTGAGCTCCACGCGGTGGCCGTGGCCGCGCGGGCGGACCACCGGTTGCTGGTGGTGGGCCACAGCCTCGGCGGCGTCACCACCGCCACCGCATCGAGGTTGTTTCCCGAACTCATCACCGACATCGTCATGATCGATTCGGAGGTCTACGACCCGGCCGTGCACGGGACGTCCCGGCCGGGCGGCGACGATCAGCCGTCGATCCGCAGCACCGGACGCCGCCACTACCCGAGCCGCGACGAGTTGCTGGCCCGGTACCGGCTGGTGCCCGATCATCCCTGTCTCGGCTACGCCAAGGACTACGTGGCCGCCGGCTCTGTGGTGAGCGAGCCCGAGGGCTGGCGCTGGAAGTTCGACCGCACCTTCGCCCTCCACCTCGACCCCCGGCCGCCGATGCCCGCACCGGACACCCGCGTCACCGTCATCCGCGCCGGCCGCGGCCGGATGACCTCGTATATGGCCGGCAAGATCGTCGCCGAACTGCGCACCGTCTCGCGGATCGTCACCTTCCCCGAGGCCGGGCATCACGTGATGCTCGACTATCCGCTCGAGCTGCTCGCCGAGATCCGCGAGGCGATCGGGCGCCTGCCCGGCTGATCCCGGTAGGCCGGCAGGCGGTCCGGTCCTACTTCTCCGTTTCGAGAACGGCTGCGGCGGCCTCTCGTTCGGCGGCGGACTGCTCCGGGGTGGTGCGGCGCAGCGTCTCGCCGACGAAGAACGCCGGGCGTTTGATGCGCATGATCACCATCAGGATCGCCCCGACGATGAGCAGGCCGAAACCGATGTAGAAGATCAGGCCGATCCCGAACAGCGATGCCCCGCTGCCGTTCTCCGGGTCGAGACTTTCGCCGACGGAAATGATGAACACGGCGATCAGGGCGCAGCCGCCGAGCAGCGGGGCCAGGAACTTGCACAGGATGTTGTGCGTGCTGGTGAACAGCTGGTGCCGGAAGTACCAGACGCAGGCGAAGGCGGTGATGCCGTAGTACCAGCAGATCATGATGCCGAGCGCGGCGATGGTGTCGGTGAGCGTGCGGTCCGACAGCAGCGTCACCCCCGTATAGAACACGGCGGTGACGATCCCGGCGACGAGCGCACCGAAGGCCGGGGACAGGAACCGGGGGCTGATCTCGGCGAACCGGTCGGGGAACGCCTTGTAGCTGCCCATCGACAGCATCGTGCGCGCCGCCGGCAGGAACGTGGTCTGCAGGCTCGCCACCGCGGAGGCGAGGATCGCCAGGAACAGGAAGATCTGCCCGACGCTGCCCATGACCGGCTCGGCGAGCGCTCCGAAGACGTTCTCCGCGTTGTCGGGGTTGCCCAGTCCCAGCCCGTCCTCGCCGACACCGGCGTACATCATGGTGGCCAGTGAGACGAGCAGGTAGGTGCCGAGAATGGTGAGCACACACAGCAATCCGGCCCGGCCGGGGGTGCGTTCCTTGTCCTTGCACTCCTCACCCAGGGTCAGGCAGGTGTCCCAGCCCCAGAACGCGAAGATCGAACCGGTCAGGCCGATGGCGAAGGCCGAGATCGACATTCCGGTGAACGGATTGAACCAGTCGATGTCAAAGGACAACCCGGCGGGCGCGTCGTCGGTGGCAACTTTGACGAAGGCGATGGTCGCGAACACCATCAGCACGAGCATCTGGAATCCGACCAGGTAGTACTGGATGCGTTCGCTGGTGGTGATGCCGCGCATCGACACATACGTGGCCAGTGCCAGCAGCACCACCGTGGTCAGGATGTTGACCGCTTTGTTGGAGGTGCCCAGATCCGCGAGCGATTCGTGGTCGAATACCCGCGCCAGCGTCAGATAGAAGAACTGCACCCCGACCGCGGCGAGATTCGACAGCACGATGATCGAGGCGACCACCATGCCCCACCCGCACATCCACCCCGCGTACGGCCCGAACGCCTTGGTGGACCAGGTGAACGAGGCACCGGAATCGGTTGTGTCCGAATTCAGTTCACGGTAGCCGTAGGCGGTCAGGAACATCGGGATGAAGCCCGCGATGAAAATGGCCGGCATCTTCAGGCCGACGGCGGCCACGATCAGCCCGATACTCGCGGTGAGCGTGTAGCCCGGCGCGACCGTCGAGATGCCGAGAACGGCTCCGGACAGAACACCGATCTTGTTGGCCGCCAGGCCCTTATCGGAAGTCTCGGTTTCCGGGATGTCTTGTGGTGTGGCCATCTGGCCTCCGGTGATAAGCCTTGGGCGCCGAGGCCGCGGGCGTGGATAGTGACGGGTCTATCGCCTCCGACGTCTGGGTCGCGTGCGATGGGAATGCGGATCTGAGGTGCGCAGCCGAGCCGGCGATTATCCGGTCAGGGCGATGTATTTGGTGTTCAGGTACTCCTCGATACCTTCCGAGCCGCCCTCGCTGCCGAGGCCGGACTGCTTGATCCCCCCGAAAGGTGCCGCGGGATCGGAGATCACACCACGGTTGACGCCCACCATGCCCGCCTCGAGCGCCGTCGACACCCGCAGCGCCCGGTCGAGGCCGCGGCTGTAGAAGTACGACGCCAGGCCGTAGTCGGTCGAGTTGGCCAGGGCCACCGCCTCGTCCTCGGTGTCGAAGCCGGTGATCACCGCGACCGGGCCGAAGATCTCCTCGCCCAGGATGCGGGCTCCGGCCGGCACGTCGTCGAGAACCGTCGGCTCGTAGAAGAATCCGTCGCCGGGAAGCGCCTTGCCGCCGGTGCGCACGCGTGCCCCGAGACCCACCGCCTCGTCGACGAGCGCGGCCACCCGGTCGCGCTGCTTGGCGTTGATGAGGGGGCCGAGGTCGACGCCGTCCGCGTCGCCCGGGCCGACCTTGATGGCGGCGACCTTCTCGGTGAGTGCGGCGGTGAACTCCTCGCGGACCGGATTGTGCACCAGGATCCGGTTGGCCGCGGTGCAGGCCTCGCCGCCGTTGCGCATCTTCGCCGCGAACGCGCCGGTGACCGCGGCGTCGATGTCGGCGTCGTCGAACACGATGAATGGGGCGTTGCCGCCGAGTTCCATCGACGTCCGCAGCACCTGCCCCGCCGACTGTTCGATGAGGATCTTGCCGACCTGCGTGGAGCCGGTGAACGACACCTTGCGCAGCCGCGGGTCGGCCATGAGCGCGGCCACGACCTCCGGCGAGTTGAGCGTCGGGAGCACCGACAGCACCCCGTCGGGCAGTCCGGCGTCGGCGAGCACCTTGGCCAGCAGCAGCATGGTGAGCGGGGTGTCTTCGGCCGGTTTGACGATGACGGTGCAGCCCGCCGCGAGTGCCGGACCGATCTTGCGGGTGCCCATGGCGAGCGGGAAGTTCCACGGCGTCACCGCCAGCACCGGACCCACCGGCTGTTTGACCACGAGAATGCGGCCGTTGCCGGCGGGCGGGGTGGCGGTGCGGCCGTACACGCGCACCGCTTCCTCGGAGAACCAGCGGAAGAACTCGGCGCCATAGGCCACCTCGCCGCGGCTCTCGGCGAGGGTCTTGCCCATCTCGGCGGTCATCAGGGCCGCGAAGTCGTCGGCGCGTTCGGCGATGAGTTCCCAGGCGCGGCGCAGGATCACCGACCGTTCCCGCGGCGACGTCGCGGCCCACTCGGCCTGCACCGCGACGGCCGCGTCGAGGGCTGCGGTCGCGTCGGCGATCCCGGCGTCGGCCACCGATGTCAGGACCTTGCCGGTGGCGGGGTCGACGACGTCGATCGTGGCGCCCGAGGCCGCTGGGCGCTCGTCGTTGCCGATCCACAGTCCCGTCGGGATGTCCTGCGCCAGTGCCGTACTCATGCGTTCGCGCCCTCCTCGATGGCCGCGATGAAGACGTCGAGGCCGTCGTTCAGGGTGTCGTCGCCGATCACCAGCGGCGGCAGCAGCCGCACCACGTTCCCGTACGTGCCGCAGATGAGCACGATGACCCCCTGCTCCAGGGCCCGCGCCGCAATGGTTTTCGCGAGTGCCGGGTCGGGGGTGGTGGTTCCGGGGGTCACGAGTTCGACCGCGATCATGGCGCCCCGGCCGCGGACCTCGCCGATCGCGGGAATGCGCTGCGCCGCATCTCGCAATCGGGTGAAGGCCACCTCGCCGATGTGCGCGGCCCGGCCGGGGAGGTCGTAGACCTTCATCGTCTCGAACGCGGCCAGTGCCGCGGCGCAGGCCACCGGGTTGCCGCCGTAGGTGCCGCCGAGTCCGCCCGGATGCACCGCGTCGAGCAGTTCGGCGCGGCCGGTGATCGCCGACAGCGGCAGGCCGCCCGCGATCCCCTTGGCCATGGTGATGATGTCGGGGACGATGCCCTCGTGCTCGCACGCGAACCACGAACCGGTGCGGGCGAATCCGGTCTGCACCTCGTCGGCGATGAACACCACGCCGTTGTCCTTGGCCCACGCGCTCAGCGCCGCGAGGAAACCCGGTGCGGGAACGATGAATCCACCCTCACCCTGGATGGGTTCGATGAGGATCGCGGCGATCTCCTCGGCCCCGACCTGCACCTCCATCGCCGAGATCACCCGGGCGGCCGCCTGTTCGCCGGTCATTCCGGGTTCGTCCCGGAACGGGTACGACATCGGCATCCGGTAGATCTCGGGGGCGAACGGGCCGAAGTCGGCCTTGTACGGCATCCGTTTGGCGGTCAGCGCCATCGTGAGATTGGTGCGCCCGTGGTAGGCGTTGTCGAAGGCGATCACCGCCTCCCTGCCGGTCGCCAGGCGCGCCACCTTGACCGCGTTCTCCACCGCCTCGGCGCCGGAATTGAACAGGACACTGCGTTTTTCGTGGTCACCGGGTGTCAGCTCGTTGAGCGCCTCCGCCACCGCCACATAGCCCTCGTACGGGGTGACCATGAAGCAGGTGTGCGTGAAATGCCGCACCTGTTCGGCCACCGCCGCCGCCACCCGCGGTTCGGAGGCGCCCACGCTGGTGACCGCGATGCCCGAACCCAGGTCGATGAGCGAGTTGCCGTCGACGTCCACGATCACTCCGCCGTCGGCATCGGCGGCGTACACCGGTACAGACGACCCGAGGCCTGCGGCCACCGCCCGCGCGCGCCGGGTGGCCAGTGCGCGCGAGGCCGGTCCCGGTAGCTCGGTGACGAGTCTGCGTTCCTGTGGCAGTCGGTAGCTGATCCCGGTGGGAGCCGCTGCGGTCATCTCAGCCTCTTTTCGATGTTCGCCCAGGGTGGTGAGAAATTGGGCAGGGTTGTGGGAGATGGGGATCCGGTGGTGCCGGACGGGATCGGGGACGATCAGTCGTCACCCTTGGGCACGACCACCATCGGCACCTGCAGCACGCGCAGCATCTTGGCAGCAGTGGAGCCGAGGAAGATCCGGCGCGGCTGCGCGAGCCGGCTGGAGCCGACGACGATGAGATCGCCGTCGTGCCAGTCGAGTTTGTTGACGGCGTCCTCGATGTGCCTGCCGGAGGTCACCTCGCCGGTCACCGAGATCTCGTTGGTTGCGAGTTCTTTCGCCTTCTCGACGAGGCCGGCGGCATGGGTGCGGGCGCGTTCGATGACCTCGGCGTCGGTCTTGGCCGCCCCGCTGACCGGCTCGACAGCCACCAGCGACACCAGCCGCAGCCCGACTCCGGCGCGGGCGGCGCCGCGGACGGCCGCCCGCAAGACCTCCGGCGCCTCGCGGCGTTCACCGATGGCGCAGGTGACCTCACGGATCCGGTTGACACCGGACGATCGGGAACCGCGCGGCGCGACCGCCACCGGGACCGGCGACGAATGCATCAGGTCGTTGACGACGCTGCCCAGGGTCAGCGACCCCACCAGCGCGCCGCCGCCTCCGCCGCCGACGACGATCAGCTCGGCCCCGACCCGTTCGGCCTCGGTGATGATGCCCTCGGCCGAGGACTCGTGGAAGGAGATATGGGTGGTGACGGAGACGTCGTCATCGACCAGGTCCGCGGCTTCGGCGAGCCAGGACTCGGCGCGGTCGGTGAGCAGTTCCTCGTAGTTGCCGGGCGGGTCGACGACGGTTTCCGGCGGCAGCACCATCGAGATCTCCAGCCCGGTGGACAGGCTGCGGGCCAGCCGCGCACCGAGCGCCACGGCGTCGGCGCCGCCGGGGGTGGCGAGATAGGCGACGAGAATCGGCATCAGTGGCCTCCCTCAGACGATGAGCAACAACTGCCGGCACCGGTCTCGGTGTGGCAGGCCGACTTTGGTGTCGGCGCCACGTCGAGGGCGGGATTGCGGTCGAAGAACCCGAACGGTTTGAGCCAGAAGCTGATGGTGTCGGCGGGCATGATCGGCCAGTCCTCGGGGCGGGTGATGTGGTGGATGCCGAAGATGTACCAGAGCACCACGTCGGTGTTCTCGATGGGCCGGTCGGCCGCCGTCCACTCCGGCAGCCCGAGTCCACCGCCGCTCTGGTTGACGAATTCACCCGCGGGCCAGCGCTCATCGGCCGAGTTCGGGGTCACCCAGACGGTGTGCTCGATCGCCCGGCACCGGTCCAGGACAGCCGAGGACGGATCGAACATCGGCGGGAACGCCGCACCCGGCACCAGCTTGTACGCGGGATGCGCGCCGATGCCGGTGGTCTTGTTGTCGTTGACCACCTTCCAGGTGCGCTGGGTGGCGAAGTTCATGTCCCCCTTGCCTTCCTGTTCGGTGCGCAGTGGGGTGTTCTGCTGCCGCAACGACAGGCCGTACGGGTTGTCGGGCCCGATCGGGACCATCTCGGTCTCGGTCTGGTACACCGTGTTGTCGGTGCCGTCGACATCGAGATCCATGCGCGCGATGAGGAAGTGCTGATGGAACGGCGCGTAGGTGCGCTCGTCCACCAGGGTGCCGTGCTCGGGCGCCACTCCTTCGGGCAGGTGGCTGACCACCATGAGACCGGTTGCGCGGACCTCACATTCGATGTTGCCGTCCTGGTAGAACCGCCAGTACGTCAGGTATTCGTAGTTGGCGACGGTGACGTGGAACGACACGGTGAGCCGGCGCATACGGCGCACCTCGGTGCCGTCGTGGTCGACGTGCTTCCACAGGACGGCGTTGTCCTCCTCGTGGATGCAGATCGCGTTCTTGATGGTGTACGGCTCACCGGCGCTGTTGTGCAGCACCGCGTCGAGGTACCGGATCTCGCCTAGGCAGTCGCAGCCGAGCTCGAGCGAGGTGGTCATGAACCCCAGACCCCACTCGCCGATGTCGAACGCGGTGCGGCGGTAGTGGTCGTCGCAGTGGTCGCGGTAGGGCACCATCATCTCGGCGAACGAGAGCCGGTGCGCGATGGAGCGCCGGGTGCCGTTGTCGTCGTAGCTGATCGAGTGCAGTGTCATGCCCTCGCGGTGATTGAATCCCACGCGCAACGACCAGTTCTGCCAGTCGAGCCGATTCCCGGTGAGCGTGAACGAGGGCCCCTGCGACTGGGTGATCTCCAGCGGCTTGAGTTCCTCGCGGGTGCTCGCCTCCCGGATCCGGTCGGGCACGAACCGTGGCACGTACTCGCCCATGATCTCCGGCTTGTCCACCGTGAAGGTGTCCTCGATCTCCAGCAGTTCCATCGTGTTGAGGTCGATGACGCAGTGAAAACCGTTGACCGGCCCGGCATATGGGTTCTTGCCGGGGGCCGACCGCACCCAGGTGTCCGACCACCCGATGCGCCGGCCCTGGTACTTGTCCGGGATCAGTGCCTCGCCGTAGGTCCAGGTGTCCATGAACACCAGGTCCAGATCGGTGATGCCGCGTGCGGCCAGGGCCGCGATGACCTCGGGTTCGGCCCGCAGCGCCGCATCGGCCTCGGTCCACTCGTCGACGGTGAAATTCGCCTGGACACCGGGGATGTGCGTCCATTCGACGACCGTCGAGTCGGTGAGTGACACCAGTGCCTTGTAGGTGCTGTTGGTGGCCCGCTCGAAGCAGGTGACGATCGCCTGCCGCGGTGGTACCGCACCACCCGCGTCGAATCCGGCGAGTGCCGCCTTGTCCGGTTCGGCCATTTCGATGTTGGCGTACCGCCAAGCCGGCGCCACCACACCATGGGCCGCGGCCAAAATCCCCACGGTCGCACTGAATTCCGCCGCCGACAGCGGATCGAGGGGATGAAACACGGGATCGGTCACTGCTCTGCTTCCTCGAAGATGAACGGGCTCAAGACAACAGCCGGGCGCGCCCCGCGCTCAGGTATTGGCGCTCATCACGTGCTTGATGCGCGTGTAGTCCTCCACACCGTAGGCCGACATGTCCTTGCCGTACCCGGAATTCTTGAAACCGCCGTGTGGCATCTCCACCACCAGCGGGATATGACCGTTGACCCAGACGCACCCGGCGTCGATGCGGGCGGTCATCCGGTTGGCGGTGCCGTTGTCGGTGGTCCAGACGCTGGCCGCCAGACCGTAATCGACACCGTTGGCCTTGGCCACCGCGTCGTCCTCGTCGTCGAAGGTCTGCACGGTCAGGATCGGCCCGAAGGTCTCCTCCTGCACGATGGCGTCGTCCTGCCGGACGCCGGTGATGACGGTGGGCGCGAAATAGAATCCGCGGTCGCCCACCCGGGTTCCGCCGGTGGCGATCGTCGCGTGCTCGGGGAGCGCGGCGATCTTCTCCGTGACCGTGGTGAAATGCCGGATGTTGTTGAGCGGGCCGTAGAACGCGTCCTCGTCGTCGACGCCGCCCGGCTTGATGGTGGCGACCTTGGCGAGCAGCGCCTCCAGGAACTGGTCGTATACCGCGGAGTGCACGATCGCCCGGGTGGCCGCGGTGCAGTCCTGGCCGGCGTTGTAGTAGGAGGCCTCCGCGATGCCCGATGCGGCGGCCTCGATGTCGGCGTCGGCGAACACCACCGCCGGTGCCTTGCCGCCGAGTTCGAGGTGGGCGCGTGTGACGGTGGCGGCGGCAGCAGCGGCGACGGCGATGCCGGCGCGCACCGAACCGGTGATCGACACCAGGCCCAGGCGCGGATCGGAGACGAGCTCGGCGCCGGTGGCGCCGGTGCCCAGCACCATGTTGAACACGCCGTCGGGCACGATGCCCTGGGTGAGCCGGGCCAGCACGACAGTGCTTTCCGGGGTGGTGTCACTGGGTTTGAGCACGATCGTGTTGCCGGCCGCGAGTGCGGGGCCGATCTTCCAGATGGCCATCATGAACGGGTAGTTCCACGGCGTGACCTGACCGACGATGCCGATCGGTTCGCGCCGGATATAGGAGGTGAATCCCTCCATGTACTCCCCGGCCGACTTACCCTCCAGTAACCGGGCGGCACCTGCGAAGAAACGGAGCTGGTCGGCGCTGATCAGCACTTCATCGTTCTTGACCATCGCCCGCAATTGTCCGGTATTGCGGATCTGGGCCTCGACGATCTCGTCGGCGTGTGCCTCGACGGCGTCGGCGAGCTTGAGCAGTACGTCGGCGCGTTCCTTGGGAGTGGTTGTCCCCCAGGCGATGCGGGCCTTCTCCGCGGCGTCGATCGCCGCCGACACCTCGGCGGCCGTCGACACCGGGGACACCGCGACGACCGATTCGTCGGCCGGATTGATGATGTCGATCGATTCTTCCGATTCGGAGTCCACGAACGCGCCACCGATGAAGTTCTGCAGCCGACCGGTCATCTTGGATACCTCCTGGGTGTGTGCTGTCTAAAACTCTGGACTACAGCGCGGGGAGAGCGCATCTGCCAGAATGTCCGTCGTCGGTGAAGTGGTTTCAACAGATTGGAGTGCGGTGGCGGTTCCTGTGCGATGGCTTCTCGATCAGGCGGATCTGAGTTTACGGTTGCGCACCGGTTCTGCCGGGCTAACCGCGGAAATCACCTTTGCCGTCACCACCGAACTCCCCGACCCCGCGCGCTGGCTCTCCGGCGGCGAATTGATCCTCACCACCGGCCTCGGCCTGCCCGACGATCCGGCCCTGCGCACCGCCTACATCCACGGACTTCACAAGATCGGGGTCACGGCAGTGGGTTTCGGAACCGGACTGACCTTCGACACGGTGCCGCCGGAACTGATCGCCGCCGCCGACGACTGCGGGCTGGCCCTGTTCGAGGTCCCGCTGGCCACCCCGTTCGTCGCGGTGGCCAAGACGGTCATGAACCGCCTGGCCCATCAGCAGTACGAATCGGTCCTCACCGCCACCCGGGTGCAGACCAGGATGACCCGCGCCGCCGCGGTGAGCGGCGCGCCCGGCACGCTCGGCGAACTGTCGTCGGCATGCGGCGGCCCGGCGATCATCATCGACCGGACGGGCAAGGTCATCCACGCCGCCCGCGGCCGGGACACCGACGATCAGAACGAGGCCATCGCAGCGGGCATCGGACATCTCATCACCCGGGCCGGCGGCGGCTCGTTCCCGCACAGCAGCGTCGTCCCGCTCTCCGGCGGCGAGGTGGCCGTGGTGCAGGCCATCAGGATCGGCACCCGCACCTACGGCTACCTCGCGGTCGGCGTGACCGGTACCCCGTCGCCGATCGATCAGCTGCTCATCGGGCACGCCAACTCACTGCTCGGGCTCGAATTCGAACGCCCCAACCGGGTCCGGCGCGAACAGGGGCAGGTCCACGCCGCGGCATTGGCGCTCGCGCTGGCCGGCGGCACCGGCACGGCGTCGGCGATCGGGCTGCTGCGCACCGCGACCGACGATCGCGGCCGCATCCGGATGCTGACGGTGCTCGACGCCCGCGACGGGGAGACACTGCGTCAGGTGGTCGACGACCAGTTCGCCGCCCATGCGCGCAACTCGTTTCTCCACGCCGACGGCGCGACGGTGTCGATACTGCTGCGCGGAACCGACGACCTCACGCTCGCCGGTTCGCTGTTCGAACCCCTGGGAGAGGCCGTCCGCCGGCACCTGCGCATCGGGCTGAGCGCGGCGCACGCGCTCTCGGAGGTCCGCACCGCGGCGGCGGAGTCCCGGATGGCGGCGGGTCTGGCGCTCGGCGAACCCGTCGACGCCACCGCAATCACCGGCCGCACGCTGCTGGCCGTACCGGAATCCCGGAATGTCCTCACCGCGATGGGGATGCTGCTGGTGGAGCCGCTCGAACGCTACGACGCCGCGCACGACAGCGGACTGCTCGACTCGCTGCGGGCCTACCTGGAGGCCAACGGCCAGTGGGAACAGGCTGCCGCGATGTTGCAGGTGCACCGGCACACCCTGCGCAGCCGGATCGTCAAGGCCGCCGAGGTGATCGGTTGCGATCTCAGTTCTGCCCGCGTCCGTGCCGAGGTGCTGCTGGCGATCATCGCCCGCGACCAGCGGGCACATGCCGCGGAGGACTGATCGGACGACCCTTACGGTAATTTGCACAGTATGGCCGGGTGCCATAAGAACCCGAGCCCATCACCACCGCATAACCGCGATACGAGGAGAACCAATGACTGAATCACCGAAGCGTCTGGTCGTCATCACAGGAGCCGCCGGAGCCCTCGGGCAGGCCGTGGTCTCCGAGTTCCTCAACGCCGGTGCGGCCGTCGCCGCCGTCGACATCCCGGGCGAGCGGCTCGACGCGCTGGGCGAGACCGACGATGTGCACGCCGTCGGCGCGCAGCTCTCCGACGCCGCTCAGACCGTGGCCGCGTGGGAGGCCATCGACGCGATCGGCACCCCCGACACCCTGGTCACCCTCGCGGGCGGTTTCCAGCCGAGTTCGCTGGCCGATCTGACCGAGGACATCTGGGACGCGATGATCGACTCCAACGTCGACTCGCTGGTGTGGTCGGCGCGTGAGGCCGCCAGGCGTTTCGAGGCCGCGGGCGGCGGATCGATCGTCACCGTCGGCTCCAAGACCGCGATCTCCGGTCCCGCGCCGCTGGCCCACGCCACCAGCAAGGCCGCCGTCGTCCGGATCACCGAACTGCTCGCCGACGAGTTGCGGCCCAAGAAGATCCGGGTCAACGCGGTGCTGCCGTCGGTGATCGACACCCCCGCCAACCGCACCTGGATGTCAGAGGATCTCGCCTCGCGCGCGGTCAGCCCGGCCGCCATCGCCAAGGTCATCGCGTTCCTCGCGAGCGCCGACGCCGCCCCGATCAGCGGTGCCCGCGTCCCGGTGTACGGCGACGCCTGACCCCTGTTTCCCGGCCCCTACTTCTCCGCACACTCCGGGGCCTCCCCCAGCAGTACACCCCGCCAGCTGACGTCACCGGCCAGCTCGTAGCGGCCCGGCGCCGGGGTGCGGATCTCGGTCCAGCCGTCGACGGTGGCGGTGACGCACGCGGTGATCGTCGAGTCCACCGCGTCGCGGGCCGTGAGGTACCGGTTGGGCCGGATACGGATCTCGTACGCGGCGGCCGCCGGGGCCTCGATCACCATCCGCGACGGCGACTCCTCCACCAGCCGCAGTGGGGCGGGCACGATGCCGGTGGGGCCGGTGACCCGGTACAGGGTCCAGTCGTCGTTGCGCCAGGTCCGCGTCAGAAACGGCAGACCTGCCTCGATGAGCGCCGCCTCGGCCCTTGCCTGCCGCATCGGCGCCGCCGACACCGCCACATAGGCGACCGCGTTGTCGGCCAGCCACAGCCGGTAGCTGTCGGCGGTGAGCGCGTCGGTCTCGTAGAAGATCGGGTTGTAGCGGGCGTCGGACTGGTTCTCCCAGCCGCGGGCCAGCTTCACCGTCTTGGCCACCACGTGTGACCCGGCGTGGGTGCCGGCGTCGACGAGTTCGACGCGGTGATTGGCCATGTCCGGGATCTTCGCCAGCTGCTCCACGAGCGGCGCGTACGAGATCTCCGGGTCGTCGACGTCGGCGGCGGCAACCTGGTCGGCGGCCGCCACGAACACCGAGTAGACCAGTGCCGGGGCGAGGGCGATCGCCAGGAACTTCGCGGGCCGCGGCGAGAAGTACAGCACCAGGCACGGCAGCACGAAGCAGAAGAACCGGCTGAGATTCGAGCCGACGCCCGTCGGGATGAGGAACAGCGCGAGCGCGACGGCCAGCGCGAGCGGCGGGACCCACACGGCGGTTTCCCGCATCGACCTCCCGGACGGACCGGCGTCCCCGGTCTCCGGTCGCAGGGCGATCCAGGCCCCGACGCCGATCAGCACACACCAGAACAGGGTGGTCACCGGGAACACCTGCGATCCGGGCGCCCCGAACAGCGCGAACGGCACGAACACGCCGATCGCCGCACCGATCAGCAGCGCCCACAGCGCCGGATCGGGCTTACGCACCTCGGGGGGATCGGCGGTCGGTTCGGCCGTGGTGTGATGCCACACCAGCCGACCACCGTCGTGCAGCGAGCGGATCACGAACGGCACCACGGCCAGCCCGACGAACGCCGGGGCCAGCGCGCTGGCACACCCGCCGACGACCAGGACCGCGGCACCGGCCACGAGCCTGCGTTGCTGGATCAGGACCAGACCGCCGAGCGTGATGGCGACGGCAACGGCGAACGCGACCCGGCCGGACATCATATTGAGGACCGCGGTCGCCGCGATCGCCCACGCCAGCAGGGTCGGGTGCGCGGCCCGCCGCGACAGCGGATAGGCCGACGCCGCGATCGCGATGGTGGAGGCGCACAGCAGCGGCAGCGAACCGATCAGCGTCGACAGGGCGGGGACGATCAGCGAGTAGCTCCCGGGCGACACACCGCCGTACCAGCCGAACCAGTAGGCCAGGCCCACGCCCGAACGCGCGGCGTCCTCACGGGCCAGTGCCGCCTGCAGATCCGACAGGGCCGGACTGACCAACAGCAGAACAATGCTCGCGACCACCGCGGCCGCCAGGGGCAGCCATGCCCGCCGGAATCGGGGAGTCAGGTGCAGCGGGGTGCTCACGACTCCGGGGTGACTCGCTCGGCCGCGCGGGACTCGACCGGGGTGCGATCCGCACCGGCGACGACCGGCATGTCACCGGTGGTGGCCTCGGCGCGGTCGAAGTCCTTCCAGGACACTCCGCTCAACGGCGAGGCCAGATACCGCCGCCACAGATAGCGCAGCCCGTACGCCGCGACCGCACCGGCGAGCAGCGTGGCCAGCCCGGCGACGACGTCGATGAAGTAGTGGTTTCCGGTGCCCATCACCACGAAGAACGTGGTGAACGGGTACAGGCAGCCGAGCACCCGCACCCAGTGCCTGCGGCCGAAGTGCACGAGCATGATGCCGCACCAGGTGGCCCACGCGCAGTGCAGCGACGGCATCGCCGCAAACTGATTGGACACGGCGTCGGAGCCGGGTGCGCCGGAGTCGGGCCACCAGCCCCAGGAGCCGGTCTTGGCCATGATGTCGACGAAGCGTTCGTCGGCGAGCATCCGCGGCGGCGCGGTGGGCATCGAGTAGAAGCCGACGAGGGCGAAGCCCGTGGTGATCACCAGCACCGAACTCATCAGCCGGTACCGGTTGCGATGGGCCACGAACAGCCAGATCAGGACGCCCGGGGTGACGATGAAGTGCAGCGACGCGTATTCGAGCGCGCTGAGCGCCGCGACGGGCGGGGTGTCGTTGACGAACTCGTTGAGCCAGCGCTCGAAGGCGAGGCCGAACTCGTCCTCCCAGGCCAGGATGTCGCGGCCGTTGGTGAACGCGATCCCGACGTCACCGTCGGCCATGTTCCGGATCATCGAGTAGATGCCGTACAGCGCGCCGAGCACGATGATCTCGACCCACCAGCGCGGGGCGACGAAGTAGCGCATCACCGCGGCGAAACCACGCGGCAGCCGGCCCAGGACACGCCAGAGGGTCTGACCCGAACCCGTGCGGGTGGCAGGCGCGCCGTCGCCGACAGATGCTCTCGTACCTGTCACGGCGTCCTCCTCACAACTACGCGGGCGCCACTGTGGTGGGCCGACGTGGCGGCGGCTGCCGCCGAAGCACCTGCGGTATCGGTGTTACCGACAGGTAAATCACATGCCGACCCTAGGGAAACACCCGGCGTGGGCGCAACCTTCCCTCTGCTCACCGAACGATGCAGGTGACGTCCACCACTACTCTTCCGGCAGTTTCATCCGGCGATTCACTCGCCCGGCAGCTGACCCGCGGTACCGCTGCCCGCCCCTGCCGGTCGATCACAGGTCGAGCCGCCAGCATACACCGTTCACCCAGGATTCCCCGGGACGTCGCGTGGCCGCCGTCACCGCCTCGGCCCGCGGATCGGTCAGAGGAGCACGCCCGGATTGAGCAGGCCGTCGGGGTCGAGGGCCTTCTTGATGGCCGCGGTCATCTGCATGACGTCGGGGCCCACCTGGTCGGGCAGCCAGGCCTTCTTGAGCCTGCCGACGCCGTGTTCGCCGGTGATGGTGCCCCCGAGCTCGATCGCCGCATCCATCACCCGGCCGAAAGCGGAATGGGCGCGCCGGGTCTCGTCGGCGTCCGCCGGGTTGAACACGATCAGCGGGTGGGTGTTGCCGTCGCCGGCGTGGGCGATGACCGAGATCATCACCTGTTCGTCGGCGGCGATGGCGGCCACCTTGTCGATGAGGTCGGGCAGCGCGACGATCGGCACACCCACGTCTTCGAGCAGCAGCGAGCCGAGGCGTTCGACGGCCGGGATTGCCGCCCGCCGCGCCGCGGTGAATGCCTCCCCCTCGGCGGGGTCGGCGGTGGAGAACACCTCCGACGCGCCGTGCCGGGCGAATGCCTCCTCGATGAACGCCACCTCGGCGGCCGCCGCCGGTCCGGGGGCGTCGGATTGGGCCACCAGCAGCGCGCCCGCGTTCCGGTCGAGGTCCATGTGCAGCATGTCCTCGACGGCGTTGATGGACACCTTGTCCATGAACTCGAGCATCGCCGGACGGATCTTGCCGGTGATCTCCAGTACCGCCTCGCTCGCCTCGCGCACCGAGGCAAAGCTCCCGACCACCGTCGACGCCGCCGACTGGGCGGGAATCAGCCGCAGCGTGACCTCGGTGACGATGCCGAGCAACCCCTCGCTGCCGACGAACAGCTTGGTCAGCGGCAGACCGGCCGAATCCTTGAGCTGCTTGCCGCCGAGCCGCACCGCGCGGCCGTCGGCAAGGACGACCTCCAGGCCCAGCACGTAGTCGGTGGTGACGCCGTACTTGACGCAGCACAGCCCGCCCGCGTTGGTGGCGACGTTGCCGCCGATGGTGCAGATCTCGAACGACGACGGGTCCGGCGGGTACCAGAGGCCGTTGGCTTTGGCGGCCTCTTTGACCTCGAAGTTGAACCTGCCGGGCTGACTGACGGCGGTGCGGGTGCTGGTGTCGATGCTGATCTCGCGCATCTTCTCGGTGGACAGCATGATCGCGCCGTCGACGGCGGTGGCCCCGCCGGACAGGCTGGTGCCGGCGCCGCGGGTGACGATCCGCACGCCGTTTGCGGCGCACCAGCGCACCGTCGTCTGCACCTGCTCGGTGGTGAGCGGGCGCACCAGGGCGAGCGGGGTCCCGGCGTCCGGGTCCTGCGCCCGGTCCTGTCGATAGCCTTCGAGGATATCGGGATCGGTGACCACCATGCCCTCGGGCAGCGACGCGGCGAGCGGGGCAACATCTGTTGTCGGCATGGCCCCACCTTAGGGAGTGCAATAGCCCCGAGACCGCCTAATGGGGCAGACATCCCACCGGCGCCGGACATCCTGACGGGCCACACACCGGACGTGCCCTTACGCTATCGATGTGACAGCGACCCGTGAGGCTCTCGCGCCCGGCACCACGCTCGGCGACTACCTCATCGAGCGGCTCGTCGGCGCGGGCAGCAGCGCCGACGTCTACCTCGCCCATCCGCTGACCCCGCGGTCCGGCATGCCGGGCGACGTGGCGCTGAAGGTGCTGCACGCCGGGGAGGCCGGTCAGCATCTGGCCCGCGACAGATTCGAGCGCGAGTTCGAAATCGCCTCGCTGCTGAGGCACCGGCACATCGTGCGGATGTACGGCCACGGGGAACTGAACTCGGAGGGAACCGTCACCCCATGGATGGCGATGCAGTACGCGGGCGGCCCCGCCTCCGACGTCCTCATCCCGGCGCCGGACACCGAACCCGACCTGCCGACGATCGTCCGGGTCGCCTCCCAGAGCGCGGCGGCCCTCGATCACGCGCACCGCAACGAGGTGATCCACCGCGACGTCAAGCCGGCGAATATCCTGCTCACCGCGCAGACGCCGGCCGAGGCCGACGCCCTGCTCAGTGATTTCGGAATCGCCCAGTTTCTCGACGACACCCGCCCGCTGGCGCGTAACGGCCGGGTGCGCGGCTCCATCGCCTACGCCGCGCCTGAACTCCTTCAGGCACAACGACTTTCCCCTGCCACGGATCTGTATGCACTGGCCTGCAGCCTCGTCGAATGGCTGACGGGCAAGCCGCCCTTCCCGCGCCAGACGGCCTTCGCCATCACCTACGCGCATATCCGCGACCCGATTCCGCCGCTCACCTCACGCCGTCCCTGGCTGCCGAGTTCGCTCAATTCCGTATTCACCAAGGCCCTCGCCAAGGATGCCGCGCAGCGCTACGAAACCTGCGAGGAATTCGTAGCGATCGTCGCCCATACCCTGCGGGATGTCACGCCGCCGGAGCGCCCGAAACCCTCCCGTCGATTCGGCTGGTTTCCGTGGTGATGCCGGGTAATACTGTCCGAATTCACCGGGGCGTTACCGCGACGGTGATCCGGAACACCCCATCGGCAGCACTCCCACCTGCACTGATTCCGCTTTTTCACATTGTTAACATTCCCCGAGTGTCGGGCCGGAGACATCGGCGATAACGTCGCAAAGCGTCACGTGATCACCGATTCCGTGATCACCGATTCTCTGCACATTGTCCCCGAAATACCGAGGAGCCGACATGACGTCGGAAACATCCGCGAGCTACGACACCTCAGCATTCGACGCCGAAGACGAGGGTTATCACAAATCCCTCAAACCGCGGCAGATCCAGATGATCGCGATCGGTGGCGCTATCGGCACCGGCCTGTTCATGGGCGCCGGCAGCCGCCTGCACGACGCCGGCCCCGGCCTGTTCCTGGTGTACGCGCTCTGCGGAATCTTCGTCTTCTTCATCCTCCGCGCCCTCGGCGAACTCGTCCTGCACCGCCCGTCGTCGGGGTCGTTCGTCTCCTACGCCCGCGAATTCTTCGGTGAGAAAACGGCTTTCGTCACGGGCTGGCTATATTTCTTCAACTGGGCGGCCACCGCCATCGTCGACGTCACCGCCGTGGCGCTCTACGTCCACTACTGGGGCGCCTTCGAGGTCATCCCGCAGTGGCTCATCGCGCTCATCGCGCTGGCCATCGTACTGGCGATGAACATCATCTCGGTCAAGCTGTTCGGTGAGATGGAATTCTGGGCGTCGATCATCAAGGTCACCGCGCTCGTGACCTTCCTCGTCGTCGGCCTGGTGTTCCTGGCCGGCCGCTTCGAGATCGACGGCCAGACAACCGGATTCTCAGTCATCAGCGACAACGGCGGCCTCATCCCCGAGGGCGCCTGGTCGCTGTGCATCGTCACCTCCGGCGTCATCTTCGCCTACGCCGCGGTCGAACTCGTCGGCATCGCGGCGGGCGAGACCCCCGATCCTCCGAAAGTGATGCCGCGAGCGATCAATTCGGTGATCTTCCGGATCGCGGTGTTCTACGTCGGGTCGCTGATCCTGCTGGCCCTGCTGCTGCCGTACACCACCTACAAGTCCGGCGAGAGCCCGTTCGTCACGTTCTTCTCCAAGCTCGGGGTGCCCGCCGCCGGCGGCATCATGAACATCGTGGTGCTCACCGCCGCGATGTCGAGTCTCAACGCGGGGCTGTACTCCACCGGCCGCATCCTGCGCTCGATGGCGATGAACGGTAGCGGACCCGCCTTCACCGGCAAGATGAACAAGAACGGGGTGCCGTTCGGTGGCATCGCCCTCACCGGTGGTCTGACACTGCTGGGCATCATCCTGAATCTGTTCGTCCCCGAAGAGGCCTTCAACATCGCGCTCGACCTGTCGGCGCTGGGCATCATCTCCACCTGGGCGATGATCATGGCGTGCCAGATCCAGCTGTGGCGGTGGGAGCAGAAGGGCATCCTGACCCGCCCGAAGTTCCAGTTGCCCGGTACGCCTTACACCAGTGTGCTGACACTGATCTTCCTGGCCGTCGTAACCGTCCTGATGTGTATCGACAACATCTGGAACCTGTGGGCCATCATCGCCCTGGTCCCGATGCTCATCGGAGGCTGGTACGCGGTGCGTGGCAAGGTGCTGGCGATGGCCGCGGCCCGCGAGGGCTACACCGGTGAATACCCGGTGGTGCCGCAGCCGCCCGTGCCCGAGGAGCCGGAGTTCCTGCACCACCACGAGGAGGAACCGAAGGACTAGGCTGTCTCCACATCGCCGGCGCGAGGGCCGTCCGGGGCGTCGATCCCGTAGACCGCCCTCGCGTTGTCGGCGAAAACCCGTTTCAACCAATAGGATCCGCGCTTGTCCAGAACATCGGAGAGCGCCCCCACCAGGTCATCGAGCGTCGCGTTGGGCTTGTCCACCGGAAAATCGGACCCGAATACCAGCCGCTCCGGACCGAACTGCCCCGCCAGATGATCCACCAGCGGACCCACCATCTCGGCCAGGGTCTCCCGGCCGCCGATGTTGCCCCACCGGGCCTTGCCGTAACCCAGCACCGGCAGCGCCAGCCCCGACAGCTTCACCACCACATTCGGGTACGTCGCCAGCGTGACGATCCGTTCCCGCCACAGCCGCAGGATGTCGGCACGATTGGCGGCCGTGGCACCCGTGCGCGCGCCGACCGGCCCGAACGCACCGACCGGGATCCCCATGTGCTCGACGACAATCGTCGTGTCGGGAAACTCGCGCGCCAGGATCACCACGTCGTACAGCTGATGCGAATAGCACATCACCTCGAACACCAGCCCGCGCCGGGCGATCGACTCGAAGCCGGTCAGGAACTCAGCGGACGACAGGACACCGTCGTCCGCGGCGAAGTCCCGGACGCCCGGATCGGGGTGCCGCGCCGCGCACCAGCGCACCCCGCGCAGCAGCTCCGACGCCGCGGCATGCGCGTCGAGCCGGTCACCGAGGTCGTCGGCGCGCGGATCGGCGGCCGCGACGATCGCCCCCAGACGGGGTGCGGACCCCAACCCGAACGGCAACGACGCCGTGTACCCGGTCTCCGCCGCCGGCGAGGCATCCCGCCCGGACAGCGACAGCGACTCCACGCACACCACGGTGTCGATGCGCGCCCCGGTCACCGGCAGCACCCGGGCGGCGTCGGCGAGGTAGTCCCGAGGTTCGTAGGCCCGCAGCAGGGCCGACGGGTTGAGCAGGAACTCCGGTTCTCCGCGGCCCGTCACCCGGGGGACAACGTGCCTGCCCAGATCGGTCACGAAATGCAGGCCTCGAGTGAGAATGTCCGACGACGACGGCGTGCGCCGCGGATTCCACTGATGCAGGTGCGCGTCGACGATTCCCGGAAGTACACCACCCAACCTGTTCACCCCCCGAGCGTTGCATACTTGTCTTCTACGATCACACCGGCGACCGCGCCCTGTGACCTGCCCCGCACCCGTGAAACGGGCGGACCAGCGGGCCTTCCGAACGCCGTCCCGGGCCGAATCGTTCGTTCGGGCGATCGTGACACCGGTGTCCGGCCAGGACCACCGACTAGAATATTGGCTTCAGCCTGATGAATCCATGCCCGGGCCGAGCCGGGATACAGGAGGTACGGATACACCGTGGTCAGCCACTCCCGGCGCGGTCTGCACCATCTGCGTGACCTGGTCAACCAGGACCAGCAGGGCTTTGCCACCAACGTGTACGCCCGGCTGTTCAGTATCGAACCGAGCCTGCGCGACCTGTTCGGGCCGTCGATGACCGAGATGCGCAGCAAGTTCGTCGGCGTCATCGATCACGTGCTGGAGACGATTCCCGCCCCCAGCGGGCAGGACGAGCTGGTGGAGTTCCTGGCCCAGCTCGGCCGCGACCACCGCAAATACGGGATCGCGCCCGAGTACTACAACGTCATGTACCAGGCGCTGATGGACGAGTTCGCCGCGATGATGGACACCGACTGGGACCCGGAAACGCAACAGGCCGTGTCGCAGGCGATGCTGCTGACGACCGGCGTCATGCGCGGTGCCGCGCAGATGGCCGAGGGACCGGTCCACTGGACGGCCGACGTCGTCGAGAAGTTCCGGATCTCGCGCGACCTCGCGGTGGTACGGCTGGTGGCGCAGGAACCACCCTCGTACAAGACCGGGCAATACCTCGAGGTGAAGGTCCCGCAATGGCCCAAGACCTGGCGCAATCTGTCGCCGGCCATCCCGCCCAACAACGGCGGTGAGCTCGAGTTCCACGTGCGCGCCGTTCCCGGCGGACTGTTCAGCACCTCGGTGGTGAAGGAGACGACCGTCGGCGACCGGTGGACGTTCGCCCAGGCACACGGCACACTGCACCTCGAACCCGGACGTCCGGTGCTGATGGTGGCGGGCGGGACCGGCCTGGCGCCGCTGCGGGCCCTGCTGCTGGACATGGCCCGCCGCGTCGACCAATTGCCGACGCACATCTTCTACGGGGCCCGCTATCCGGGCGAACTATACGATCTGGCGGTGCTGCGCCGCATCTGCGCCACCAATCCGTGGCTGACCGTGACGGCCGTGTCCGAACACACCGAGGATCCGTGGTGGCTGGATGCGAAGGTCACCCCGTCGGCCCTCGGTTTCGAGCACCGCTACGGGACCCTGGCCAATGTCATTGTCGGATACCAGGATTGGAGCGATCACCAAGTTCTGGTGGCCGGTTCGCCGGATATGGTCGAATCCACCCGCACCCGGCTGATCATCACCGGGGTGCCCGCCCGCAGGATCCAGCACGACCCGCTGAGCTGAGCGCGGTCCCGAAGGTGCCGCCACGGCATGATCGCCCCGCGACGACCGGGTTCCCGAGAATCGGGCGGCGTCCGGCTACCCGGCGGGAGCGGTGACCGTGGTGGTGACCGTGAACGTGACCGGAGGAAGGACCGTCGGTGGTTGCGCGGGGACCGTCACGGTCTCGACCTCGGTGACGGTCTCGGTCGCCGTCTCGGTCCGTGTCCGGGTCTCGGTGGCCGTCCGGGTCGCGGTCTGCGTAGCGGTGGCCGTCTCGGTGTTGCGTTCGGTCACCGTTGCCGCGTTGCCGTCGACCGTCCTGGTGACCGTGGCCCGCGGCCGGTTGAAGGTCTTCGTGGTCGTCCGGGTGACCGTGGCCGTCGCATCGGAGGTGCTTGCCAGCTTCTCCGGTTCGGAATCGGATCCCCCCGCGATCAACGCTCCGATGATTCCCCCGAGTGCGAGGGCACCGACGATCGCGGCGGCCGCGGGCCACCACCGGCGCGGCGGCGACGTCGGCGTGTCGGCGACAGCCGCCACGCGCGTGCGGACGGTCGGGCCGGGCGGTTCCACCGACATCCGCTGCGCCGACATGGCCGCACCGGTCGCACCCGCCAGCGTCGGTGCCGTCGCGATCGAGACGGGCCTGGCGACCGCGTACTCGAACGCGGGCGCCACACCCGGGAGTTCGGCGCCGGCACCGGTGCACAGCACCTGGGCGACCGACGACCCGCCGGGCATCGTGGTGACCGCATCGGCCACCGCGTTCGCCCCCGCGGGTTCGGTGATGGGCTCCGGTGCCCCGTCGTTGAATTCGGCGGTGCCGACGATCGCCCCGGACTGGACGTCGACGGTGATGATGGACCGGCCCGCCGAGGGCACGCCCTCACCGTCGAGATCGACGACGGCGATGATCCCGCCACGGGTCGGTTCGGCCCTGGCCACCTCGGCCAGCGCGACCGGGAAGTCCACCATCCGCACCTTCGGCGACCACATCGGTGCCGACGCCCCCGGCGCGAACCGCTCGGCCAGATAGCCGCCGGTGGACTGGCGGGACGCGGCGATCCCGATGGCGTCGACGGCCAGCGGCACGGAGTCGACGAGTTCGGTGATCGCGTCGAACGCGTCCTGCGGGGTACTGTCGACGAGGTCGACAATGTTACTGGCGACGATGTCACCGGCGGGTCCTCGGACCACCGAGATGATCGCCTCGTCGGTGACGGTCAGGCCGAGGACGCTGCCGCTCCCCGCGGCTTCGCGGCGACCGACGGGTACGGTCGGCGCCTCCGAACCCGGCTCGTCGGCGGCATAGGTCATCGTGCGTGTCCCTCGGTCCAATTCCATCCGGCAATCTCATCCGGGCCCGCTGTCCGGGCATCCCACCTACTGTAGGGGTCGCTTTATCACGGGTGCCTGGCACCTCGCGTTCGTTGTCACACCGTTACGCTCACACGGAAACGCTCACGCGTCTGGGGACCCCGGCTGCCCTTCTGGTCCGGACTGTCCCTCCGACCGGTTGGATCTGCCGTGGTCCGGCCTGCGCCGGCGCGGTTGCCACACGACGAGCGCACTCGTGCGCGGCACCGGGACCAGCTCACGGCCACGACGCGACCGCGAGCGCTCCAGTTCCTCGGTGAGTTCGCCGACCCGGACGCGCAGGGCGTCGACCTGATTGCTGAGGTCGATGATGCGTTTGATGCCCGCCAGGTTCACGCCCTCCTCCTGGGACAGACGCTGGATCTCCCGCAGCAGTTCGACATCGCGGGAACTGTAGCGGCGTCCGCCGCCGCTGGTGCGTTGCGGCGTGACGAGGCCGAGCCGGTCATAGGTGCGCAGCGTCTGCGCGTGCATTCCGGCCAGCTCGGCCGCCACCGAGATCATGAACACAGCAGTCGAATCGCCCGCGTTGATGCCTTCCCGGCCGGATGCTGAGTCCCTGGCCGCACGCTCATCGCCCGAATGCGTGTTCATGGTCGGTCACCGTCCCCAGTCGGCCCGCGGATCGAACCCGCTCGAGCGTTCCGCCTGAGCGTAGGCCCGCATGGCCTCGCGCGCGGCGTCGTCGAGCTTCGGCGGCACCGCGACCTTCACCGTCACCAGCAGGTCCCCGGCCCCGCCGGCCCGTTTGGGCACGCCCCGGCCCCGGACTCGCAGCGTGCGGCCATCGGTGGTGCCCGCCGGGATCTTGACGCCCACCGAACCGTCGAGCGTGGGCACCGACACGGTGGCCCCCAGCACGAGTTCGGAGATGCTCACCGGCAGCACGACCTTGAGGTCCTGGCCGTTGCGGGTGAACACCCGATCGGCCTTGACGTGCACGACCACGTACAGGTCACCCGACGGCGCCCCGCGCCGTCCGGCCTCCCCCTGCCCTGCCAGGCGGATGCGCTGGCCGTCCTCGACGCCCGGTGGGATGCGGACATTGATGGTGCGGGCACGGACCTTGACGCCGCTGCCGTCGCAGTCGGTGCACGGGTCGTCGATCCGTGATCCGGTGCCCTGGCAGTCCTGGCAGGGTTCGCTGAAACCGAACGCACCCTGGTTGCGGCTGACATAACCCGAACCGTTGCACGACGGGCACACCCGCGGGCTGGTACCGGGCTTGGCGCCACTGCCGTGACACGACGTGCACGGCGACGGGCTGGTCACGCGCAACGGCACGGTGGTGCCGACCGCCGCATCGCGGAAGGTCAGCGTCGTCTCGGTCTCCAGGTCTTTGCCGCGCCGCGGCCGCGAGGTCTGCTGCGACCGGCCACCACGGTTGAACAGGCCGTCGAAGATGTCGCCGAAACCACCCGATTCGCCGCCACCTCCGCCGCCGAACAGGTCACCGATGTTGAAGTCGGCACCGGTCGTCGTCGTGTAGGTCGTACCGCCGCCGCCCGGGAAACCGCCGGGGAAGCCGTTGCCGCCGCCACGGAACCGGCCGCCGGCGAACATCGCGCGGGTCTCGTCGTATTCCTTCTTCTTCTCGGGATCCGACAGAACGCTTTTTGCTTCAGACACCCTCTTGAATCGCTCTTCGGCCTCCGTGTTCCCCGGGTTGCGATCAGGGTGCAGCTCTGCGGCGAGCTTGCGGTAGGCCTTCTGAATTTCCTCAGACGAAGCGTCAGAAGCAACGCCGAGGTCCTTGTAGAAGTCTCGTTCGAGCCATTCACGCTGTGGAGCCATCGGACGTCACCTCCTTGGGACGTTGTGGTCGGCGGGTATCGGTGCGATGCCGGCCGACCTGTGTTGATTGTGAAGTTCTGTGTGTTGTTGCTATGCCCGGTGCCGCCTGACACGCGAAGCTATGAAGCTGCTTCGCATCCGACGACACCGGGCATATCGGTAAAGCGATGAAACTATTCTGCACCCTGCGCATCGGCGGGCTGTTCGCCGGTGCCGGGCTCCGCCGGAGCCCCCGGGGCGTCGGTGACGGTCACCATCGCGGTGCGGATCACCTTCTCGCCGAACCGATATCCGCAGCGGTACACATCACCGAGCACCGGGTTGGTGCCGTCGCCGTCGTTCTGGACGGCTTCGTGCAGTTCGGGATCGAACGGATCACCGGACTTGCCGAACGGCACCAGTTCCTCCGCGGTGAGCACGGCGATCAGTTTGTCGGCGACGCCCTTGAGCGGGCCGTCGGCGAGGTCGCCGTGCGCGCGGGCCCGGTCGAGGTCATCGAGGATCGGCAGCAGCTTCTCGGCGAGCACGCGCTTGCCGTAGGCCACCGAACCCTGCTTCTCCTCGGCGCTGCGCCGCTTGAAGTTGGCGAACTGGGCGCGTTCACGCTGCAGGGCGGCAGTCAGTTCGGCCACCTGCTCGGCGGCCACCTGGGCCGCCGCGTCGGGTGCGGCCGCGGCCAGCTGCGGCTCGTCGGCAACGGTTTCCGCGGGAGCCTGGTCCGCCGGTACCTCAGTCTGCCCGGCCTGTTCCTGTCCGGCCTGTTCGGCATCTGCCGCGCCGGGGCGCACCTGTCCCGTCTCGGGATCGATGCGCCGCCGGTCGCTCACGGTGATCGGCTCGTCAGGCTGCGTGCCGGGAGCCGTCACTTCTTGTCCTCGTCGACAACCTCGGCGTCCACCACGTCGTCGGCGCCGGCACCCGGAGCGGCACCCTCGTCACCACCGTCGGCGGCGGCGTCTGCCTGGGCCGCGGCGTAGATGGCCTGGCCCATTTCCTGCGACTGCTCCGACAGCTTCTCGACGGCGGTCTTGATGGCGCCGAGATCGGTACCCTTGAGCGCCTCGTTGGCCTCGGCGATGCTGGCGTTGACCTTGTCCTTGAGGCCGGCGTCCACCTTGTCCTCGTTGTCCTTGAGGAACTTCTCGGTGTGGTGCACCAGCGACTCGGCCTGGTTGCGGGTCTCGGCCTCCTCGCGACGCTTCTTGTCCTCGTCGGCGTGTGCCTCGGCGTCCTTGATCATCCGGTCGATCTCGTCCTTGCTCAGGCCCGAACCGTCCTGGATGCGGATGCTGTTCTCCTTGCCGGTGCCCTTGTCCTTCGCGGTGACATGCACGATGCCGTTGGCGTCGATGTCGAAGGTCACCTCGATCTGCGGGGTACCCTGCGGGGCGGGGGCGATGCCGCCGAGCTCGAACGAGCCGAGCAGCTTGTTGTGCGAGGCGATCTCACGCTCACCCTGATACACCTGGATCTGCACCGACGGCTGGCCGTCCTCGGCGGTGGTGTAGGTCTCCGACCGCTTGGTGGGGATGGTGGTGTTGCGCTCGATCAGCTTGTGCATCACGCCGCCCTTGGTCTCGATACCCAGCGACAGCGGGGTCACGTCGAGCAGCAGCACGTCCTTGACCTCACCGCGCAGCACGCCGGCCTGCAGGGCAGCGCCCACCGCGACGACCTCGTCGGGGTTGACACCCTTGTTGGGCTCCTGGCCGCCGGTCAGTTCCTTGACCAGCTCGGTGACGGCGGGCATACGGGTCGAGCCGCCGACGAGGACCACGTGGTCGATGTCGCCGACCGAGATCCCGGCGTCCTTGATCACGGCCTGGAACGGTGCGCGGGTGCGCTCGAGCAGGTCGGAGGTGATCTTCTGGAACTCCGAACGGCTCAGCTGCTCGTCGAGGAACAGCGGGTTCTTGTCGGCGTCGACGGTGATGTACGGCAGGTTGATCCCGGTCGACTGCGAGGCCGACAGTTCGATCTTGGCCTTCTCCGCGGCCTCACGCAGACGCTGCAGGGCCATCTTGTCCTTGGTCAGGTCGATGCCGTTCTGCGACTTGAACTTCTCCACCAGCCAGTCGACGACGCGCTGGTCCCAGTCGTCGCCACCGAGGTTGTTGTCGCCGGAGGTGGCGCGGACCTCGACGACGCCGTCGCCGATCTCCAGCAGCGAGACGTCGAAGGTGCCGCCACCGAGGTCGAAGACCAGGATGGTCTGTTCCTTCTCGCCCTTGTCCAGGCCGTACGCGAGCGCGGCGGCGGTGGGCTCGTTGACGATGCGCAGCACGTTCAGGCCGGCGATCTGACCGGCTTCCTTGGTGGCCTGGCGCTGGGAGTCGTTGAAGTAGGCGGGGACGGTGATCACCGCGTCGGTGACGTCCTCACCGATGTAGGCCTCGGCGTCGCGCTTGAGCTTCATCAGTGTGCGGGCACTGATCTCCTGCGGGGTGTACTTCTTGTCGTCGATGTCGACGGTCCAGTCCTCACCCATGTGGCGCTTGACCGAGCGGATGGTGCGGTCGACGTTGGTGACGGCCTGGTTCTTGGCGGGCTGGCCCACCAGGACCTCACCGTTGCGGGCGAAGGCGACGACGGACGGCGTGGTCCGCGAGCCCTCCGCGTTGGCGATGACGGTCGATTCGCCACCTTCCAGCACCGACACGACGGAGTTGGTGGTGCCGAGGTCGATTCCAACAGCACGTGACATCTGTTTTTCCTCCTGTGTTCAGGGCGTGCGCCCAAGTTCTGTGGTTCCGGCGCCGTACGACGCGGGGGTTGGTTTCCCGAAACCTGCGCAGGCACTCAACTTCAGTGCAGCCGACTCATGTTCTAGCGGAAGCGTCGTCTGCGGTCAACTCAAGTTGAGTGGTACTTGCTCAAGTTTCTCGATGGGTCCAACGGGTGGGGTGGCGGATATGTTCCCCGATCCCCGAAAAAAGTTGAGCGAACTTCACTCATGTTCGCCGTACGGCGTTCACCTGCCCACCCGACCGCCGACCGCCGAACCCGGGCATTACAGTGCGATCAGGTCCGTTTTCTTGGGAGGGACGATGGCGACGTACTACCCCGAACTGGCTGCCCGGGTACTCCGGCAGGCCCAAGATCTGCCCGAGTTGTACGGGGATTTCGACTTCGCCGCGACCCCCGAGCGGTTCACCACCGACCCGGCCGTCACGAGCGCCCTTCCGCCGCGTCGCGGTGATCGCCGCGGGTACCTCGATGATCGGCGGCTCGTGGAGCTGATGCGCACCGCCCTTTACCTCGGCGATGTCCCCGCCGACCGGGTCGCCGCGCTGTCCGCGCGCCATTCGGTGACCGATCTGGTCACCCTGATCAGGCGGGTGTGCCGCGAGGGCGCCGAGAACGTGCCCGGGGCACCCGCCGAATTGGCAGCCCTGCTGGAGGTCATGTCGGACAAGCCCGACTGGATCGACCACGATCTCATCGAACGCGGCGCCGCGCGGTCGCGCCTGATCACCGGGCTCGTCGCCCCGTTCGTGACCCGCGGCGCGTTCATCGCCACCTTCACCAACAGCTATGCGGCGCTGCCGATGACGCTCACGGGCGCGCTGTCGGGCAGGCGGGCGGCGCACCGCGTCAACGAGACCAACGCCTTCTTCGCCGTCACCACCCTGCCCGGGGCGCTGGAACGGTTCGGCCCCGGTTTCGAGGCGGCCGTGATGGTTCGCGTCATGCACTCGATGGTGCGCTACAACGCGCTCGGGCGCCCCGCCCCCGGCAAGGAGCGCCGGCGCGCGTGGGACGCGAGCGTGTACGGACTGCCCATCCCCCAGCTCGACCAGTTGCCGGCAGGCATGATCGGCCCATACCTGGTGTCGCTGGGCGCGTTGCGGCTGGGCCGCGCCTTCACCGACGACGAACGCGCGATGATCGAGTTCTACCGGTACCGGTGTTTTCTGCTCGGCCTCCCCGAGGAACTCCTGCCGAGCGACCCCGCGGGCATCGTCGACATGTTCCATGCCCGGGGCGCCACCCTGCGGGAGGATTTCGACGACTCCTGCCGCGCCCTGGTCACCTCGACGATGGATGCGTATCTACGGCCCACGGACCGGCTCTTCGACCGCATGGCCGACGCGGTGGAGAAAACCTACAGCAAGGCCGCCTTCTGCGCCGCGTTCTGCGATTTCAACCCCAGAGCCGCGAGCCGGATGGGGGTCGACATCGGGGTGCGCGATGCGGCGCGCATCGCCGCGACCGGCCCGTTCATCGGCGGCCGGCTGGTCGCGGTGGCGCTGGCCGGGCGGGTCCCGAGACTACGGGAGGCATCGGGCAGGTATCTGACCGGCCGGGTCCGTCACCGGCTCGAGGTCTACGGCGTGCCCGAATACACCACCGATCACCGCGAATACGCGCACTGACCGAACAACCGAAACCCCACCGATACGGTCCGGCATCGACATTATTGCGATGCCCGGACGTATCGGTGGGGTTTGTGGGCGTGTTCTCAGGCAGCCGACGCCTCCGACTGTGCGACCGGCTCCAGTGCGCGCGCGACGATCTCGGCGACGTCGGTCATCGGGATCACCTCCAGCGCGTCGAGGATCTCGGCGGGCACGTCATCGAGGTCGGGTTCGTTGCGCTGCGGGATGAACACCGTCTTCAGTCCGTTGCGCTGTGCGGCGAGCAGCTTCTGCTTCACGCCACCGATCGGCAGGACCCGGCCGTTGAGGGTGACCTCGCCGGTCATACCCACCTCGCCGCGCACCCGGCGTCCGGTGGCCATCGACACCAGTGCGGTGACCATGGTGACACCAGCCGACGGACCGTCCTTGGGGACGGCGCCGGCGGGCACGTGCACGTGCACGGTGCGGTTCAGCGCGGCCGGGTCGACGCCGAGTTCGGTTGCGTACGAACGGACATACGACAGCGCGATCTGCGCCGACTCCTTCATCACGTCACCGAGCTGACCGGTCAGTTGCAGCCGCGGCTCACCGGCCGCACCGTCGCCGTCGGCCGGTTGCCCGCCGGTCGCGGTGACCTCGATGTACAGCACATCGCCACCCATCCCGGTGACCGCGAGACCCGTTGCCACACCGGGCACCTCGGTCCGCTCCGCCGATTCCGGGGTGAACCGGGGCCGGCCCAGGTACTCCTTCAGGTCGTCGACGCCGATCGCGACCGGTGCCAACACCTTGCCGGCGGCCAGCTTGGTGGCCACCTTGCGCAGCATCTTGGCCAGCAGCCGTTCATATTGGCGCACACCGGGTTCGCGGGTGAAGTTCGCGGCGATCTCGCGCAGCGCGTCGTCACCGACGCTCACCTCGTCGGCGGTGAGCGCGGCCGTCTCGATCTGCCGCGGCACCAGGTGCCCGCGCGCGATCGCGACCTTGTCGTCCTCGGTGTAGCCGTCGATGGTCACCAGTTCCATCCGGTCCAGCAGCGCCGACGGGATGTTCTCGATCACATTGGCCGTCGCCAGGAACACCACGTCGGACAGGTCCAGATCGAAGTCGAGGTAGTGGTCGCGGAAGGTGTGATTCTGCGCCGGGTCCAGGACCTCCAGCAGCGCGGCCGCCGGATCGCCCCGGTAGTCTGAACCCACCTTGTCGATCTCATCCAGCAGCACAACAGGATTCATCGATCCCGCCTCGCTGATGGCGCGCACGATGCGGCCGGGCAACGCGCCGACGTAGGTGCGCCGGTGACCACGAATCTCGGCCTCGTCACGCACACCGCCGAGAGCGACGCGCACAAACTCGCGACCCAGCGCGCGGGCCACGCTCTCGCCGAGCGAGGTCTTGCCGACACCGGGCGGGCCGGCGAGCACCATCACCGCACCGGACCCGCGTCCGCCCACGACCTGCAGGCCGCGTTCGGCCCGCCGCGCCCGCACCGCCAGGTATTCGACGATGCGGTCCTTCACGTCGTCGAGTCCGTGATGGTCGGCGTCGAGAATCTCACGCGCACCGGCGATGTCGGTCGAGTCGGTGGTGCTGACGTTCCACGGCAGGTCGAGCACGGTGTCGAGCCAGGTCCGGATCCAGCCGGTCTCCGGCGACTGGTCGCCGGCCCGTTCGAGCTTCCCGACCTCACGCAGCGCGGCCTCGCGCACCTTCTCGGGCAGGTCGGCGGCCTCAACACGAGCGCGGTAGTCGTCGGCACCCTCGGGTTCGCCCTCGCCGAGTTCCTTGCGGATGGCGGCGAGCTGCTGGCGCAGCAGGAATTCCTTCTGTTGCTTCTCCATTCCGTCGCGGACGTCGGAGGCGATCTTGTCGCTCACCTCTGTTTCGGCGATATGTTCGCCGGTCCACTCGATCAGCGACCGTAGCCGTTGCGCCGTATCGGGTGTTTCCAGCAGTTCCCGCTTCCGCTCATCGCTCAGCCACGACGAGTACCCCGAGGTGTCTGCCAGGGCCGACGGATCGGTCATCTTGTTGACCGCGTCGATGATCTGCCACGCCTCCCGGCGCTGCAGCATCGCCAGCACGAGCTTCTTGTATTCGGCGGCAAGCTCTTTCACCTCGTCGGTGACGGCCGGATCGTCGATTTCGGTGACCTCGACCCACAGCGCCGCACCGTGCCCGGGCGCCCCGGACCCGATCTGCGCACGCTTCTCGCCCTTGACGACGACGGCCTGCTGTCCGCCGGGAATGCGCCCGGCCTGCACGATCGACACGATCACACCGTGTGTCGGATACCGGTCATCGAACCGGGGCGCCACCAGCAGCTTCCCCGTTCCGGTCGCACGTGCGGCATCGACGGTCGCCTGCGCGGCGTCGTCGAGCGGGATCGGCACCACCATGCCGGGCAGAACCACCAGGTCGGGAACGAACAGGACCGGCACTGAGTATGTGTTGGACATACAACCTCCAAAGTTCAGTCTGCTCGACTCAACCTTGGAGGGTGTCCCGTTCTTCCCGGCCCGGTTATGCCCCCAGCGAACGGCGGCGGCCTATCCGACGCCGTCGGCGGCGTCGGCGTCGGTCTCGATGGCCAGGTTGCCGCCCCAGGTCTCCAGGTATCCCGGATTGCAGCCGCCCGGGATACCGGTGGCCCGCACGCCGACCTTGTGGATTCCGGGAGAAAGCCTCATGACGTAGCCACCGTCGCTTTCACCGGCACCCAGGACTTCTTTACCACGTTCTTTGTCATCCACAATGATGTGCGCAATCATCTTGAAGCAATGCGACGGAGCGGCCCGGAATTGGACGGCAAACGCGCCGGTGGTGGTCTTCACCCGGTAAGTGGGGGTGTTCAGGCATTCCTGACTCGGGACCGACGTGGCGTAGGAGCATTGCTGAACACCCACCGGGTTGCTCGGGAACACACCCGCATCGGCCGGTGCCGCAGCGATTCCGAGGACAACGCCCCCAGCGGCGATCATGGCGCCGGTCGCGACGGTCTTGCAGATGTTCATTCTTATCTCCTGTATCAAATGCGCACCCCGCCGAACACCGCTACTATCGATTGAACAGCAGGCGCGAGGCAGCAGCGGGCACGAGATATCGGGGCAGCACTCACCATATCCGCACCGCGACCCACGAGCAGGCCTCGGGATCACGCCGCTTGCCCGCCAGCGTGCACAGATTTCGAAGAAATCGAGACAATATCTTGAATCGTCTCAACTAAGGAACGCTTGCCCACGTGTCGGCATACACCCGGGACGGCATGTAAAGAGCATTACAGTGCAACAACACCGAGTAGATTCCCCGTGACAGCCACTTTCACCCTTATGTGACGCTGGACACACCCTAAGGTTTTGTGAGACGGTAGACGCCTTCGTATCCATTTCGATTGGAGTCGGTGATGACCTTCGTCGTGAGCCTGGACGCGCCTGAGTCGCAGGATTCCGATACGACAGGAGGCAAAGGAGCCAATCTGGCCCGAATGGCCGGCGCGGGCTTCCCGGTACCCGGCGGCTTCGTCATCACCACCTCCGCATATCGCAGGTTCATCGATGCCGCAGAGCTGTGGCCACAGATCGAATCCGAGCTTGCCACAGCAGATTTCGCCAATGCAGCCACCGTGGAGGCGGCCACGGCCAGGATCCGCGAACTCATCGAATCCTCTCCGGTCCCCGCCGATATCGCCGAGGAGATCAGGACCGCCTATAACACGCTCAATGTCGACACGCTCAATGCCGACACGCTGGGCGCCGACACATTCGTGGCTGTCCGTTCGTCCGGCACGGCCGAGGACCTCGCCGAGGCCAGCTTCGCCGGCCAGCACGACACCTACCTCGACATTCTCGGCCACGACGACCTTCTCACCGCGGTCCGCCGGTGCTGGGGTTCGTTGTGGACTTCCCGCGCCACCGCCTACCGCAATAACGGACAATTCGCCCAGGCTGATGTCGCGCTCGCCGTCGTTGTTCAGGAGATGATCGAGTCCGAGGTCTCCGGGGTGATGTTCACCGCCAACCCGATGTCGACGGCGGTGGACGAGTTTGTCATCAATGCCGCCTACGGGCTCGGTGAGGGCATCGTCTCCGGCATTCTCACCCCCGACCAGTACACGATCGACCGTGACACCTACGCGGTGGTCGACGAATTGATCGGCGGCAAGGCCAAAAAGGTGCACCGCATTGCCGGTGGCAAGCACACCACCATCTCGACGGTCGATCCCGCCCGGGCCCGGGCACCCGCGCTCACCCCCGCGCAGATCGCCGGGCTGGGAAGGCTCGGCGCCGCCGTCACCGAGTACTACGACGGCTGGCCACAGGACATCGAATGGGCTTACGCAGCAGGCAGTTTCTACCTGCTGCAGTCCCGGGACGTCACCGGCGTCGACCTCACCTGGGATGAGGATCTCGAAGAGTACATGCCCGAACTACCCCGCATCGACCGCGCCGAGATACTCACCCGTGCGTTCGCCGACAGCGTCTGGCAGGGCCGGGTCACCCCGATGGGCTACTCGCTGCGCTGCGAGGCCTTCCACCCGATGATCACCCGGCACCAAGAAATATGGGGCACAACAGAAACCGCGAAGCTCCGGATCTGGAAGTACCACAAGGGAGAGGTCTACTATACCGGCCGCCAGGAGTTCGAGAACATGGTGTCGTTCCTGCCGCCCACCATGTGGAACCCGGCGCTCCTCGGTTTCACCCAGCCCAGCCTGGTCGCCGACCTGGAGAAGCAGGAGGGCAATTGGTTCGGATACGCCAAGGCGCTCATACGAATCCGGATGATCGACGCCGATCTGGGGCCGTACCGGTTCTTCACCAACTGCTACCGGCAGATGAACGACGACGGCGACCGGATGCTCGGCCCGAGCATCGACGAACTGCAGAAGATGTCCGACCACGAACTCGTCCGCGCCGTCGACCGGGCGATCAAGAATCAGCACGATTGGGTGGAGGATCTGTGGAGCGGATTCTTCCTGCACGCCACCACACTGTCGGCGGTATTCGTGTGGATGCTCGGGAATTGGTACAAGGGCAGCAATCCGCACATCTTCAACGACCTGATCACCGGTCTGCCCGAACCCACCATCACGCTCAAGGAAAACCTCGAATTGTGGGAGCTCGGTGAGAAGATCCGCACCTCGCCGGCGCTCACCGAGGCGTTCACCGACCATCCCGGAGCCGAATTCTTCACCGCCGTCGCCGCCGCCGAGGGTGGCGAACAGTTCCTCGACGCTTACCGCGATTTCCTCACCAGGTACGGCCATCGCGGTCACGCCGATCGTGACATCTCCTACCCGCGCCGCAGCGAGGCGCCCGAACTCGACTACAACTCATTGAAGGTGTTCGTAGCCTCCGGGGGCGAACGCCCCGGCAGCAACGAGGAGAGGCTGATCGCCCAGCGCGAGGCCGCCACCGAGGATGCGCTGGCATCCATCCGTAAGCAGCCGCTCGGCCGCCTCAAAGCCGAGGCGTTCAAGGTGGTCCACGACTGGCTGTTGCGCTTCTTCGTCTTCCGCGACGACGAACGTCACCATACCGACCGCGGGACCTGGGGCAAGAAGCAGTCGGTGAAAGAGGTGAGCCGCCGCCTGCACCTGCGGGGCGTCCTCGAATCCCCCGACGACTACCTGTATCTGGGCAAACGTGAGCTGATGCGGCTGTTCGACGGCGGCGGCGACAGCCCGCGCGTCACCCGCGCCAAGGTGGCCGCCCGCCGCAGGCACTGCGACAATTTCCGCGCCGACGGCGCACCGCCGATGTTCATCCTGGGCAACGGCACCCCCACCACCGACGGCCAGGAGCCGGTCAGCGGATTCAGCGCGGAGGGGGTGCTGCACGGCGTCGGGACCAGCCGCGGCCACACCGTCGGCACGGCCCGCGTCATCGCGGACCAGAAGGACCTGCACCGCGTGCGCAAGGACGACATCCTGGTCACCCACTCCACCGACCCCGGCTGGACGACGGTCTTCCTCATTCTCAAGGGCCTCGTCCTGGAGACCGGCGGCATGCTCGCCCACGGTTCCTGCATCTCCCGGGAGTACGGCATCCCCGCCATCCAGATCAACAACGCCATGTCCTACATCCCCGACGGCGCCACGATCGACGTCAACGCCGATACCGGCGAGGTACGCATCCTCACCGCACCACCCGACGACTCACCACCCACCGACGATGAGGCCGGTGAGATCCCAAGAGCTGAGGCCTCCACCGCCGAGGCCACCCCAAAGGACCCGGCCGAACCCGAGAAGCCGCGCCACTCCCCCGATCCCGACGGTACCGCCGTCGCCCCAGAACCGGCGACCGCCCACGCGTAGACAGAGACTCGCGCGTGGGCGGTCGCCCACCAACCCGCACCATCGACCCCACCCGCCACCCGAACACTCTGCACGGGACCGGCACGCCGAGGCCTGTGCCGAGAAGGTCCGCAGCGCAACGGCCGTGGTGTCCGGTGACGAGGATCTGGCGCCGGCGCTGGTCCATCTGCACGCGGCACAGGCCGAATTCAGGCGGCCGACGACCGTACCCGGCAGCGGGCCGAACAGGCGCGCTACTGCCCGTCGTTCGGTACCAGCAATTCGAGAACCGTTGTCGCGCGGTCCATATCGATGGATTCTCCGGCAACCAGGTCTGCGTATAGGAAGCCTTCCATCAGTCGGCAGATCCCGTACGCCAGCGCGCGGGCGTCCACGGGGAGCTCGATCCGGCCGGCCGCCTCCTCCTCGATGAGCAGGCCCTGGATGAACCCGACAACCATGCGCTGCATCGGAAATGCGCTCGACGCCACGATCCGCATCACCCGCGGCGGGTCCGCCATGAGCGCCGACATCAGATGTTCGGATTCCGCGGCATGCCGCATGAATCCGTTGAGCACACCGAGCACCCGGGCGCGGCCGATGAGATGCAGGTTCTCCGAACGCCTGTCCTCGAAGTTGAGACGGGTGCGGATCATCAGCACCTCGCACAGTACCCGGTCGTTGTCGCCGAGCCAACGATATGCCGACGCCCGACTGATACCGAGTTCCGTTGCCAGCGCCGAGATCTCGATCTTCTCGTTGTTGAGGTAGCAGTTGATGGCCGCCTCCATCAACTTCCGGCGGCCGGCCTCACGGGTCTCGCTGCGTCGAGGGATCGGCATATCAAGCATCGTACGACGCCCGGCAAGCCGAACCGTGGTGATTCACCGGGAGGTGGTGTCGCAGTAAACCGATACGGGAATGCCGATCGTCTCATCACGAGCGGGCGGCGCAGCACGCGCTGGAGCGACGCAATTCCGGCACACAACCGTCAGGTGTCTGTAGTCCCGCTCACTACCTGTGGATTTGGGCCTGCCGTTACGGGACGTGCGCCGCTAGTATCGCCCGGTATGAAGAAGGTTTCCACCGCGGTTCTCGCAGGCCTCGGCACTGTGCTCACCGCAGCCGCGACGGTCGTGACGGCCCCTGCAGCCCAGGCGGCGCCGTGCCCCGAGGTGCAGGTGATCTACGCGCGCGGCACCACCGAGAAGCCCGCACCGCTCGGCACCACCGGGCAGTCGTTCGTCAGCTCGCTGCAGGCGCAGCTCGTGGGCCGGTCGGTGGCCGGGCACGGCATCAGGTATGCGGCCAGCGGTGACTACGCACGGCCGCTCAATTACGTCCGCTCGGTGCGCGCCGGGGTGCTCGGGACGCAGGCACGCATCATCTCCACCATCAAGCGGTGCCCGAACACCCAGATCGTGCTCGGCGGATTCTCCCAGGGCGCCGCGGTCGTCGGCTATGCGATCAGTTCGGATCTGAGCCTGCGCCGCGACCTGTCGATTCTGCAGTTCGCGATGCCCAAACCGCTGCCGGTGTCGATCTCCGACCACATCGCGGCCATCGTGTTCTTCTCGCCACCGTCGGACAACTGGCTCGGCGACATCGGGGCGCCCCCGATCCGGCTGGGCGCCGAGTACGCCGGCAAGTCGATGCGCTACTGCCTGCCGCTGGACAATATCTGCGACGGCACCCAGTTCAGCCCGCCCAACCCGCTGCACCTGGCCTACACGCTCGGTGGTGTCACCTACGCCGGTGCCGCCTTCGCCGCGGGGCTGGTGAAACCGCCCGGCTCCATCCTGGAGCAGGACACCCCGAAACAGCCCGCCCCCACGGCCGGCTGAGCGGGCTACCCCCGCGGCAGACCGAGGATCCGCTCGGCGGCCGCGGTGCGCAGAATCTGCGTGGTGCCGCCCGCGATCGACAGGCACCGGTTCTGGATCACCTGCTCGGCCGAGTCCGGCCAGGTCAGCCCGTCGAATCCGGACAGTTCGAGAGCGAAATCGGGCACCGACTGCCGGTGCTGCACCCCGATCAGTTTGCGCACGCTGGATACCGCCCCCGGGTCCAGACCGGCGAGTTGCGCGGTCACCGCGCGCGCGTCGAGTACCCGCCCCACATGGGAGTCGGCAAAGAGTCTGCCGAAGGTGTGCAGTTCGCCGGCGGTGAGGTCGCGGCCGAGGCCGTCGATCTGCCGCAGCAGCGCGTCCATCTCCTTGCCGAGGCCGGAGCCGCCCATCGCGACGCGCTCGTTGGCCAGGGTGGTGCGGGCCAGCCGCCAGCCGCCGTCGACGTCGCCGACCACGCAGTCGTCGGGCACGAACACCCCGTCGAGGAACACCTCATTGAACTTGGGGTGCCCGGTGGCCTCCCGCAGCGGCCGCACGTCCAGTCCCGGTGAGGTCATGTCGACCAGGAAGTACGTGATGCCCTTGTGCTTGGCGACATCGACATTGGTGCGCGCCAGGCAGATCGCCCACTGCGCGTTGTGGGCCTGCGATGTCCAGATCTTCTGTCCGGTCAGGCTCCAGCCCCCGTCGACGCGGACGGCCTTGGTGCGCAACGACGCCAGGTCCGATCCGGCTTCCGGCTCGGAGAACATCTGGCACCACACGATCTCGCCGGCCAGGGTGGGGGCGACGAACCGCCTCCGCTGGGCGTCGGTGCCGTGCTGCAGGATGGTCGGGATCGCCCACCCGGCGATCACCAGGTCCGGGCGCACGACGCCCGCCGCATCGAATTCGGCGTCGATGAGCAGTTGCAGCGCGGGCGACGCCGACAACCCGTAGGGAGCGGGCCAGTGCGGCATCAGGTAACCCGATTCGGCGAGTGCGCGGCGCCGTTCGTCGCCGGTGGCCGCGGCTATGTGGGCGACGTCGGCGCGCACCTTGTCGCGCTGGTCGTCGACCGCCGACAGATCGACCTCGAAAACCCTTCGCGCGCCCCGCAGTCCGTCCTTGGCGAGGTCGACGGCCTGCCGGTGGGCGTGGCCGAGGGTCACCGCGGCACCCAGCGCCGACCGCAGGTACAGGTGCGCCGGATGCTCGAAGGTGAAGCCGATGCCGCCGAGCACCTGGATGCAGTCCTTGGCGAGCGCGGGTGCCGCCTGCGCCACAATCACATCGGCGCACAGTGCGCTCAGCTCCAGCTGTTGCGGCGCCCCGTCGCCGCCGGCGAGCGCCGAGTCGACCGCCCGCACCAGATCCCACGCCACCGATGCGACCTGCTCGCTCCGGCACAGCATGTCGGCGCAGATGTGTTTGACCGCCTGGAACGAGCCGATGGCGCTGCCGAATTGGGTGCGCACCTTGGCGTAGTCGACGGCGGTGTCCAGCGCCCACCGGCATACGCCGCTCTGATAGGCCGTCAACGCGGCGTGCAGCACCCCGCCGACGAGCGCGTCGTCGCCGAGCCGGATCAGATCCGCGTCGGTGACGCCGGTGACCGATACCCGGGCGACGGGGGTCGCGCCGTCGGTCGCCGGCTGCGGCGTGGCGGTGACGGTCGCGGCACCCGGGACCAGCACACACCACGACAGCGCGCCGTCGTCGCCGGCGATCGGGATCACCAGCACGCAGCCGTCCACGAAGCCGGGTACCAGGCCCAGGTCGACCGAACCCCCGTCGAGCACGGACGGTGCGGTGTAGGCGCTCGCGGGTACGGCGGCCACAGCCTCGCCGGCCAGCACCGATTCCAGCAGCGACGCGGCGCGCGCGTCCGAGGACCGGGCCAGGCCGAGCGTCGCGGCGACCGTCGCCGCGATCGGCCCCGGCACCAGGTCATATCCGCACTGTTCGATCATCGCCGCGGCGTCGGCGAACGACGCCCCGAGCCCGCCCTGATCCTCGGGTACGGCCGCGCCGAACACGCCGAACTCGGCGAGCGGGCCGAACACGTCCGCCCACGAGTTGCCGGCGGAGTCCGCGGGCTTGTCCAGCTGGGCGCGGGCGGCGTCGGCGAAGCCCTGACCCGACGCCCACGCCGAGATCGCCTCGCACACGGCCCTCTGTTCTTCACTGGTGACCAGACTCACGACGCTCCTGTGCATGTTGGGGTTGTGACCCTTAATTAGAACCTGTTCTAATATGCCACGAGAGAGTAAAGGTCGGTAGCCGCCAGGTGACCCGGCCCGTGAGGACCGACACGTGAGGACCCTGAGCTGATGGCCCGTTCCGCATCCAACAACGCAGCCGTCGACGTGACCTCGACCGAGGACATCCCGGTCCCCGCCGAATCGTCGGCCGGCGGTGCCGCCGATTCGGGTTCGTCGGCCCAGCGCGAGCGCCGCAAGCGCATCCTCGACGCCACCCTGGCGCTGGCCTCCAAGGGCGGCTACGACGCGGTGCAGATGCGCACCGTCGCGGAGAAGGCCGATGTCGCCGTCGGCACCCTGTACCGGTACTTCCCGTCGAAGGTGCACCTGCTGGTGACGGCCATGGCCCGCGAACTGGGCCGTGTCGAGGGCCGGGTGGACCGCTCCCAGCTGCGCGGCGACAGCGCCGTCGAACGGCTGCGTCACGTGCTGGACATGATCACCTTCGCGATGCAGCGCGACCCGCTGCTCACCGAGGCCATGACCCGCGCCTTCATGTTCGCCGATGCCTCGGCCTCCGCGGAGGTCGACCAGGTGGCCGGCGTCATCGACCGGCTCTTCGCCGGAGCGATGGTCGACGAGGGCGAACCCACATCCGACGACCTCGCCGTCGCCCGCGTCATCTCCGACGTCTGGATGTCGAACCTCGTGCAGTGGCTCACCCGCCGCGCCTCCGCCACCGACGTCGCCAACCGCCTCGAACTCACAGTCCGCCTGCTACTGAAGGACCGCGCCTGACGGCACACCACAACCGTTCCCGCGTAACGGCTTCCTTCACCGCTAAACGGATCCGTTTAGCGGTGAAGGAAATGAGTGCGCGCGAACCGTTGTGCGTCGGGACCGTCACCTCGTGGTAGAGGCGTAACCGCGCCTGCGTGCCGAATCCGGCCAGATGCCGGCCTCCACGTCCTCACCGAGGCGGGCGCAGAACGACGGGTACGGGGCTCTGCAGACTGAGTTCCGCCAAACCCTTGCATACGGAGCAATCGATTCCTACAATCGAACATATGATCGAGTAGTTGTGTTTCGGGGCATCGCAAGGGGGATGGGCATGGCTGATGTGGACGCCGACGCGCCGGGTGCCGCGCTGCCCGCTCTGTACGCTCAACTCGACACCCTCCTGGAGCAGATCTCAGCGGCCGAACCCGCCCGATGCACGGACGAACAACTCCTTCAGGCGGCAGCCACACACGAGCGGTGTGCGCGGCGCATGGCCGTGCTCAATGATGCTGCGATAGTGGAGATCTTCGATCGCGAGGCGCACCGACTCACCGGCTGCACCACCCGCCAGATGTTCCTGACACACGAACTGCGGATCACCGACCCCATGCTGCGCATGACGCGTATGGAGAAGCTCGCGCGTTTCACCGCGATGACCGGTGAGCGCCGAGATCCCGAGTACCCCAACATCTCCGACGCCGCGCACCGCGGCGACCTCGGTCCGGCACACGTCAACGCCGTCATCGAGGTTCTCGCCAAGCTACCGCACGCACTGCCACACGACACCAAACTCGCCGCCGAGCAGACCATGGCCGAGATCTCGGTGGACCTGACCCCGTCGGAGATCATCACCGCCGGCGGAAGGCTGCTGGCACACCTCGATCCCGACGGCGAACTCACCGACGACCACGACCGCACGCGCCGCCGCAACCTGTGGCTGAACCGGCAAGACGCACAAAAGATGTCGAAACTGACCGGACACCTTGATCCCGCAACCCGGGCGATGCTCGAGGTCGTGCTCAACGCCTGGGGTGCGCCCGGCATGAACAATCCGTCCGACCCGCACTCCCCCGCCGGCCATCCCGACACCGCCGACGCCGACCAACTGCACGAGGCCGCGGACCGTGACTCCCGCAGCAGTTCCCAGCGCCATCACGACGCACTCGCCGCCTTCCTGCGCGCCGGGTTGGACGCCGGCATTCTCGGCACCACCCACCGCGGACTACCGGCCACCGTCGTGATCAAAGCCGACCTGAAAGACCTGCAATCACGCACCGGCAGCGGGAGCACCGCAACCGGAACCGTGCTCCCGATCAGCGAGGTCATCGACGCGCTGGCCCGCGACGGCGTCGACCCGTACCTCGCCGTCTTCCGTGATCACGATGCCGTGCCGCTGTACCTGGGCAGGGCAAAGCGTCTGGCATCACGCGGACAACGCCTGGCGTCGTTCGCCGCGCCCGGTGGCCACGCATGCTCGTTCCCGGGCTGCGGGCAGCCCGCCGCCCGCGTCGAAATGCATCACGCCGTTCGTGATTGGGCCGACGGTGGCCGCACCGACATCGACCAGTTGGCTCCGGCCTGCCCCAAACACAACCGCATCGTCGGCCGCACGCCCGGTCAGTACACCACCGGCAAGGTCACCGACGGACCCGGCAAAGGCCGCACCTGGTGGCGGCGCAACCCCGCACCAGGCGCGGCCCCCAACCCCGAACAGATCAACCTGCTCCCCGACATCAAGCAGACGTTCATCCAGAACCTCGACGCCACCAGATCCGAAATCCACGGCCCACAACCGAATCCACCCGACGACATCCCGGATTCCATACTTCCGGTGGGAGATTCGGATATCGAACGAGAGTTGGCCAAGCTCCTCGACGAGTTCCTCGCCGAATCCGGCAGCACCTGACCGCCCCACAACAGAACAACCCGGCAGATCCACGAAGGAATCTGCCGGGTAGTTGTGGTTGATCCGCGACAGTTTTCGGTTGGATCTCCATCACACCTGACCACGGTCGGCCATTCAGGCCGGGGTCACCGACCACTGCGGATATCTGACGACGACCGAGCCAGCTGGCGTGCTGTTCGGGCTGAAGGTGATCATCGAACTACCCTCAAGCTGACAATCGAACCTCACCTCGACGTCGATGATCAGTGTCTCGTTCGGTGCCAACAGTGCGAACTCCAAGGGCGGCATCGGCTGAAATCCGGGAAGTCCGAACGTTTCACCGGTCCCTTCCCCGTCCCGGTCGATGATCTGTGTCTGAGTGATATTCTCGCCGCACAGCTTGAAGCCTTGTCCGGGAACGAACTGAATCGCGGACTGCCTGAGAACGAGCCGGCACTTGCACCATTTGTCGTCGCATGCCCAGGGGCACACTTGCAGGTTCGCCCAGCCAGTGACCTCACCGAACGCTTCGGTGTATGGCAGCGAACGATACCGCGCCGCGGGTGTTCGTCGCTCACGCGGCAATTCGAAAGTCGCGAATGATGCCACAGAGAATCCGATCAGATTGTCTCCGTCGTACGTGCGTTGACCAAAATAGTGAAGACCGTCCGACAACGACTCAATGCCGATTCCCCCACCGGGGAACCACTGTGTCCGCGCCCACCACATCATATTGTCCGCGGCCCTGGGCGCTGGATCGACATCTACCAGATCTGGCACAAATCTGCCCAGCAGTTCAGGTCTCACCCGAGCGGTAAAATCCCGCAGAGCGTGCCGCACGGCTTCGTCGGCGCGCACCCGTGACTCGGCTCCCCTGAGCACTCGCCTGTCTTCCGCCGTCAAACGCGCGGCAGCCACCCGCTCATGCCCACGCCGCACCGCAGCCATCCGGGCAGCGTGGTCCCTGTTGAGCGCCTCCTCCACTTCATCCGGCAGCCGGTGCTCCGAATGTCGGGTGACAAATGAATTCTCGATTGCTGTGGTGGTCATCGGCCTCTCCTCTGTCCGGGAAACGGCCGCTCACACATGACGGCCCCGCGTCAAGGATCGTCCGTCCCATACCGTCCGGGCGCGCGTAGTCCGCTACCCGATTACGGGTGTTCCCCGGTGATCGACTACGCGACTCCCGACGACATGTGCAAGTAGAACGCCCACAATGTGGGTCCACGCCGCACCGAAACGCAACCGCCCCACAATCGAACAAAGCCCGGCAGAACCTCGAAGGTTCCACCGGGCTCTTGCCCACGCCGCGTGGCGACTACTTGACGCCGAGGTCCTTGGCGATCTTGGGCCAGATGGTCTTGAGGTCTTGGGCCCAGTACTCCCAGGAGTGGGTGCCGTTGGGGCGGTTGATCACCTCGTGCGGAACCTTGAGCTGGGTCATCCGCTTGTTCATGTCCTTGGTGCACTGATTGACCGCGGCCTCGATCAGGCCGCCGAGCACGATCTGATTGGCCAGCGTGTCGAGATTGTTCTCCACGCCCTTGGCGCCGAGCCGGTCGTACTGTCCGGGCAGGCCGGAACCAGAGGTCATGTACACCTTGGTGTCGCGCAACTTGGCGGCGTTGATGTACGGGTCGTTCGCGCGCCAGCCGGCGGTACCGGGCAGCCCCCACATATTGGTGATGCTGCCATGTCCCCGCGTCCCGACCACGGCCTGAATGTAGGCCTGCCCCAACGGATCGCTGGTGCGGGCGCAACCACTGAACGCGGCCACCGACTTGTACAGTTTCGGCGCGTTGATCGCGAGGTTCAGCACCGAAGTTCCGGCCATCGAGATACCGGCGATGGAGTTGGTCTTGGTGGTGCCGAACCGCTGATCGATGAGCGGCGGCAGTTCCTTGGTGAGGAACGTGGTCCACTTGTTGCGGCCCAGCGCCTTGTCGTCCTTCTGCCAGTCCGTGTAGTACGAGAACGCACCGCCGATCGGGGTCACCACGTTGACGTTCTTGTCGGCGAAGAACTTCTCGTAGTCTGTACGGGCCGACCAGGTGGCCGAGTCCTCACCGCCACCGGCACCGTTGAGCAGGTACAGCGTGGGTGCGGGCTTGGAACTGTCCTTGGGGCGCAGGATCTCGATCGGGATCATCTTGCGCATCGACGCCGAGTAGACGATCGCGGTGGCCCGCTGTCCGCCCCCACCGGTGATGACCGTGTCGATCCGGGACACGGCGGGATCGGGCTCGGCACCGGTGTCGGCCGCCGGTGTCGTGGTTGCCGTAGGCGTGGTAGTCGCCGTGGGAGTGGTGGTCGCCGGGGCCGGGTCAGCACCCGCGGGTACAGCGGCCACCGCCCCACCGGTTATCGCCAAAGAGAACGCACCGGCGATCACCGCCACGTTGCGGGCCCACCGGCCGCGCACAACACCGCGTCGCATCACACCTCGTCGCACCATGTACCCCTTTGGCATCATCAGTCTCAGATGCAACAAATGTAACTCTGGTTGCGCCAGATCCCAAGCCGGAGCAGGGTGCCGTTAGCCACTTGTGACGCGGACACTGCACCTGGACACACAGAAAAGCCGCAGGTCGACGCCGGTTTTGGCATCGACCTGCGGCCGAACGGTCTATTTTCGCGGCGCGTGCCGCAACGACCACAGATCAGCGGTGTTTGAACTCCGGATCCCGCTTCTCGATGAACGCTGCCATCCCCTCGGTCTGGTCATCGGTCGCGAACAGCGAGTAGAACAGGCCACGTTCGGCCCGCACACCCTCGGTGAGGGTGGTGTCGAAGGCCCGGTTCACGGCCTCCTTGGCCAGGTACACCGAGATCAGCGACTTGGAGGCGATGGTGGTGGCGGCCTCCTTGGCGACGGTCAGCGCCTCCTCGGTGGGCACCACCCGCGACACCAGCCCGGCGCGCTCGGCCTCGTCGGCCTTCATCTGCCGGCCGGTCAGGACCAGATCCATGGCCTTGGCCTTGCCGACGGCGCGGGTCAGGCGCTGTGAGCCGCCGATGCCGGGGATGACGCCGAGGTTGATCTCAGGCTGACCGAAGCGGGCGTTCTCGCCGGCGATGATGGTGTCGGCGAGCATCGCGAGCTCGCAGCCGCCGCCGAGGGCGTAGCCGGTCACCGCGGCGATGATGGGGGTCCGCACGCGTGACAGGTCGTCCCAGGCGCCGAAGAACGCCTCGGAGACCACCTCACTGTAGGACTTGGACGACATCTCCTTGATGTCGGCGCCTGCGGCGAAGGCCTTCTCCGAGCCGGTCAGCACGATCGCGCCGATCTCCGGGTCGGCGTCGAATGCCTTTGCCGCGCTGACGACTTCGTTCATCAGCTGGGTGTTGAGGGCGTTGAGCGCCTTGGGCCGGTTCAGCGTGATGACGCCGACGCGGCCCTCGGTCTCGACGATGATGGTCTCGTATGTGGTCATGGATGGTTCCTCTCGTGCGGTTGATGCCCGGTTGCGGTTGACGCCCGGTTGCTGTTGAAGCCCAGTGTGCTGCGGCCGGGCGGGCAGGATCGCGGCGGGTCGTGATCGGGTGGCAGTAGGGCGCGGGCTATGCGCCGGGCGCGATCCACGCCTCGATCGGCAGTTCCAGTTCCACCGGCAGCGGCGCGAAGAAGGCGTCGACCTCCTCCGCGGTGACCGCGGCGTGATCGCTGTGCCGCCAGGTGGGATTGCGGTCCTTGTCGATGACCTGCGCCCGGATGCCTTCGGCCATGTCGGGGTTGAGCAGCGACCGCAGCGCCAGCCGGTATTCCACGCGCAGCGACTCGGCCAGGTCCTGCCGGGGCGCTGCCTCACGCAGCGCGCGCAGCGTCACCGCCGCGGCCAGTGGGCTCTTCGCCTCGATGATGCCGGCGGCCTTGGTGGCCTCCTCGGTACCGAGCGCCCGGCACCGGGCGATGATGTCGGCCACCGAATCACCGGCGAACGCCTCGCGGATCCAGCCGCGCTGTTCGGCCAGCGCAGACTCGCCGGGGTCGGCGCCGGGGAATGCCTCGCCCGGCTGCCACCACTGCAGGGCTGCGGCCACACCGTCGGCGGGAATGTAGTGATCGGCCAGCCCGATGGCGATGGCGTCGGCGGCCCGGATGGTGCCGGCGGTCAGCGCGACGTAGGTGCCGAGTTCGTCGGGCACCTTCGACAGCAGATGGGTGCCGCCGACGTCGGGGATGAAGCCGATGCCCACCTCCGGCATGCCAAGCTTGGTGTGGTCGGTGACCACACGGATGTTGCCGTGCGCGGAGATGCCGACGCCGCCGCCCATCACGATGCCGTCCATGATCGCCACATACGGCTTCCGGTAGCGCGAGATGAGCGTGTTGAGCCGGTACTCGTCACGCCAGAACGCCGCCGAGGGTGATGCCGCCGCATCGGCGTCGGACTTGCCGCCCACGCTGAGCACGGCCGCGTCCCGGTGGATGGCGACGATGTCGCCGCCCGCGCACAGGCCACGCTCGCCCGCACCCCGCACGATCGCGGCGCTGATCTCCCCGTCTACGGCCCACCCCAGCAGTGCCTGCTCCATCGCGAGCGCCATCTCGTGGTCCAGTGCGTTGATGGCCTTCGGCCGGTTGAGGGTGATCGTCCCGACGCTGCCACCCCCCTCGGTTCCCGGCGTATCGACCGTCACCAGCACCGACGCCTGATTGTCGGGCGTCCCGTGCCCGGTCGCGGCAGTCTCCGAATCAGCCACTGGGGCTCCCTTCCACACTGAATCCACTTTTACTTGAACATCCTAGTAAATGCACGTTCTCGCCGACTACGCACGACCACCACTAGGATTTCGGCGGTGGACACCTTGCCCGAGAATCCCGGCACAGACGAATTCGCTCTCTTGACCTCGAACGCGGCGGAGCTGGGCCTGGACGCGACATCGATTCCACACGTCGAACGCGTCACCACCCGGGTCGGCGAACACTCGGTGTCCGCGATCGTCTGGGGCGTAGCCGAGCCCGAGTTCGTGTTCCTGCACGGCGGCGCGCAGAACGCCCACACCTGGGACAGCATGCTGCTTGCCCTCGGCGCGCCGGCGGTGGCCATCGACCTGCCCGGGCACGGCCACTCGTCGTGGCGCGGCGACCGCGACTACGCGCCACGGCGCAATGCCGAGACGATCGCTGCGGTCATCGATGCTCTCGCACCGTCCGCGCGGGCGGTGGTCGGGATGTCGCTGGGCGGACTCACCACCATCGGACTTCTCGGCCTGCGCCCGCAGCTGGTGCGGCACGCGGTAATCGTCGACGTCACACCGAGCGTCTATGCCCGGCATCAGGCCATGTCCACCGCACAGCGGGGCACCACAGCGCTGCCCGCCGGACCACGGCACTTCGACAGCCTCGACGACATGGTCTCCGCGACAGCGGCTTTGGCTCCACACCGGAGCATCGAATCCATCCGGCGCGGCGTCATCCACAACAGCAGACCCGCCGGACAAGGCGGCTACCAGTGGCGGTACGACGCACTGACCGGGATGGGTGGCTTCCTGCCCCTCTGGGACGAGGTGGCGCGGGCACGCTGCCCCATCACCCTGGTCCGGGGTGGCGACTCGGTGTTCGTCGCCGACGACGACATCGACGAGTTCCGTTCCCACGCAAGCATTCCCGCCGTGCACACGGTTCCTGGGGCCGGACACTCGGTGCAGAGCGACCAGCCGCGGGCGCTGGCACGGATCCTTCGGGAACTGCGCTGACCCGCAGCCGGTTTCAGGATGCGCGGTGGGCGAGATACTCCGGGCGCGGCGTGGCGGCGGCGAACGGCGCGACCAGCGCATTGGACACGGCGTTGAACACCACGAACAGATTGCTGCGCGGGTAGGGGCTGATATTGCCCGACGACGCGTGCATGCAGTTCGAATCGAAGAACACCGCCGAACCGGCCGGACCGGTGATGGAGTCGATGCCGCTGTCGTCGGCAAGTTCGGTGACGTCCGCCTCGTCCGGGGTGCCGAACGGCGGCCGGTACGACACCAGCGATTCGCGGTGGTAGGCATCGGGGGTGGCGCCGACACAGCTCACGAACTGCCGGTGCGAGCCGGGGATGATCATCAGCGGCCCGTTCGCCGGGGTGTTCGGTGTCAGCGCCAGCGACACGCTCAGCGCCCGCGGAGCGGGCATCCCGTCCTCGGCGTGCCAGGTCTCGAAATCCGAATGCCAATAGAACGGTCCACCGGAGAATCCGGGTTTGAAATTGATGCGGCTCTGGTGGATGTACACGTCGTCGTCGAGGATCTGCCGGGCCACCCCGACGATGTCCTCACGAGCGCAGATCTCGGCCACCACCGTGCTCAGTTCATGCGCCGCGAACAGCGATCGCACGTCACCGTTGGACGGTTCGCGGATGACGCGGTCGTCGTCACCGAGTTCGTCGGCGATCCGCCGCGCATCATGCGAGGACTCGGCGATATCGTTGTCGCTGAGTACGTCCTGCTGCGCGTGATAGCCCCGGGCGTCGTAGGCGGCCAGTTCCGGTCCGGTCAGCGGGCCGGGCGCAGGCGCCTTACCCCACACCACGGGATGGGGCCGTGGCTCGATCTGGCTCCGTTCCCCGAGACGGGTCCGGTACACGTCGACCGGTCGTGTCGCACTGGAAATGGTCATATCGATGCAGTCCTTTCCGCTCTGTCAGCTCCCTGCTGTTCCCTACTCACAGCACACAGACGACCCGCGGACGACACACGACGCACTTCGATGCACGAACACACTCGACACACGGAGCACGGGGCGTGGCGCGCCGACGAGGCGTGCCCTGCACGTTGCCACTGCTGCGCTCCCCCCGCAACCGCACAGGTCGCCGCTGTAGCCGCCGCCACGCGCGTACCGCCAAGAGGCTTCGCAACAGCGGCCGATACCGTGAGAGGTTGTCGTCACCGAAGTAGGAGCGCATCGCAACCATGGACCCACTGCCCACGCACATACCCAACTGGTGGGACAAGCCGGCGCCGGTCACCATTCCCGACGGGTATGCCGACTTCGTAGAGCAGTTCCGGACCCTTCAGGACGCGATGACCGCGGCCGCTCCCGACGCCGAACAGACCCGTACGGCGTCACGGTTGGTCGCCGAACTGATCGAGGTACTCAAGCAGTCCGAAACCGACGAATGGTCACAATTGTCGGGGCGACTGCCCGTTCCCGGGCGAGGGCAGACCCTGATCCCGGTGGTGCACATCAACTCCGAAACCGAGCACGAGTCACGCGGTACCGTCCGCTTCGGCCGCCAGTTTCTCGGCGGCAACGGCGCCGCGCACGGCGGCGCGATCCCTCTCATGTTCGACGATGCCTTCGGCCGATTCGCCAATGCCCACGGCCGCGCCATTGCCCGCACCGCGAACCTGCACATCGACTACCGCAGTGTCACGCCGATCGACACCGACCTCACCGTGACCCTCCGATTCGACCGCGAGGAGGGCCGTAAGCGCTACGTGACCGGTGAGATCCGGGACGGTGACCGGCTCTGTGTCGAGGCGAGCGGACTGTTCATCGTCCTCAAACCCGGAGCCGCGTAAGTCAGGGGCGGCGGCTGCGGTCGGCGAAGGCGCGGACCGCTGCCTTGTGTTCGTCGCCGTCGGCGCACGCCCGGTAGCGGACGAGTTCGGCGTCCATCGCGGCCTCGAAGTCCAGGTGCCGGGCGTCGCGCAGGTTGGCTTTCATCGCGCCGATGGCCTGCGCCGACGATGCGGCGAGGCGGCCGGCGATGTCGTGGGCGGTGGACCGGACCTCGTCGTCGGGGACGAGCCAGGTGAGCAGACCGAGGTTCAGTGCTTCGTCGGCGCCGACGCGGTCGGACAGCAGCAGCAGCCGGGTCGCGGGCCCGGCCCCGATCAGATCGCGCAGTTGCCAGGCGACACCGAAGTCGCCGGGCAGGCCGATCTTGATGAATGCGGTGGTCAGCAGCGTCGACGGGCCGCCGATGCGCAGGTCGCAGGCCAGTGCGAGGCCGAGCCCGGCGCCGGCGGTGGCTCCGGGCAGTGCCGCGATCGACGGGGTGTTCATCGACCGCAGCTTCCCGACGACGCCGACCTGCCTGCGGGTGCGATTGTCGAACCATTCCTGGACTCCGCCGTCACCGACCGGTACGTCGCCGCCGCGTTCGGCGAATGCCTTCACGTCGCCGCCGGCACAGAAGGCCTTGCCCGCACCGGTGAGCACGATGGCCCGCACGTCGGTGTTCTCCTCGAGATCGGCGAGGACGTCGATGAGCGTGTCGAGCATCCTGGGGGTGACGGCGTTCTTGGCGTCGGGCCGGTTCAGGGTGATCGTGGCGACGCCGTCGGTGACATCGAGCAGCAATTCTTCTGTGCCGGTGTCGATTCCGCTCACGAGGTGACCACCCGTCCGGAGACGTACATGTCCAGCCGCAGATCCTCTTCGCGTTCGGCGGTGCGGTACTGCGCGAAGTCGGTGACGCTCTCCTCGATCAGTACCGAGTCATCGAGGAAGAAATTGCCCGTGCAGGTGCGGGAGTCGCGGGTGAGGATGGCGTGCGCGGCGTCGGACATGATCTCGGGCGTGCGCGCCGTGGCGGCCCTGTCCGCGCCGCCCCGGTTGAGGATTGCGGCGGTGACGATCGGGGTGCGCGGCCACAGCGAGTTGGCGGCGATACCGGCGTCGGCGAGTTCGGCGGCCAGGCCGATCGTGCACAGGCTCATCCCGTACTTGGACAGGGTGTAACCGGTGTGCGGGCCAACCCATTTCGGGTCGAGGTCGATCGGCGGCGACAGGGTGAGAATGTGCGGGTTGGTGCCCCGTTCCAGGTGCGGGATCGCCGTCTTGGACAGCAGGAAGGTGCCGCGCGTGTTGATGGACTGCATCAGGTCGTAGCGCTTCATCTGCAGTTCGCGGGTCGGCGAGGTGTCGATGGCCGAGGCGTTGTTAATGACGATGTCGATGCCGCCGAAGGTCTCGACGGCCGCGTCGACGGCGCGCTGCACGTCGGCTTCCTCACGCACGTCGCCGACCACAGGGAGCGCCTTGCCGCCCGCGTCCTCGACCTCCTGAGCGGCCGTGTACACAGTGCCGGTCAGCTTCGGGTGCGGCTCGCCCGTCTTGGCCAGCATCACCACGTTCGCACCGTCGGCGGCGGCGCGCAGTGCGATGGCCAGGCCGATCCCCCGGCTACCCCCGGACATCAGTATGGTGCGGCCGTTCAGCGATCGTTCGGACAAGGCATCTCCTACGGTTGACCTTACGGTAATACCGCCCACGATAGCGCGACCAAGCTCCGATACCGCCACTCCCCTCAGACGTCGTCAGGTATCACAGCGACTTGTCGCCGGAATCAGCAATTGACGCCGGTGCATCCACCCCCACCCTTCGGCCGATCGAGCACCATGGGGCGGGCCACGATTTCTCACTGTAGGTTCAACTACATCACTACATAGATACAGTCCCTCACTCTATGCAGTGAGGAGTTCAGTGAATACACTGAGCCGACCAGCGATCCTCACTGAGCAACAGACAAGAGGATCGGGGTTCACTCCCACCCCAGGCTTTGACGCACAGTCTGCACTGAATCAGTTATCGGATGCCGGACGGCCGCGTGGCTCCAAAGAAGCGCCCGGACCGGTGACCCCCACCCCCGCCATGACTATCGACCAGATTGAGGTGGACGGCGCAATGGTCGTGGTTGCCGAGGTCGAGGAGCTTTCGGCTGCGGAGAAGCCCTGCTTCATGACCGCTCAGGGCAAGGAGCGCGGCACCTACATGCGTCTGGCCGACGGCGACCATCGACTGGACACGTACTCGGTCTTCCAACTCTCGGTACTCACCGTGCCCAGCGAAGCAGACCGCGAACCAGTCCCAGAGGCAACGATCGCAGACCTTGACACGGACCTCGTCGATCGCACCATAGCGCGGCTGAAGACCAACCGCCCCAGGTCCCTGGATGGGACATCCTCGGACCGACACGTACTTGAACGGATCGGGGCGATTGACCGGGGAACGGGCTCACCAACACTCGGCGGGATTCTCGCGTTGGGTTCGTTCCCACAGCAGTTCTTTCCACAATTGATGATCAGCTTCGCCTCCTACCCAGGCGGATCCAAAGACGTGGTGGTCGGGGATGAGCGCATGATCGACCGTTCCGTTCTGGAGGGCTCGATTCCGGACATGATCGATGACGCCGTAGCCGCCGTGGTGCGGAACTTGCGGGTGCGCAGGGTTTCCCACGGTGCCGGTGCACGCAACGTCCCCGAGATTCCGATCGATGCGAGTCGTGAGGCGATAACCAACTCCGTGATGCACCGCGACTACAGTCCCATGGCGCGCGGGGATCAGGTTCGGGTCGAGTTGTACCCGGATCACCTCGAAGTTCACAGCCCTGGCGGATTGTGGGGCGGTCAGAGCATCAATGCGATATTTGCCGGACAATCGCGATCGCGAAATTCCGTTCTCGCACGACTGCTGACCGACGTTCCGTTTACCGATCGCGATGAGACCGTCGGCGAGAACGCAGGATCGGGAATCCCCCGAATGCTCGGAGAGATGACTCGAAATGGTCTTCCCGCACCACGTTTCAGTTCAGTTCCTGCCGAGTTCGTCGCTGTCCTCGACCGCTTCGGGCTGCTGAATCCCGAAACCAGGGACTGGCTGGATTCACTGGACAATCGCGTCCGGACGCCGATAGGCGACAATGCGCTGGCGCTGATCCATCACCTCGGATCAGTAACCGTCGACGAACTGCGCCGGCAACTGGCGATCGACACCCTCGATGCCCAGAACGCGCTCGATGAACTCGCGAGTGCGAACATGGTGAAGTTCGAGCGCGGCACGTATCGCCTCATCAGGACCACCGGCGGGCAAGACGATCTGTCGACCGTGGAACGTGCGATCGTCGGAGCTCTCACCGGCGACGTCACCATGACCGTGCAGGATCTGTCCGTCGCGGTCGAACGAACTCCAGGCACATTGCGGCCCCACTTGCGCAATTTGATAGCACGTGGTGTGGTCGTGGCAACCGCACCACCGACCAGCCGCAGACGTGCATACCGGCTTGCCGGAACCTGAGATTCCGGTCGGTCCACCTGCCCGTTCGAGCAAGAGTTCTCGACACTGTGGTTGACCTCGAGCGCACTCGAAGTCCTACCGTGGCCCCATGCCCACTGATGACGCCTTGTCCATCGCCGACGTATCGGCCCGTACCGGACTCACCCGGGACACACTGCGCTGGTACGAGTCGGAAGGACTGATCCCACCGGTACCACGCACGTCCGCCGGCGTCCGGCGCTACGACGACGCGACGATCCGGATGATCGAACTGCTTGTCCGTCTGCGTCGCACCGGAATGCCCGTGGCGCACATGCGCGACTTCGTGACGATGGTGCAGCAGGGTGCCCGCACCCACGGCCGGCGGATGCGGCTGCTACAGGACCACCGTGAGGAGATCGAGAGCCGCATCCGCGAACTCATCGACGATCTGGCCGCCGTCGACGACAAAATCGGCCACTACCGGCGACTCATCGATGCCGGCCTTGACTGCGGGGAGATCCCCGTCTCCGATCCCGACGTGCGCACCGAGCAACGCCGAACCACCTGACCGCCCCCACCACCCAAAGTACCTCTATGACAACGATTCCCGACTCGCATACCGACCTACTGACCCGACCGCTGTATGCCCACCTGGCCACCATCCGGCCCGACGGCAGTCCGCAGGCCAACCCGATGTGGTTCTCCTGGGACGGACAGCACCTGCTGTTCACCACTTCGACCACCCGCCAGAAGTACCGGAATGTGAGCGGTGACCCGCGCGTGGCCATCTCCGTCAATGACCCCGATCAGCCGTACCGCTACCTCGAAGTACGTGGTGTCGTCGAACGAATCGAGCCCGATCCGACCGGATCCGAATTCGCCGCGCTCGCCGATCGGTACGGACTGCCGCTCGACGGTCCGCCCGGAGATGTCGGGCACCGCGTCGTCCTCGTCGTGACCCCGACCGCCACCAGCCACCAATAGCACCCCACCCACCAATAGCATCTGGGAAGGCCTCATCAATGAGAACAATCGAACTGGGCGACGGACTACGGACGTCGGCCCTGGGATTCGGCGGAATGGCGCTGACCCACGTGTACGGCGGCACCGACGACGCATCGGCGCTGGCTGTGCTGAACGCCGCCGTCGACGAAGGCATCACCTTCATCGACACCGCCGACGTCTACGGCACTCCCCCGGCCGGCGCCACAGGACCGGCGGGCACCAACGAAGAGCTGGTAGGCCGGCTCCTCGCCGACCGGCGTGACGAGGTCACTCTGGCAACGAAATTCGGGATCACCGGGCGTATCGGACCCGTCGATCACACCGAGACGAAGCGCACCCGGGGCGATGCCGAGTACGTGCGTGAGGCATGCGAGGCGTCGCTGCGCCGTCTGGGCGTCGACGTCATCGACCTGTGGTACATGCATCGTCGCGACCCCGACGTCCCCATCGAAGAGACCGTCGGCGCGATGGCCGAAATGGTCGCGGCCGGGAAAGTACGCCACCTCGGCCTGTCCGAGGTCACCGCGGGTGAACTTCGCGCGGCGCAGTCGGTGCACCCGATCGCGGCAGTACAGAGCGAGTGGAGTCTGTGGTCGCGTGACGTCGAGAAGCACGTGGTTCCCGCCTGCGCCGAACTGGGTGTCGGGTTTGTACCGTACTCTCCGCTGGGCCGCGGCTTCCTCACCGGAACCCTGTCCCGCGACCAGGTGGCCACCGATATGCGTGGTGCCACCACACGATTCGGCGAGAACTGGGACGCCAATCAGCGCGCCCTCGCAGTGGTGTCCGACGTCGCGGCCCGCTTCGGCGCCACCAACGCCCAGGTCGCCCTCGCCTGGCTGTACGCGGCCGGCCGACGGGCCGGGTTGCCGGTGGTTCCTATTCCCGGAACACGCTCGACATCAAGGCTTTTCGAGAATGCCGGGGCAGTCGAACTGAACCTCGACGATGCCGCGATCACCGCACTCGACGCGGTGTCGGACCTGGTTGTCGGGGGTCGCAATATCGTCGCCGACCCGGCCTGGATCTCCTCGGGCCGCGAGTAGCGGACGTATCGGGCTCCACCAGCCGAACCTCACTGCCGGCCATGGGTTTTCGTAACCCCTAGGGTGCGGCGGAGCGAAGTTTGCCCAGCAGGGCCGGGGCGACCTCGTTCAGGAACTGTTGCTGGTTCCGCCCGCCGATCTGAACGAGCGCGATATCGGTGAAACCCGCTTTCCAGTACGCGCTCACAGATTCGACGATCCGGTCCAGATCGGGCCCGCAGGCTACCGACTGCGCGATGTCGTCGGGGGTCACGCTCCGGGTGGCCGAGCCGAAGGCCCTGGGAGACGGAAGCTCGGAATTGACCGGCCAGCCGAGCCCGAACCAGCGGAACTGCTCGTGCGCCCGGGCTATCGCGTCGTCCCGGTCCCGATCCCAACAGATGGGGATCTGCCCGATCGCACGGGCATCATCGCCGATGCGGGTGGTCCGTGGATGCGAGTTCCAGCTGTCCACGAGTTCGGGTCGTGGTTCGGTGGCGATCATATGGTCTGCGAGTGGGCCGAACGCGGCGATGCCCCAGTCACCGGACACCGCGGCGCCGATCGGCACTCCACCCGATTCGGGCAGGTCCCAGAGCCGGGCGTTGTCGACATCGAAGTGCCGTCCGTGGACGGTGACCGTCTCGCCCGAATGCAGTGACCGGATGATGGCGATCGCCTCGGCGAGTTTGTCCTGGCGGGTCCTGACCGACGGCCATCCCCGGCCGGCCACGTGTTCGTTGAGATTCTCGCCGCTGCCCAGGCCGAGGGCGAACCGCCCGTCGGCGAGCAGTTGCACGGTAGCGGCCTTCTGCGCCACCACCACCGGGTGATACCGCGTGGTCGGGCAGGTCACGTACGACATCAGCCCGATACGTTCGGTCGCGTATGCGGCAGCGCCGAGAACCGACCACGCGTAGGGTGCATGCCCTTGGGCGTCCAGCCACGGAAAGTAGTGATCGCTGCACACGGCGAAGTCGAATCCCACCGATTCGGCGGCGACGACGTCGTCGACGAGCTGGGTCGGGCCGGCCTGTTCTGTCATCATGGTGTAGCCGAATTGTGTACTCATAGAAGTGATCTCCTTGGATAGCGGCGAGGCGTTGCGCTACTGGGGCTTTGCGGGCAAAGCGCTGCGGATGGATACCACGTTGCCCGCGGGGTCGGTGAGGCTCGCGTGACCGGGGTGCGCCGGATACGAGTCGCCCACGAGCGGACCCGCCCCGAGCGCGGTCAGCCGTTCGACGGCGGCGACCACGTCCTGGGTGTCGTAGGCACGCAACTCGATCGGGGTGTCCTTCGACAGTGTCTGCCGTCCCACCTGTTCCGGGTACACCGTCATCCGCACCGTATGACGTTCATCGAACAGTGCGGCGGCACCGTCACCTGCCTCACTGACACTCAAACCCAATGCCGCGGACCAGAACTCCGCCGTTCGCCGAACATCGTCGGCCTGGATCTTTTGTTCGGGATCAGTCAGTTCCAACATGACTTCCGTCCTTTCATCGTGCCGCATCCACGAAGGTCCAGTCGCGGATCTCCGGTAGGTCGTCGAAGTATGTGCGGATGTGCTCGCGGTGCCGTTCGAGCTGGTTACGGCAGTAATCGGCCACGGCATCAACACCGTCGAGCGGTGCGGGCGCATACCGTAGTACCTCGGTCACCAGGTGATAGCGGCTCATCCCGTTGAGGACGACCATGTCGAATGGTGTTGTGGTGGTGCCCTGTTCGGTGTACCCGCGGACGTGGAAGCGATCGGGCCGAGGACGTCCGTGTACAAGCTGATGCACCGCCCGCGGGTAACCGTGAAAGGCGAAGACCACGTCACGGTCAGCGGTGAACAACTCCGCGAAACGGCCGTCGGAGAGCCCATGCGGATGAGTGTCGGGCGGCAACAGCGCCATCAGGTCCAGGACATTGACCACACGGAAGCGCAACTGCGGAAGACGATCCCGCAGGATCTCCGCGGCGGCGACGACCTCCTGGGCCGGGATATCCCCGGCGGCGGCAAGCACCACATCCGGCTCTCGATCGGGTGTCTGGTTGCCGGCCCACGGCCACGTCGACGCGCCCGCGGCGACCTGTTCGCGGGCCTGATCCTCCGACATGTACTGCAGGTGCGGCTGCTTGTCGGCGATCACCACATTGACGTGGTCGCGGCTGCGTAAACACTGGTCGGCGACGGTCAGCAACGAGTTGGCGTCTGGCGGTAGCCATACCCTGACCACGCCGGGTGCCAGCGGCAGCACCGCATCGAGGACGCCCGGGCCCTGGTGCGAGAAGCCGTTGTGGTCGTTGCGCCAGCACGTCGACGTCAACAGCACGTTCATCGACGCCACCGGCGCGCGCCAGGCCAGGTTTTGCGCGTGCTGGAGCCACTTGACGTGCTGCACCAGCATCGACACGCTGATCATCGCGAAGGCCTCATAGCTGGCAAAAATGCCGTGCCGCCCGGACAGCAGGTATCCCTCAAGCCATCCCTGACAGAGATGCTCGCTGAGTACCTCCATCACCCGCCCGCTCGGCGACAGGTTGTCGTCGGCATCGTGGATCGGGAGCTGCCAGCACCGTCCGGTGGTCTCGAAGACCGCGTCGAGTTTGTTACTGGCGGTTTCGTCCGGGCAGAAGAGCCGGAATCGTCCGCCGGAGTCCGGTGTGCGGTCGAGCGCGTAAAGGTCGCGCAGATACTCCCCGAGCGCCTGAGTACTCGACAGACACCGGCGCCCGGGATCGGGCACATCGACCGTGTAGTCGGCGAGCGGTGGAAGTGGCAATGGCCGCAGGAGTTTTCCGCCGTTGGCGTGCTCGCCGGCACCCATCCGCAACTCCGGTCGCGGGGCCAGGGCTGTGATGTCGGGATGCACAGCGCCGCCGTCGTCGAAGATGCGCGATGCCTGATATCCGCGCAGCCATTCCTCGAGCTGCCGGCGATGGTCCGGGTTCTCCCGCACCTCCGGCAGCGGAACCTGATGGGCACGGTGGGTGCCCTCCACCGGAACGCCGTCAACGTAGGCGGGGCCGGTCCATCCCTTGGGGGTGCGCAGGACGATCGCGGGCCAGTCACGCACAGGCTGATCGGTGTTCTGGTTCTTCCGGATCTTTGTGTACGACACGTCGATCGCCGATTTGAGTGCGGTGAACACCGTCGGCGGGTCGTCCCCCTCGACGAACACGGGATCCCAGCCCTGCGCGCCGAGGAAGTCGGCGATCGCGGTGTCGGAACTACGTCCCATGACGGTGGGTGCGGAGATCTTCGCGTCGTTCAGATGCAGGATCGGCAGCACCGCGCCGTCGCGGCCGGCGTTGAGGAATGCCGGGAGGCGCCACGATGCGGCGAGTGGACCGGTCTCGGCCTCCCCGTCCCCGATCACACAGGCCACGATGAGATCCGGGTTGTCGAATGCGGCGCCGGCGGCATGGATCAGGGAATAGCCGAGTTCGCCGCCTTCGTGAATGCTGCCGGGCGTCTCGACACTGACGTGGCTGGGAATCCCACCGGGAGTGGAGAACCGGCGACACAGTGCGGTGATTCCCGCCGCGTCCTGCCCCACCTGCGGGTAGATCTCCGAATAGGTCCCTTCCAGAAAGACATTCGCGACAATGGACGGTCCGCCGTGACCGGGTCCGGTGACGAACATCCACGATGATTCCGTCTCGCGGATCACCCTGTTGAGCACCGCATAGATCGCCGACAGGCCCGGTCCGGTACCCCAGTGCCCCAGCAGACGCGGCTTGATGTCGTCAGCTGCCAGCGGACGTTCGAGGTGCGCATTGTCCTGCAGGTAGATCTGTGCGGCGGTGAGATAGTTCGCCGCTGCCCACCAGCGCAGGTCGGCAGCGAGTTCGTCGGCACTGTAGCGGGGACGGTCGGCTTCGCATCGGAAATTGTCATGTCGCATCATGAGGGATTACCCAACGCGACGATCACCAAACCGCTGATCACCAAACCGCCGGCCGATCACCGGGTCTCGCACGGGTCGACCCGATGTTTGACTCCCGCGAAGCCTGGGCACCCGACACACAGATGGCAACAACGCCATCTCCTTGCGAACAGCCGTCACACCAACGAGCCCAGAGGAGGCATCACTGTGACATCCGAGAAGAACCCGGCAGCCGAAGGAATCAAGGGAGCCGTCGAAGAAGCGAAGGGCCGCATCAAGCAGGCCGTCGGCGCTCTGACCGGCAACGACGATCTCGCCGCGGAAGGCGGCGCCCAGGAGGACAAGGGCGAGGCAACGCAGAATGCGGCCAAGCGTGAGGCCGAAGCCGAATCCGCGCGTCACGCCGCGGATGTCTCGCACGCCAGGGAACAGATGCACCAGGAAGACCGACAGTAGTCCGGGGATCCCGGGCGTGGTTCGGTCCTGCCGCACCCAGGCCGGCAGACCGAATCACCCTCCCGGACAACCCCTCCCCGACAACGGGGCGAGATCCCCCGACCCGGGGGACCCGACAATCTATAAGGAGACGATCATGGCCGTATGCGATATATGCGGAAATGACTACGACCGAGCGATGACGATCACCATCGACGGAACCGATACGCGTGGCGTCTTCGACAGTTTCGAATGCGCCATTCACGCGCTGGCGCCGTCATGCACGCACTGCGGCTGCCGGGTGATCGGCCATGGCGTCGAGGTCGACGGCGCGATCTTCTGTTGCGCTCACTGCGCGCAACATGTAGGTGCGCAAGGAGTTTCCGACCACAGCGACAACGACCCCGGCCAGGCGGATCGACCGGAATCGGTAGGTTCGCAACCAGGCAAGGCGTTCTCGTGACAGGGCACAACAGCGGCGGCGCCCTGCACGACGAACCGGAGAACGGAGCTCATCATGCCGAAGACGGACAAGAACGACAACCCGATCCGCTCGGAGCTGCCGAGTACCATCGCGCGGTCCGATAAGAAGGCCCAGCGCACCTTTGCCGAGGCACACGATTCCGCGCTGGAGGAGTACGAATCCGAGGAACGCGCGCACCGGGTCGCCTATGCGGCGCTGAAACATTCGTATGAGAAGGTCGGCGATCACTGGGAGGCCAAGGAGCACCGGGGACCGTCCGACAGCCGTGCGCGCAGCGGCGGGCCGAACCCCGGCGGCACCAGCGCCGAAGGTGTTGATGCCAACGCGACCAAGGACCATCTGCTCGATGTCGCCCGCAGGCTCGACATCCACGGTCGATCGCGCATGAACAAGGATGAACTCATCCACGCGATCGAGAAGGCCAATCGTTCCGCCACCGAACAGAGCCGAAAGTAGCTCCGGGGCCGCAACATAGGCAGGTGGGTCGCCTCCGTTCGGCGGCGACCCACCTTCCTACAACTCATCTGCCTACAACCCTATCTGCGGCCTACGATTTATCCAACGGGCACAACCGCTTTCCGTAGCGCGGCCAACGACCTTGACAGCAGCCGGGACACATGCATCTGCGACAGGCCGACCTCCCGTGCGATCTCGCTTTGTGACATCTCGTGGAAGAACCGCAAGGTCAGGATCTGCCGCTCCCGCTCGGGCAACTCGTCGAGCGCGGGACGCACCGTCACCAGGTCGTCGATCTCGGCGATTCTGCCGTCACGCTCACCCAATGTCTCACCCAGGGAACGGTTCTCGTCATCTCGCTCAGCGTCGATCGAGTCCGTTCGGTACGCAGACCTCGCGACGAGCCCTTCGATCACCTCGCTCACCGGAGTGCCGAGTTCGTCGGCGAGTTCACTCGGCCGCGGAGAGCGGCCCAGGCGCTGAGTCAGTTCGTCGACCGCTTTGCCGATGTGCAGCGATGTCTCTTTGACCCGCCGGGGAACACGCATCGTCCATGCCGTGTCACGAAAGTACCGGCGCACCTCGCCCATCACCGTGGGCACCGCGAGCGAGAGGAAGTCCGTGCCCCGTTCGGGATCGAACCTGTCGACGGAGTGGACAACCCCGATACGCGCCACCTGCACCAGGTCGTCGAACGGTTCTCCGCGATCGGAGAATCGGCGGGCCACGTGATCGGCCAGGGGCAGGCAACGCTCGATGGCCCGGGACCTCAGTTCGGAGCGGTGGTGTGGATCACGCTGCTGCCTCATGGCCTTGATGGTCCGGGCGACTTCGCCGTAGTCGTCACGATCGCCCGCTTCGGTTTCGCCCACCACGTCGGTTTCGGTGGATGGGTGGTCGGTGTCGCTGCCGAAATTCTGTTGTTTCACTGTAGGTAACACAACTAGCCCTTCCCTGCGTCGACGGACTGTCCGGACCTGCGATCGGAAGAATGATCGAACTGGTCGTACTCGTTCACCTCTGCCGGGTGAACTTGCCGGGGAACTGCCTTAGGGCAACTGCCACGGCTCAATCCAACTGCCGCAATGGAATCAAGACTGTGTCGGCGTAGTGGACACTGGGCCACTGCGGAGCGTGCAGGCCGACCAGGACGCAAGTCCTCATGTACTGCGCGCCCCGATCCGGATCGGATGTCCCGCAAGCGCTTTGCTCGACGTGGAGGATGTCCGTCAGGGCCGCAGAGTATCAATTGTACACGAGACCGCGCCGTCGTCGGGTTCTGCGACGAGGCTCAGCAACATGACCGGCGTTTGACGAAACCCACCATCACCCGGCGCACGGACCCGTCCATGACGTAGTCCACAGCTCGGCCGTCGGTCATCGATACCACCATCTGCCAGCCGAAATCCTCGGTATTGATGTCGATTTCATCGCCGACCCGGCACATGACCTGACCAGCCACACCCTCCTCGTATGCTGTCAGCGCCAACGTCAGTCTTACCGCGGGCTCTGCCACGGCCATCACGCGCGCACAGATCTCGTCGATGACCAGATCCACGTCGGCGATATCGTCGAGCATCCAGTCCTCGAGCAACAGGGCCCGGTGCGCGACCTCCCGCACGATCGGAACCTGTCTTTGACATGCCGGAACGGTTATCTCTACCGAGTTGTCAATCACAACCGCCATTGGTCGATCCTTTACCACCCGTCGTCTCATCCTTCGCGGAGACGACCCTACTTACATCCTTCGACTGCCACCGGCGAGCGTCCGTCACCCAGTACACCCGACCATCCTCACCAGCCGACAACACCGCGCCACCCCAGTTATTGCCCGGAACGGCCCGGACAAAACAGCACGGGCACCCCGTGCACTCGCACCCCCGCGAGGGCTGTGGTGTTTGACGTTCGGGGAAATCGGGAACACCGGGTAGGAACGCACTGAGCAGCAGCCCACCAGGGCAGAATGAAGGGTGGTGTTCCTTGTGAACGCAACACATGACGACCGGCGATCGGCATCGGACCAGCACAGCACCCGAGGCGCCTCGAGGGCACACAGGATCACGGGGATCGGCATGGCCGGCTACCTCGTCCTGCTGGTGGCCGTCGTGTTGATCGTCGGCGCCATCGGGACGGCCGCGGGCGACGGGGCCGGTGTCGCGTGGTGGATACTCGGCGCCGTGGTCGCAGCGGCAGTCGGGATCGCGTTGCTGATCTCGGGCCGCTCCCTGGCCACCCGGTCGCCGGGCGGTGACAGCCGGATCCAGCAGGATCCTCTGCAACCGGAGGTCACGGCCGAGGAGGAACAGCACTACATCGACGACTACCGGGACGGCCCCTTGCACTGACCTTCCGGTGCATTGCGGCGTGGGCAAAGTCCGGCACGACGGTCCCGCTGAACGGGACACGGCTCGTCGACTTACCGGGAACGTTCGCCAAAGCGGCACCTTAGCCCCGTCGACGGGGCTAAGGTGCGCGACAAATGAACAGCACACGGAGTTTGTCGCAACATGCGCGGCGGCGGATCGGCGTCGTCATCGCCCTCGCCGCGACCGTCGCCGTCGGGGTGGCTCTGGCCGCTCCGGCGAACGCCGGCAATCACTACTTCATGGACTTCGGAAACACCCCGGTAAAGCAGGCCGACTGCGGGCCGGGGTCGTCGCCGGAGACCGGTCTGTCCGGCGACGTACCGTCGGCCGACCGCAACTCCGGCCGCAGCGAACGCGGCTACAACTGCAACATGACCCTGCTGGGCCAGGCGCGGGGCGCGGGCGGCGGCATCGTGTCGGCCAACTACGACCACTGCTCGTACACGGGCAGCATGTTCAGCACCGCCATCACCAAGAAGAACACCGGCGTGCAGGTGGTGGACGTCAAAGACCCACGGAAACCGAAGATCGTCGGCAAGCTCACCGCACCCGGCATGATCGCCGGCACCTGGGAAACCCTCAAGGTCAACAAGAAACGCAAGCTGCTCGCCGGCACCTCGGTGCCGCTGCTGTGGGGCGGCGGGTTCTTCGCGGTCTACGACATCTCCGACTGCGCCCACCCGAAACTGCTGAACACCGGGCCCGGCACCAAGGTCCCACTCCCGTTCACCTCGCATGAGGGCGGTTTCTCGCCCGACGGCAAGACGTACTGGGCGTCGGGATTGTTCCCCGGGCACCTGTCGGCGATCGACATCTCCGATCCCACCAATCCCCGCGTGATCTGGCAGGGCCTGTACGCCTTCGTCGGGCACGGCTTCGGCATCTCCCCCGACGGCAACCGCATGTATCTGTCCAACATGGCCGGTATCACGGTGCTCGACATCTCGGCGGTGCAACGGCGCGACCCGCACCCGCAGGTGCCGCACATCGCCGCCTACCACTGGCCCGACGGCCAGCTCAATCAGCACACCATCCCCGTCTTCTACGACGGCCACGCCTACGCCATCACCATCGACGAGGCCGGTTCGGGCGGGGTGAAGATCTTCGACGTCGAACGCGTCAACAAACCGAAACTCGCGGCGCAGATCAAACTGGAGATCAACCTGCCCGCCAACCTCGACGCCAACCTGCGTTCGTCGATGGGCGGGTCGATCTTCAGCTACAACGCCCACTACTGCAGCGCCGACCGCATCGAGAACCCGACCGCGCTGGCCTGCGGCTGGGAGTCGTCGGGCATCCGCGTGTTCGACATCAAGAACCTCAAGAAGATCAGAGAGATCGGCTACCTCAACCCGCCGACGTACCGCAGCACCAATCCGTTCGGCCTGCCCAACTCGCCGCACGCCCTCGGCTCGATCATCGGAGTCCCGGCCGTCGAATTCATGAGCCTGGGCATGCAGACCATCAACGGCAAGGTGCGTCTGCACGAGGCCGTCGGCCCGCGCACCGGGATGATCGCTCTCGGTGACCGTTCGACCGACTGGTGCATGTCGCCGCCGGAGTTCCGGGGCAACCAGATCTGGGCGACCTGCTCGGACAACGGTTTCCTGACGATGGAACTGAGCAAGAGCGTGTACACGCCACCCGTCGGCCAGGACACCACGCTCGGGAACTCCGCGCCCTGATGGGCCGGGAACGGCCGAAGACCCTTTCCCTGACGATCGGCGCGCTGTGCGTGGCCGTGCTGCTACTGGCCATCGGGGCCGTGGCCGGGGCGGCGTGGCAGTCGCGCGACGACGCCGATGTCCCGGCCATGACCGCCGTCGACGTCGGTTTCGCCCAGGACATGGCTGTGCACCACGATCAGGCGATCCTGCTGTCCTCGACCGTGGCCGGGCGGCCCGGCGTGGGGCAGGAGATCGTCGGGCTCGCCAACCGCATCGTCACGGCGCAGACCGCGGAGAACGCCACCCTGCGGGGCTGGCTCACCTGGTTCGGCAAACCGCTCACCTCCTCGGACCCGATGGCCTGGATGTCGGGATCACACGACGACGACGGCACCGATTCCGGACATGAGCACGGTTCGGGGCGTTCCATCACCACCCCGGCCCCGTCGACGACCGCCGATCCGGGGCCTGCCATGGCGGGAATGGCCAGCACCGACGACATCTCCCGGCTCGCGAGCCGCACCGGCCGCGACGCCGAGGTGTGGTACCTGCAGCTGATGGTCCGGCACCACCGGGGCGGTCTGCTCATGGCGAAGGCCGCGTACAACAGCGACGACGTCACGGACACGGTCAAGCGGACGGCCTACCAGATGATGACCGACCAGGGTGAGGAGATCTCGTTGATGACGATGCTCCTGACCGCCCGCGGGGCCCAGGCTCTGCCTGATTGACGCGGGAGCCTCTGCCTGATTGACGCGGGAGCCTCTGTCTGATTGATGACGCTGTAGGCCGTGCGGACGAATAACACAATCCGGCCACACGGGGCGGGCAAAACACGCCGCCGACTCAGGTGCGGGTAGCCTGTCCCACGATCAGCACAATCGGCCGCTCCCACATCAGTACCGGCCGAGGCGAGACGGAGGCCCCCATCACCATGGAGGAACACGCGTCTACGCAGGCGAAGACCAGCGTGGATACGACCAAGCAGCCCCAGGAACCCGCATCGGCACCGGCGGTACCCCCGGTGCCGCCGGGCCCGGCAGTCGACCCCGACGCCGCCGTGATGGCCCCCAAACCCAAGCGGGGCGGCCATCTGCACCAGATCGACCTCGTGCGGTTGGTCACATTCGCGGCCGTCATCTTCGATCACGTCATCCTGGGCCTCATGTCGGCCGGCGCGGTGGCCGCCGGCGGAATCGGCCTCCTGTGCCGGTACACGCGCTACTCGTTCTTCGCGCTCACCGGCTTCGTGCAGACCTATCAGTACCGCAACCGTGAACTGAAGCCCGTCGAGTACTGGCGGCGCCGCTACAAGCTGATCGGCCTGCCGTTCCTGATGTGGAGCCTGTTCTACTGGGCCTACACCCGCTACCGGCGCGGCGGGATCAGCAATGTCGTCGACAACTTCACCAGCCTCGACGCGCTCGGCACCGCCCTCAAGAGCATCGCGTACGACCTGATCACCGGCCACGCGTTCTACCACATGTACTTCATGTCGGTGAGCATGCAGATCTACCTGGTGTTCCCGGCCGTGCTGTGGGTGCTCAAGCGCACCTGGGGCTACCACCGCTACCTGCTCGCCGTCAGCTTCGCGTTCCACGCCTGGCTGATCTGGCGGATGATGCTGCCGCCGCTGGGGATCTTCGATTCCGGCCCGCTGGGCAAACTGTGGAGCCACCTCACCATCACCCTGCTGCCGTACCAGTTCTTCATCCTGTCCGGGTGTGTCGCGGCCATGCATTTCGAGGCGTTCCAGGCGTTCATGATCCGCTGGCGCGCCCAGCTCATCGCCGCCGGTCTGGTGGTCGTGGCCGGGACGCTGTGGTGGTACACCGTCGCCTACCACGGCGGCCGCGGCAACGTCGGCAACGGCCCCGACTTCGACCGCATGTTCCGCGCCACCAATGTGTTCTCCATCTACAACGTCGGCGCGTTCATCGCGATCATCGTCGTCCTCTACTGCCTGGGCACGCTCTGGCAGCAGCGCCGGTCCCAGGGTTCGCTCGCCGACAAGTTCATGGCGAAGGCCGCCGACCGGTCGTACGGCATCTACCTGGCGCACGCGCTCGCGCTCGCCGAACTGATGCGCTTCCTGCGCGAGCATCCGGGCGGCCCGTTCTGGCCCAAGGTCCTGGCCACCTACCTGGTGACATGCCTGCTCACGGTGTTCGTGGTGGAGACCCTGCGCCGCAGCCCGATCAGCCTCGTCACCACCGGCCGCAACATGATCTCGTGGAAGGAACAGAACGAGGTGACGATGGCCGCGTGCGCCTTGGGCGCGGTCGTCCTGGGCATCGTCCTGCGCTACGGCTTCGACATGCTCGTCGGCCAGTTGATCACCGGCACCGGCCTGCTGCTGGCGATCTCCGCGGCGGTCGTCACCTACCAGCGCCGCCGGGCGGCCATCGAAGAGGGCGCCACCGTCTGAGCACCCACAGAAGGCACGATGCGGGGCAGGTCTCATCCGAGACCTGCCCCGCATCGTTGTGGGCCCATCAGGCCCGGCGTATGAACAGAGCTACTAGGCGCCGCTCCGGGTGTTGGCGTGCTGTGCCCGGCTGGGCCGCAGGGCATCGACGACCAGTTCGGCGACGCCCTTCTTGCCGGCCTCCGACGGGTGATACGGCACGGGCGGGGAGAAACCGGTCAGCCACGGCGTCGCCGAGCACACGGTGTGCTGCGCTCCGGCCCGCGATGCCTCAACCAGGGTGACGCCGGTGGTCTGCGCGGCACGCGCGGTGGCGTCGGCCAGCCCGTTGAAGATACGGACGGTCTGCGCCACCTGGTCGGGCAGCAGCGGCAACCGCGCACAGGTCGGCTTGCCCGGCTCGACGACCGGCGGGTAGTCCACGAGCAGGATCTTGGCGTTGGGTGCCCGCAACCGGACCGCCTCGATCACGGCCACCATCGACCGCTCCACCTCAAGGTAGGCCGACCGCTGCGGTTCGGGGAACGGATCCTTGCCGAGCCGGCAGCTGCGGATCGGCGTCTTCTTGAGGAACTCCGGCAGCACGTTGCCGCAGCCGCTGAGGATGAGTCTGCTCACGTAACCGAGGTCGTTGCCGCCAGTGGTGATGGTGATCACGTCGGCGTCGGCGGGAACCTCATCGATCTGTGGCCTGCCGCCGAACGCCCGCTGCGGTACATCGAGGATGTTGCGCGTGGTGGCACCCGAGCAGGTGGCGTCGATGAGTTTCATACCGAGCGTCTCGGCAACCTGGTTGGGGTAGTTGTTCTTGGTCCGCAGACACGGCCCGATCACCAGGCTGCGGGCTCCCGGGCCGGCCGCGTACGAACTGCCCAGCGCCACGTACAAGCGCGGGGACTCCTGCGAGTTCGACACCGCCTTGACCTCGGGCGTGCTGTTCTCCGCGATCACCACTCCGGTCGTGACGACTGCCGCGGTCGCAAGAGCCGTCGCGGCCACCAGGGTGGCCCGGATCTGGTTACGGAAAGGACGCAGCACTGTAAGAGTTTCACATAGCTGAGCTCTCAAAGCGGTGAGCGACCCCCTTCCAAAACGGTGACGCCACCGTTGTCACGGTGGCGTCACTTGCGTTGCGATCTATTATGCAGGATCCGCGATCAACTCGCGTCGTCGGCTGCCTTGGTCAGTTCGACCGGGGCGTCCGGAACGGCACGCGGCTTCTCCGATCCGGCGAAGGTGAACTTCGCGTTCTCGCCGTCGCCCTCGCCGTCCCAGTTCTCGACGTCGACCAGCACGATCTGACCGGCGGTCAGCTCGCCGAAGAGGATCTTCTCCGAGAGCTGGTCCTCGATCTCGCGCTGGATGGTCCGGCGCAGCGGCCGGGCGCCGAGCACCGGGTCGAAACCACGCTTGGCCAGCAGCGACTTGGCCTTGTCGGTGAGTTCGAGAGCCATGTCCTTGTTCTTCAGCTGGGTCTCGACGCGCGCGATCATCAGGTCGACCATCTGGATGATCTCGTCCTGCGTCAACTGGTGGAAGACGATGACGTCGTCGATACGGTTGAGGAACTCGGGCCGGAAGTGCTTCTTGAGCTCGTCGTTGACCTTGAGCTTCATCCGCTCGTAGTTCGACTTGGAGTCGTCGTTCTTGCTGAAGCCCAGGCCGACGGCCTTGGAGATGTCGCTGGTGCCCAGGTTGGACGTGAAGATCAGCACGGTGTTCTTGAAGTCGACCGTTCGGCCCTGACCGTCGGTGAGCCGGCCGTCTTCGAGAACCTGCAGCAGCGTGTTGTAGATCTCCGAGTGAGCCTTCTCGATCTCGTCGAACAGGACCACCGAGAACGGCTTGCGGCGCACCTTCTCGGTGAGCTGGCCGCCCTCCTCGTAGCCGACGTACCCGGGAGGGGCACCGAACAGCCGGGAGGCGGTGAACCGGTCGTGGAACTCGCCCATGTCGATCTGGATGAGTGCGTCGTCGTCGCCGAACAGGAAGTTCGCCAGGGCCTTGGACAGCTCGGTCTTTCCGACGCCGGAGGGGCCGGCGAAGATGAATGAACCCGACGGGCGCTTGGGATCCTTCAGACCCGCACGGGTGCGGCGGATGGCCTTGGAGACGGCCTTGACGGCATCCTCCTGGCCGATGATCCGCTTGTGCAGCTCGTCCTCCATGCGGAGCAGACGGGTGGTCTCCTCCTCGGTGAGCTTGAACACCGGGATACCGGTCCAGTTGCCCAGGACCTCGGCGATCTGCTCGTCGTCGACCTCGGCCACGACATCCATATCGCCACTACGCCACTGCTTCTCCCGCTCGGCACGCTCGGCGACGAGGGTCTTCTCCTTGTCCCGCAGGCTCGCGGCCTTCTCGAAGTCCTGGGCGTCGATCGCCGATTCCTTCTCCTTGCGGGCCTCGGCGATGCGCTCGTCGAACTCACGCAGGTCCGGCGGAGCGGTCATCCGGCGGATGCGCATGCGGGCGCCCGCCTCGTCGATGAGGTCGATCGCCTTGTCCGGCAGGAAGCGGTCGTTGATGTAGCGGTCGGCCAGGGTGGCCGCGGCCACCAGCGCGCCGTCGGTGATGGATACGCGGTGGTGCGCCTCGTAGCGGTCGCGCAGACCCTTGAGGATCTCGATGGTGTGCTCGACGGACGGCTCACCCACCTGCACAGGCTGGAAGCGGCGTTCGAGAGCGGCGTCCTTCTCGATGTACTTGCGGTACTCATCGAGGGTGGTGGCGCCGATGGTCTGCAGCTCGCCGCGGGCCAGCTTCGGCTTGAGGATGCTGGCGGCGTCGATCGCGCCCTCGGCAGCGCCCGCGCCGACGAGGGTGTGCAGTTCGTCGATGAACAGGATGATGTCGCCGCGGGTGTTGATCTCCTTGAGCACCTTCTTGAGGCGTTCCTCGAAGTCACCGCGGTAGCGGCTGCCGGCGACCAGCGAGCCGAGGTCGAGGGTGTAGAGCTGCTTGTCCTTGAGGGTCTCGGGCACCTGGCCGTTGACGATGGCCTGCGCCAGGCCCTCGACGACGGCGGTCTTGCCGACGCCGGGCTCACCGATGAGCACCGGGTTGTTCTTGGTGCGGCGGCTGAGCACCTGCATGACGCGCTCGATCTCTTTTTCGCGGCCGATGACCGGATCGAGTTTGCCCTCCGACGCCGCGGCGGTGAGGTTGCGGCCGAACTGGTCGAGGACCAGCGAGGTGGACGGGGTGCCCGATTCGGAGCTGCGTCCGCCGGTGCCGGCTTCCTGCGGCTCCTTGCCCTGGTAGCCCGAGAGCAGCTGGATGACCTGCTGGCGGACCCGGTTGAGGTCTGCGCCCAGCTTGACCAGCACCTGGGCGGCGACGCCCTCACCCTCGCGGATGAGACCCAGCAGGATGTGCTCGGTGCCGATGTAGTTGTGGCCGAGCTGCAGCGCCTCGCGCAGCGACAGTTCGAGGACCTTCTTGGCGCGCGGGGTGAACGGGATGTGACCCGACGGCGCCTGCTGCCCCTGGCCGATGATCTCCTCGACCTGGCTGCGGACACCCTCCAGTGAGATGCCGAGAGATTCGAGCGCCTTGGCCGCGACGCCCTCGCCCTCGTGGATCAGGCCCAGGAGGATGTGCTCGGTGCCGATGTAGTTGTGGTTGAGCATCCGCGCTTCTTCTTGGGCCAGAACCACAACCCGGCGTGCGCGGTCGGTGAACCGTTCGAACATTGTTCTCCCTCACGTATCTTTTCACCCGCCGCCACAGCCGCCCCGATATTTCCGGGACCGGTGCGGGCGACGGTTTCGTCACCGGTGCGACCAGTCTGCTGACCACTGTAGTGGTCGACACCCGGCCACCTGCAGTTAATGCAGCTTGCGCTCATGCCTCCGCAAAGCCGTGACAGCGGCCTGACCTGCATAACTACCACCGATTCGGGGATGTTCCGGGTCGAGTACGCCGAGAGCGAAACAGCACCGGAGGCCGTGTAGTCACACCATGTCCGGGTTCGCACCGCGGACGCACCCCAGGGGGCCGCTATATCGGATGAAATTTTCGGTAGTAAATATGGCCACCCCCGGGTCCACACCCCTGGCCCGAGTGTCACCCCATTGGGTGACATGGTGTGACCACAATCACATACCCCAGGGTGTAACTCGGCTACCTGCGACAACGGCTCGTCATCTTTCCGTTATCGGCCCGTGATGTAACGCCGGGATAACGCCCTGAGTACGGATTCATGTAGCGTCTCCCCGAAACGTCCAACCGGGAAGGCGACTGAAGTGGGCAAACACTGCAAGCCGAGCAACACCTCGAAGTGGATGGCGACTGCCATGGTGCCGGTGGCCGGCGGCCTGGTGGCCACCGCCGCGGGTGCCGACGCCCACACTGTGGGCATCAAGTTCCTGGTCGACAAGACCACCGGCCCCGAGGCATCGAACGACGGCACGCCCGCGCAGACTCCCGGCAAGCACCGCACCCCCGACCGGACCATCGGAACGCAGGCCAAGGCCGCCCCGAACGCCGGCGTCGAGGGCGTCGCCAACATCACGCCCGCCCCGCGGCTGTCGAACCCCGCCTTCCCGCCGCCGGTTCAGGCCGCCGCGGCGGTGTCGACGCCGTCGGCCGTCGCCACCGGCGAGATCCCCGTCATCAACTACAAGGCGTACAAGAACGCGGCCGACACGATGGCCCGCACCACGCCCGGCTGCGGTATCCCGTGGACCATCATCGGGGGCATCGGCCGCGTCGAGTCCCATCACGCCAACATGGGCGACGCGAACGCCGACGGCACCCTCAAGACCCCGATCTACGGACCGACGCTCGATGGTTCGCTCGGCGGCAACGAGGTCATCTACGACACCGACGGCGGCGCCCTCGACGGCGACTCCACTTACGACCGCGCCGTCGGCCCGATGCAGTTCCTGCCGTCGACGTGGAAGATGTTCGCCACCGACGGCAACGGCGACGGCAAGGCCGACCCGCAGAACCTGTACGACGCGGCGCTCACCACCGCCAAGTACCTGTGCTCCGAGGGCGTCAACATGCGCACCGACGACGGCCAGACCCGGGCCATCCTGCGCTACAACCAGTCCTACGAGTACGTCTCCGACGTCCGGGGCTACGCCCGCAACTACTGACGGGGATCCGGGCAGCCACGGGTCCGGATCGGAGGTGGTCCGGATCGGAGGTGGCTCCGTCATGGCGGTCGCCTCACCGGACGCCCCGGAGGACTATCCGGCGTTCGACAGGTAGAAGGCTTGTAGCGCAGCCGAATACATGGGGACATCGTGTGTGCCCATCAGTTCGCGGGAGCTGTGCATCGCCAGCTGCGGGGCGCCGACGTCGACGGTGCGCAGGCCCGTGCGGGTTGCGGTGATCGGGCCGATGGTGGAACCGCACGGCAGGTCGGCGCGATGCGTGTAGCGCTGCAGCGGCACCCCGGCGTCGGCGCAGGCCACCGCGAACACGGCCTCCCCCAGCGAATCCGAGGCGTAGCGCAGGTTCTGGTTCACCTTGAGCACCGGGCCGCCGTTGATCGTGATGCGGTGGTTGGGTTCGTGGCGGTCGGGATAGTTGGGGTGCGTGGCGTGCGCCATGTCGCCCGAGACGCAGAAACTCGCCGCCATCGCCTGCAGGTAGTCGGCGCGGGAACCGCGCTCGGCCAACACGATGCGCTCGCAGATCGTCGCCAGGAAGTCGGAGGCGGCGCCACGTTCGGAGCCGCTGCCCACCTCCTCGTGGTCGAAGAGGGCGAGCATCCGGGCGGGCCGATGACCGACCGGTTCGGATTCGTGTGCGCGTGCGGACGCCTTCTCCCCGGCGTCGAGCAGTGCGCGCAGACCCGCGTAACAGGTGCCCTGATTGTCCAGGCGCGGCGCACTCAGCAGATCCCGCTGGGCGCCGATGATCCGTGACGGGGTGACGTCGTGTGTCATCAGATCCCAGCCGAGCAGCGCATCCGGCTCGATGCCGGCCCGCCGCGCCACCCACGCCAGGACATCGGGTTCGGCGTCGGCGGTGTGCCAGAGGGCGTTGACGTGGCGCTGGGGATCCGGCGACACACCTTTACGGTCCTCGGACAGATGGATCGCGAGCTGCGGCACCCTCAGCACCGGCTCATCGACAAGGATCAGTCGGTGCTCCACGCCCTGAGCGGTCCGGTACGCCAGCCGCCCCGACAACCCGAGGTCGCGGTCGAGCCACGAGTTGAGCCAGGCACCGCCGTACGGTTCGAGCGCCACCACGCCCACCCCGGCGTCGTTACGGTCGGGGTGCTGTTTGAGCCGCAGGTTGGGTGAATCGGTGTGCCCGCCGACGATCCGGAAACCGGCACCCGTGTCGGCGCCGCCGGACCAGGCGATGATCGACCCGCCGCGAATCACATAGTGCCGGCCCGCCGCCGACGGCCAGCTCTGTTCCTCGTGCAGCCGGGTGTACCCCGCCTCGTCGAGGATCGCAGCGACACTCGCGCACACGTGGAACGGTGACGGCGAGGCGTCGATGAACTCGCCGAGTCCCTCGGCCGACGCGCTGGTGGCGATCATTGCCGGTTCAGACGCCGGCGAGCACGGAGTCGATGGCCGAGTAGAACAGGCCCAGACCGTCGTCGCTCGGCCCGGTCAGCGCCTCGGTGGCGTGCTCGGGGTGCGGCATGAGACCGACGACGCGGCCGGTCTCGTTGCTGATACCGGCGATGTTCAGGGTGGAACCGTTGGGGTTGCCGCCCGCGTAGCTGAACACGATACGGCCCTCACCCTCAAGCTCTTCGAGTTTGCGCTGCGGCGCCACGAAGCGGCCCTCACCCGACTTGAGCGGGATCAGGATCTCCGCACCGCGCTCGAACCGGCTGGTCCAGGCGGTGGTGTTCGACTCCACGCGCAACCATTCGTCGCGGCAGATGAAGTGCAGGCCCTCGTTGCGGATGAGGGCGCCGGGCAGCAGGCCCGCCTCGCACAGGATCTGAAAGCCGTTGCAGATACCCAGGACCGGCATGCCCTTGCCCGCGGCGTCGACCACGGATTGCATCACGGGGGCGAACCGGGCGATGGCGCCGGCCCGCAGATAGTCGCCGTAGGAGAAGCCGCCGGGCACGATGACCGCGTCGACGCCCTTGAGGTCGTCGTCGCCGTGCCACAGCGCGACCGGATCGGCACCGGCCAGGCGTGCCGCGCGCGCGGCGTCGACGTCGTCGAGGGTTCCGGGGAAGGTGATGACACCGATACGCACAGCCATCGGCTCAGCTCACCCGCGAGACAATGAAGTTTTCGATGACCATGTTGGTCAGCAGTTCCTCGGCGATCCGCTCCAGTGTGGCGTCGTCGACCGAGTCGTCGACCTCCAGCTCGAATCGCTTACCCTGCCGCACGTCCGCGACACCGGCGAAGCCGAGACGGCCGAGCGCCCCGACGATCGCCTGGCCCTGCGGGTCGAGAATCTCGGCCTTGGGCATCACATCGACCACCACTCGCGCCATCGTCCGTACGCTCCTCGTCTCTTACGGAATGGGTCCCTTACGGATTGGAGCGAGCACTTCCCGTCGCCGCGCTCACCCGGCGCTTACCTTACCGGGTGCCGCAGGTTGGGGCGTTACGCGGCGGATCGGGGCTTGGTGGCGCACCGGATCCGCCGCGCATCGCACACGTGCTCAAGCGAGGGCGGCCTCGATGGCCTCGATCACCTCGGGGGCGTCGGGTTCGGTGCGCGGCCGGAACCGGCCCACCACTCCGCCGTCGGCCCCGACAAGGAACTTCTCGAAGTTCCACTGGATGTCGCCCGCCTCACCCGACGCGTCCGGGGTCTGGGTGAGCTCGGCGTACAGCGGATGCCGGTCGTCGCCGTTGACGTCGGCCTTCTCCAGCAACGGGAAGGTGACGCCGTAGTTGGTGGAGCAGAAGGTGGCGATCTCCTCGGCCGAGCCCGGTTCCTGTCCGGCGAACTGGTTGCACGGCACACCCACGACGGTGAGGCCGCGATCTCCGTAGGTCTCGGCGAGCTTCTCCAGCGCGGTGTACTGCGGGGTGAGTCCGCATTTGCTGGCGACGTTCACCACCAGCAGCGGGCCGGTGAAGGCGCTCAGGTCGAGGTCGGAGCCGTCGAGGGCGTGTACGGGGATCTCTTTGATGTTGGCCATGTCACCAGAGCGTAGTCACGGACCGGCCCCGTTGCGTGGTTGCGCTCACACCGATCGCGCGCGGGTGCCCAACATCACCGATAGTTGCGTGGGAGAAATAGTTGCGCAGGAGTTACTATTCTTGAGTGTCTTCACCAGCCCACATCGCCACGGACCCCGGTCCCGTGCCGGCGTCTCCGGCCCCGGAGCAGGCGACGTGTGCGGTGCTCACCGAGTTCCTGCACAGGTTCCTGTCCGCCGCCAAGACCAACGCGACGGATTTCCTGGCAGATTCAGAACTGACGCTCTCGCAGCTGAAGGTGCTGTTCACCCTCGGCCATCACGACGGACCGATGTCCGTCAACGAGATCGCCGAACGGATCCACCTGTCCCTGGCCGCCACCGGACGCACCGTCGACAAGCTCGTCGGCGCCACCCTGGTCGACCGCCGCGAGGACCAGGCAGACCGGCGGGTCAAACGGATCTCGCTGACCAGTGCGGGTCAGCGGTTCATCGACTCCGAGCGAGCCGTCAAGGACGACACCGTCGCACGTTTTGTGAGCACCCTGCCCGCGGACGTCGGCGAACAACTACGGGCCGCGCTGGACCTCGTCGTCCACGCCGACACCGACTACTTCGCCGAGTGCACCCGCGGACCGCGCACCGCCTGACCTACCTCACCCCGTAATGAACAGGAATACCCCCATGTCCACAACTCCCGTCACGTCGTCGGCGGCCACGGAAAAAGCCCCGGACGCAGCCGGTGGGCTCGACCGCAAGGTCCTGCTCGTCGCCGGCGTCGTCGTCCTCGGCGCCATCATGTCGATCCTCGACGTCACCGTCGTGTCCGTCGCGCAGAACACGTTCCAGAACGAGTTCGGCACCGATGCGGCCGGTGCCGCCTGGACGATGACCGGCTACACCCTGGCCCTGGCCGCGGTCATCCCGCTGTCGAGCTGGGCCGTGGCCCGGTTCGGGGCGCGCAACGTGTACCTGACCTCATTGGTGCTGTTCACCATCGGCTCGGCCCTGTGCGCGATGGCCTCCAGTATCGGGATGCTGGTGGCGTTCCGCGTGATCCAGGGCCTCGGCGGCGGTCTGCTGATGCCGGTCGGCATGATGATCCTGACCAAGGCGGCCGGCCCGGAACGCGTCGGTTCGGTGATGGCCGTGCTCGGCATCCCGATGCTGCTCGGCCCCATCGCCGGCCCCATCCTCGGCGGCCTGCTCATCGAGACCGCCAGCTGGCACTGGGTGTTCCTGATCAACGTGCCCGTCGGCATCATCGCCTTCATCTACTCGTGGATCATCCTGCGCGACAAGGAGGAGACCAGCCGCCCGTCGATCGACATCATCGGCCTGCTGCTGCTGTCCCCCGGTCTGGCGGCGTTCCTCTACGGCATCTCCACCAGCGCCGAGGAGGGCACCTTCATCGCCGCCAAGGTCCTCATCCCCGCGGCCATCGGCCTGGTGCTGATCCTGGCGTTCATCGCCCACGCACTGCGCAGCAAGTCCCCGCTGCTGGATCTGCGGCTGTTCGGCAACAAGACGCTGTCGATCTCGGTGGTCTCGATGACGCTGTTCATGATCGCGTTCTTCGGCGCCTCGCTGCTGTACCCGCAGTACTTCATCGGCATCCGCGGCGAGTCGACCCTGGCCGCCGGCCTGCTGCTGGCCCCGCAGGGTCTGGGCGCGATGCTCACGATGCCGATCGCCGGCCGGCTCACCGACAAGATGGGTCCGGGCAAGTTCGTGCTCGGCGGTCTCGTCCTGATCGTCGCCGGTGTGGGCACCTTCACCTTCCTCGGTGCCGACAGCTCGTACTGGCTGCTGTGCGGTGCGCTGTTCGTGCAGGGTCTGGGTATGGGCATGACCATGATGCCGATCATGTCGGCGGCGCTGGCCACCCTGAAGTCCGAGCAGGTTCCCGACGGTTCGACGCTGGTGAACGTGGTGCAGCAGACCGCCTCGTCGATCGGCACCGCCATCATCTCGGTGCTGCTGGCCTCCAACCTCGCCGCGCACGCCGAGTCGAAGCTGGCGATCGCCTCCAACGCGGCGCCCGAGGAGTACGACAAGCTCGTCGCGGCCGGTCAGGCCCCCGCGGAGGTCCCCACGCAGTGGCTGGACTGGGGTGCGTCGGCGTTCGCCGGAGCGTTCGTCGTGTCCGCCGTGCTGATCGCTGTCACCTTCGTCCCGGCGTTCTTCCTGCCACGTAAGCGCGTGGCCGGTGCCGAGTCGGCCCCGGTGATGATGCACTGACATCGCTGATTCCCGACTGTGCCCGTGCCGGGTTCGCCCGGCACGGGCACAGTCGTCTCCGGACCCTGCCGCCGTCGCGATATCTGCGCCGGTGCGATAGTTGCTGACACGGTCCGCGCACATCCGCCACCGCTGATCGCACGACACACAGGAGACCTTGTGACCGAATCACCCACGGGCGCCGCGCCGCCGCCGAACACCAAGCTCGACAAGGAGGTGCTGATCGTCGCCGGTGTCGTCGTGCTCGGCGCCATCATGTCGATCCTCGACGTCACCGTCGTGTCCGTCGCGCAGAACACCTTCCAGAACGAGTTCGGCACCGACGCCGCGGGCGCCGCCTGGACGATGACCGGCTACACCCTGTCACTGGCCGCGGTGATCCCGCTGTCGGCATGGGCGGCCGCACGTTTCGGCACCAAGAACGTCTTCCTCGCCTCGGTCGTGCTGTTCACCCTCGGATCGGCATTGTGCGCCACCGCCGTGAACATCGAGATGCTGGTCGCGTTCCGGATGCTCCAGGGACTCGGCGGCGGCCTGCTCATGCCGGTGGGCATGATGATCCTCACCAAGGCCGCGGGCCCCGCGCGGATGGGTTCGGTGATGGCCGCGCTCGGCATCCCGATGCTGCTCGGCCCGATCTGCGGCCCCATCTTGGGCGGGCTGCTGATCGAACAGCTCAGCTGGCACTGGATCTTCCTGATCAATCTGCCGATCGGCATCATCGCCCTCGTGTACGCCTGGTTCGTGCTCGACAGCGAGTACGAGGCGTCCCGCGAATCGATCGACGTCCTCGGGCTGCTGCTGCTGTCCCCCGGCCTGGCCCTGTTCCTGTACGGCATCTCCGGCAGCGCCGAGGAGGGCACCTTCGCCTCCACGCGGGTGCTGCTGCCCGCCGGTATCGGCCTCGTGCTGATCGTCGCGTTCGTGGTGCACGCCCTGCGCACCGACAAACCGCTGCTCGACCTGCGCCTGTTCACCAACCCCACCCTGCGCACCGCGCTGATCACGATGTCGCTGTTCGCCATCGCGTTCTTCGGCTCGTCGCTGCTGTTTCCCCAGTACTTCATCGGTATCCGCGACGAGGGCACCATGATGGCCGGTCTGCTGATGGCTCCCCAGGGGCTCGGCGCGATGGTCACGATGCCGGTCGCGGGCCGGCTCACCGACCGGATGGGGCCGGGCAAGTTCGTCCTCAGCGGCATCACGGTCATCTTCGCCGCGATGCTGACGTTCCCGTTCATCGGCGCCGACACCTCGTACTGGGTGATCGGCGGGGCGCTGTTCGTGATGGGCCTGGGCATGGGCCTGACGATGACCCCGATCATGACCTCCGCCCTCGCCCGCCTGACCCCCACCCAGGTGCCCGACGGTTCGACCCTGCTCAACGTCACCCAGCAGACGGCGTCATCGATCGGTACCGCCCTGTTCTCGGTGCTGCTGGCCTCCAACCTCACCAGCCACAAGGAATCCGGGCTCGCCATCCTGTCGAACGCGTCGGAGGACGACTACGACAAGCTGGTCCAGGCCGGCCAGGCCCCGCCGAAGATCGAAGATCAGTGGTTCGACTGGGCGGCGCAGGCCTTCGGGCACAGCTTCATCGTCTCCTGCGTGCTGGTGGCGATCACCATCATCCCGGCGTTCTTCCTGCCGCGCACCCGGATCACCCCCGCCGAGGGCGCGCCACCGCCGATGGTGCACTGAGCGTTCATAGAACCGCGCCGCACATACCGGACGTCCGGCCGGAACACCTGGTGTTCCGGCCGGACGTTCGCCGTTCAGTCAGAAAACAGCCGCTCCGTCAGAAGGTGACCGCGCCGGTCTGCCGGAGGATCCAGGCCAGCTCGAACGACGCCTCTTCCCACTGTTTGTAGCGGCCGCTGACGCCGCCGTGCCCTGCCGACATCTCGGTCTTGAGCAGGATCGGATGTTCGGAGGTGCTCAGCTCCTGCAGCCGCGCAACCCATTTGGCGGCCTCGGTGAACAACACCCGGGTGTCGTGCAGCGAGGCGAGCGCGAGGATCGGCGGATACGGTTGGGCCGAAACGTTCTCGTACGGGGTATAGGACTTCATGTACTCGTATACGTCGGCGTCGTGCAGCGGATCGCCCCACTCGTCCCACTCGATGACCGTCAGCGGCAGCGACGGATCGAGGATCGAGTTGAGCGCGTCCACGAACGGCACCGACGCCAGGATGCCGTGGAACAGTTCGGGAGCCAGGTTGGCCACCGCACCCATCAGCAGCCCGCCCGCAGAACCGCCCTCGGCCACCATCTGATCGGGTGTGGTCCACCCGGTGTCGATGAGATACCGTGCGGCGTCGACGAAGTCGGTGAAGGTGTTCTTCTTGCGCAGGGTCTTGCCGTTCTCGTACCAGTACCGGCCGAGTTCACCGCCACCACGGATGTGGGCGAAGACCACCACCACACCACGGTCGAGCAACGACAGCCGCGACGCGCTGAACGCGGGATCGATGCTGGACTCGTACGATCCGTAGCCATACAGCAGCAGCGGAGCCTGTCCGGTCACGCCCTTGCGGCGGATCACCGACAGCGGGATCTTGGTCCCGTCACCGGCGGTGGCCCATTCGCGCGATTGGACGTAGTCGGCCGGGTCGTAGCCGCCGAGCACCGGTTGCCGCTTGAGCAGGGTGCGTTCGCCCGTGGCGACGTCGAGTTCGAGCAGCTCGGACGGTTCGAGGAAACTGCCGTAGGCGATGCGTAGCCGCGGCGTCACCCATTCCGGATTCCCGGCCAGCGCAACCGAATACAACTCCTGGTCGAACGACACCTGCCGGAAATCAGCCGCGGTGGGAAAGCCCTCGATCGTGCGCAGATCCGCGATCGACAGCTGCGGGATACCGCCGGCCCGATACGACAGCACGAGATAGTCGCTGAACGCGTCGAGATCCTCGATCCGCACGTCCGGATCGTGTGCGATGAACGGCCGCCGCGCCGACGGATCGCTCACCGGCGCGATGTCCACGGCGAAGTTCTCCAGCTTGGCGCCGTCGCGGAGCTCGTTGTGCACGAAAGAGAAATAGTCCTCCCCACCGAGGATCACGTGTTCGACGTTGTACTCGATACCCTCGACGCGCGGGGTGATGCTGCGGAACTCGCCGGTGGGGTCGGCGGAGTCGAGAATGTAGGTCTCCGAGGTGATCTTGGAGCCCGCCCCGATCATCAGGTACTTGTCGCTGTGTGTGGTGCCGATGCCCACCCAGTACCGTTCGTCGGGCTCGTGAAACACCTTGACGTCCTCGGTGCCCGCCCCGATGTCGTGGCGCCACACCGTATCCGGGCGCCACGCGTCGTCGACCGTCGGATAGAACACGTGCTTGGCATCCAGCGACCACACGGCTCCGCCCGCGGTGCCGGGGATCTCGTCGGCGAGCAGTTCACCGGTCCGCAGGTCCTTGAACTTCAGCGTGTACCGTTCGTCGCCCACGGTGTCGACGCCGTAGACGAGCCAGTTGCCGTCATCGGAGATGCTGAACGCGCCGAGGCTGAAGAAGTCGGTGCCCTCGGCCTCGACGTTGGTGTCGAGGGTGATCTCCTCGCCGGGCACGGTGTCGCCGATCTCCGGCGGAGTCCAATCGTCCTCCCCGGAAATGGGGCAGCGGCAACGGATTCCGTACTGCTTGCCCTCCTGTGTGCGCGAGTAGTACCAGTAACGGCCACGCCGGCTCGGCACCGACATGTCGGTTTCCTTGACCCGGGACTTGATCTCACTGAAGATCGTCTTGCTCAGCTCGGCCAGCTGCCCGGTGTGCGCCTCGGTGTGCAGGTTCTGCGCCTCCAGGTAGTCGATGACCTCCTGGTTCGTCTTGTCCCGCAACCATTCATACTCGTCGACGAAGGTGTCGCCGTGGTGCGTGCGCTCGGTGGGCACCTTCTTGGCGACCGGCGGTGTGCTCGTGTGTTCCGGCGTGCTCATCCCCACACCTCCGCATCCGGCCAGTCGGCGAACGACAACTGTGAAATCAGTTCGTACGCTTCGATATACCGCTGCCGGGTGCGTTCGGTGACGTCCTCGGGCAGTGCGGGCGGCGGGGTGTCGGCCGCGCGGTCCCAGCCCGAATCGGGGCCGGTGAGCCAGTTGCGGACGATCTGCTTGTCGAAACTCGGCTGCACCTGGCCCGCCTGATAGGTGGCCGCGTCCCAGTAGCGCGAGGAGTCGGGGGTGAGCACCTCGTCGGCCAGGACCAGCTCGCCGTCGGCGCCGAGGCCGAACTCGAACTTGGTGTCGGCGAGGATGATGCCGCGTTCGGCGGCCAGTTGCGCCCCCCGCGAATAGATGTCGAGGGTGGCGGTGCGCAGCGCCTCGGCGCGCTCGGCGCCCTCGGACTGCACCACCCGCTCGAAGCTGATGTTCTCGTCGTGCTCACCCTGTTCGGCCTTGGTGGCCGGGGTGAAGATCGGTTCGGGCAGCTTGTGCGCCTCGTCGAGCCCCTCGGGCAGGGCGATCCCGCACACGGAACCGGTGGCCCGGTAGTCGAGCAGACCCGAACCGGTCAGATAGCCGCGGGCCACGCACTCGACCTGCACCATCGGCAGCTTGTGCACCACCATCGACCGGCCCACCACGTCGGCCGGGATACGTTCGTCGGTGGGTCCGCCGGCCAGATGGTTCGGGACACCGAGCACGTCGAACCAGAAGAAGCTCATCGCGGTGAGGATGCGGCCTTTGTCGCGGATGGCCGGTTGAAGAATATGGTCATAGGCGGAGATACGATCGGTGGCCACCAGCAGCAAGGTGTCGGCGTCGATCTCGTAGATCTCGCGTACCTTTCCCGAGGCCACATGCTGATATGACTGCAAGTTCGGGCGCATACGTCGACACTAGGCCATGGGGCCGGGTTCGTCTGCGAGTGCCGTCCGGCGTGCGGCGCGCACCAGAACCCCGGGCATCTTCTGCTACATTTTCGGGAGTCGGCGGGGGCCGGCCGCCGCCACAGCACACACCAGAGCCGACGCGGCAGCCAACATTTCGATTAAGGAATTCATCCGGTGAAACACATTGTCGAGAAGATTGTTGATGACATCGATGGAACGATCCTCTCGGAGTACGAGACCGTGACATTCGCCGTCGACGGCACCACCTACGAGTTCGACACCTCCCTCGAACACGCCGCGGAATTCCGGGACAGCCTGCGCCGGTACATCGAGAAGTCGCGGCAGATCGTCAACGGCAACGTGGTCACCCGCAAGCGCGTCGCCGCCGTCGGCCAGGACCGTCCCTCCGCCGAGCAGCTGCGGGCGATCCGGGACTGGGCCCGCAAGAACGGTCACGAGGTCAGCAACCGCGGCCGCGTGCCCGCGGAGATCGTCGAGGCATTCGAGGCCGCCCACCCCATTCGGTGAGCGCCCATCCCGTGAGCGCGGCCCGGCGGCGTGCCCGGGCATACTTGGCGGCATGAGCGCACCCCGGATCGCCATCACCTACTGCACCCAGTGCAACTGGCTGCTGCGGGCGTCGTGGATGGCGAGCGAACTGCTGAGCACCTTCGGCGCCGAGCTGGGGTCGGTAACGCTGGTGCCCGGTACCGGCGGTGTCTTCCACATCGACGTCGACGGCACGCAGGTGTGGGAACGCACACGCGACGGCGGTTTTCCCGATGTGGTCACCCTCAAACGGCTGATCCGCGACGCGGCCCTGCCCGACTGGGATCTCGGGCACGCCGACCGCGCGAGCGAGTAGCCCCGGCCGGCGTCCCACGCTGTGTGCGGCTACAGGATCGGGGCCGGGGTATAGGCCGCGGCCTCCGGGTATTCGTCGATGATCCGCTGGGCGGCGGCCACCACATCGGCCACCTGCTGTTCGGCGGCGCCGATGAACGCCTTCTTATCGGCGAGCGCCTCCTCAAGCTGCGCCCGGTCCAGCGGCAGCCGGTCGTCGGCGGCAAGCCGGTCGAGCAGGTCGGGTTCACGGCCCTCCTCGCGCATCGCCAGGGCGACGGCCACCGCGTTCTCCTTGATGGCCTCGTGCGCGGTCTCACGGCCCACCCCGGCCCGCACCGCCGCCATCAGCACCTTGGTGGTGGCCAGGAACGGCAGGTACCGGTCGAGCTCGTTGGCGATCACCGCCGGGTAGGCGCCGAACTCGGCGAGCACCGTCAGGAAGGTCTCCATCAGTCCGTCGATCGCGAAGAACGCGTCGGGCAGCGCGACCCGGCGCACCACCGAGCAGAACACGTCGCCCTCGTTCCACTGGGCGCCGGCCAGTTCGGCGGCCATCGAACCGTAGCCGCGCAGCACCACCGCGAGACCGTTGACGCGTTCGCAGCTGCGGGTGTTCATCTTGTGCGGCATTGCCGAGGAACCCACCTGACCGGGCTGGAAGCCCTCGGTGACCAGCTCATGCCCGGCCATCAGCCGGATGGTGTGCGCCAGCGACGACGGCGCGGCCGCGGTCTGCACCAGCGCCGACACGACGTCGTGGTCGAGCGATCGCGGATACACCTGCCCCACCGACGTCAGCGACCGCGAGAACCCGAGGTGCTGCGCGACGCGCTGTTCGAGCTCGGCGAGCTTCTCCGCGTCGCCGTCGAGCAGGTCGAGCATGTCCTGGCTGGTGCCCATCGGGCCCTTGATGCCGCGCAGCGGATACCGGTCGATGAGCTCGCGCAGCCGGGTGAGGGCGATCATCAGTTCGTCGGCGGCGGAGGCGAACCGCTTGCCGAGCGTGGTGGCCTGGGCGGCGACGTTGTGCGAGCGGCCGGCCATCACGACGGTCGAATACTGGGCGGCCCGGTCGGTGATCCGCGCCAGCACCGCCACACCGTGGGCGTGCACATGTTCCAGCGACCGCAGGATCTGCAGCTGCTCGACGTTCTCGGTCAGATCCCGGCTGGTCATGCCCTTGTGGATCTGCTCGTGCCCGGCGAGCGCGCTGAACTCCTCGATCCTCGCCTTCACGTCGTGCCGGGTGACCCGTTCACGGTCGGCGATGGACTGCAGGTCGACCTGGTCGACAACCTTCTCGTAGTCGGCGATGGCCTGCTCGGGAACGTCGATCCCCAGGTCGCGCTGCGCCTTGAGCACCGCGATCCACAGTTGCCGTTCGAGCACGATCTTGGCGCTCGGCGACCAGATCGAGGTCAGGTCGGCGGAGGCGTACCGGGAGGCCAGGACGTTGGAGATGGCAGGTTTCGACACGGCGCAAGTGTATAAGCACACTCGGTGAACCCCGTAATCTTCGGGCGCCCGGCGCGCGAATCACAGTTCGGCGACCACCGAGGCGACGACCTCACGCATCGATCCGGTGCGGGCGAACACCGCACGCTGGCGCTGATAGCTGGCGCCCCGGTCGACGATCCGTGAGATACCCGCCAGCTCGGCCCCGCAATCGAGCGAATCGGCAATCGGCTCAAGGCGTTTGAGGAGAGCCGCGAGATCGTCGGTGACCAGTCGCTCGTCGAGTTCGCGGTTGCAGATGACGATGGCGTCCAGCCCGTACCGGGCGGCGCGCCACTTGTTCTCCTGCACCAGCCACGGCGGCATCGTCGGCAGTTCCTCACCCGCGTCCAGCCGCCGGGACAGGTCGACCACCAGGCAGTGGATCAGCGCGACGAGCGCCGACAACTCGTCGATGTTGGTGGCACCGTCGCACACCCGAACCTCGATGGTGCCCAGATGCGGTGACGGCCGGATGTCCCAGCGGATCTCGTTGGTGTGATCGATGATTCCGGTGGTCTTCTGGTCGGAGACGAACTTCTCGAACTCGTCCCACCGGGTGAACTGGAACGGCAGGCCGGCGGTGGGCAACTGCTGGAACATCATCGCCCGGTTGCTGGCGTAGCTGGTGTCCTGACCCGACCACATCGGTGACGACGCCGACAGCGCCAGCAGATGCGGGTAGTAGTTGAGCAGCGAATCGAGGATCGGCAGCACTTTGTCGCGCCGGTCGATGCCGACGTGTACGTGCACGCCCCAGATGAGCATCTGCCTGCCCCACCACTGGGTGCGTTCGATCAGTTCGGCGTACCGGTGTCCCTCGGTGAGCAGCTGCGTCGACCATTCGGCGAACGGGTGGGTGCCCGCACCGTAGAGGTCGATACCGAGCTCGTCGGTGAGTTCGCGTACCGCGCCGAGGGTTTCGGACAGGTCGGCCACTGCCTCACCGGTGTTGCGGCAGATGCCGGTCACCAGTTCGACGGTGTTACGCAGAAGTTCCTTGTGCACCTTGCCGTTGCGGCCGGCATGCTGGTCGCTCGCCAGCAGCGGGAACCGGTCGCCGACCAACTCGAACAGCGCCGCCGCCGAATTCGACAGGTCACCGGTCCGCTTGTCGGTGAGGGCGAACTCCCACTCGACACCGAGACTCGGTACCGGCGACCCCACGAAGTCGATCGGGGTGATCACGATGGCCTGATTCCGCGAACCGTGCGGCCCGGACTACCCGGGGCCCGCGGTCAGTGGCCGCCGGACTTGTGCTCGCCCGAGGGCTCGGTGCTCTCGGCGCCCTCGTGGTCACCCGACTCGGTGCCCTCGTGCTCGCCGGACTCCTCGGCCTTGATGACACCGCACGCGATGCGGGCCCCGGCATCACCGGTGGTCATGGTCTTCTCGTCCGGCTTGGCTGCGTACCGGGTGGGGATGTTCGCGAAGTTGTCGGCGTCGGCGTGGATGATGATCGACTTGCCGGCGATCTGCTCCAGGGTCACCGCGTCGGTCGTGGTGGTGGTCTCGCCCGAGCCGTCCTTGAGGACGTTGATCGACACCAGGTCGCCGCTCGAGGGGTGCCCGGTGTTGCCGTCGACCTGCAGGTGGCCACCCGCGGAGGTGAACGGCTCCGAACCCGACGCCTTGCACTCGCCGTTGGTGTGCAGGTGCATGCCGTGGAAACCGGCGGGCAGGCCGCTGACGGTGACGGAGACCTTCACGGCGTCGCCGAGGGTGGTGAAGGTGGCGGTGCCGACGGGCTTGCCGTCCGCGTCCTTCAGGGAGGCGGTGGCCGTGCCCGAATGCCCGTCCACACCGGACACGTCACCCGGAGGTGCCTGGTCGCCGGTCACCACCGACGGCGTGGTGTACGGGGCGTCGGAGGCTTCCTCATCGGGCGAGCAGGCGGCGACGCCCGCTCCGATGGCACCCGCCGCCGCGATCACCGCGACCACACGCGCGGTACGACGACGGCCGGTGGCCGGGGTGGCGAGGTGAGAACTGGCGGACATGGCTCTCCTTGTGTCTGGTGGGACCACGTGTCTGGTGGACCAAGTATTACAGGCTGTAGTGGGTGCGCGGCGGACGGGTGCCGAGATCGGTTGTCGGCCGGACCCGGCGAGCGGCCGGTCAGCGGGTCACGACGATCACCGGCATGCCGTCGGAGCAATCGGTGAACGAGTCGGGGCGGGCCTCGACACTGACGCTGCCGCCGAGCGCCTTGGCCACCTTCTGCGCCGCCGACCTGTCGCCCGAGTCGTAGAAGACCGTGTTCTCGGTGATGGAGCTGGTGCTGAGGTTGCCCGGATCGGACACCTCGAACCCGGCGTCCTCCAGGGTCGTGCTGACCTCACTGGCCAGACCGGACACGGTGCCGGCGTTGAACACGCACAGCGGAGGAGTCTGGGCGCTGCCGCCGGAGGAGGTTGTCGTGGTGGCCTCCGCGGAGGTGGAGACGGAGGTGGCGGGCATCTTGGCGCCCGCCTCGGCGAGCTTCTGCTCGGGATCGTCGTCACCCGAGGCCGCCGAATGCCAGGCCAGCCCGAAGAACACCACGGCCAACGCCAGCAGCAGCATCGCTCCCGCGCGGAAGGGGAGCTTGTTCGGTTCCCGGTCAGCTTTCATCACGGCAACTCTAACTCACCGGGAGCGCACGGACCGGTAGGCCGACGACCGTGGCAGACCGTCTGCGCCACCGGAAACTAGGTGATCTCGAAGCCGAGCCGGCGCGCCGCACGCGCCTTCTGGCGGGCGGCCCGCAGCCGCCGCAGCCGCTTGACCAGCATCGGGTCGGCGGCCAGCGCCTCCGGCCGGTCCACCAGCGCGTTGAGCACCTGGTAGTAGCGGGTCGAGGACAGCCCGAAGAGCTGCTTGATGGCCTCTTCCTTGGCGCCTGCGTACTTCCACCACTGGCGTTCGAACGCCAGGATGTCGTGGTCGCGCCGGCACAGGCCGTCCTCCCCGATCTCCTTGGGGTCGGCCGACGAGTCGGCCGGCCTGGGTTCGATCAGGCCGGACGCCGGGGAGACCGCAGGCTCCACCACGTGCGCAGGTGTGATCCGGTCACCGTGATCGCGGCTACGCGCTGCTGCGCTATCCATGTCGCTCCCTCTGGATTCGCCTCATGCTCAAGACACCCCCGACTGATTCACGGTCCATGTCTCGGCCCCGGTCCGGGTTCCCAGTCCCGGGGTCTCGCACTGACGTGGTGACTCACATCGATGTCGTTCGCCAGCAATCTAAACACGGCGGAGCACACCAACCCGGGCATGACTCGCCACCACACGCCGATCGGAAAAAAATCCGGCGGTAATCTGACACACGCGGACCGACCGGTGGTGATCCATCCGATGCCCGCACCCATGCGCCCGGCCCGCCGGACCCATCGTCATGCGTCCCCGATAAGCGAACACCGAGAAGAAACGAACACATGGCCATTCTCCCGATCTGCATCATCGGCGAACCCGTCCTGCACAAGCCGACAGCACCCGTCGAGCTCGACGACCAGGGCCGCCCGTCCGCCGAGATCATCACGCTGCTCGACGACATGTACGAGACGATGGACGCCGCCAACGGTGTCGGCCTGGCCGCCAACCAGGTGGGTGTAGGCCTGCGGATGTTCGTCTACGACTGCCCCGACGAGAGCCGCGGGTCGGCGATCCGCCGGCGCGGCGAGGTGATCAACCCGGTGCTGGAGACCTCGGAGATCCCCGAGACGATGCCCGACCCCGACACCAACGACGAAGGCTGCCTGTCGGTGCCGGGTGAGCAGTTCCCCACCGGCCGCGCCGACTGGGCCCGCGTCACCGGTACCGACCGCAACGGCGACGAGGTGGTCATCGAGGGCAATGACTTCTTCGCCCGGATGCTGCAGCACGAGACCGGCCACCTCGACGGTTTCCTGTACGTCGACGTCCTCGTCGGCCGCAACGCGCGCGCCGCGAAGAAGGCCGTCAAACGCAACGGCTGGGGTGCGCCCGGCCTCACCTGGCTGCCCGGCGCCCAGGCCGACCCCTTCGGCCACGACGACTAGCCGGGACGGCGGGGTGGGGACCGAACCGTTCGTCGGTGACCGGGTGGTGGTGCGCTACCGCCTCGGGCCCGGCGCACCCGAGGACTGGCGCCCCGCACCCAACCCGGCGACGACGTCGGGCCCGTCGTTGTCCGATGTCACCGGCATCGTCACCGACGGCGGCACCCCGGAGCTGATCCGGCTCGACCGCGACGGCACCGTCGTGGAGATCCCCCGCCCGGCGATCACGTCGGTGCGGGTGCTGTCGCGGCGGACGGTGCGCAACAGCGACATCCGGGCCGTCGAATACGCGGCGGCACACGCCTGGCCGGGCACCGAATCTGGGTGGATCGCCGGATGGCTGGTGCGGGCGGGCGGCGGCTACACCCGCCGGGCGAACTGTGCTGTGCCCGTCGACATCGGGGCCCGCGCCGACGGAGCCACGCTCACCGCCATCGCCGACTGGTACCGCGCCCGGTCACTGCCGCCGCAATTGGCGTGGCCGGACCGGCTGCTGCCCGCCGCACACCTGCCGGGGCCGCTCGAACAGCCGGTACAGGTGCTCACCGGCCGCTTCGAGGAGATCACCGTCGTGGCCGGGCACGCGGACGTGACCCTGGAACCGACCATCAGCGACGAGTGGGGAGACGACTGGCTCGGCGTGCGCCTGGCGCCCGAATCCCCCGCGGACCTGCCGGCCGCGGCCGCGGTGATCGGCTCGGTACGCGACGGGGAGCTGAGATTCGCCGGCGTCCGCGATCAGGGACGGCTCGTGGCGATCGGCCGGGGAGCGGTCACGCCGACCCCCTCCGGTGAGCCGATGCTCGGGGTGACGGCCCTGCACACGCTACCCGCTCACCGTGGGCGCGGGCTGGCCGGGCAGGTACTGGCGGCTCTACTCGGCTGGGGCCGCGAGCGCGGCGCCGACACCGTCTACCTGCAGGTCGACGCCGCCAACCGCGCACCGGGTGCCTGGTACCGGAGGCTCGGCTTCGGCCTGCACCACGAGTACGGGTACGTCCGGCTGTAACCGCCGCGCGGGGTCGGACTCCCTCCGCGAGAACGGACAGGTCAGGCTGTGGCGATGTGCCGTCATGGCCTACGGTTGTCTGCGATGTCTGCCTCCAGCACGCAGGGCCGTCAGCCGCCCGCACAGAAACGGCCCGCACGGATCACCGTCGTCGCCGTGGTCGTCGCCGCCCTGAGCCTCATCTCCTGGCTGGTCACCGGCTGCGACGACACCGCGTCGACCGATACGGCCGCCTCGTCGTCGACCGGCGGCCACGCGGCCTACTCGCCGGGCACCGCCACATTCCGGACGAGCCCGGCCAGAAGTTCGGCGCACCCGAGTACACGCCCGAAACCTTCCGCCCCGGCGACGAGGTCGCGTTCCCAATCCGGGCCGTCCCGATCCGGCTCGTCCCAGGGCATCCCCGCACACGCACTGGCCACGCTCAAGCTGATCGACGCCGGGAAGTGGCCGGAGGCCGCGAACGCACCCGGCACCCGCGGCGGTACGAACTTCCGCAACAATGAGGGTCTGCTCCCGCGCACCGGATCCGATGGCCGTCGGCTGCGGTTCCAGGAGTGGGATGTGAACCCGAAGAAGCCGGGCCGTGGCCGCGACGCCGAACGCATCATCACCGCCGACGACGGCTCGGCCTGGTACACCGACGACCACTACCGTTCCTTCAAGCAGATCCGAGGTCCCAACTGATGGACTCCCCACTGGATGCGGAGCTGATGGATTCACCGATCTCGTTGCGCCAGTTCCTGATCAACGCGACCCACGACGGCCCGCCCATCGGGTTGCTCGGGTCGGCGCATATGCCGGCCCCCGGACGACGGTTCGCGGTGCGCACCGTCGACGCCGCCGAGATGACCACGCTGTCGGGACTGTTCAGCGCTTTCGCCCGGGCCTGGGAGTTCGGGGAATCGTTCGGTCACAACAAGGATGCGTTCGACGACTGCATGCGCGACCTCGACGGCCCGGCGCTCACGGCCGGGGTGGTCCCGCCCACCGGCTATCTCACACACATCTCGCGGGCCCACAACCTGCTCACCTCCGATCTGAGCCAGCTCGAGTGGTTCGCGTCGTCGCTGCTGTTCTACCGCGACCACTACGCACACCAGGCGCATCCGTCCGCGACGTTCGCCGTCGTGCTGTCCACCTCCGAACGCCGCCGCCCCGTCGTCCGCGAGCGCTGGCAGGCCGCCGGCGCGACCCTCGCCGAGATCGACTGACCGCCATGCGGATAGCCACGTGGAACGTCAACTCGATCCGCGCCCGCTCGGAGACGGTGGTGGCGTGGATGGAACGCAACGACATCGATGTGCTGGCGATGCAGGAGACGAAATGTCCCGACGACCAGTTCCCGGTGATGAGCTTCCTCGCGAGCGGCTACGACGTCGTGTTCTGCGGCCAGGGCGGATTCAACGGGGTCGCCATCGCCTCCCGGGTCGGGCTCGACTCGGTGCAATACGGTTTCGACGGACAGCCCGCGTTCGGCGATGCGGGTGTGGAGGCCCGGGCCATCTCGGCGCGATGTGACGGTATCCAGGTGTGGAGCCTGTACGTGCCCAACGGCCGGACCCTCGACGACCCGCACTACGCCTACAAACTGGACTGGCTGTCGGCGCTGGCCGACCGGAGCGCGCTGTGGCTCGCCCACGACCCGGCCGCACAGATCATGCTGGCCGGCGACTGGAACGTCGCCCCCACCGACGACGATGTCTGGGACAGAGACTATTTCGACGGCAAGACCCACGTCACCGACGCCGAGCGGCAGGCGGTGGCCGCGTTCGCCGGCCACGGATTCACCGACGTCGCACTCCCCTATGCGCCCGGCTACACCTTCTGGGACTACACCCAGCTGAGGTTCCCGCGCGACGAGGGCATGCGTATCGACTACCTGCTGTGCTCACCCGCGCTCGGCGACAGGGTGTTCGACGCCCGGATCGACCGGGAGGCCCGGAAGGCAAAGGGCGCCAGCGATCACGCCCCGGTGGTACTGGAGATCAGCTGAGATGTGACGGTTGGGGGCTGCGCGCCACCACCGAGTCGACGATCTCGCCGGCCCGGACCGCGATGTTCGACAGCAGCGTCGACGACAGTCCGTGCGTGGCCTCCACGCCGCCGTTGAGGTAGACGCCGACACAGGTGTCGGCGGTGGTGGTCAGGCGGTAGTCGCGGCCCACCACGGGACGGCCGTCGGCGAACACACACGACGACGCCGCGTCACCGAGCAGGTCGCGGATGTCGCCGGGCTCGAAACCGGTGGCGCACACGAGTGCGTCGGCCCGCACGGTGCCGGACTCGCCGGTCATCAGGTTGTGGGTGCTCACCGTCACGCCGTCGGCATCCTCGACGGCGCCGGTCACCTCGGTGGTGCGATGAATGAACAGCCGCCGGTTGCCGGTCACGCTTTCGTGGTATTCGCGCCGATACAGTTCCTCGAGCAGATCCATGTCGACAGCCGAATAGTTGGTGCTGCGGTGATACCCCATCAACCGTTCCCGCACGTCCGCGGGAGCCGAGTACCACAGGTCGACCGTGTCCGGGTCGAACACCCGGTTGGCGAACGGGCTGTCGTCCGACGGCGACAAGCCGAACTTGGTGTGCAACAGGTGAACCCGCGCCTCGGGGTAGGTGCTGTGCAGGTATTCGACCACTTCGGCCGCGCTCTGGCCGGCACCGAGCACCGCGAACGCCCCGTTCGGCGCCGACGGCACCCGGCCGAGCCGGGACAGGATGTCGTGGTTGTGGAAGATCCGGTCGCCTGCCACCAGGCCGTCGGGAAGCTTCCCGGCCAGCCCCGGTGCGAACAGCACATTGCGGGCCCGCAATTCGAACGGGCCGTCGGGACCGGCGCAGCTCACCACCACCCGGTCTCCGTCGAACGCGATCCGCTCGGCGCGGGTGCCGTACCGGACGTCGGCACCGACGGTGTCCGCGGCCCAGGCGAGATAGTCACCGAATTCATGCCTGCTCGGAAAGAATGTCTGCTGGTTGATGAAATCAACCATTCTCCCTTTGCTGTGCAGATAATTGAAGAATGTATAGGCACTGCGCGGATTACGCATAGTGGCAAGATCTTTAGGAAAGGCGATCTGCATATTGGCGCCCGGCAACATCATTCCGGGGTGCCAGCTGAATACCGGTTTGCTTTCCACAAAGGCTGCGTTCAGCCGGACACCTGATCCGGCGAGTTCCTCCAGCACGACGGCGACGGCGAGATTCGCGGGGCCGAAACCGATCCCGACGACGTCGAGGACGTCGTCACCGGCCGCTGCGGCGGTCACAACGACCCGTTCGTACCGGCGGGCTGGTCACTACCGGCGCTCTGATCACCATCACGCGCGGCGACGATGAACGGGGCCAGACCGGCGAGCTTCTCGCAGGTCTCCTCGAACTCGCGGTCCGGCCGGGACTGTTCCACCACACCGGCCCCCGACCGCAGCCACGCCTGCCCGCCCTGTGCGTACACCGAACGCAGCACCAATGTCGCCTCCAGCTCGCCGGCCGACGACGCGGTCATGATCGCGCCCGAGTACAGGCTGCGCGGTATCGGTTCGAGCCGGTAGATGGCGTCGAGCGCCGGGGCCTTCGGGATGCCGGAGGCGGTGATGGACGGGAACAGCACCGACAGCGCCACCCACGGTCCGGTGTCCGGGCGCAGGGTGCCGCGCAGCGTCGACGCCAGATGCTGAACGTGCCCGCGTTCGCGGATCGCCATGAACTCGGTGACCGCGGTGCTGCCCGGTTCGGCGATCGACTCGATCTCGGAGAAGCAGGCCCGTACCGACACGGCGTGCTCGACGATCTCCTTGCTGTCATTGAGAAGTTCGTCGCGGGCGGCCGCATCCGCCTCGGGCGAGCGGCCCAGCGGCCGGGTCCCGGCCAGCGGTTCGGTGAGCACCTGGCCGTCGGCGGTGACCGAGACCACCAGTTCGGGGCTGAATCCGGCGGTCTCGATACCCCCGAGCGACACCAGGTACGACCGCATCGGATTGTTGGCGACACGGGCCCGGGCATAGGTGGCGGGCATGTCGACGGTGAACGGGATGTCGACATGCCGCGACATGATGACCTTCTGGTAGCCGCCCGCGGCGATCTCCGCCACGGCCGACGCCACCTGGCCCCGGTAGTCGTACGGGTCCGAGTCGATGTCGACGGGCGGTGTCGCGCGTGCTGGGGTCGTGCGTTCTGGGGTCGTGCGTGCGATATCCGCCGCGGCCTCGGCGACCGCGATCAGTTCGTCGTCCAGACCGATGCCGTCGATGCCCTGCTCACCGACCGTCAGCTCGACGCGCGGAACGATGAGGTGGGCGAGCACCGCGTCGTCGGCGACCAGATGGCCGAGGCCGTGGTGCCCGGCGGCGAAGTCGAAGCCGATCCAGCCGTAGAGGCGCCAGTCGGCCATCGGCAGTGCCGCGACCGCCTCGGTGAGCGCATCGACCGGGCGGGCGCCGGGATCGTCGGCCCAGCGCCTGCTGGTGGTGCTGCCGCCGGTGTCCACCGAGACCTCGGTGCGGGTGAGCACGATGCGGGCGGCGACGTCGGCGGCGAAGGTCCAGCGGCCGTCGCGTTCGTAGACGACGTAGTCGGAGAAGCGGCCGGTCGCGGCCCACGCGGCGCAGATCTGCGCCGGATCGGCCGGCGCCGCCGATCCTGCGTGCGCGGCCACCGTTGAACTCGCGGTCACATTCACGCTGGAACTCCTCGCCTGTGCAAACTCAGGTGTCTGTGGGGACTCAGGCATCGCAGAATCTCGGTTCGCCATTTTTAGGAGAGCCTAAGCTAGGCATACCCGAAATGCGAAATCCCGACGGCTCAGATCACACCTCGCAGTGACCCACAAAGACTTCATGATGGGCACCTCGTTTCCAGCCAATAGGCCTGCGACTTGACCCCCCGCCTACCCAGTTTGTAGTCGGTTCGCAGGACAGATGCGACCGCCCGCGTCTGCGCGGTGTCCAGTGCCACCCAGCCGAAGTGCCCGGTGGCATCGAACGCCGCCGCCCGGACGGCCTCGACGATGCCCGCGCCGGGTGCCGGATCCCGGCGCACCCGGTGCAGCGTGTCGTGGGGGCGCAGGCGCATCGGCAGGTCCTTGTCGCTGTCATGCACCCACTCGAACCAGAAGGTCACGGGCACCCCCCGGGCAGTTGTTCGGCCCAGCGCATCGAGGAGCGAGTTGATCGCGGGCAGGGACGCCGCGTCGCCGACGATCAACCAGCCCTCGGGGGCGGGTTCGGGGATCGCGAACCCGGAGCCGAGGAACGTCGCCCCGAGTGCGTCACCCGGCCGCGCGGTCAGCGCCCAGCGGGCGGCGGCGCCCTCGTGCAGGGCGAACTCGATGGCGAACGTGTCGGCCGCCGGATCGGGGTCGACAACGGTGTAGCCGCGCTGATGCAGCCTGCCCTGCCGGTCCTCGAACCACAATCGCAGGAACATCGTCGGATGATACGGCTTCTCGCGCAGCAGACCGCCGCCGGAGAACTCCAGCCGCACGTAGTGGTCGGTGAAGTACCGCGCGGGCGCCGTCACGGTCAGCCGGTAGTCGTCGGCACCGAACGCCTTCAGGATCAGTCCCTGGATCCCCTTGGCCCCGCCGACACCCGTCTCGGTCACCGGACCCAGGGTACTGACGTCCTAGACTGCGGCCAGTTCGACGACGCCGGGGTGGGCATCGACGTAGCGCTTGGTGAAGCTGCACACCGGACGCAGGCGCGCGTCACAGTGTTTGACGTAGCCGACGAGGCCACGGACCAGGCGCGACCCGAGACCCTGCCCGGTGTACTCGTCGTAGATGACGGTGTGCATCACGGAGATGGTGGGTTTGCCGTCGATGATCTCGGAGGAGTAGCCCAGCACCCCCACCAGGTCTCCGGCCACCCACAGTTCGAACCGGTCGCGTTCGGCGTTGTGCACCACCTGGGAGATCTGATGCAGAACCGCCTGTGCCGACTGCGTCGGCCGGGCGGGCTGGGTCTTGCGCTGCACGGGCTCTACCTCTCAGGACACTTGTGATACGGGTCACATAGTAGCGGTGCTTGCCATTGTTTGCACGAGGAAAATTCACAGGCCGCCACGCCCCGCCACGCACGACCGACTACGCTGGCCGTCGAGCCCCAGCCAATCGCGACACCCACGACAGGGCTGATCGCACACCGGGCTCGACCACACAAATGAACACGCGGGGGCTCCCACGATCACCGGGGGCTGAGATGGTGGCAGGCGGCCGCCGACCGCCTGAACCTGTCCGGGTAATGCCGGCGTAGGGAGAGAGCACCATGGGTACAGGTCTGTCTGCAACGAGCAACACACCCACCAACACACCCGCCGACGGTCGGGGAACCATCACCACCGGCCCGATCGCCGGCAGCCACAAGCAGTACCTCGACATCGACGGCGCCACCGGGAACCTGCGGGTGCCGCAGCGGCGCATCGAACTCACCAACGGCGATCATCTCGACGTGTACGACACCTCCGGGCCATACACCGACCCGTCCGAACGCATCGACGTCGAACGCGGCCTCCCGCCGGTCCGCGACTCCTGGCACCGGCCCGCAGCAGCGTCCGCGGACACCGGCTCGGACCGCCGCGCCTGCACCCAATTGGCTTGGGCACGAGCCGGAATCGTCACCGACGAGATGCGTTTCGTCGCCGCCCGAGAGGGTTTCGACCCCGAGATCGTGCGGGAGGAGGTGGCCGCCGGGCGGGCGGTGATCCCCGCCAACCACCGCCACCCCGAATCGGAACCGATGATCATCGGCAAACGCTTCGCGGTGAAGGTCAACGCGAACATCGGCAATTCCGCTGTGCGCAGCGATATCTCGGAGGAAGTGGAGAAGATGGTGTGGGCCACCCGCTGGGGCGCCGACACCATCATGGACCTGTCCACCGGCAAGGACATCCACCTCACCCGCGAATGGATCATGCGCAACTCCCCCGTGCCGGTGGGCACCGTGCCGATCTACCAGGCGCTGGAGAAGGTGAACGGCGATCCTACGAAGCTGACGTGGGAGCTCTACCGCGACACCGTGATCGAGCAGGCCGAGCAGGGCGTCGACTATATGACCGTGCATGCCGGGGTGCTGCTGCGGTACGTGCCGCTCACCGCCCGCCGGGTCACCGGTATCGTCTCGCGCGGCGGATCGATCATGGCCGCCTGGTGCCTGGCGCACCATGAGGAATCGTTCCTGTACACCCACTTCGGCGAACTGTGCGAAATCTTCGCCCGCTACGACATCACCTTCTCCCTCGGCGACGGCCTGCGTCCCGGCTCCGTCGCCGACGCCAACGACGAGGCCCAGTTCGCCGAACTGCGCACCCTCGGCGAACTCACGACGATCGCGAAAAGCTATGGCGTGCAGGTGATGATCGAAGGACCCGGACACGTTCCGATGCACAAGATCGTCGAGAACGTCCGACTCGAGGAAGAGCTGTGTGAGGAGGCCCCGTTCTACACCCTCGGGCCCCTGGCCACCGACATCGCACCCGCCTACGACCACATCACCTCCGCGATCGGCGCGGCGATGATCGCGCAGGCCGGCACCGCGATGCTGTGCTACGTCACCCCGAAGGAGCATCTGGGGCTGCCCGACCGCGACGATGTGAAGGTAGGTGTGATCACCTACAAGATCGCCGCCCACGCCGCCGACCTCGCCAAGGCACACCCGCGGGCGCAGGACCGCGACAACGCGCTCTCGCAGGCGCGCTTCGAGTTCCGCTGGACCGACCAGTTCAACCTCGCCCTCGACCCGGACACCGCCCGCGAATACCACGACGAGACACTGCCCGCCGAACCCGCCAAGACCGCGCACTTCTGCTCGATGTGCGGCCCCAAGTTCTGCTCCATGCGGATCAGTGCCGACGTGCGCACCTACGCCGAGGAGAACAACCTGGTGACCGCCGAGGACATCGACCGCAAGATCACTGCGGAGATGGCGGCCAAGTCGGCGGAGTTCGCCGAGCAGGGCAACCGGGTGTACCTGCCGCTGGAAACCACCTCGGCGTCGTGACCGTTATGACCGACGGTCGGTGTGAGGTGGTCACCTCATGTGCAGAGCGTCACCGGACCCTTCGAGACCTTCGCTCCTTCGTCGCTTCAGCCTCAGGGATCAAGATGGGGGTCGTGTGACTGAATTAAACACTGCACCAAAGGGTGTCACTCCTGTGCGGGTGATGACCATCGCCGGGTCGGACTCGGGTGGCGGGGCCGGGATGCAGGCGGATCTGCGTACGTTCGCCACACTCGGCGTACACGGGTGCGTCGCCGTCACCGCCGTCACCGTGCAGAACTCCCTGGGCGTACAGGGATTTCAGGAGATCGAACCCGCGGTGGTGGCGGGTCAGATCACCAGCGTGGTCACCGATATCGGGATCGGGGCCGCCAAGACCGGGATGCTCGCCTCAAGTGCGATCATCGAGGCCGTCGTCGCCGCCTGCGCCCCGCTGAGCATCGGCGGCGACGGCACCATCCCGCTGGTGGTCGACCCGGTATGCGCGTCGATGCACGGCGATCCGCTGCTGGCGGCCGAGGCACTGGATACCTTGCGCAACACCCTGTTCCCCATCGCCACGGTAGTCACACCGAACCTCGACGAGGTGCGGCTGATCACCGGCATCGACGTGGTCGACGACGCCACCCAGCGCGACGCGGCGCGCGCCCTGCACGGGCTGGGTGCCCGCTGGGCACTCGTCAAGGGCGGCCACCTGCGGTCGTCGGCGCACAGCCCCGACCTGCTGTTCGACGGCACCGAGTTCCACGAGTTCACCCACCCCCGGATCGACACCCCGCACGATCACGGCGCCGGCGACACCCTGTCAGCGGCGATGGCATCGGCACTGGCGCACGGCTTCTCGATGCCCGACGCGGTGGCGTTCGGTAAGCGCTGGGTGACCCGTGGCCTGCAGGCGGCATACCCGCTCGGCTCCGGCCACGGGCCGGTCAATCCCCTCTGGCGGATCGGCTGAGCGACGGATCGGCTGAACTCAGCGGTACTGCGCGGCGTACTCGATGTTGGGCCGCATGTCGATCGCCGACGCCACCCGGTTGGTCATGTTGAAGAATGCCGCAGTCGAGGAGATGTCGAATATGTCGCGGTCGCTGAACCCGGCCTCGCGCAACCGCTGCCGGTCTGCCTCATCGAGCTTGGCCGGTTGTTCGGTGACCTTCTCGGCGAACTCCAGCATCGCCCGCTGCCTGGCGTCGAGCGCGGCCGCGCGGAAATTCATCACCATCTGCTCACCGAGCAGCGGGTCTCCGGACAGTTGCCGTACCGCGGCGCCGTGTGCGGTGAGGCAGTAGTAGCACTTGTTGACTGACGACACCACCACCGCGATCATCTCCCGCTCCAGCTTCGACAGGCCGGAATCGCCGAGCATCAGGTCGTTGTACATGCCGGTGAAGGCGCGCAGCTTCTCCTCGTCGAAGGTGTACGCCTGCAGGACATTCGGCACCATGCCCAGCTTTTCCTGACAGATCGCGAAGTACTTGCGGGTGGCCTCGCTGAGTTCCTGCGCGGGCAGATCCAGGGCGGTGATCGGTTCAGGGGTGCCGGTGTGGTCAGGGTTGGTGGTCGGCTCGGACATGTGGACGGCTCCGTTCAGTTGGTGGTGTGCTTCTCGGGTCTGGAAGTGAGCTGTCACTCCTCCAGCGCGTAGAGCGTGGGCAGATTGACGACGATCGCCTCCTGGGTACTGCGGGCGATCACCACCACCGCCGGATTGTCCGGGTCGGGGTTCTCCTCGCGGTGCGGCACGAACGGCGGGACAAAAATGTAATCGCCGGGCGCGGTCGCGATACGCACCTCGTCGGTGCCGTCATGGAAGACGAACTCCGGGTTGCCGCTGCGGATGAAGATCGCCGTCTCCGACTCGCCGTGATGGTGGTTGTCCGACGCGGTGCTCGGGGCGACATGGGTTTCGCCCATCCAGATCTTCTCCGACCCGACGGTGGCGCCGCTGATCGCGGCGAACCGCTGCATGCCGGTCGTCTGTGCGGTGCTGCCGGAAACATCGGCGGCCCGCACATGATGCAGTCGCGACCGCAACGATGCCCCGGTCGCCTCGTCGGCGGTCGTGGTCAGGTCAGGATGGAACGCATCAGGCATCAGGGCTTCTCCTCGGTCAAGCAGTCTCTCGGCTGAACCGGGCTCACCCGGCTGGACCTACTCGCCGACTATGCCACCGGCCGCCGGGCTCCCGGGGCACATTCCCAGGAGCGCGTTCCCCGGAGCGCGCCCCGTAAGCTCGACGGCCATGAGTGAATCCCCCGCGTCGAGACCCACAGCCGCTATCCGCGCCGTCGTCTTCGACGTCGGTGAGACCCTCGTCGACGAATCGCGGCTCTGGTTGCGGTGGGCGGACAGGCTCGGGGTCACCCCGCTGACGTTCCTCGGTGCGCTCGGGGCGTGCGCGGCCGGCGACCGACCGGTCGAGGACGCCTTCGAACTCGTCCGCCCTGGCATCGACGTGGCCGCCGAGGACGCGGCCTGGGAGACCGACGACCCGGGCGGGCTGCGCAACGGCTTCGACGCCGACGACCTGTATCCCGATGTGCGCCCTGCGTTGACGCAACTACGAAAGCTGGGGTTGCGACTCGTGATCGCCGGCAATCAGCCGCCGCGGGCGCTCGAATCCCTGCGTGCCATGGATCTGCCGATCGACGTCATCCGTAACTCCGCCGAACTCGGCGTCGAGAAACCCGAACCCGAATTCTTCGTCGCGGCCGCCGAGCTGGCCGGGATGCCACCGCAGAATATCGCCTATGTCGGCGACCGCATTGACAACGATGTCCTGCCCGCCGCCGATGCGGGTATGCGGCCCATCCTGATCCGCCGCGGACCGTGGGGCCACCTGCACGCCCGCCGCCCCGAGTCGTCTCGGGCGACGATCATCGACTCGCTCCTCGAGCTACCGACAGTGCTGACTGGCGATAGCAGTGCGTAGAGAGTCGGCAGGTTGACGACGATCACCTCCTGAGTGCTGCGGGCAATCACCACCATAGCGGGATTGTCTGGGTCCGAATTTCCTTGCGATGCGGGACGAACGACGGAACAAAGATGTAATCGCCGGGTCCGGTGCTGATGCGAACCTCGTCGGTTCCGTCGTGAAACACGAATTCGGGGTTACCGCTTCGGATGAAGATCGCGGTCTTCGACTCGCCGTTATGGTGATTGTCGGAGGCCGTGCGCGCGGCCACGTGTGTCTCACCGATCCAGATCTTCTCCGATCCCACGGATGGCTCCGCTGATCGCCGCGAACCGCTGCATGCCGGTGGTCTGCGCGGTGCTGTCGGTAACGTCGGCGGACCGCACATGATGCAGCCTCGACCTCAGCGGTCCCGCTCCCACATCGCCGGCGGTTGTGGTCAGAACGGGGTGGAAAGCATCCTCGGTCGCCGGCTCCTCCTTGGTCGCACGAGCTCGGCACGACCGCTCGGGCCGACGCCCATCCGCTGACCATGTCACCGTGCGACTTGCCCACGGAAGCAAACTCCGAGAACCAGCAGAACGGGCCAAGCATTGCACTGGCTCTATGCATGGCCACACTCGTCAACCGTGGGCCGATGACCGCGCTGCCCCCTTGCGGAGCTACACCCGGTGCGGTTCCAGGCGCAGGCAAAGGGCCTTCACCACGGCGGATTCCTCTGTCTGCCTTCAGTGCTAGTGACAACAAAGTCGGTGACTATTGCGCACACGGCAGCCCTCGCGCCCGCCCAAGCTCTCGCCGAAGACCTCGTCGGCGATGCGGAGAGCTGTGGGACGCGAGCCATCCAGGGTGTGGACCCCCAGGGCGAGAACAAGTTTAGCCAGAAGATTGGTGAGATCATCCAGCGGGGCAAGACACCGACGAGCAGGCCCACCCCCTCGTTGCCGGAGCCGCCGAGGCCGAAGAAGACGGGAACCAGCGCATAGGGAAGTCGCGGTCACCAAACAGGCCCTGACCCAGGTACGTATACAGGCCGAATCGGTGCTAGTCCGCACCAATTCGGCAGGCGGCACCCGCGAGTTCCTGGACTACCTCACCGACCACCATCTGGAACATTCGGTGGGTTCTGGGCTCTGGACTACCGCCGCCCAGGTGATTGACCGGCCGCTCCCGCAGGTGGACTCCCGCCTACGACCTGACCGAACCGAACGTGGGGGCGTGGACTGCTGAGCTGACCGGGATGCTCGATGTGTCTGCGGTGCACCGTCCTCAACTTCTGGGCGGGGCTCCGCCCCGCCACGTATAGATCCCCCGCCTTCAGTCCTCATGAGACTTTGAAGCTAATATGAAACGAGCCACTGCTCGCAGCAGCTTAGACAAAGGAATCCATCATGGGCCTAGCAACAGAGTCCCTCATCACCCAAGTTCGCCACCTCCTCGACGGCCGGCTCGTGATTCCGTCTATCCAGCGCAGCTACGTGTGGAAGAAGGCACAGGTCCCCTTCCTTTTGGATTCTCTGTACAAGGACTATCCTGTCGGCTCTCTCCTCGTTTGGAAGACGACCCTTGACGTGCCGCTCAAGAAGGCGGCAGTTATACAAGGACATGAGGTCCAGCTGCAACCCTCCGTGCTGCTCGATGGCCAGCAACGCTTGACATCATTGGCCGCAGTGATCGCTCCAGACCGAACAACCACTCATCTCGACGTGCGTTTCAATATCGACACCCAAGAGTTCCTGAACGCCAGTGCCGTACAACGACGCAACCGGCGGCTACTCCGAGTTACACAACTGATGAGTGAAACACCTCAGTTCGCGCAGCTACTCTCTGCCGCTGGAATTGACCGCGATGATCCTACATACGACACCTACTACGACAGGATTCGGAATGTCCACAGCATCCGACAGAAGGAAGTGCCTGTTGTGACCGTGGAGTCCGACGACTACGAGGAGGTTGCTGAGATCTTTACTCGAGTAAATCAAGGTGGACGTCGGCTATCCAAAGGCGATCTGGTTCTCAGCGCAATTGCGGCACGATGGCCCGACGGACTTGATGTCATTGATCAGTTCAATGATGAACTCAATTTTCAGAACTTCTCACTTGACCGGGAAGCAGTGCTCCGCCTGACTGGCATACTGGCAGGCACCGGTTCTCACTCAATCAAACTCATCGACAAGGCAATAACCGGCGACAAACTCAAGTTGCATTGGGCCGAGACCGAGAAGGCACTCCGATATGCAGTTGACTTCCTAAAGGGAGAATGCAGTATCCCCAGATCCGCAGTACTCACCAGTCCGAACGTCGTGGTAATACCTGCGTATCTACTGTTTCTGAGAAATGGTCGCCTCGATAGGATGGAAGCGGCGACACTGAAACGTTGGGTCTATACCGCCATGGCGTTCAGCTACTACTCCAACCAGGTCGAGGGAAAGCTCGATGCCGATTCGAAGTCACTACGATCTGCTGTCGATTCAACATCAAGTTTTCTCGACACCCTGACGGGTCTCGTGCGGCGGGCCTCTGGTGCACGCCCCGTAGACACCCCGATCGATCCCGAAGAACTATCAAGCAAGAAGATGAGCTCGGCATGGTTCAATCTGCTCTACATCGCAGCCCTCCAGCGTTCCGTCAAGGATTGGAAGAGTAATCAATCACTGAGCTCTGCGCCAATGACATCGGGCTCCAGGATTGAATATCATCATATCTTCCCCAAGACTAAGGTAACTAGTACCTACGGTACGGATCTTACCAATTCTATTGGAAATCTCGCGTTCATATTCAGTTCTTCAAATAGGTCCATATCGGCCAAGAGCCCCGCAGCGTACTTACCGACAATACCGCCCGAACGCCTTGAAGAGCAACAGGTTCCCATTGATTCTACATTATGGTCAATCAAGAATTTCCCCGCTTTTATTGAAGCTCGGCAAGTCGGTCTGGCCAGAATTCTCAATCAACTCCTTGGATTGACAGTTTCCACTGAAGCTTCTCCGCATTTCACCGACGTCGCACCCATAGAGGCAGAACTTCCTGATGACGATGACGAAGCCTTCGAGGCTGATGACGCGCTACCTCGGACCGACCTCACGTCATCATCGAGTTTTCACGATCAACGGGACACTCTTCACCCGACCTCGGCCTTCCCCTTGCAGCCGGAACCAAGTCACCAACCCACAGGGACACGTCGGCCAAACGGAGCGGTCGCAAGTCATGTGCTTGAAGTCTTACGCCGGGTTCCCATCGGCACTGAGTTCCGAATCGCGGAAATCCGCGATCATGCAACCACGGACTACCAAGCTGGCGAGATAAGTGGCGGTGCAATAGATGCAGCGGTGAGGATGGGTAACGTCCCGGGAGTTAGGTTTGTCCCCGGCGCTAAGCCCAAGCGTATCCGCCTGGAAGAGTAGCTTCTCGTCCGCCTCACCCCGCTGAATGCCCCAGCAATTCAGATGTTCGGCGGACTCCCAGACAATGCTGCCGTCCTTCCAGCGGGAACCTCAGCCCCACTTACTCCGGTGTCCACTGGAACCGAGGAGGCGCACCAGGTGTAGGTGGAAGCACGCCGGAACCACTCAGTCGTCGTCACACGGCAGTTGATTCGCCCAATGCTGATCGGCGCGGTTCGCTCGCGCGAGCGCGCTCGCCAATTCCGCCAGGGCGGCTTCGCTGAGCATCGTAGGATCGGTGACCATCTTGGACATCAATTCACGCACTTCGTGGGGCGGCAGCTCGGCAATCTTCCTCTCGATTTCAACGACGTCTTCGGCATCGATGATGTCTGCGCGTCTAACCATCTTCATCTGCTCTTCACTGAAAGCGCGGGCAGCCATTGCCGCAAGGTATCGAGCTTGAGCTTCGGCGCTCGACATCTTCGGACGAAGAACGGCCATGGCATTGTCAGCTGGAGACTGATCGGAGGTGGCTCCCCCGTGAGGGTTGGCAACCGCGCGGCTTGCCTTCGGCGCACGCTTCGGAAGCCGCTCGACCAACCGCGTTCGTCGTTCGCTCACGAATGGACGACCCGATTCTGTCCACCATCTCTTGACATGCGGCTTGGCTCGGTCGATGCCTTTGGCTAAGAAGACAAGGAGAACCTCACTGATAAGGTCCGCCAACTCCTGTTGCTCCGGTGTCAGACGCCTCTCTTCAGCTGGAACGTACACATGTTCAGTGACGTACTCTGCCAAATATACGGGATCGGGTTCGACCTTGTCAGAAGGTATGAAACGTGCGTGGCCTCGCAGTTTGCCGTCGGCGTCGAAGAGGTTCTGGTGGAACCCTCCCTCCTTCTTGCGTGCGGGCGTCAGATCATCATCGTCCCACTCGTAGTAGCCCGGAATTCGCCCCATCCGAACATCCTACCGAACGGACGGTTGGTGGTTGGGACACCGAGGATCGACAGGGGGTCGTTTCTGGTCCATTGGCCTACCCCCGTTCGGTTGGTTACTCGGGATGTCGGAGTGTTCGGGTATATTCCGTCTTGCTCGATATGTGTTCAGTTGTAAAGGGATAGTATTTTGCGTTTGTCAGGTGCACTGCTGGCGGTTGCCGCGGTAGCTGGTTCTGTTCTCGTTCCCACCATCGTCGCGGAGGCCCCGGCCGGTGCGGCGCCGGCTGCTAATGCGGCGGTGCAGGAACTCAATTCGTTGAAAGTGAAGGGGCGTGCCCCGAAGACCGGGTATGACCGGAACAAGTTCGGTGAGGCGTGGGCCGACAATGTGTCGGTGACCTACGGCCGCAACGGGTGCGACACCCGGAACGACATTCTGCGTCGTGACCTGCGGTCGGTGAAGATCAAACCGGGCACCAACGGGTGCGTCGTCGCCTCGGGTACGCTGACCGATCCGTACACGCGGTCGGTGATCAGCTTTGTGCGCGGGCCGCGGTCGGCGGAGGTGCAGATCGATCACCTCGTCGCGCTGTCGGACGCCTGGCAGAAGGGCGCTCAGCAGTGGTCGGCGTCCAAGCGCCGCGATTTCGCGAACGATCCGCGGAACCTGCTCGCCGTGTCGGGGCGCGCCAACTCGCAGAAGCGGGACGGCGACGCCGCGACGTGGCTGCCGTCGAACAAGTCGTACCGCTGCACGTACGTGGCCAAGCAGGTGCAGGTGAAGAAGGTGTACGGGCTGTGGGTGACCGCCGGCGAACGTGACGCCATCCGCCGGGTGCTGTCGTCGTGCGGTGCGAAGGTTCCGCAGAACTCGACGCCGAACAATGCGCCGAACCGGAACACGAATCCGCCGCGCACCACCACCCCGCCGCGCACCACACCGCGTCCGGTGACGCCGCCGCCGGCAAGCGACGTCTACTACCAGAACTGCAAGGCGGCCAAGGCCGCCGGTGCTGCCCCGCTGTACCGCGGGCAGCCCGGATACCGGTCGGCGCTCGACGGTGACGATGACGGCGTCGCCTGCGAAAGCTGATCCGCCACAGCATTACCGGCCCCGCAGCTCCCCGGTCGCACGACCGGGGAGCTGCGGTCTATCCAGAGCCGGACGCCGTCAGCCATGCCGAGAGCACGCGCCGCGCGCGGTCGGCGAGTTGTGGCCCGTACCGCGCGGCGTCGCCACGGATGGTCGCGGGGGCGATGCCATGGGCGGCCAGGTCGGAGACGTACCCGATAAGCCACTGCTCCAGACCGTCAGGGTCGGCTTCGAGATGGAACTGGAGCGCGAGGACGGCCGGCCCGAACGTGAACGCCTGATGCGGGAATCCCGGTGTGGACGCCAGCAACACCGCACCGTCGGGAATCGCGAACTGGTCACCGTGCCAATGCAGCACCGGCACGTCACCCAGCGGTGCGAGCGGATTGTCCGGGACGTCGGCGAGCGTCAACGGCGCGTATCCGACCTCGAAACGACCGGTGGGTTCGACCGCCGCACCGAGTGCGGCCGCGATCAGCTGCGCCCCCAGACACACCCCGAACGTCAGCCGGCCGAGAGCGATTCGGTCCGCGATAGCCTTGATCTCGTCCGTCAGATACGGGTACGCCTGCTGGTCTCCCACCCCGATGGGACCGCCGAGCACGACGAGCAGGTCCGCCTCCGACACCGCGCCGGCGTCAACGCGGCCGAACCCGGCGTCGACGTACTCGATCCGGTAGCCGAGTTCGCGCAACACAGGATCGAATACGCCGAGATCCTCGAATACGACGTGACGGATCACGAGGGCGGTTCTGATGGCGGACATGGAAGCCGATTATCCACCAATAATGCCGACGCGACCGGCTCAGAGTTGGGGGATGACCTTCTCGGCGAGATCGGTGATGGTGCGCATGGTGATGCCGGCGTCGGTGGTGGCCTCGGTGTAGAAGGCGAGGCGGCGGGCGCCGGTGGTCTCGATGAAGGTGCCGAGTTCGTCGACGACCTGGTTCACCGGGCCGACGATCGCGGCGTTCAGGGCCATCTGCACCTGATCCTCGGAGGTGAGGGGTTTGCCGTCGGGGCCGACGTGGAACTCGGGCGCCTGCGGGACGTGCGGATGGTCGCCGTCGTTGAATGATTGCCGCGCGGCGTTCGCCAGCCGGTCCCGGGCGTCGGGGGCGTCGTCGATGACGACGATCAGGGTGTGCAGGTGGCGGGGATCGCCGACCGGATCGAACGACCGATACGCCTCCTCGATCTGTACGCGGGGCTCGGCGGGCATCGCGAAATAGTGCTGCAGCGCAAGACCATTGCGGGCGGCCAATTCCATTCCGGCGGCGCCGGTGGTGCCGAGCAGCAGTTCGGGGTGCGGCCGGGTCAGCGGCTCCGGCTGCAGGAACGACCCCGGCGCCCAGTGTTCGAGGATCTGCCGCGCGCTCGACATCGGCTCCTCATCCCAGTGCGCGAAGTCGACGCCCAGGACTTCGTAGTCCTTGCGGTAGCCGCCGCGTCCGAGGCCGAGGATGAACCGGCCGCCGCTGAGCTGGTCGAGCAGCGCGGACCGTTCGGCCATCTCCACCGGATGCAGCAGCGGCGACAGCGTGACCGCGGTCCCGACCCTGATCCGCTCGGTGCGGCCGAGCAGGAATGCGGCTGTCGTCAGCGCGCTGGGGTTGATGCCGAACCTGATGAAGTGGTGTTCGGTGACCCACAGTTCGTCGTAGCCGAGTTGTTCGGCGGCGACGGCCTCGCGGAGCGTCAGGTCGAATACCCCGGCCGTGGTGGGGGCCAGGTTGGCACCCATGTTCAGGAACAGTCCGTAGGTGCGGTCGCCCGCGGTGGTGGCGGTCATATACCGAGGCTAGCCCGTTAGCTAAAGTTAGCCAACCCTTAGTTTGGGTCTCGGGGTGTGGGAGTCGACATTGTTTGCTCACGGGGTTTCGAGGCTTGTCGCTAGCGCTCCTCGCACCTCAACCAGCGAAGGTCGGGTGCGGTCAGCATTCGACGATGTTGAGAGGGACGTGGACCGCGAGGCCACCAGTTGCGGTTTCTTTGTATTTGGTGTGCATGTCGCGGCCGGTGTCGCGCATCGTCGCGATCACCTGATCGAGGCTGACGCGGTGGGTGCCGTCGCCGCGCAACGCCATCCGGGCGGCGTTGATCGCCCGGCCCGCGGAGATCGCGTTGCGTTCGATGCACGGGATCTGCACCAGCCCGCCGATCGGATCGCAGGTCAGGCCCAGGCTGTGTTCCATCGCGATCTCGGCCGCGTTCTCCACCTGCTCCGGGGTTCCGCCGAGCACCTCGGCCAGGCCGGCGGCGGCCATCGCGGCGGCCGAACCCACCTCGCCCTGGCAGCCGACGTCGGCACCGGAGATCGAGGCGTGCTCCTTGATGAGCGCACCCACCGCACCCGCGGTGAGCAGGTAGCGGATCGTCGCATCATCGGGGTCGGCGCGACCGGCCTCGGTGTAGCGGCGCGCGTAATGCAGCACGGCGGGCACGATCCCGGCGGCACCGTTGGTGGGGGCGGTGACCACCCGGCCGCCGGCCGCGTTCTCCTCGTTGACGGCCAGTGCCACCAGATTCACCCAGTCCTCGGCGAACTCCGGCGCCCGGTCCCGGTCCTCGTACACCAGGCGCTGCCACCACGCCTTCGCCCGCCGGGACACCTGCAGACCGCCCGGCAGGACACCGTCGGTCATCATGCCGCGCCGCGCGCACTCGTGCATGACGTCGGCGATCTCCAGCAGATACTTGCCGACATCGTCGGGTGAGCGCTGCCGCGCCTCGTTCGCGAGGGTGATCTCGGCGATCGAGAGCCCCGACGACGCGCACAGGTCCAGCAGTTGCCGCGCGCTGGAATACCGGTACGGCACGCCGGCGTCGTCGGCGTCGGCGTCGGTGTCGGAGAGTGCGGCGAACCCGGCGGCGGTGACGACGAAGCCGCCACCCACCGAGAAGTAGGTCTCCGTGACGATCAGTGATTCGGCGATCGGCGATTCGGTGTTCGCGAAGGCGCGCAACGTCATCGCGTTGGGATGTTCCGGCAGGAAGATGTTCGCCCGGCACACGATGTCGTCGGTGGTGAACGGGATCTCGAGCAATCCACCGAGCCGGATCCGGTGGTGCAGGGCCATCCAGGCCAGGCGCTGCTGTTTGGTCTCGGTGGAGATGGTCTCCGGGCGCAGGCCCTCGAGGCCCAACAACACCGCGTCGAGGGTGCCGTGGCCGGCCCCGGTGGCGGCGAGGGAACCGAAGAGTTCGCACTCCACCCGGATCGGCTCGGCGAGCAGGCCGCGTTCGGTGAGGTCGTCGACGAAGCGTTGCGCGGCACGCATGGGTCCGACGGTATGGGAACTCGATGGTCCGATACCGATGCTGAACAGTTCGATAACGCTGACGGGCATGGCTGTGACCTCGATAAACAGTGTACTGCGGAACGTTGTGGTGGGGGACTCGGTTGTCTTGCGGGGTTTCGAGGCTCGTCGCTTGCGCTCCTCGCACCTCAACCGGCAGAGCCGGGGCACCTCAACCGGCAGAGCCGGGGCACCTCAACCGGCAGAGCCGGGGCACCTCAACCGGAGTCGGGGTGGATGCGTCAGTCGGACGTGGGGACCGATCCGGGGAGACGACAATGCCCGCTCACCGGGTTTCGAGGCTCGTCGCTGACGCTCCTCGCACCTCAACCGGCAGAGGGAGACACTCGGTCAGCGGCGAGGGCCACCTGCTGACGGGCGTCGAGCGGGTTCGTCGTGACCACTGGCCGACACCGGATTCACGGTCTCACATCCGGATTGACAACGCAATGCACAGGCCCCACCATTGTTGCATGACTCGCGCACCGTTGCGCTGGTCGCAACAACACGCCCACCGTCACCGCACATCGACACCGCCGCCGGCACCCATCGGGATGCCAGCACAGTCCCTGATTCTTTTGGCAGAGAAAGTACTTCGCCGATGCTTGCACCCCTGCGCCCGGACCACCGGGAACTGCTCGCCGCCAGGGAAACCGGCCGGAGCCTGCCCGCGCCGTTCTATGTGAGCCCAGAGTGGTTCCAGCACGACGTCGATGAGGTGTTCTCCAAACAGTGGCTCTTCGTGGCCGCCGAAGCCGAGATCCCCGAACCCGGCGACTTCGTCACCGTGAACTTCGGCACCCAGTCGGTGATCGTCATCCGCGCCGACGACAACACCGTCCGTGCCCACCACAATGTGTGCCGGCACCGCGGCGCCCGCCTGATCACCGAACCGCGCGGCGCCACCGGCACCATAGTCTGCACTTACCACTCGTGGACGTACGACGCCGACGGACACCTCACGTACGCCGATGCCCAGGACTCCGGTTTCGACCGGAAATGCTTCACGCTCAGGTCCGTTCACGTCCGCACCATCGCCGGACTGGTGTTCATCTGCCTCGCCGACGAGGCACCCACCGACATCGATGAGGTGGCCGAGATCGTCGAGCCCTACCTCGCCCCGCACAATCTCGCACAGGCAAAGGTGGCCAAACAGACCGATATCGTCGAGAACGGCAACTGGAAACTGACCATGGAGAACAATCGGGAGTGCTACCACTGCAACGGGCACCCCGAACTGCTGAACGTCTTCTTTCCCATCTGGGGATACAGCAGCACCGACACCGTCCCCGACCGGCTCGCGCCGGTGTTCAACCGCTACCGCATCTCCACCGCCGAACTCACCGAGGTCTGGGACCGGTACGGCCTACCGCACCGAAACATCTTCCAACTCGATACGCGCCCAACGGGATTCCACATCGAACGCGAGGCGATGGATCTGGCCGGCGAATCGTTCACCCTCGACGGATCGCTCGCCTGCGCCAAACTGCTCACCGACGACCTGCCCGAACGCAAACTCGGTCGCGTGTCAATGCACCTGCAACCCAATATGTGGCTGCACATCACCAGCGACCACGGTCTGCTGTTCTCGGTGATCCCCATCGCCCCCGACAAGACGCTGGTGCGCACCACCTGGCTGGTGCACCGCGACGCCGTCGAAGGCGTCGACTACGACCTCAACCGGCTCACGAACGTCTGGGAGATCACCAACCAGCAGGACGCCGACTTCGTCGCCCTCGCCCACCAGGGCATCTCCAGTCCCGCCTACCTTCCCGGGCCGTACGGACCGTCGGAGGTCCTGGTGGAGGCATTCGTCAACTGGTACATCACCACTCTGCGCACCAATATGGGTGTCGCGGCCGCCGAACCCGGTACAGCCCCGATGGACATGGGCTCGCATATGGCCGGGAAGGCAGCGGCCTCGTGACGGTGACCGACGACCATCTGCTGGTGTGCACCGAACGCGCGCCCGTCACCCGGGACATGGCGACGTTCACCTTCCGCGCCGTCGAACCCCGCACGTTCGTGTTCAATCCCGGCCAGTTCCTCACCATCGGCCTCGACGTCGACGGTCGCCGTGTGGAACGCTGCTACAGCATCTCCTCGTCCCCCACCCGCCCGGACACCCTGTCGATCTCGGTGAAGCGGGTGGCCGGCGGCCACGTGTCGAACTGGTTGCACGACAACATGGAACCGGGGATGACGGTCACCGCGTCCGGGCCGCTGGGCCGATTCAGCTACCGCAGCATACCCGCGGACAAATACCTGTTCATCTCCGCCGGCAGCGGCATCACACCGGTGATGTCGATGCTAAGAGCGGCCACCGACGCCGACATGCCGGAAGCCGGCCCCGACATCGTGTTCATTCACAGCGCCCGCACCTTCGACGACATCCCGTTCCGCGCCGAGCTCGATCAGATCGCCGTCAACAATCCGAACGTGACGGTGGCGTTCGCCTGCACCCGCCTCGACGCCGCCGGCGAACCCACCACCTACAGCGACACCAGTTTCCGGGGCCATCGTGGCCGGATCGACGCCGGGATGCTCGCGAGCTGGTGCCCCGACATCGCCGAACGCGTGGTATTCCTGTGCGGCCCTGGCCAATTCCGTAGCCGAGTGCGTACCGCGCTGGTTGCCGCGGGCGGCAGTCTGACCCGGATCCACGAGGAAAGCTACGGCCTGAAACTACCGCCGCCGGACACCGCCGACATCGACGGGGCGATGACCGTCGACTTCACCCGCCGGGCCCGCCGGATCAGTGTCGGTGAGGGCACCACGATCCTGGCCGCCGCCGCAGCGGCCGGGGTGACGCTGCCGTCGACGTGCGGCGTCGGGCTGTGCGGTGCGTGCAAAGTCACCAAGACCTCGGGCGAGGTGGTGATGAATCATCAGGGCGGTATCCGGCCGCGCGAGATCGCGCAGGGCAAGATCCTGCTCTGCTGCTCCGAACCCCTCACACCCGTCGTCATCGACTTCTAGACTCGAAAACCCCACAGACCACCAGAAAGCGCAAGGACGGCCCGCCATGACAGCCCCCGGTGCAGACCTGCCACACCATCCAGACTTCTTGTGGCACAACCCCGAACCCAAGTCGAACTACGATGTGGTGATCGTCGGCGGCGGCGGGCACGGCCTGGCCACCGCCCACTACCTGGCCCGCAACCACGG
>NZ_BAED01000062.1 GCF_000241345.1 Gordonia amarae NBRC 15530
GCCTGCGGGGCCGGGCGGCCCGCATCTACGGGTGCCGCCGGAGCGCTCGCCGCGGCGGCCGGGGCCGGCGCAGGTGCGGCCGGCTTGGGCGCGCCGGGACGCGGGCCCACGGGTGCGGGCTTCTGGGCTGCCGCCGGCGTGGCCGACGGGCGCGGTGCACCGGGCTTGGGTGCGCCGGTAGGCCGGGGCTTGGACGCACCTGTGTCCTTGCCTCCGGCCTGGGGGAATGATTCGCGAAGTCGCCGGGCCACCGGGGCCTCGACGGTCGACGACGCGGATTTGACGAATTCGCCCTGCTCCTTGAGACGTTCGAGCACCTGTTTGCTCGTCACGCCGAGTTCTTTGGCCAATTCGTGCACGCGGGCCTTGCCTGCCACTGCTCTCCTCACTTGGAGGTCGAGCGGCCTGCCCGCTACGACCTCGTGGTTACGTCCGATACGTGCTCATCGTGGGAACTTCACGGTGTGCTCATGTCTTCTGCTGCCTGTCTTTGATCGTTGATCTCCCCGACCAGCTCGGAGAGATCACTGTGGGTCACGGTCAGACCGTGGACCCGTAATGCCGGCCCGAAGGCCTTGCGGCGCACCGCACGGGAGAGACACTCCTCACGTGGGTGCAACCAGGCGCCTCGCCCCGGCATAGCTCGTGTGACATCCACAACCACCACCGTCCTGCCGGGACCCTCACCGGACTCCGTGTGTAGGGAATCGGTACGGGCCACCAACCGGACGAGCGCTGTTGCGCTGTCTCGCCGCCGACATCCGATGCACGTCCGTATCGGCGCCTCGGATAGCGTTCGATGAACCATCGGTCAGTCTAGCGCGCCGAGGGCCGATCGGGAGAATCGGCCCACAATCAGCGGTGTTGATCCGGTCACGTCGGCCCGAACCATCACTCGTCTCCGGGATCGGCGGGGTCTGCGTCGGACCGGATGTCGATCCGCCACCCGGTCAGCCGCGCCGCCAGCCGGGCGTTCTGGCCTTCCTTGCCGATCGCCAGGGACAGCTGGTAGTCGGGCACCACCACACGCGCCGCTTTGAGGGCCAGATCGATGACCGACACCGACACAACCTTCGCCGGCGACAGCGCATTCCCGACGAAGACGGCCGGGTCGTCGTCGAAGTCGATGATGTCGATCTTCTCGCCGCCAAGCTCACTCATCACGTTGCGCACCCGCTGGCCCATCGGGCCGATGCAGGCGCCCTTGGCGTTCAGGCCGCCGACCTTGGTGTGGACGGCGATCTTGGAACGGTGGCCCGCCTCGCGCGCGACGGCCACGATCTCCACCGAGCCGTCCTCGATCTCGGGCACCTCCAGCGCGAACAGCTTGCGCACCAGGTTGGGATGGGTGCGCGACAGCGTGATCTGGGTGCCACGCGCCCCGCGGGTGACGCCGACGACATAGCACTTGACGCGATCGCCGTGCTTGAGTTCCTCACCCGGGACTTGTTCGGCCTTGGGGATCACGCCCTCGACGGGATTGGCGTCGCTGCCGATGGCCACGACGATCATCTCGCGGGCGTTCGCCCGCGCGTCGGCCTGCACCACGCCGCCGACGATCTCACCCTCATGGGTGGCGAAGTCACCGAACGTCTTCTCGCTCTCGGCATCACGCAGCCGCTGCAGGATCACCTGACGGGCGGTGGTCGCGGCGATCCGGCCGAAGTCGTCGGGAGTGTCGTCCCACTCCTCCGAGGCCTCGCCGTTCGGGCCGTACTCGTGCGCCATCACCCGGACCTCACCCGACTTGCGGTTGATGTCGATGCGGGCGTGCTGGGCCGGGTGGGCGGTGTGCTTGTACGCGGTCAGCAAGGCGGTCTCGATCGTCTCGATGACAGTGTCGATCGGGATGCCTTTGTCGGCCTCGATCATGCGCAGTGCGCTGATGTCGATATGCATGGGCTGGCTCCTATTCACTTGTGAGGCTGGCGGAAGGAAGGGAAGTCATGCGCGCTCCTGACGACGCTGCTCGATCTCCTGCTCGTCGAGGCCGCAGAGTTCGAGCTCGGTGACCGACGGCCGGGAGAAATCGACCTGGACGACCGCCTTCGCGATCGAGGCGAGGGCGACGGCGCGGCTGGTGATGCGGCCCCGCGCGTTGACCACGAGCGTCACCGAGTCCTCGGTCAGCTCTCCGACGCGGCCGGTGATCGACGGAGTGTCGGCGTCGGACAGCTCGACGGTGACCTTGCGGCCCCGGGCTCTGCGCCAGTGCCGCGGCGCGGTCAGCGGCCGGTCGACGCCGGGTGAGGTCACCTCGAGGTGGTACGGGTCGGCGGGGACGTCCGGATCTGCGTCGAGAAGTCCGGAGATGTCGCGGCTGATGGTCGCGATCTCGTCGAGGTCGTTGGCGCCGTCACGATCAACGACGACCTTGATCTCACGCCGGACGCCCGCGACGGCCGCGGGCTGTGCGGCGGAGTCCGGCCAGTGGACGATGACCTCGTCGAGGTCGTAGCCGTGGCCGGTCACGACCGGTTCGACGAGTGTGGTGATGTGCGAGGTCAGTTTCCGTGAGGCTGAGGTGGACTGCACGACGGTCGAACTCCTCGTCTTCAGTTGTAGGTGACGGTGTCGGCCTGCCGGGCCGTGACATACGCTGACCCGGCTGCCGCTATGGGCAGTCGGGCGAACAGCAATGATAGCAACCGCGCACCGCAAAACCCATCCGCCGAGTTGCTGGCATCATGTGACGCGTGCCCATCCTCCCGATGCCCGATGTGAGCGCGCGTGCCGCCGGCGCGCCACCCCGGTCCGAGTCCACCGCCGGTCTCGTGTTGTCACCGCTCAAGCTGTCACGCCGGTCGGCGATCCGCGGTGCGCTGGCCGCGTCGGCGATCGCCGCCACCGCCGGATCGGTGGCCGCCTGCGACAGCGGGCCGTCGGCGGAGCAACTGACGGCCGAGGCGCTGCTGCCACTGGCCGACGCCGCGCACGCCGACGCCGCCACGGCGCTGGCACTGAGCGTCACCGACACCGATTACGCGGCCGCGTTGAAGATCGTCGCCGACCAGCGCACGGAACACGCCACGGCGCTCACCGAGGAGATCACCCGGATGCACCAGGACACGGCGAAACAGATCGTCACCACTCCCGCGAAAGAGACCGGCGAGACGGGAGGTTCCGGCGGGACCGGCATCACCGTCGACGACTTCCGCACCCGGCTCACCGCGTCGGGGCGGGCGGCCGGGAAGGTCGCGGTCGGCGAGGACGGCTACGTCGCCGGGCTCGCCGGCGCCGTCAGCGCGTCGGTGGCCTCGATCGTCGAGGTGGCGCTGGCCGAATGAGTGAGACAACCGATGCACTGAAGGTGGTCGTCGCCTCCGAGCACGCCGCCCTGTTCACCTACGGCGTGATCACCGCGTTCACCACGTCCACCCGCCGCAAGACCGTCGACGAGTTCACCGCCGCCCATCGCGCAGCCCGCGACACCGCCGCTGAGGCGATGCGGTCGGCCGGGGCCACCCCGCCCGATCAGGAGCCCGGCTACGTGTTGCCTGTCAAGGTCACCGACCCGGTGTCCGCAGCGAAGGTCGCGCTCGCCGCCGAAACGGATTCGGCGGTCGCCTACCGGTCACTGCTGGAGAAGGCCGGCAGCCCCGCTGTCCGGCAGATCGGCCTCGACGGGCTCACCGCATGCGCGTCGCGGGCCGCTCAGTGGCGCGCCGCGCTCAAACAGTCGCCGTACACGGTCGCACTGCCCGGTTCCCGCTGACTGTCGGCTCTCCGGGGGCTCTCAGATCTCGCGGCGCGGGCGGCCCCTGCGCCGGATCGGTGCCGCCTCCCGCGGTGACCGTCCGGCGTCGTCGAGCGCGCGGCGCAGCAGCACCTCGATCTGCGCGTTGACGCTGCGCAGATCGTCGGCCGCCCACTTGGCGAGGGCCTCGTAGACGGCCGGGTCGATCCGCAGGGCGATCGATTTGCGGGGCGAGGGACGCCCCGCGCCCCGCGCCTCTTCGCCCGCATCTGTGCTGCCCGTGGCCATCAGGAATACAGGCTGCCGGTGTTCACCACCGGCGTCGCACGATTGTCACCGCAGAGGACCACCAGCAGGTTCGACACCATCGCGGCGCGACGCTCGTCGTCGAGCACCACGACGTCCTCGGCCTCAAGCCGGGCCAGGGCGCTCTGCACGAGCCCGACGGCGCCGTCCACGATCTTCTCCCGGGCCGCGAGCAGCGCCGACGCCTGCTGGCGCTGCAGCATCGCCTGCGCGATCTCGGGGGCGTAGGCCAGCGAGGAGATGCGGGTTTCGAGGATCTCCAGTCCGGCAAGGGAGGCGCGGTCGGCGACCTGATCGGCCAGTTCCGCGGCCACCTGGTCGGTCGAGCCGCGCAGGGACGTGGTGCCGTGACTGGCGTCCTCGTCGTACGGGTGGCTGGTGGTGACCTGCCGCAGTGCGGATTCGGCCTGGGTTCCGACGAACTCCTCGTAGTCCTCGACACCGAATGTCGCCTTGGCGGTGTCGGCGACCTGCCACACGATGATCGCGGCCACATGGACGGGATTACCGACGGCGTCGTTGACCTTCAGTTCGGCGGTCTCGAAGTTGCGCACCCGTGCCGACACCTTCCGGCGGGTGGTCAGCGGCGGCACCAGCCCGAGGCCCGGCTGCCGCACCGTGCCCACGTAGCGCCCGAACAGCTGCACCACGTAGGTGTGTCCGGGTGCGACGACGATGATGGTCGAGGCTCCGACCACGGCGGCGATCAGCAGGAGCACGGCCGGTACCGCGAGCACGGGCAGCTGCTGCGCCACGGCGAGTGCGATACAGCCCGCGGCGAGGCCGATCGCCACGACCGCTGCGGCGATGACCCCGATCGCCGCCGGCGTTCCGCGATACCAGCACGGCCGCTCGGACACCTCGACCTGCGCTCCCTCGCGCCCGACCGGTACGGTTTCGACGTTCATGACGACAACCTCCTAAAGTGATATCAGTTTTTAAAGTGATATCACTTTAGGAGGTTGCTCGTCCAGTCCCCTGGCCGTCCGGGTCCTATCCGCGGACGATCGCCGCGATCGCCGCGGCGGCACCCTCGACCGGGATCTCCCGGGCCTCACCGGTGAACCGGTCGCGGACCTCGACGACCCCGCCCGCGAAGCCGCGCCCCACCACCATGGTGGTCGGAACGCCGAGCAGTTCGGCGTCCTTGAACTTGACGCCCGGCGACGCCTTGCGGTCGTCGAGCACCACCGACAACGCCTGCGCGTCCAGTTCGGCGGCAAGCGCCTCGGCACCGTCGATCGCGGCGGCATCCTTGTTGGCGATCACCACGTGCACGTCGAACGGGGTGACCTCACGCGGCCAGCGCAGGCCCTTGTCGTCGTGGCACTGTTCGGCAATCACCGCCACCAGCCGTGACACGCCCACACCGTAGGAACCCATGGTGAGCCGGACCGGTTTGCCGCTCTCCCCCAGCACGTCCACCTCGAACGCGTTGGTGTACTTCTGGCCGAGCTGGAAGATGTGCCCGATCTCGATCCCCTTGGCCGCGGTGAGCACGCCCTTGCCGTCGGGCGACAGGTCACCCTCGCGGACCTCGGCGGCCTCGATGGTGCCGGTGGGCACGAAGTCGCGGCCCGCGACCAGGTCGACCACATGCTTGCCCGGCTGGTCGGCACCGGTGATCCAGCGGGTGCCGTCCACCACGCGCGGATCCACCAGGTACCGAAGTCCGTTGCCTAGCAGCGCATTCGGTCCCACGTAGCCCTTGACCAGGAACGGGTTGGCGGCGAAGTCCTCCTCGGTGAGCAGTTCCACCGACGCAGGCTCCACCGCCGCCTCCAGCCGCTTCATGTCCACCTCGCGGTCACCGGGCACGCCGATGCCCACGATCTCCGGTTCAGCGCCGGGCACCTGCAGCTTCACCAGCACGTTCTTGAGGGTGTCGGCCGCGGTGACCTCACGGTCCAGCGCAGAGTTGGCCCACGCGACGAGGGTGGCGATGGTCGGGGTGTTCTCGGTGTCGTGCACCTGAGCGGCGGGCGCGTCGTCGAACGGGAGGGGCTCGGGTGCCGGGGTCACCACCGCCTCCACGTTGGCGGCGTAGCCGGATTCCACACACCGGACGAAGGTGTCCTCACCCACCTCACTCTCGGCGAGGAACTCCTCCGACGCGCTGCCGCCCATGGCACCGGAGGTGGCCGAGACGATGACGTACTTGACGCCGAGGCGGTTGAAAATCTTCTGGTAAGCCTCGCGGTGCAGGTTGTAGGCGACCTTGAGGCCGTCGTCATCGAGGTCGAATGAGTAGGAGTCCTTCATCACGAACTCGCGGCCACGCAGGATGCCCGCGCGGGGGCGTTCCTCGTCGCGGTACTTGGTCTGGATCTGGTACAGGATCACCGGCAGATCCTTGTACGAGGAGTACTCGCCCTTGACCAGCTGACTGAACAGTTCCTCGTGGGTGGGGCCGAGCAGCATGTCGACACCCTTGCGGTCCTTGAGGCGGAACAGGTTGTCGCCGTATTCGGTCCACCGGTTGGTGGCCTCGTACGGTTCGCGCGGCAGCAGTGCCGGCAGCAGGATCTCCTGGGCGCCGATGGCGTCCATCTCCTCGCGGACAACCTGTTCGACGGCCCGCAGCACCCGCAGGCCCAGCGGCAGCCAGCTGTAGACGCCGGGCGCGGCGCGGCGGACATAGCCGGCACGCACGAGCAGTTTGTGGCTGGGCACCTCGGCGTCGGCCGGGTCATCGCGCAGGGTTCGCAGGAACAGGGTCGACATGCGTGTGATCACAGTCAGCAAGCTTAGGGCATTGCCGCCACCTGTTTCCGGGCGTCTCACCCGGGTGAACCCTCACGTCGAATCGGTGGGCGCCGTCTCGTTATCGTGTGTCGGTGCGAGTGATCCTGCCTCCTTCCGAAACCAAATCCGACGGCGGTAAAGGCGCGCCCCTGGATCTGGACACCCTGGTGTTTCCCGAACTCAACCCGATTCGCAAGCAGATCGGTGAGGCGCTGGTGGCGCTGGCGGCCGATCTCGACGCGAGCTGCAAGGCCCTGGGGCTGGGCCGGACCCAGCTCGCCGAGGTCGACCGCAACGCCGAACTGTGGATCTCCCTCACGCGCCCGGCGATCGAGCGGTACACCGGCGTTCTCTACGACGCCTTCGACTACGCCTCGATGACACGGGCCACCAAGGCGAAGGTGGCCGGCCGGGTGATGATCGGGTCGGCCCTGTTCGGGGTGGTGGGTGCGGGTGACCTGATCCCGGCCTACCGGTTGTCCGGCGGGTCCAAGCTCCCCGGGATGAGAACCATCGCCGCGACGTGGAAGCCGGAGCTGTCGCACAGTCTGGATGCAGTCGACGACTTCGTGGTGGACCTGCGTTCGGGTGTCTATCACCAACTCGGCCCGGTCCGCGGTGCGGTCACCGCCACCGTGGTCACCGAGCAGCCCGACGGTTCGCGCAGCGTGGTCAGCCATTTCAACAAGCACCACAAGGGCCTGATCGCCCGTGAACTGGTCCGCACCCGGCGCACCGTCCGGGACATCAATGCCCTGGCCGCGGTCCTCTCCGACGCGGGTCAGCGCATCGAGATCGACGGCCCCGACCGGATCGTCGTCGTGACCGACTGACCCCGGCCGCCGGTCAGCGGCTGTGTCGGTTGCGGGTGGACATGAAGATGCGCCCGGTCTCGGCGACGCCGAGCCGCTCGTCGTCCTCATCCTCGAAGGGCCCGCCGTCCGGTGCGGGCAGCGACCACTCGTTCGGCGTCCGCGGCCGCGGTCCGTCGGGGCGGACCGGGATCGGTTCCGTCGGCGGATCGTCCGGCCGGTAGCCCCTTCGTGGGGCAGGCTTTTGCGATGAGGGGCCGTTCGCCGCCGGCACGGGACGGGCCTCCGGTTCCTCGCCGTCGACACCGGCATCGGCGGCCTGCTGAGCGGCCTGGCCCTCGGCGACCTCCTCGGGGGTGAACCGCATGAACATCACGACGCAGGCGGCCAGGACCGCGAGCGCCGCACAACTGGCGAACGCGAGGCCGTAGCCGTCGGCCTGGGCCGCGAGCTGCCTGGCGTTCATCGTCTCGACGGGTGCGGTGGTGCCGCCCTTGGAGAGTGCCCGGGAGGTGACCGCCGCGCCGACGGCCACCAGACCGACGGCGCCGCCGAGTTGCTGGGCGACCTGCGCGATGGCGGTGAGCGGACCGATCTCGTTGGGTCCCACGCCCGCGACCACCGACAGCGTCAGCGGGATCACCGCCAGACCCACACCGAAGCCGATGACCACCACAGGCATCCCGATGCCCGGGAAGTACGACGGTGCGTCGGTGGCGATGGACCAGGCATACATGCAGCCCGCGGCGATCACGGCACCGCCGGCCAGGACGAGCCAGCGCGGCTGCACCATCAGCGAGAGCTTGGACGCGATCGCGGCCGCGACGCCCAGACCGAACGCGAACGGGACCACCGCCATGCCGCTCTGCAGCGGCGTGTACTTGAGGATGCCCTGCAGGTACAGCGAGATGAACACCGCCATACACATCATGATCATGCTCGACAACAGGATCGCGATCAGCGCGGCCACCCGGTTCGAGTTGTCGAACAGGGTGAACGGCAGGATCGGGTTGCGGGCGCGGCGCTCGACCACCACAAAAGCGATAAGGGCGAGCGTTCCGACGATAAACGACCCGACGACGATCGGCCGCACCCAGCCCTGTGGTCCCTCGTTGACGGCGAGCACCAGCAACGTACAGCCGAGGGTGCCGAGCACCGCGCCGGGAACGTCGAGCGAGAGCCGCTCGCCCTGCGATTCGGCCAGCGCCCACAGCGCGCCGACGCCGACCACCAGGCCGATGGGCACGTTGATCAGGAAGACCAGCCGCCACGACAGCTCGGTGAGCACGCCACCGAGGATCAGACCGGCGACCGAGCCGATGCCGGTCATCGCCGCGTAAATGGCGAATGCCTGGCTGCGGGGTTTACCGGGCGCGAATGTGGTGGCGACCAGCGCCATCGCCGTCGGCGCGGCCACCGCAGCCGAGGCACCCTGCAGCGCGCGGCCGACAATCAGCATCGCCTCACCCTGCGCGAGTCCGCACAGCAGCGAGGTAGCCGTGAACGCGAGAACACCGATGACGAACATGCGCCGGCGGCCGAAGGTGTCGCCGAGCCGGCCGCCGAGGAGCATCAGGCCACCGAAGGCGAGAACATAGCTGCTGATGATCCAGTTGGCGTTGGATTCGCTGAGCGAGAGGGCGTCGCGCATCTTGGGCAATGCCAGCGCAGCGACAGTGCCGTCGAGCACCATCAGCAGCTGCATCCCGCTCAGCACGAAGATGGCGGGTCCGAGAACCTTATGCTGCATCGGTGGGACCTCGCATCGTCGAGTAGGGCTTCCCGGATGTGGCCATGGGCATCGACGTTACCGCTCAGTAAGGTTCAGATGCCAATTTCTGGCGATATATGACAGCACGACACGACGATGCCGGCGACCCGTCGGTCACCGGCATCGTAGCCCGGTATACGGGACTTCTAGGAGAAGATCGGCAACCAGATGCGATCGATGACCGAGCCGAGCACCGAGTGCGTACGATGCGGCTGCGGGACCTGCCGGTGCGGCTGCGGCGCGGGTTCCTGCTGCTTCGGCGGCGCCGGCCGATGGTGTTCGGACTGGTGTACCGGAGGATGTCCGGGCGCGGCGGTGGCCAAGCCCGCACCGGCACCCACGCCGGCCAGAACCGCACCGGAGGCCATGGCACCAACCAGCACCTTCTTGGCCATCACTCCCTTGGTGGTTGCAGACGTCATTCGCGATCCTTTCCAGAACTGTTCCACTGTCACGGGACGGAAGGCCAGGGGCCGTTTGTCCCGCCGATGACGTTAGGAGCAGACAATCCGAAAACGGTTCGGGAAAGCTGTCAGGAGCCTGGCAATTGCTGTGAATCGGCGTCGGTGAACCCGGCGACGGCGCCGATCACCACAATCGCAGGCGGCGCGAGTCCCTCGGCATCGGCGACCGCACCGGCATGGGCGAGATCAGTGCGCAGCAGCCGTTGCGTGGGCAACGAGCCGTTCTCGATCATCGCGACGGGGGTGTCGCCGGGCTTGCCGCCCGCGAGGAGGGCGTCGGCGAACACCGCGACCCGTTCGACGGCCATCATCAGCACCAGCGTGCCCCGCAGCCTGGCCAGGACCGACCAGTCGATGAGTGAGTCGGGATGACCCGGCGGAACGTGGCCCGAGGCGATCACCACCTCGTGGGTGACCCCGCGGTGGGTCACCGGAATACCCGCCGACCCGGGTGCGGCGATCGGGCTGGAGACGCCCGGTACCACGGTGACGGGCACCCCGGCCGCCACGCACGCCTGCAGTTCCTCGAACCCGCGGCCGTACACGAACGGGTCGCCGCCCTTGAGCCGGACAACGAACTTGCCCTCCTGGGCACGGGAGACGAGGACATCGTTGATGGCCTCCTGCTTCATCGCCCGCCCGTAGGGCACCTTCGCGGCGTCGATGATCTCCACCTGCGGCCCGAGCGCGGCGAGCAGTTCCGGCGGGGCCAGCCGGTCGGCGACCACCACATCCGCCTGGGCGAGCAGACGCTGCCCGCGCACGGTGATCAGTTCGGCATCACCCGGGCCACCGCCGACGAGAGCCACCCCTGGCGGGTGCGGGGTGCTGGTGTGCGGGGCCAGCGAACCGTCGGCCAGGGCGCGGGAGATCGCCGCGCGCATCGCCGCGGACTGCCGGTGGTCACCGCCCGCGAGCACCCCGAACTGCAGATCCCGGTGCCGCCCCGATGCCGGGGTGGCCGCGGTGCCCTGCCGGGCGTCGTCGGCCCGCACGCAGAAGGTGTGCCTGCGTTCGGCTTCGGCGACCACCGCGGCGTTGACCCGCGGGTCGTCGGTGCACGCGAGCACGTACCAGGCGCCGTCGAGGTCGCCGTCGGCGTAGGCGCGGGTGATCACGGTGATGCCGGGGAACGATTCGACGGCCGGGGTCGGGTCGATGGCCACCACCACGACATCAGCGCCGGCGGCCACGAGATTCGGCAGCCGCCGCTGCGCCACCGATCCACCGCCCACGACGACGACCCGGCGTCCGCGGAGATCGAGTCCGGCCAGATACAGACCGGAAACCGATTCCGGAACGACGCGTTCAGCCATGAGGAAACAGCCTACCGGCCCCGGTCCGGGTGCCTGTGCGCAGTCTTAGGTGTGGTTCCCCTCACCCGACTGCCGTCAGTGCTTGTCGTCGCGGAGCTTGGTGGCCATCACCGCGACCTGGGTGCGGCGCTGCATGTCCAGCTTCGACAGGATCCGCGAGACGTAGTTCTTGATCGTCTTCTCCGCCAGGAACATCCGCTGCGCGATCTGCCGGTTGGTGAGCCCCTCACCGATCAGGTGGAACACCTCCCGCTCCTGATGGGTGAGTTCGGCGAGCGGGTCGACGTCATCGCGCTTACCGTCACGCAGACGGGCCAGCAGCGCCGCGGTGCTGCGGTCGTCGAGCAGCGAACCACCGCGGCCGACGGTACGCACCGCCGCGACCAGATCCTGGCCGAGGATCTGCTTGAGCACGAAACCCGAGGCACCGGCCAGGACCGCCGCCAGCAGCGCGTCGTCGTCGGCGTAGCTGGTGAGCATCAGGCAGTGCACCGACGGTTCGGCCGAGCGCACATCGCGGCACAGTTCCACCCCGCTGCCGTCGGGCAGCCGGACGTCGAGCACGGCGACGTCGGGTTTGGTGGCCAGGATGCCGACGGTCGCCTCCCCCACCGACGCGGCCTCTCCGACGATCTCCAGGTCGGAGGCCGTGCCGAGAAGGTCCCGCAGTCCGCGCCGGACCAGTTCATGGTCGTCGACGAGATACACGCGAACGCGCGGGGTGTCGCCGTCGCTGTCGGAGTCCTGAATCTCACCTGCTGATGCCATGGGTGAAACGCTACCTCAGCACGTCCGGCGAGAACGGCCAAGCGGACACCACACCACCGAGCGGACACGACAAGCGGCCCAGCCCTGTCGGGACCTTCGCCTCAGGAGCCACTCCCCGGTTCAGCGAAGAGTGGATTCAAGGTCCCGCAACGCTGCGCACCCGTCTTCACCGACCGCCGGAAACGACCACAGATGCAGGAGAATTCGTGACCAGTCTCACCGGCATCACGACCAGCATCCCGCAGATGACCGGTCCTGATCTGCTGCGCGAGCTGCTTCCGGTGTGCGAGACCGAGCTCGAACGGCACATGAAGATGGCCAAGGACTGGTACCCGCACGAGTACGTGCCCTGGGACGGCGCCTACAACTTCGCCACCCTCGGCGGGGACGACTGGGATCCCACCCAGTCCACATTGTCGGATGCCTCACGCGCGGCGCTGGTGGGTCTGCTCCTCACCGAGGACAATCTGCCCTCGTATCACCGGATGATCGCCGAGCACGTCTCTCTCGACGACGCGTGGGGCGCCTGGGTCGGCCGGTGGACGGCGGAGGAGATGCGCCATTCGACGGTGATCCGCGATTATCTGGTGGTCACGCGCGGTGTCGACCCCGTCCAGCTCGACATCGCCCGCACCCGCAACGCCATGACCGGTTTCAATCCGCTCTCCCGCGATCGCGGGCTGCCCGAACACAGCGTCGGCATGCTGTTGGCGATCACCTACATGGCCTTTCATGAACTCGCGTCCCGGGTATCGCAGCGCAACGCGGCCAAGTCCGGCGCCGACCCGATCGTCGTGCGGCTGCTGCACCGCGTCGCCGGCGACGAGACCCTGCACATGCTCTTCTATCGCAACATCATCGACAGCGCCCTGGATCTGGCACCGGATCAGACGATGGAGGCGATCTACGGCATCGTGACCACCTTCCAGATGCCCGGTGCGAGTCCGGTTCCGGGGTCCTCACCCGCACTCGGCCGGATCGCCGCGCTCATCGCCGAGGGCGGCATCTACGACCTGCACCGGCACCGTTCCGACGTGGTGGTGCCGTTGTTGCGCAAATGGCGGGTCTTCGAGCGCGACGATTTCGGCCCCACCGGGCAGATGTACCGGGACAAGCTCGCGGGGTTTCTGTCCGAGCTGAATCAGCGGGTCGAGAAGTTCGACCACGCCCGCGCCCAGGCTTCCCGGCCGACGGCCTTCAGCGAGCGGCATCCGGCCTGACCCCGCGGCCCCACCGGTTCGGTCCGTGCACCAACCCGCTCAGTGCACCAGCGGAACGGTCCATGTCAGCGTGGTGCCCCCGGCCCGGCCCCGCCGCTGCGGCGTGGTGTCGATGGTGAAGGTGCCGTCGCACTCGTCGGCGCGGGTGGTCAGGTTCTCCAGTCCGCGATAGGTGACGTTGGTGTCGATGCCTTTGCCGTCGTCGGTGATCTCGACCTTGAGCACGTCCTCGTCGGCGCTGACCAGGACCGAGATCCTGTCGGCGTCGGCGTGCCGCAACGCATTGGACAGCCCTTCCCGCAGCACGGCGTCGATGTGCGGTCCGAGAGCCTCGGGGACCACTGTGTCGACGGGTCCGTCGAAGGTGACACTCGGTGAGATCGGGGCGTGCACGGCCAGCTCTGAGACGATGTCCAGGACACGGCGCCGCAGCGTGGTGGCGTCGTGGTGGCCGGGGATGGACTGCAGGTCGAAGATCGACGTCCGGATCTGCGCGATGGTGCGGTCCAGGTCCACCACGACCTGTTCGAGCCGGGACACCGGGGTGGCGATGGTGCCGTCCTCGTCGTGTGGGGTGGCCAGCATGGTCTGCATGGACATGCCGACCGCGAACAGCCGCTGGATGACGTGATCGTGCAGGTCACGGGCGATGCGATGCCGGTCCTCGAGCACCTCGAGGTCGCGGGCGATCTGCTGCTGTTCGGCGTACACCACCGCGAGCGAGGCCACCTCGGCCACACCGGCGAGGCCCGCGATCTCCTCGGGCTCCCACCAGGGGCGGCGGCGGTGGGCCACCACGATCCAGCCGAAGGCGCCGGCGGCACGCTGCAGCGGCTGTACCGTCACCCAGTCGGGGTCACCGGCCACCACGCCGTCGGGGATCAGCTCGGCGGCGAGCACGACCATCGACGATCCGATCGGCATCTGCGAAGCCGAGACGGGCGAGACGTCACCGGACTGGTCGGCACCGGCGATCTGCTGGGACCGGCCCTGTACCACCATCTTGTCCTCGGAGCTGGTGAGGATGACCACGTCCAGCGCCTCGGTCAGCGCCGCGACATCGTCGCATAGCCGGGACATGGTGTCCGACAAAGCGATTCCCGCCAACGGTTCGGATCCGCGGCGGGCGACCGCCTGCATCCAGCGGTGCCGGGTACGGGCGCCCTCGAAGAGCCGGGCGTTGTCGACGGCGATACCCGCGGCCACCGCGAGCATCGCGATCAGCGTCTCGTCGACCTTGGTGAACTCCTCGGCATTGCGTTTCTCGGTGAGATAGATGCTGCCGAAGTTGGAGCCGCGCACCGTGATCGGCGCGCCGAGGAAGGTCTCCATCGGCGGGTGGTGGGGCGGGAAACCCACCGACGAAGGATGTGCGGACAGGTGCGGGATCCGCAGCACCTGTGGTTCCTTGATGAGCAGACCGAGCACACCCCGGCCCACCGGCAGATGCCCCATGATCGCGCGTTGGTCGGGGGTGATGCCGATGTGGACGAATTCGCTCAGTCCGCCGTCGCCGCCGCGCACACCGAGCGCCCCGTACTGGGCGTCGACGACCCCGACGGCCACCTCCACGATCCGCTGCAGGGCCTCGTCGAGTTCGAGTCCCTGCCCCACGACGAGCACCGCGTCGAGCAGATCGCGCAGCAGCCGCGGGTCGTCGCCGCCGTGTTTGGTCAGGGCGTCGAGTGCGTCGGCCCACCGGTGTTCGGCGGGTTCGGGACGGCCGGAGATCCTGACTTCGTGGTTGGTGGCCATGGTGTACATCCTTGTCGGGTTCGGCGTGCGGTGCGGGCTGATTGGTCGCTCACCGGGTGTGGTCAGGGTCTTCCGGCGGCCGCGGCGACGAACCGGGTGACGGCATCGGGGTGGGCGGCCGGGTGCAGGTGCAGATACGAGGCGTGCACACCACGGTGGGTGTAGCCGTGCCGGGCGGGGCGGCCGTCGGCGTCACGCCAGGTCCACGCGGGGTTGGCACCGGGCCGGTCCTCGACGACGACGCTACGGTGGAATTCGTGCCCGGTGACCCGCGCCCCTTCGCCGAACAGCACGGAGTCGGCCACCGCGACCGCATCCCGGTAGCCGAGCGTCAGTGACGGGGAGAACCGGCCCACCGCGTCGATGACCCCGGCCATCGGGTGGCCGTCGAGTTCCCGCGTCAGATACAGCAGGCCGGCGCATTCGGCCCAGATCGGCCGTCCCGCCCCGGCGTGCTCGGCGAGTTGCCCGCGCAGGGTCCGGTTGGCCGACAGTTCGGCGGCGTGCTCCTCGGGGAAGCCACCACCCACGATCACCCCGGCGGTGCCGTCGGGCAACGGATCGGTCAAGGGGTCGAACACGGCGATCCGCGCACCGGCGGCGGTCAGCATCTCACCGAGTTCGGTGTAGAAGAACGTGAACGCCGGGCCGCCGGCGACCGCGATCACCGGGTTGCCGGCCGGCTCGATGCCGTCGTCAGCCGACCACGGGGTGACAGTCAGCGGCGTGCGGCCGGCCGCGGCGGCGACGATCGCGGGAAGATCCAAGGCGGCGGCCAGTTCGGCCGACATCGATTCGACTGCGGCCACCGCTTCCACGCTGCGTTCGGCGGCCGGTATCAGCCCGAGGTGCCGGGACGGCACCACCAGCGACGGGTCGCGGCGCAGCACCCCGAACACCGGTACGCCGACACGGGCGCACGCGTGCCGCAGCACCTCTTCGTGCCGGGCCGATCCGACCCTGTTGAGGATGACCCCGGCGATCCGGACCGACGACTCGTAGGTGAGAAATCCATGCAGCAACGCGGCCAGGGATTGGCTGTGCCCGGAACCGTCGACCACGAGCACCACCGGCGCACCGATGAGCGCGGCGACGTGCGCGGTGGAACCGTACGCGACCGGATCGGCATCGGCGATCGCCGATCCCGTGCTGTCCGAAAGGATCCGGCCGTCGAACAGCCCCATCACACCCTCGACCACCGCGATGTCGGCGCCGGCGCTGCCGGCGGCGAACAGCCGCGCGACCAGCTCGATCCCCACCAGGTTCGGGTCGAGGTTACGTCCCGGCCGCCCCGCGGCCACCGCGTGATAGCCGGGATCGATGAAGTCGGGACCCACCTTGAACGGGGCCACCCGGTGGCCCGCGGCGCGCAGCGCACCGATCAGGCCGGTGGTGACGGTGGTCTTGCCGCTACCGGAGGCGGGAGCGGCGACGACGATCGTCGGGATCGTCACCACTCGATACCTTTCTGGCCCTTGCGGCCCTGATCCATCGGGTGCGCGATCTTGCGCATCTCGGTGACCAGATCGGCGGCCTCGACGAGGGCCTGCGGTGCCCGCCGGCCGGTGATCACCACGTGCTGGCGGCCGGGCCGGGCAGCCATCGTCTCGACGACGTCGCCGGTGTCGACCCACCCCCAGTCGAGCGGATAGGTGAATTCATCGAGCACGTAGAAGTCGTGGGTCTGTTCGGTGAGGCGGCGTTTGATCTCGGCCCAGCCTGCCGCGGCCGCAGCGGCGTGGTCGTCGGCCTCGCCCGCGTTGGCACGCAGCCACGACCAGCCCTGCCCCATCTTGTGCCATTCGACGGGTGCCCCCTTGCCGGTGGAGTCGTGCAGTTCGCCGAGGGCGAGCATCGCCGACTCCTCTCCCACCCGCCACTTTGCGCTCTTCACGAACTGGAACACGCCGACGCTCAGGCCCGCGTTCCACGCCCGCATCGCCATCCCGAACGCGGCCGTCGACTTGCCTTTGCCGTCGCCGGTGTGCACGGCCAGCACGGGGGTGTTGCGCCGCTGCCGGGTGGTCAGCCCGTCGTTCGGGACGTTATCTGGGACTCCTTGTGGCACAGTCGTTCTCCTAGCTGGCGCGGCGCGGCGCGACGATGCCGCCGGGCCGGCGCAGGGCGGACCGGTGCAGAGCAGCCGGCGTGAGTTCATCGAGGGTGAGGCACTGCGCACCCAGCCGGGCGGCGAGTTCGTGTGCCATGCCGAGCCGGATCATGCCCTGTTCACAGTCGACCACCACCGAGGCGATGCCGCGGCGGGCGATTCCGGCGGCGGCAGCGGCGGCGCGGCGTGGGGCATCGGGGCCGGCGGTCGCGCGGCCGTCGGTGAGCACCACCAGGAGCGGCCGGCGCTGCGGTTCCCGCCGGGCCGCGCCGTCGATCACCTCGGTGGCCGCCAGCAGTCCCTCGGCCAGTGGCGTCCTGCCGCCGGTGCGTACCTCGGCGAGCCTGCGCACCGCCAGCTCCACCGAGCGGGTCGGCGGCACGCTGACCAGCGCGGCCGAGCCACGCGCGGTGACCACGGCCACCCGGTCACGACGGGTGTAGGAGTCGCGGAGCAGGTCAACGCACAGCTCACTGACCGCGGTGAGCCGTCTGCGGGCGGTCATCGACCCGCTGAGGTCAACGACGAACACCACGAGATTGCCTTCACGCCCGACCCTTTGCGCCCCACGCAGGTCGTCGGTGACCAGGGTCAGCCGCGCTGCGCCCCGGCCATCGGACGCGGTCCGTCCCGCCGCGGCCAGGACGGTACCGAACAGGTGCAGCGGCCTGCCCGTCTCGAAGTCGACGGCGTGCGTGGTCGCACCCCGCGTGCTGCGGGCGCGGGAACGGCGTCCGGGATCGCCGTCACCGATACCTGCCGCCTTCAGTGGGCGCATCCGGCGCGGCGCTCCGGAGCTGCGAGTACCGAACAGCGCACCCGCCGGGGCGGGACTGCTCTGGGCACCGGTGTCGGGCTGCGGCTCGGCCCGGTCGCCCGGGCTGTCGTCCCCGATCACCGGACCGTCGCCGATCGGACCGGAGTCCTCTCCGCCGCCGGGCCCACCGTCGTCGGGGCCGTCCCCGTCGGGATCGGGTTCGGGCTCCTCCGGCCCGGCGGCCTCGTCACCGGCCTGCATCGCCTCGTCGAGTTGCTCGTCGGTGAACCCTGAGTCGTCGAACGGGTCCCGCCTGCGGCGGTGCGGAAGGGCGAGCTCGACGGCGACGGCGACGTCGTCGGTGTCCACGGCACCGGCACCGCGCCACGCGGCGTGGGCCGCGGCGGCCCGGGCGACGACGATGTCGCCGCGCAGCCCGTCGACACCCAGGTGCGCGCAGATCCCCGCGATCCGCCGCAGTTGCGCCACCGGAAGGGACACCTGACGTACCGCGGCCCGGGCGGCGGCGATCCGGGACCGCAACGTGTCCTCGTCGGCCGCGTACCGCTGCGCGAAAGCACCCGGGTCGGCGTCGAATTCCATGCGGCGCGAGATGATCTCCACCCGCTCATCCACGTCGGGGGCGGCCACCACGTCCACGGCCAGACCGAACCGGTCGAGCAGCTGCGGCCGCAGCTCCCCTTCCTCGGGGTTCATCGTGCCCACCAGCACGAAGTCGGCGGCCTGCGTGTGTGAGACGCCGTCGCGTTCGATGGTCACCCGGCCGCTGGCGGCGGCATCGAGAAGAACGTCGACGAGGTGATCGGCGAGCAGGTTGACCTCGTCGATGTAGAGCACCCCGCCGTCGGCCTGGGCGAGCAGGCCGGGGGTGAAGTCGGCCCGTCCTTCCCGCAGCACCCCGGTCAGATCCAGGGACCCGACGACGCGGTCCTCGGTGGCGCCGATCGGCAGTTCGACCACCCGGCCGCCGGCGACCGGACCGAGGCCGCGCACGATGGTCGACTTCGCGGTGCCCTTCTCACCCCGGATCAGCACACCGCCGATGCCGGGCGAGATGGCACTGAGGATCAGGGCGAGCTTGAGCCGGTCCTGCCCGACGACAGCGGTGAACGGATAGCGCGCCGGAATCACACTCACAGCTCATCACGCGCCGTTCCCGACGACGTGCCGTTCGGTGACGCCGAGTCCGCGCTCCTGATCATCGACACGTGCGGGATCCCGTCCTCCAAGTACTCCTCCCCGACGACCGAAAAGCCGTGCCCGGCATACATGTCCGCGAGGTACTTCTGCGCCTCGACGCGGCATTCGTGGTCACCGACCTCCGCGAGCGCCTCGATCATCAGCCGCCGGGTGTGTCCGCGACCGCGGTGCGCCCGGTGGGTGCACACACGTCCGATCTGGTAGGTGTCGGCGCCGTCCGGACCCGTGTTCCGCAGGATGCGCAGTTCGGAGGCGATGGTGCCGTCGTCCGCGGTGATCCACAGCTGGCGGGTGTCCGGCTCCAGGTCACGCCCGTCGAGGTCCTGGTACGGACATGCCTGCTCGAGCACGAACACCTCGGAGCGGAGCTGCAGCAGGCGGTACAGGGTCGGCGCGTCGATCTCGTCCACCGACGCGCGATGCAATTGCCCATTGCTCATGATGTCGTGACTATCACACCACCGCGTGCCGCACCAATCACCTCAGCGGGCGGTCGGTACGGCACGCATGCGTGATCGACAGCTGTCAGGCCTTCTGGCCGGCCGTCAGTTCCAGCGAGCTGCTCGTCCAGTCCCAGACCTGCCGGAACAGGTCGCGGTTGTCGGAGAGCTTCTTGCCGAACGACGGGATCATCTCGGTGAGCTTGGGGGTCCACGCCTGGTACTGCTGCGGGAAGCACTGTTCGAGCACCGACAGCATGGCGGGCACCGCGGTGGAGGCGCCCGGTGAGGCGCCGAGCAGGCCGGCAATGGTGCCGTCGCCCGCGGCGATGACGGCGGTACCGAATTCGAGCGAGCCGCCGCCACCGGTCTTGCGGATCACCTGCACACGCTGGCCGGCGGTGATCATCTCCCAGTCCTCGCCGTTGGCGCGCGGCATGAAGTCGGCGAGGGTGGCGATCTGGTCGGCGCGGCTGGCGGCGAGCTCACCGAGCAGGTACTTGGTGAGGGCCATTTCCTTCATGCCCACCGACAGCAGCGGAATGATGTTGTCCGGCTTCACCGAGAACGGCAGGTCGGTGAACTTGCCGCTCTTGAGGAACTTGGGCGACCAGCCGGCGTACGGGCCGAACAGCAGGCCCTGCTGGTGGTTGATGACGCGGGTATCGAGGTGCGGCACCGACATCGGCGGGGCACCAACGGCGGCCTGCCCGTACACCTTGGCGGCGTGCTGCTCGATGAGGTCGGGGTTGGTGCAGCGCAGGAACGCGCCCGACACGGGGAACCCGCCGAAGCCCTTGGCCTCCTTGATGCCCGACTTCTGCAGCAGGTGCAGGGCCCCGCCGCCGGCGCCGACGAACACGAACTTGGCTGCGATGGTGAGCTTCTCACCGGTGCGCCGGTTGGTGACCTTGACCCGCCAGGAGCCGTCGGACTGCTTGTTGAGGTTGGTGACGGCATGCCCGAAGTACACATCGCCGGCCTGGCCGACGTAGCCGAGGAGTTGCTGGGTGAGTGCGCCGAAGTCGACGTCGGTGCCGTCATTGAACCAGTTCAGCGCCACCGGGTCGGAGTAGTCGCGGCCGGCGCCCATCAGCGGCAGGCGTTCGGCGAACACGGCCGGGTCGGTGATGTACTCCATGCCCTCGAACAGCGGGTTCGCGGACAGCTTGTCGTAGCGCTTGCGCAAGTACTCGACGCCGTCGGCACCGTGGGTGAAGCTGACGTGCGGGATGGGGTTGATGAACTCTTTCGGGTTGCCGAGGAAGCCGTTGTCGACCGCGTGCGCCCAGAACTGCCGCGACACCTGGAACTGCTCGTTGATATTGAGCGCCTTGGTGATGTCGACGTCGCCGTCGGCGGTCTTGGGCGTGTAGTTGAGTTCGCACAGGGCGGAGTGGCCGGTGCCGGCGTTGTTCCACGGGTCGCTGCTCTCGGCGGCCGCTGCGTCGAGACGTTCGAAGACGCTCACCGACCAGGTGGGTTCCAGACGCCGGACAAGTGCGCCGAGCGTCGCGCTCATGATGCCCGCGCCGATCAGCGCGACGTCTGTCTTGATCACCGTTTGAGACACCGTGGCTCCACTTTCGCAGCTGTGGACGGCTACCCGTCCGGATGAAAACTGTCAACGGTCATTCTTACCCATAGACATACACCAGACTGAACCGGCCACGCCCGGATGTGGGCCGCACGACAACAACCGGACCCGTGACCGGCGTGTGCACCTTAGAGTGGAGCGCGTGAGTTCCCCTGACGACGCCGCTGCCGTCACCACCGCGCCGGAGGCCGATGCACCGGCCCCGCCGGCCCTGACCTGGCAACCCGACCGGTACCTCGACCGCTATGAGATCGCGACGATCCCCCTCGGTCCCGACCCGGACGACGAGGGGCCGATCTCGGCGACCCTGATCCGGCGCACCGCTCCCGATCCCGGGTGCCGCGGCGCGGTACTGCACGTGCACGGATTCACCGACTACTTCTTCCAGCAGCCGCTGGCCGATTTCTTTCACGCGCGCGGGTACGCCTTCTACGCGCTCGATCTGCGCAAGTGCGGCCGGTCGTTGCGGGAGAATCAGACACCGCATTTCACCACCGACCTGAGCCGATACCGGGAGGAACTCACCCTCGCGTTGCGCGTGGTGCTGGGCGAGGTCGGCGCCGGCGCCCGGATCATCGTCGGCGGACATTCCACGGGCGGCCTGACCACCTCGTTGTGGCTCGACGAGCTACGCCGGGACGCGCCCGAACTGCATTCACGAATCGAGGGCGCTGTCCTCAACAGTCCTTGGCTCGACCTGCAGGGCGATGCCGTCCTGCGTACCTACCCGGTCACCATGGTGATCAAGGCGGTGGCCAAGGTCAAACCCAAGCAGGTGCTGCCGCAAGAGATCTCGATGGCCTACGGACACAGTCTGCACGAGAGCGCGCACGGTGAGTGGTCGTACGACCTGAACCTGAAACCGATGGGCGGGTTCCCCGTCACCTTCGGGTTCATCGACGCGGTCAGGTCGGGGCAACGCAGGCTGCACCACGGTATCGACGTCGGGGTGCCCACACTGGTATTGCGATCCAACGCATCGTTGTTCACGCACGCCTACTCCCCCGAGGTCGACGCCGCCGACATCGTGCTCGACGTGCGTCACATGGCGCAGTGGAGCGCCCATCTCGGCGACCGGGTGCGGGTGGTACCCATCACCGGCGCCCGGCACGACGTCTTCCTGTCCGCGAAACCGGCCAGGGAAAGCGCGTACCGCGCGTTGGGCGAATGGCTGGCCGAGATCGGCAGGGACCCCGACCCGGCGCACGCGACGAGCACCGGAGTCGCCCAGTGACCGCCCGGGAGGCCGGCCACGTCGTCGACCTGGCGATCATCGGTTCGGGCAGCGGCAACTCGATCCCCGATGATCGCTTCGACAACCTGTCGATCGCCATCTTCGAGGAGGGCGTCTACGGCGGCACCTGCCTGAACGTCGGGTGCATTCCCACCAAGATGTTCGTCTATGCCGCCGACGTCGCGGACACGATCCGCGACGCCGCCAGGTACGGCATGACGGCATCGTTCGACGGTGCCGACTGGCCGTCGATCGTGGAGCGGGTGTTCGGCCGCATCGACCCGATCTCCGCGGGCGGTAAGGAGTACCGCGTCGAGCGGTGCCCCAACGTCACTGTCTATCCGTCGCATGTGGTGTTCGACGGCCGTGATCCCGACGGCCTGTACCGGCTCGTCACCGACGGAGTGACGGTCCTGGCCCGGCAGGTGGTGATCGCCGCCGGCGCCAGGCCGGTGATTCCGCCGGTAATCGCCGACAGCGATGTCCGCCACTACACGAACAACGACATCATGCGCCTGCCCGCGTTGCCGGAGCGGCTGATCATCGTCGGAAGCGGTTATATCGCAGCCGAGTTCGCGCATGTCTTCGGTTCGCTGGGTTCGCGGGTGTCGATCATCGCCCGCAGCGGGCGGCTGCTGCGCTCACAGGACGAGGACATCTCGGAACGGTTCACCGAGGTGGCCCGGCAGCAGTGGGACGTACGTCTCAACAGTGATATCACCGGGGTCGCGGAGACCACCGACGGTATCCGGGTGAGCTTCGCCGACGGCGGTCACTGTGACGGCGATGTCCTGCTCGTCGCCGTCGGCCGGCAACCCAACGGCGACCGGCTCGGCCTCGCCTCCATCGGCGTCGGGTTGCACGACGACGGCCGGGTGGTGTGCGACGACGCGGGCCGCACCACCGCACCCGGGGTGTGGGCCCTGGGCGATGTGAGTTCGCCCTATCAGCTCAAACACGTCGCCAACCACGAACAGCGCGTGGTGCAGTCGAACCTGCTGAAAGGCTGGGACGCAACCGATCTGGACAGCTTCGATCATCGTTACGTACCGGGCGCGGTGTTCACCCACCCACAGGTGGCCTCGGTGGGTTTGAGCGAGAAGCAGGCGCGCGACGCCGGGCATGACATCACGGTGAAGGTGCAGAACTACGGCGACGTCGCCTACGGCTGGGCTATGGAGGACACCACCGGACTGTGCAAGGTGATCGCCGAACGCGGCACCGGCCGCATCCTCGGCTGCCACATCCTCGGCCCCCAGGCCTCCACCGTCATCCAACCCGTCATCCAGGCCATGTCGTTCGGCCTCGACGCCCAGGCGATGGCCCGCGGCCAGTACTGGATCCACCCCGCCATGCCCGAGGTCCTGGAAAACGCCCTGTTGGGCCTGGATCTCTAGCAGGAGGTCAGAGCACCGCAGGGGTCAGAACACCGCAGAGCGCAGCGCGATCTCACTGGCCAGTGCGGGGGCGGCGTGCTGCGGAATCCAGTGGTCGACGCCCGGCAGCTCGCAGAAGCGGTATTCGCCGTACACGTAGCGGCTGGTCGCCAGCGCCTGCTCACGCCCGAGGGCCGGATCGTTGTCGCTCCACACGAGGGTGGTGGGGATCTCCACCGGCCGGCAGGACATCTTGGTCTTGACGTCGCCGGTGAAGTTGGCGCGATACCAGTTGAGGGCTGCGGTCAGCGCCCCGGGCGCTTTCAGCGGTTCCAGTTCCTCGGCGGTGACCCCGAATCTGCGCAGCGCGGCGAAGTTATCGGCGACGATGTTGTCCTCGGCTCCGGGCTGCACGAAAGTCTTGATGTACGAGGATCTTTGCCGTTGATCACCGCTGGTGAGCGCGTCCCGCCCAGCGGACGGGTGGCCGGTGCTCACCGCCACCAGGCCGGTGAACCGGTCGGGGTACCGGGCCGCGAGATGCCACGCCACGAGTCCGCCCCAGTCGTGACCGACGAGCAGTGCGTACGGAACATCAAAGGCGTCGAGGATACCGATCGCGTCGGCGACGAGGTTGTCGATGGAGTAGTCCTCGACCGCGGTGGGCCGGGCGCCAGCGCTGTAGCCGCGCTGTTCGAACACGATGGTCCGCAGTCCCGACTCGTGCAGGCGCGGCACCACGTCGCGGTAGCAGCTGCCGCCGACGGGAAAACCGTGCAGCAGCAGTACCCAGTTGCCTCGCTCCGGTCCACCGACCTCGACGTCGAAGGTATAGTCGCCAACGGTGACAGCGCGGTGCTCGGTCTTCACCCGGCAATCGTACAGACACGTAGCGCCGTACGGAGGGGTATCGCTCAGCCGGTGAGCATATGCGTGATGACGGGGACCGATGCGCCCGCGCCGCGGCCGATGATGTCGAGCAGGGCATCGAGATCGACGTGTGCGGTGAGCAGGTCCGCGATCAGGTCGACCTGTCCGGTGCGGATCGCTGCCACGTCGGTGTCGGGTGCGACCTCGAAGGCCGGCTTGCCCGCCTGCTCGGCGAGCGTGATCAGCAGGTCGCGGCGGAAGGCGTTGTTCTCCAGCAGCCCGTGCCAGTGGGTGCCGCGCACCGCGCCACGCACCGCACCCTCGGCAATCAGATTGTCGCCCTGCCGGATCCACGCATCCTCGGTGCAGCCGTCGACCCGGCCATGATGAATCTCATACCCGCGGACGGCAACCCGGCCGTCACGAACGTCGGCATGCCCGGTGACCTGCTTGGTGATCTTGTCCGCGTCGAACCGGATCGTCATGTCCAGCAGTCCCAGGCCCTCGACCCGGCCGCCGCCGGATTCGACGTCGTCGTCGATGGTGCGGCCGAGCATCTGGAAGCCGCCGCAGATCCCGATGACCGGCCGTCCGGCCGCGGCCCGCCCCCGCAGCGCGGCGTCGATCCCCCGCGACCGCAACCAGGCGAGGTCGGACACGGTCGCCCGGGTTCCGGGCAGGATCGCGATGTCGGCGGCGGCGACCGCACCGGCGTCGTCGACCCACGCGACGTCGACGCCCGGTTCGCAGGCCAGCGCTTCGACGTCGGTGGAGTTGGAGATTCGCGGCAGCCGGATCGCCGCCACGCTCAACCGCACCGGGCGCCCGTCGGCTGCCGGTGGCCCCACCCGCCGGCCCACCGCCACCGACAGCGAGTCCTCGGCGTCGATCCAGATCCCGGAGGCGTAGGGCACGACGCCGTAGGTCGGTCTGCCGGTGAGCTCGCGCAGTTGCTCGAGTCCGGGGGCGAGCAGGCCGGGGTCACCCCGGAACTTGTTGATCAGATAGCCCGCGACGAGGCGCTGATCGTCGGCGCCGAGGACGGCGGTGGTGCCGAACAGGTGAGCCAGTGAACCGCCGCGGTCGATGTCGCTGACCACGATCACCGGCATCGCCCCGGCCTGCGCCAGCCCCATGTTGGCGATGTCGGAGCCGCGCAGGTTGATCTCGGCGATCGAACCGGCGCCCTCACAGATCACGATGTCGAAATCGGCACGCAGTGAGGCGAGTTCGTCGGTCACGACGCCGAGCAGCTGGGCGCGCCGGGTCGCGTAGTCGGCCGCGCCTATCTGCCCGTCAGGACGGCCCCGCACCACGACGTGGGAACGCCGGTCGCTACCGGGTTTGAGCAGCACCGGGTTGAACCGGGTCGACGGGTCCAGTCCGCAGGCGAACGCCTGCAGTGCCTGCGCGCGGCCGATCTCGCCGCCGTCCGGGGTGATGGCCGAGTTGTTGGACATGTTCTGCGCTTTGAACGGCGCGACCCGGATACCTTGTCGTGCGAGGGCCCGGCACAGGCCGGTCACGATCATGCTCTTGCCCGCGTCGGAAGTGGCACCGCCGACGAGCAGTGCGCCGTTCACTCCTGACATCGACCCGGCTGTCACTCCTGGCCTGGGCGGTCGGCCTGCCGGATGTCGTGTTCACGGTCGATCTCCCCCAGGCCCAGTCCGCGCCCGCCGTTGACGAGGGGGTCTCCGGGTGCCGCCAGTTCGAGCTCGGTGTACACGTCGTCATCGGTCTCGTCACCGTCCCGATCGGTGGCCGCGGGGTCCGGGTCCCCGGCCGGGTGCAGCGCCTTGCCCGTGTCCGGGTCGATGCCGTGCCGGTGCAGCACCACCGCGCGGTTCTCCATGCCGTGCTGCATCATCGCGCGCTGGGCGGCGATCATCATCGTGGACTGGCCGGACAGGATCCGCTCGACCTCCTTGGATTCGCGCCAGCGTTTCCCGACCAGCGCGGTCAGCACGCCAATCACCGCGTAGGCACTCATCAGCAGGAATCCCTGCCAGTACGGTTCGCCGACCCCGTACAGGATGCGTTTGATCATCTCGGTGATGCCGTGCCCGACGACGAACGGCTGCAGGTGTTTGAAGAACGACGGCACCATCCACGCCGGGAACGCCGCGCCCGAGGCCGGTATCGACACGAACACGAACAGCAACAGAGCCGGGCCGGTGATGAAGCGACCGAAGAAGTACGAGATGCCGTTCACGAACAGCCCTATGGCGAAGATCCACAGCATCGCCAGACCGGCCATCTGCGCGAAGTGTTCCATCTCGTACACACCGACGATCGGGCCGACGATGATGTTGGACACCAGCGACAGCACCACCGCCCCACCGGCCAGGATGGCCACACGCGTCCCGTGCCCGAGCGGGGCTCCCATCATCCCGATGAACATCGCCACCATGTATCCGGCGATACACCACGACATCATCATGTACATGGCGCCCTGCCCGAACGAATCTGATTGCGGCAGCGGCGCGATGTCGGTGATCTTCACACCTGTGGTGGTGGCGAAGATCTGCTGGAACGACGTTTTCACGATCGTCGACGCCTGATACTGGTGCGCCCCCGCCACGAACAGTTCGGGCTGTCCCTGCCCGTTGGCCGGGATGACGAGCGCCGCGGCGTTGTCGCCGTCGCGCACCGACTCGACGGCGGCGGCCTGGTCGCCGAAGTAGCTGAACGCGAACGTTCCCGGAGCGCCGGCCTCGACCTTCTGGGTGACCACCGACGCGGCCGGGGTGTTGACCACACCGACCGGCACGTCGTGCACCTTCGGCGAGTGGAAGGCCACCACGTAGCACAGGCAGAACGCCGTGATGAAGAACAGCGGCATCCACAACTGCAGCCCGATCATCTGCACCGCCGGCGGCAGTTTGCCGTAATGCTTGCGCCACCAACCGGTCGCAGAAGACAACATCACATTCCTCCTCGGTGAGAATCGCCGACCCGCAATCCGTCCCGGTCGACGCTACTGTCCCGGGACCGATTGGTGATACTTCCGCCGCACGTGTCGACAGGACCAGTGTGGCGGTGCTGCCGATGCCTGATCGATCAGACTGACCACCACCTGCGCCTTGCTGCCGATCTTGGCCAGCGCGAGCCCGAACAGCACGGCGAAGAACAGCACCTGCAGCAGCGCGTTCTCGGCGAACGCCGAGAACACCGACGTGGGGATGATGTTGAGCAGAAAGTCGACCGTGTGCGGGAGTTCGCCGTTGTCGGTCTTCTCCGCCACCGCCTCCGCGCCGGTCTTCAGGGTTTCGGGGTCGATGTCGAAACCCTTGCCGGGCTTGACGACACGATCGCGACGAGGAGCCAGAAGAACATCGACGTGTAGAACGGGGCACGCTTGGGCGCGGGTGGTTTCTGTGGTGCGACAGAAATGTCAGTGGTCATGGCACGAATAATTGATGACCTATACAAACTGTTCGTGTGACAGCAGTTACACCGTCGTAAAGCCGGGCCGCGTAGCGCGCCCCACCGTCAGCTCGACTGGTCGGGCAGCGTCAGGATCTCCGCACCGGTCTCGGTGACCACCAGAGTGTGCTCGAACTGGGCGGTCCATTTGCGGTCCTTCGTGACCACGGTCCAGTCGTCGTCCCAGATCTCGTACGGCAGCCCGCCGAGATTGATCATCGGTTCGATGGTGAACACCATGCCGGGTTCGATGACGGTGTCGACGTTGGGCTGGTCGTAGTGCAGGATCACCAGCCCGTTGTGGAACGTCTCGCCGATGCCGTGGCCGGTGAAGTCACGCACCACGGTGTAGCCGAACCGGCTGGCGTAGGACTCGATCACGCGCCCGATCACGTTGAGTTCGCGGCCCGGTTTGACGGCCTTGATGGCCCGTTCGGTGGCGATGCGGGTGCGTTCGACCAGGTCGGCGGCCTCCTGCGAGACGTTCCCGGCCAGGAAGGTCGCGTTGGTGTCGCCGTGCACGCCATCGATGTAGGCGGTGACGTCGATGTTGACGATGTCGCCGTCCTCGATGACCGTCGAGTCGGGGATGCCGTGGCAGATGACCTCGTTCAGCGAGGTGCAGCACGACTTGGGGAAGCCCCGGTAGCCCAGCGTCGACGGGTAGGCGCCGTGGTCGATCATGTATTCGTGCGCGATGCGGTCGAGTTCGTCGGTGGTGACACCGGGCGCCACCGCCTTACCGGCCTCGGCGAGCGCGTTGGCGGCGATCTTGCTCGCCAGCCGCATCTTCTCGATGGTCTCGGGGGTCTGCACCCACGGCTCGTGGCCCTCGTTCGCGGTCGGTTTCCACGCGTACTCCGGGCGTTCGATGGAGTCGGGCACCGGCAGCGTCGGCGACACCGTGCCGGGTTTCAAGGGGGCGCGAACAGTCATGGCGTCCAGCTTAGAACCTGCCGGAGACGAGCCGTGACGCCGTCGGATCCAGGGGCCGGGCTAAGGTGACACTAATGTTGTCCGCACCGCCCTGTGATCGCCCGAGCCGCCTCGGGACAACCATCGTGATCCCCGAGGCCGATGCGAGGAACGAGCGAGGGTCACGAGGGGTCCGGTGAGACAAAAATCTGACGAGCCCAGCTCCGCACACCCCGGCGCACCGACAAGACTGCTGTTCGCGCTGCTCACCGGCCTCGTCGCGCTGAGTGTGTCGGGGTGCTTCGTCACCCCCATCAAACAGGACCAGGCCGCGAAGGCGTCAACCGCCAAGCTGCGGACCGGCCCGCAGACGGCGGAACTTCCCGACAACGACGTCGAGCCGATCACGACCACCGCGCAGCCGGTCCTGCCCGCGACGGTCACCGACGCCCAGGGACGCAAGGTGACGGTGACCGACGTGTCCCGCATCATCGCGGTCGACATCAACGGCACCCTCGGCAGCATCGTGTACTCGCTCGGGCTCGGTTCCCACGTCGTCGGCCGCGACACGTCGACGATCTTCCCGTCCGCGGTGGCGCTGCCGGTGGTCACCAACCGGGGCCACAGTCTCAACGCCGAAATGGTCCTCAAAATGCGGCCCAGCGTGCTGCTGGTCAACGAGGGCACCACCCCGGCCGGTGCGATCGACCAGATCCGCCGATCTGGGATCCCCGTCGTCGTGTTCACCGCCACCCGCAGCCTCGACACCAACGACAAGCTGATCCAGTCGGTGGCCGACACCCTCGGGGTATCCGCCGAGGGCCGCAGGCTCGTCGCGCGCACCGATCAGCGGGTGGCCGAGGCGAAGAAGCTGGTCCCGAACCCGTCGGGCAACCCGACAATCGCGTTCGTGTACGTGCGCGGCCCCAAACTGACGTTGCTGGCCGGCCCGGGTTCGGGCGCCGACAGTCTCATCGAGGCGATCGGCGGTGTCGACGCCGGTACCAAGGCCGAACTGACGGGAGCGTTCACGATGATCTCGGCCGAGGCGATGATCCGCGCCGACCCCGACGTGATCCTGGTGATGAAGCAGGGCGCCGACACCGTCGGCGGACTCGACGGCGTACTCAAGATCGCGGGGATCTCCGCGACGTCGGCGGGCCGCGATCGGCGGGTCGTGCAGATGGACGAGACGAAGATCCTGGCGTTCGGGCCCGACGTGGGTGAGGTCATCGGGTCGCTGGCGAAAGCGATCTACACATGAGCGCCGGTGTGTCCGCGAAGAAGCAAGGGGCCGGTCCGGTCCCCGTTTCGGGGGAACGCCGGCGCTCCCGGTTGACCCGCAACATCGCGATCATCGTCGGCATGCTGATCGCGCTCGCGGTGCTCGTGGTGATCTCGGCCGGCAGTGGCAAGGTGGCGATACCACCCTCGGAGGTGCTGGGCAGCCTCGCCCATCATTGGCACCTCGACATCGGCCCGCTGCCCTCGCACGAGAACGGCGAGGAAACGCTGTGGAACGTGCGGTTCCCGCGGATCGTGCTCGGCCTGATCGTCGGCGCCGGTCTGGGTGCCGGTGGCTGCCTGCTGCAGGGGGTGTTGGCCAATCCGCTCGCCGAACCAGGCATCGTCGGTGTGTCCTCGGGTGCGGCGATCGGCGCCTGCCTGGTGATCGTCGTCGGCGGCAGCGGATCGAGCGAATGGGCGCTGGCCGGTGCCGCGTTCGTGTTCGGGTTGTTCACGACGGCCGCGGTGTACCTGCTGTCGCTGCGTGACGGCGCGTCGTCGACGATCATGCTGGTGCTGACCGGTATCGCGGTCAACGCGTTCGCGACCGGCATCATCGCCTACCTCACGTTCGTGGCCAACCCGAACGACCGCGAACAGATCGTGTTCTGGCAGCTCGGTTCTGTGGCCGCGGCCTCCTGGAATCAGGTGTGGGTATCGGCGCCGCTGATCGTCGCGGGGTGCGCCGGCGCCCTGGCGCTCAGCCACAAACTCGACCTGCTCGCCCTCGGCGATATCCAGGCCGCCTCACTCGGCGTGAACGTGGAGGTTGTGCGGCGGCAGGCGATCGTGCTGGTCGCGATCCTCACCGCCGCCGCGGTGGCGTTCGCGGGCATCATCATGTTCGTCGGGCTGATCGTGCCGCACGTGATGCGGCTGATCCTCGGACCGCGTCACGCCACCCTGCTGCCCGCCAGCCTGATCGGTGGGGCGCTCGTGCTGGTGTGCGCCGATCTGGCCGCGCGCACCCTGATCGGCGACGCCGACCTGCCGATCGGCATGTTCACCTCGCTGATCGGTGGTCCGCTGTTCTTCATCCTGTTGCGCCGCAGCCGGCACGCGGGGGTGGGCTGGTGAGCGAGAAGACCGGGCTGATCGCCGACGACATCCACATCACCCTCGGTGGCCGCGAGGTGGTCAAGGGGGTGTCACTGACCGTCGCCGGCGGGTCGATGTGCGCGCTCGTCGGCCCCAACGGCTGCGGCAAGTCGACGCTGCTGTCGGCGCTGTCGGGGGTTCGTAAGCCCGACTCTGGGACGGTCCGCATCAACGGCCGCGACATCCACACGATCACCCACCGCGACCTCGCGCGGGAACGGTCCCTGGTGACGCAGACCAACCGCACCGACACCCCGTTCACCGTCGCCGAGGTGGTGGAGATGGGCCGCTTCCCGTGGCTGCGCACCCCGCAGGCGGCGCGGTCGCCACAGGTCATCGCCGACGCGATCGACGAATGCGACCTCGGGGAGATCCTTGACCGCCCGTTCTCCCAGTTGTCCGGCGGCCAGCAGGCCCGGGTGTCGCTCGGCCGCGCGCTGGCCCAGCAGGCGCCGGTGATGATGCTCGACGAACCGACCGCCGCCCTCGACATCCACCACCAGGAAGCGGTCCTGGACATCCTGCGGCGCCAGCGCGACCAGGGCACCGCCGTCCTGATCGTCGTGCACGACCTGTCCCTGGCCGCCGCCTACGCCGACGAGGTCGCCGTGATGAAAGACGGGCACCTCCGCGCCCACGGCCCCACCCACGACGTCATGACCGCCGACCTGCTCTCAACCACCTACGACCACCCTGTCGAAACGATGCCCCACCCGGACACCGGCCAACTCCTGATCATCCCCCGCCGCACTTGACTTCCATTCCCGCGCAACGATTTCCTTCAGCACCAATCGGATCCGATTAGCGGTGAAGGGAACCATTACGCGGGAGGCGGTAGTGGCGGTTACACTCGCCGTGCCGCGGCGGCGAGATGGCGATCGCGGACGTCCTCCAACCGAGCCCGGACTTTCGCGCCGAGCCGGGTGATGTCGAAGAGCACGGCCGTCTCCCGGAGCAGTGCCTCGTCGGCGATACCGGGTGAGCGCAACCGGATCGAGCACATCGCGTTCGCGATCTCTTCTGGTGCGATGTCTTCGAACGACCGGTCCCCACCGCCGATACGGAAGCCCGACCACGCGGCTGGATCGATGTGGTCTGGCCAGACAAAATCGCCGAAAGTTGCACTTTCCAAGTAGGATTCGGAAGGAACAAGGGAACGTAGCACTGCCTTGATCGCTTCCTGGCGAGATGCTGGCACACGATTCAGGCCGTGGCGTCTGGCGACGATCCGGATGAGACGCCCCGTCGCCACAGGTCCCTCCGTGGCGATGATGTCGCGCAGTTCGGCGCGCACAATCTTGACCGCGGCCCGGTCTGGCAGGGTGTCGATTGCGCCATGATCACCGACAACGCCATCGTCCGCCGCAATGAATCGATCACCAGGAGTCACTGTTGGGACGGCCGTCGCCGAGGTCGGCTGCCGCGCCTCGGATACCTGCCGGTCCGCCGGTTCGGCTGCACAATCATCGTTCCGGCGCTCGGTGGATTTCTGCTGATGTCCAGTTTCGGCGACCCGCACAGGTTCCGTTTCTGGCCCGTCCGGCACCGATCGCACACCCACCGGTGTCGCGGAAGTTGTGTCCGCGACATCGACATCGACATCGGCTGTGGAGGACCGGACCTGTCGCGTGTAGGCAATTCTCGGCCGGTCAGCAGGTGGCTCCTGACCCACGATGTCCATCTGGGCAGCGGACGTGTCCACCGACGTCGGCGCGCTCTCCCGACTGTCAAATCCGGCTTCGGCCGCATCGACGGCCGCGCGAATCTGCTCAATCACCAGGTCCCGGTTCTGCAACCACATCGGCCACCAGATTCGCGCCACGTGGGGCCAGCCCATGAGTGCGGTCAGCACGTCGATGGGAAGAATATCCCTGTCCGACACCGTGTTCCGAAGGTGCCAACTCTCGCCGTCGAGCAGCACCGGAAGCAGTGGACGGTCCGGGCGCGCCGGGCGGGCCAGAACGAGATCCAGCCGGAAGTTCGACAACCCGACATCGGTCATCACGTGCAGACCTGCCGACCTCAATGCAGCGGCGATCTCGTCGCGATGCCGATCACGCAGAACCTGTCTGTCGCCGCGTGCACCGACACTGCTGTCGGCGTCGGAATCGGCCGATGATTTAGCCAATGTGAGAAAGTTCTTCAGATCCTTGGGGCCTTGATAGGTTGCCCCGGAAACATCGAGTTCGGCCGGATCGAAACTGCAATAGACGACGTTCTTGCGGCGCGCTCGTGTGACCGCCACATTGAGCCTGCGTTCACCACCGCTGTTCGACAGGGGCCCGAAGTTCGTCGGAATCCGGCCATTGGCCTGTTTGGAGAATGCGATCGAGAAGATGATGGTGTCCCGTTCGTCTCCCTGCACCTGTTCGAGAGCCTTGACGAACAGCACATCCCCCGCGCCCATCCGCGCGTCGTCCAGCACTTCGATCACGGCCGGGTCTTCGTTCGCCGTCAGCAGATCGGAGATCAGCTGACGCTGCTGCTCGTTGAAGGTGACGATACCGATCGACGGCGGGGTCGATGAACCACGCACAAGATCATGGACAGCATTGACGATCGCCTGCGCCTCAACGGGATTGGTATTGTTACCCGCGACGATCCCGCCACCAAGATCTACCGAACGGCTGCCCGCCCGTAGATAGTGGCCATCGACATGCCGGAACTCGACACCGGTCTCCGTGGACATCAAAGTGGGCGTGGGGAAACTGCTCAGCGCACCGCGGTAGTATGCGGCATTTGAGAAGGCGATCAGCGCCTCGTCCTGACTGCGATAGTGCCATGCCAGGCTTATGGTGGGGACGCGCGCGAGCTCGCATTCGCTGAGGATCGATTCTTGATCCTCGATGATCTCTTCCGCTTCGTCATCGAGCTCTTCTTCGGACAATGCAGAACCCGCAACAACCTTAGTCGGTGGCATCTGTTTACTGTCACCGACGACGATCGCAGCTCGCGCCCTGCCGAGTGCCCCGATGGCCTCGGGCACGGTGATCTGCGACGCCTCATCGAAGATCACCAGATCGAACTCCATCGCACCGGGTTCGATGAGGTCGACCACTGACGAAGGACTGCACAGTAACAGCGGAGCAAGTTGCTGAACCGCCGGGGCATATTTGCGCAGGAGTGCGCGAGTACCCAACTTCTGCCGGGTCTTTTCCAACTCCCGCGCCAAGGCACCGGTCGCGGAGCCTCTGCCTCCCGCGCCTCGTCTGTGCAGAAGCATGCTCGGTGCCCAGGACACCCATTGGTCACGAATCTCGTTCTGTGCCCGCGCGTATGTGTCTACCAGCGAGTTGTGTGCAACACTGTCGAACCGGTCGAGTCCCAACGCCCTGACCCGTTCGGCCTCGGAAGTCCGTGCCACCCCCCGCTCAAACGCGTCCTCACAGATTGCCGCGTTGAGACGACCCTCCAGGATGTCGATGCGGGTCCGATCCATTCCGGCCGCGCTAAGCGGTCGAAGACGTTCTTGCAGTCTCATCCATTGCTGCAGCCCGAGTAACCGTTCGTACTCGTAGCTGCGGCGCCAAGTGTCAGCGTGAGCGGCGACGGTCGCTACGATCGATCGCCCGCCCCGCCAGGCACCGATATCAGCGCCGTCGGCGTTGAGGTGACGCAGCAAAGATTGCAGCGCCGTCGCGAAGTCGGTGATCTGGTGCCGGACTCCGGTGAGCGCACCTGATTGCGCCAAGGAGCAGGCCGCGTGTACCCATTCGTCGGACACGCGCAATGGCGCGGTGAGTTGTTCGAAGTCACCGATCCGACTGTGCACGGGTGCCATCGCTTGCGGGCCGAGAAGCTTGGTTGGGACGGCATCGGCCAGCCCAGGCACCGAGCAGAGCGTCGCAGTTGCCACACTCTCGAGGTCACGTGCCTGCTTCAGCTGCGCGATAACCCGAACAGCCTGCGCCGCGTCGGCGAGATCGACGCCGGCCGGGGCGAACTTCGTGAGTGGTTCAATGACTTCTGCGAGACGTTTACTGCGGCCCCACCGTTTCGATTCAGAAGCGGCGCCGACGGCAGCCGAGATGGTGTCAATGTCGAGTTCAACGACCCCAGGGGAGAAGCCTGCAAGAAGCCGGTGGGCATCAGCGATCTGCTGCTCCGCCGTCGCACTCGATTCCCTGGCATACCTGGGCCATGAAGGGTCCAATACCCCGGCCAGGTCCGGCCCCGCAGGCAGCCGCGGGTGGGTCGCGGCCGCCAGTACTGCCAGATGCTCGGGTTCAGTAAACCGATACAGGTAGTCGCGCAGCGAGCCTGTGGTCGTTGAGCACCATGCGACCGAATCAAGAACGCGCACAATGCTGTCCACCGCTCCGGTGACATCGAAATCGGGATACATCGGCCCCGCCAGCCGCCACGGGTGATCGGGGCCCACTCTCGCGGCCGCAGTCCACGGCTGAAGGCCGACGAATACGGACCGAAGGCTCGCAACGGTCCGACCGTCGGTCGCGACCAAGTGTTCGGGTACCGCGATCGCCGGGCCGTCCCCCACGAGGAGTAACTGATCGTGAGCGCGATACGCCGACACCCCAGCCGCGTTGACGCGATGCAACTGTTCAGGATACTCGCGCAGCCCGTAATCCGCGGCGCGCAAGCGTCGTTGGGCGTCGTCCATCGCGGCCTGATCCGGGTGCACCATCGCGTCGAGCGATTGCCGTAGATGCGCTCGAACCTGCGTCGCGTTCGACCCTTCGTGGTGCAGGTTCAGGGTGAACGGTCCCAGGCCGATTTGGTCGAGCCTGCGTTGCACCACCGAGAGTGCCGTCCCCTTCTCCGCGACGAACAGTACTCGCAGCCCCGTCAGGAGGCATTCCGCGACCATATTGGTGATCGTTTGGGACTTACCTGTTCCCGGCGGGCCTTGCAGCACGAAAGTACGACCCTGACGCGCCCACACAACCGCCTGCTTCTGTGTCGAGTCGGCGGGGATAGGTGTCTGCAGATTCTCCACGTCGGAGAGGTTCGACTCCTCGCTACAGGCGACGGCCGCCTGATCCAGGAACTGCTCGGTTGGCGTGTGCACCAGGTGGTTGATCAGCGGCCGCCGCAAGAAGTCATCTGCATGGGCGTTCAGATCCTGCCACATGCGGAATGATGACAGGTCAAGCAGTGCCAACCGGGCCTCCGCGGACACCTCGAGGACCGCACCGGCACGGGCGATCGCGGTACGTGCGCCGCCGAGAACGGCATCGACGTCGAGTCCCGCATGGTCGGTGATCGGTGTTTCCAGTTCAGGAACAACGATGCCGTGTTCGCGGCGCAGCCACTCAATCAGTGCGGAATTGGGTGTGGTCGACTGGGAGGAATCGATCGTAAGGGTGAAGTCGGTGCGTCCCCGCGCGACGCCGATGGTGACCGGCACCAGAATCATCGGGGCTTCGGCGAACACGCCCGGCTTGTAAGGCCAACGCAACAGCCCGATGCAGAGAAACAGCGGGTTCATACCCTGTTCGTCACGGGCGGTCTTCGCCGCATACGCCATCGACCGGATCTCTTTGACGAAAGTCGACCCCTCGAGCACCGTTCCGGTGCCGCCGCGGATAGCAATCCGCTGCACGTACAGTCGCCGCTGCCGGAGATGTTCGGTCAGTTCGTCGCGGAGTTCGGTGTCCGGCGAATCGTGCATCTGCACGGCATTGCGGATCCCTCGGGCCTGCCAGAGATCAGGGATGTCGTACCCGCTGTGCAGGCCGAACGACACATCTTCATGCAGCTTGTCCTCGAGATAGCCCAGTGATTCGGATGGCACCATCAGCGGCTGTACCCGGGCGTTCTTCTTCAGGTTCAGCAGGTCATTGGTGGCGTTCAGGCTGAACAGCGACCCTTTCCATCTCCTGTATCGGGTGGGCTGGTTATCAACAAGGCGGCCACGCAGCGCCCTTTCGGGACTGTCCTGATCGACATGCGTGATCGATCGCTCACCACCTGGCCGATATTCAACGATCTCGGTCACCCCATCGGCCCGCTCGGTCACAACCGGTAGTGGTGACACGCCTGCGCGCCGAGCGGCGAAAACGTCGATCAGCGTTGCGGTTCCTTCGCCGATCGCCTGGATCAGACTCTGGTGTGCTGATCGGGTGGCATCCGCGAAGCTCGCCTCGCTGCCGGTGGCGAGCATCGTCGACTCGATCGCGCCTAGCCATCCGCCCTGAACGAGTTCGGCGATCCGCACCTGGTTTCTGATACACGGCCGGTCCGGATACCACTGTGGACGGGGTCCGTCGCCCGAATCGGGGTCACGTCGCCAATAGCCGACGAAGATGTGTCCCGGGACCAGGACCAGGACCGGATACAGCCCCACGTGTTCGAAAACCGCCGCCATCAGGACCGTGGTGTCCATGCAAGTTCCCAGGCCGCTGCGCGCGACATCGGCGTGGTCCCGGATACGTTGCCCTGACGTCGCATAGTCCCAGTTCGGTGGGGGTTCGGAGTAGGCGATATTCCGGGATCGCAGGGCAGCGAAGACAGCGGCGACCGAATCGTCTACGGCCTTCTCGGCCTTCGCCACGTCGGCGATCTGGAACGCGCTGAAGCTCGGCTCGCCGGTGGCCCGGCCCTTCTCGTCGGCCGCGTCCCGGGCAATCGCCGCGACCTCAGGATGATTGGGACGCACAAACGATGCGAGCAATGAATTCGCCAACGACATCGCCTGACCGGTCAGCATCGCCAGGGAGAATTCAATCTGGTCCTTCTCAGCCAAAAGGTCGTCCGCACCGGATTCATCCCGTGCCAGGAATGCATCGATCTCACCGAGGCGCACCGCCAGGCGGTCGACTGTTTCAGCCTTGTGCGGGTCACCGAGCCAGAACCAGAGGTCGCGTGGCTGCACATGGATGTCCTCGTCACGCCGGGTCAGAACGATATTGCCGACGGTGTCACGCAGCACGATCTCGCAGACCGCCGATGTCCGATCCACAACCTGCGACATCGCCCGGGGCGAGAGCTGGACATGCACACACGACACCGACGATGTCCCAGCTTCCAACGGACCTTCATACACAGTGGCGGAGCCGAATTCGATGTCGGCATCACGTACCGTCACCGTGACGGTTGCATGTTCGATATCCGCCGGGACGGTGACCACGATCTCCGCGATCTGCGGGATCTTCGCTGCCGAGGCCGCCCACGACCACTGCGCGCTGACCTCTGCAACAATCTGCGGCCGCATCACCGGTTCGTTCGTGTCCACCTGCACCGTCATCGTCCGCGCCCCCAACCGTCCTGTCCGGGCCATCATCGCCTTCGTCGAGAATCTAACCACCGATGTCAGGCATCTTTGCGTCGTATCACTCAGCGCACCCCGATCAACCGATCAGCGACTGCCCAGTGCCGTGACAACCCGGACACACGAACGCATCGACCGCGCGCGGTACAGAATGAATGGCGGACGAACGGTCGCGCATCGTCAACCTCCCAGGCGCTGACGGGCAATCGCAAGTCCCGCTCTGTCCCAAGAATTGTGTCAACAGTCACATTCGACGGAACGGAGAGTCATGACCGCGGTTAGCGAGACCAGCGCACTGCCGGAGGCGACGGCCACCCAACTGCTCATCAACGGAACCTGGCGGGCGGCCTCCGACGGCGGCACGTTCCCGGACCTCAATCCGGCGACCTCCCGGCCGCTCACCGATATCGCGTCGGCGACCGCGGCGGATGTGGACGCGGCGGTGACGGCGGCACGAGGGCAGTTGAGCGGTGAGTGGGCCGCGATGCCGGGGGTCGAGCGCGGCAAGATCCTGAACCGGGTCGCCGACCTCATCGAACGCGACGCCGACCTCCTCGCCCGTCTGGAAGCCCTCGACGTCGGAAAACCGATCGGACAGCCGGGGATGCTCGATGTGCCCAACGCCGCCGGCACGTTCCGGCATTTCGCGGGCTGGGCCGACAAGATCACCGGCCAGACCATCCCCACCGCAGGCTATTTCGGGCAGCCCACTCACTCGTATACGGTGCGGGAGCCGGTCGGGGTGATCGGCGCGATCGTCCCGTGGAACACACCGCTGATGATCTGCGCGTGGAAGCTCGGCCCCGCCCTGGCGGCCGGGAACGCGGTCGTGGTCAAACCGCCGGAGGACGCTCCCCTGTCGATCCTGCACCTGGGCAAGCTGCTCACCGAGGCGGGACTGCCCGACGGTGTGGTCAGCATCGTGCCGGGTCTGGGCCATGTGACCGGCCAGGCGATCGTCGATCATCCCGGCGTCGACAAGATCAGCTTCACCGGCAGCCCCCGGGTCGGCCGGCTCATCGCCAAGTCGGCCGCGGAGACGTTCAAACGCGTCACCCTCGAACTCGGCGGCAAATCGCCCCAGATCATCCTCGACGACGCCGACGTGGAGGCCGCGATCAACGGCACCGCGCTCGGACTGTTCTTCAACCAGGGCGAAGTATGCGCCGCCGGCACCCGGGTGCTGGTGCACCGGTCGCTGTACGACCAGGTGGTCGACGGTCTGTCGGCGGCCGCCGACGCACAGGTGCTCGGCGATCCGCTCGATCCGGCGACGACGATGGGTGCGCTGGTCAACGCCAAGCAGCGCGACACGGTGCGCCAGTACATCGAGTCCGGCAAGGCCGAGGGCGCCAGGCTCGCCGCGGGTGCCGGCGCCGCACCCGAGGAGGGCTTCTTCGTGCGGCCGACGATCTTCGCCGACGCCACCAACGACATGACGATCGCCCGCGAGGAGATCTTCGGACCGGTCGGCACCGTCATCGCGTTCGACGACGCCGACGAGGCGATCCGCATCGCCAACGACACCGAATACGGTCTGGCCGCGAGCATCTGGACCCGCGATGTGGCCCGCGCACATTCCCTGGCCGCGCGGGTCCGGGCCGGTGCGGTGTGGGTGAACGGCTGGGCCGCCATCGATCCCGCCCTCCCGTGGGGCGGCATGAAGACCAGCGGCGTGGGCCGCGAACTCGGCTGGGCCGGAATCCTGGCCAACACCGAGGAAAAGGTCATCACCGTCGTCCTCTGACAGCCCTCTGCTCTGACATCTCATCCGCAATCGACGAAAGGACCATGACGAATGAAGACCCAGGCAGCGGTGCTGTGGGAGCCCGGAACCGACTGGAAGCTCGAGGAACTCGAACTCGATGCCCCGAAGTATGGGGAGGTGAAGGTCGAACTCGCCGCCTCCGGCATGTGCCACTCCGACGAACATGTGCGCGACGGCAGCGTGCCCGTCGGCATGTACCCATACATCGGCGGCCACGAGGGCGCGGGTGTGGTCACCGAGATCGGGCCCGGCGTGACATCGGTGGAGGTCGGCGATCATGTGGCGCTGGGCTTCGTCCCCGCCTGCGGCAAGTGCCCCTCGTGCGCCAAGGGCATGTCGAGCATCTGTGATCTCGGGGCACACGTGCTGGCCGGCGTCCAGATCTCCGACGGCACCTCCCGCCACCACGTCAACGGCCAGGATGCCGGACTGATGTGCCTGCTCGGCACGTTCGCGCCCGTCACGGTCGTCAACGAGGCGTCGTGCGTCAAGCTCACCAAGGACATTCCGCTCGACAAGGCCGCTTTGGTGGGCTGCGGTGTCACCACCGGCTGGGGTTCGTCGGTGTACGCGGCCGGGGTGTCGGCCGGTGAGACGGTCGTCGTGCTCGGGATGGGCGGTGTCGGCTGCGGCGCGGTGCAGGGCGCCGCTCTCGCCGGTGCGCGGCATGTGGTGCTGGTGGATCCGTCGCCGTTCAAGCGGGAGCAGGCCACCATCTTCGGCGCCACCCACGCCGTCGCGACGATCGACGAGGCCCTCACCCTGCTGCAGGACATCACCTGGGGTCAGCTCGCCGACAAAGTGTTGATCACCGTCGACGTGGCCGACGGCGCCCTGGTGGCACCCGCGATGAGCCTGGTGGCCAAAGGCGGTGTGTGCGTGCAGGTGTCGGTGGGTGATCTCGCCGCCACCGACGTCACCATGAGCCTGTTCGACCTGACCGCGATGCGCAAGACGTTCAAGGGCGCGTGGTTCGGCAACGCCAACATCCGTTTCGACATCCCCCACCTGCTGCGCCTGTACATGGAGGGCCGTCTCAAGCTCGACGAGATGATCACCCGCACGTACTCGCTGGATCAGGTCAACGAGGGCTACGAGGCGATGCGCAAGGCCGAGAACGTCAAGGGCGTCATCATGTTCTGACACCACCAGTCCCGCACTGTCCGGCGGTACCGCGCACGACGCTGCCGCCGGGCGGTGCTGTCACTACACTCGCGTGTGTCGAAGGGCGCCGATGGACACTCACCCCCGCGTGCTGCGCTATTTCCTCGTCGTCGCCGAGGAGCGGCACTTCCGGCGTGCCGCCGAACGCCTGTACATCACCGGGCCTGCCCTCAGTCAGCAGATCAAACAACTCGAATCGACGCTGGGGGTCGAACTGTTCCGGCGCACCTCCCGATCGGTCGAACTCACCGCACACGGCGAGGAGCTGGTGCCGCTGGCACGTTCGGTCGTCGAGGGCAGCGATGCGATCGGTGCGTGGGCCGCGGCCACCAAGACCCGCAAGAACCGCCTGCGGGTCGGGTTCATGTCCACCGCCGCAGGCGATCTCACGCAACGCATCCTCGCCTCCGCACAGGCCTCGCCGCGAGGTTTCGATGTCGAGTTGCATCAGCTCGACTGGGACGACCAGACCCGCGCGGTGACCGACGGCCGCGTCGACGCCGCATTCGTCCGCGAACCCGTTGCCACCGAGGGCATTAGGTGCACACCGGTGTTCGCTGAGCCACGCGTCGCCATGCTCCCGGCCGGTCATCGCCTCGCGGGCCGGGACTCCATCATGTTCGCCGACATCGCGGGCGAGGTCTTCATGCCCAGCGCCATCGGCAGCCGCGCCTGGATCGACTACTGGCTGGTCGAGCCACGCCCCGACTGCAGACCGGTCCGGCGCGGACCCACTGTCTCGTCGGTGGAGGAAATGTTGGAGAACTGCGCGGGCGGCCGGGGTATCGCGATCACCGCCGGTTCGGTGCCCAAGTTCTACGCGCACCCGCAGGTCCGGTTCGTGCCGGTCGACGACCTGTCCCCGAACCATGTGGTGCTGGCTGTGGCCGCCGACGACGCCCGCACCGTCGTCGCCGATTTCGAACGGCTCGTCGCCACCGTGGCGCGGGCTGCCGGCCCCGGCGATCGGTAAGCGGCACTTACCGATCGTTGGGATCTGCGACCTGGCCTCCGTCACACCGGTGCGGCACAGTTATAAGCGTCACACAGATCGCCAGCCCATAACGATCTTGTGGCCCAATCACTTTCACCTCGACATCGGAGTCTTTCATGACCGCACTCGACGACGCCCCGACCACCACCACCGGTCCGCGCAACCCGCTGTTCTGGATGACCAGCCCCGGCAACACCCCCAAGGGCGAGCGCCGCGACTTCTACACCATGGACGAGACCGAGTGGACCGACTGGTTGATGCCCGGCACCCGCTACAAGCTCCTGTACTGCAACCTCGTCTCCGGCGCGTTCACCCTGCTGCTGCAGGTCGACCCCAACATCCAGGCCACCTCGCACTGGCATGTCGGCAACCTGCAGGTCTACATCCTCGACGGCGGCTTCTACTACTACGACGGCACCGTCACCATCGACGGCCAGACCATCCCCGACAAAGGCGCCCCGCACTCGTTCACCGTCGAGACCGCCGGCACCATCCATCAGCCGTTCGCCACCGAAACCGGCTGCGTGATGCTCGCGGTGTTCGACGGCCCGATCGGCGGCTACACCGAAGACGGTCAGCTCGCCGTGATGGGTGATGCCCGCCTGCACTACTACATGGCCAAGGACAACAACGCCGTCCACAACACCCAGCTCGTCGACTACTCCTACGGTTCCACCGACCTCCAGTAGTTCACTCGCGCAATCCGATTCGGACGCCACGGTCCCGCCGGCCGCGGCGTCCGAATCTGCCTTCCCCGCAAGCCATCCCCACGCACACCATCAAGGAGAGAACCATGACCAACCCCGACTCCCCCGTCGCCATCGTCACCGGAGCCGGCGGCGGCATCGGCGCCGCCACCGTCCGCGAGCTCGTCGCACGCGGATTCCGGGTCAGCGCAGTCGATCTCGACGAAGCCGCGGTCACCGCACTGGCCGAAGAACTCGGTGACGCCGTCCTGGCCGTCGGCGCTGACGTCTCCACCGCGGACGGCGTGGACGGCTATGTGCGCGCGACCCGGGAACGGTTCGGCCGGATCGATCACCTGCACAACAACGCCGGTATCGAGGGCCGCGCGTCGAGTATCGACTCCGGCGATCCCGCCCAGTTCGCCCGGGTGCTGAGCATCAACGCGGGCAGCGTCTATCTGGGAATGCGGGCGGTCCTGCCGGTCCTGTACGCGCAGGGCAGCGGAACGATCGTGAACACCGCCAGCCAGGCCGGCGTCGAGGGCGTGGCCAATCTCGCGCCGTATGTTGCCAGCAAGCACGCCGTCGTCGGCCTGACCCGCACCGCGGCCATCGAGGCCGGGCCGCACGGGGTCCGGGTCAACGCCGTGGCACCGGGCCAGATCGCCACCCGCATGATCGAAAGCCTGAAGGAGCAGTGGGGCGACGCCGACGCGATGCAGCAGCAGCTCACCGCACTCATCCCGCTCGGCCGTTTCGGCGCACCGGAGGAGATCGCCAAGTCCGTGGCCTGGCTGATGTCCGACGACGCCTCGTTCATCAACGGCGCCGTCCTTACGGTCGACGGCGGCACGACGGCGTAACGCACCACGGCACAGCCCTGGTGGGATCATCGATGGTCCCACCAGGGCTTTGCCGTGCGTCAGCACCGGCCGGAACTGTACTGGACCCTGATCCGCTCCCGATACTCACCCGGTGTCATGCCGTAGGTGGTCTTGAACAGCCGGGAGAAGTGGGCGGGGGCGGGCAGGCCGTTGGTGGCGCCGATCGCGGCGACACCACGATGACGGAGCGACGGGTCGGCGAGGTCGCTGTGGCAGCGTTCGAGACGCCGACGACGGATGTAGCCGGCGACGGTCTGGCCGTCGGTGGCGAACAGACGTTGCAGATAGCGCACGGACACATGGTGTTTCGCCGCCACCGCGGCCGGGCACAGCTCCGGGTCGGCCAGGTGGCGTTCGATGTAGGCACGGGCGGACACCGTGATCGTGTCCGCACAACCGAGCGGCTCACCGGGCACGTGAGCGCGCACGGTCGCACTCACCAGATCGGCGACGGCGTCGGCGATCAACGGGCTTTCCGGTGGCGCTGAACCGGTCACACGATCAGGGAATTGGTGCCGGAGCGAGCTGAGGACCGCCATCAGCAGCGCGCCGGTTCCCGACGCCGACGCGACCGTACGAACAGTTCCGGACCGCAGCTCGGACTCGTTGACCCGCAATGCGCTTCGCGGCACCACGGCCACCAGCATCGAGAACGGGTCGGTCATCGCGAGTTCGTATCGTTCGCTGGTGTCGTAGACGGCGATGTCGCCGGGACCGAGCAGTGCCTCCCGGTCCCGTTGCCGCACCACCGAATGCCCGCTCAGCTGCACACCCACCTTGATGACGCCCGGGTCGGCGCGTTTGATGGTCGCCGCCGACCTCCGCACCCGGACCCGGCCGCCGGCGACCTCCGAGAGCCGGAGATCACCGACGGCCACATCGGCCAGCCCGCCGCGGAACGACCCCGCCGTACCCGCGTCGGGTTCGGCCTTCAAGGGCACGAACGTCGTCGAGATGCCCTCGCACCATTCGTCAAAGGTGAGTCCACGCAACGACTGTGCGCGGCCGGTGTCGACGGCGGTCATGACCGGTCAGTCCTTGGGCCGGTTGTCGACCCGCCGGCGCGCCTTTCCGGTTGAACGTTGCAGCGACCCCGGCTCGGCGATCTCGACATCGACGGTCACACCGATCTTGTTCTTGATCAGGCGCTTCAACGACGCCGTCGCCGCCTGCTGCGCATCCGCACTCGCATCGGGCCTCGGCTCCACCTTCACGGTGAGCGTGTCCATCCGGCCCTTGCGGTCGATGACGCACTGGAACTGCGGGGCCAGGGCCGCCTCCGTGAGGATGAGTTCCTCGATCTGCGTGGGGAACAGGTTCACCCCGCGCAGGATGATCATGTCGTCGTCGCGGCCGGTGATCTTCTGGATCCGGCGCATCGAGCGGGCCGTGCCCGGCAGCAGCCGGGTCAGATCGCGGGTGCGGTAACGGATGATCGGCATCGCCTCCTTGGTGAGGGAGGTGAACACCAACTCGCCTTCCTCCCCGTCCGGCAGTACCTCGCCGGTGATCGGGTCGATGATCTCCGGGTAGAAGTGGTCCTCCCAGATGTGCAGGCCGTCCTTGGTCTCCACGCATTCCTGCGCGACCCCCGGACCCATCACCTCGGACAGCCCATAGATGTCGACCGCGTCGATGCCGAGGGTGTCCTCGAGTTCGCGACGCATCTTCTCCGTCCACGGTTCGGCCCCGAACACACCTGTGCGCAGCGAGGTTTCGGCCGGGTCGATACCGGCGGCGACCATCGCGTCGACGATGGTGAGCATGTATGACGGGGTGACCATGATGGCGTCGGGTTTGAAGTCGCCGATCAGCTGGATCTGCCGTTCGGTCATCCCACCCGACATCGGGATCACGGTGCAGCCCAGGCGCTCCGCGCCGTAGTGGGCACCGAGGCCACCGGTGAACAGGCCGTACCCGTAGGCGACGTGCACCTTGTCGCCGGGGCGCACACCCGCGGCGCGCAGGCTCCGCGCCACCAGATCGGCCCAGTTGCTCAGGTCATTGGCGGTGTAGCCGACCACCGTGGGCCGGCCGGTGGTGCCCGACGAGGCGTGCAGGCGGGACACCTGATCCTGGGGCACGGCGAACATCCCGAACGGATAGTTGTCCCGCAGATCGGTTTTCGCGGTGAACGGGAACAGCCGCAGGTCGGCGAGCGACTGCAGGTCGCTGGGGTGAACCCCCCTCTCGTCGAACGCTTTCCGGTAGTGCGCGGTGTGGTCGTAGGCGTGCTGCAACGACCAGCGCAGCCGGTCCAGTTGCAGGGCCGCGATCTCATCGCGCGAGGCGAATTCGATGTCGGCGGCGTCGGGGGTGGTGGGGGACGAAAGTGTGCCGGTCATGGCTGGGCTCCAGGGGCGGGAGGAAACAATGGTGGTGGATGGTTCAGGCGTCGAAGTCGACGGTGACGGTGCCGGAGACGGGGAAGGCCTGGCAGGTGAGCACGAATCCCGCGTCGACCTCGGAGTCTTCGAGGGCGTAGTTGCGGCGCATGTCCACCTCGCCGCAGGTGACCTTGGCGCGACAGGTTCCGCACACCCCGCCCTTGCAGGCGAACGGCAGGTCCGAACGGAGATCCTCGCCGGTGTCGAGCAGGCTCTCGTCGCGGGAGACGCTGCCGGAGACGGATCGGCCGTCAAGGACGATGGTGACCTCGCTGGTGGGTCCGGTGACGCCGGGCTCGACGTGCCGGTCCATCGGCGGCGGGGTGGCCTCCACGTAGAACAGTTCGAAGTGGATGCGGTCGCGACTGACCCCGCGTGCGGTCAGCAGGTCGCGGGCCGCCTCGACCACGCCGAGCGGGCCGCACAGCCAGAAGTGGTCGATGTCGTCGGTGGGCACGACATCATCGAGGAGTGCTTCGAGACGTTCCTTGTCGAGGCGGCCGCTGAACAGTTCGACCTCGCGTGGTTCCCGGGACAGCACATGGATGATGTCCAGGCGCCCGCCGTACTGATCCTTGAGGTCGGCGAGCTCTTCGGCGAACATGACCGACTTCGTCTTGCGGTTGCCGTAGATGAGCGTGACCTGCGACTCGGGGTTGGTCAGCATCGAGCTCGCGATCGAGAGCATCGGCGTGATCCCGGACCCGGCGGCGATCAGCAGGTGCCGGCCACCGGCGGCGGGGTCGGCGGAGAAGGTGCCGTCGGGCGGGGCGACCTCGATCCGGTCACCGGCACGCACATCGCGGACGAGCCAGGTGGAGAACAGGCCGCCGTTGACCTCCCGGACCCCCACCCGCGGCGCGGTACCCGCCGGGGCGCAGATCGAGTAGCTGCGCCGGTGCTCGACGCCGTCGACGACACGCCGCAGGGTGAGCGTCTGTCCGGGCCGGAAGTCGTAGAGATCGCCGAGGTCGTCGGGGACGGCGAAGCGCACGGCGACGGCGTCGTCACAGAGCGGCTCGACGTGGTCGACGGTCAGCGCGTGAAAGTCGCGGTTGCGGCCGGCGGCCGGGGCCGCGGCGGTTGCCGTGGGGCTGCTGGGGCTCATCGGATCAGATCTCCTTGACGTGATCGAACGGTTCCGCGCAGGCCAGGCACCGGTAGTGCGCCTTGCACAGGGTTGCGCCGAACTCCGAGACGAGTTGGGTGTCCGGGGATCCGCATTGGGGACAGGCGACGGATCGGGGCCGGGTGGTGAGGGTGAGCGGGATGGGGCCGTCGGCGCGGCGGGGCGCGGCGCCCGGCGGTGAGTAGCCGGCCTCGACGAGTTTGCGGCGGCCGGCGTCGGTGATCCAGTCGGTGCTCCACGCCGGGGTGAGGCTGGTGCGGATCTCGACGTCGGCGTATCCGGCGGCGGCGAGCGCGTGGGTGATGCTGTCGCGGATCTCGACCATCGCCGGGCAACCCGAGTAGGTGGGCGTGATGGTGACGATGACGGTGCCGCCGGATTCGGTGACCGAACGCACCATCCCGAGGTCGGCGAGGGTGACCATCGGCATCTCCGGATCGAGCACCGAGGACACCACGCCTTCGGGACCAGCCACGCCTTCGGGACCAGCCATGGCGGCGGGAGAGACGATTGTCGGGCAGGTCATCTCACCACACCCCCTCGGGATTGGCGCGGGCCACGCTCTGGGTCTCGGCCAGGATGTAGCCCATCCACTCGGTGTGTGCCCCCTCGCGGCCCGCGCGCCCGCCGGTGCGGCCGATGCTCGGCCCGGCCGGCAATGCGGTCTCGGCGGCGTGCAGCACTTGCTCGATGACCTGGTCGAACTCCTCGCGCACGGTGCGCGGGTCGACCGCGACACTGGCGGCGGCCAGGTCGAGTTCGGTGGCGGTCGGCACGAACAGTTCGGCGGCGTACGGCCACACCCGGGCCAGCCCGTCGGCGAGACGCCGCGCGGATTCGGTGGTGCCGCAGCCGAGGGTCACCACCCACCGGGCGGCGTAGTCGCGGTGGTAGGTGAGCTCCTTGACGCCCTTGTCGGCGACGGCCGCCAGCACCGGGTCGCCGGAGGTGCGCAGCCGGTCGAAGACGGCCAGGCGCCACGTCGAGAAGATCAGCAGCCGCGCCATGCTCTGCGCGAAGTCACCGTTGGGCAGTTCGGTGAGCCGGACATTGCGGAAGTCCTGCTCGTCCCGGAAGAACGCCAGCGCGTCCTCGGCCGGGGCGGGCGAGGTCTCGGAGACGACGGGGACGACGCCGGCATCGGCGGTCGCCGCCCGCGCCAGCAGCAACCGCGCTTGGCCGAGCAGGTCGAGGCTGATGTTGGCCAGTGCCATCTCTTCTTCGAGTTCGGGTGCGTGCGTGCACCATTGGGCCAGCCGGTGGGCGCTGACGAGGGCGTCGTCGCCGAGCATCAGGCAGTAGGCGGCGAGTTGGGCGCCGTCGACACCGTCCGGCAGGGTGGTGTCGACGCCGGCGAGCGGGTCGTCGAAGCTGGTGCCGAATGCCCACTGGCCGTGGGTGGTCGGGTCGTCGAGTCCCTGATATGCGTTGTCGTGATCGATCATCGTGGCTTCTCCCCTCTCACATGTGCGGGACGTTGTCGGGGATGTCGTAGAACGTGGGGTGCCGGTACACCTTGTCGCCGCTGGGGGCGAAGAACGGGTCCTTTTCCGACGGGCTGGTGGCGATGATGTCGCCGGCCTTGACCACCCAGATGCTCACGCCTTCGTTGCGGCGGGTGTACACGTCGCGGGCGTGCCGCAGTGCCATCTGGTCATCGGCCGCGTGCAAGGATCCGACGTGGACGTGGTTGAGTCCGCGCTTGCCGCGCACGAACACCTCGTACAGGGGCCATTCGGCCTTCGTTGTGCTCATCAGTTGGTCTCCTGTTCTTCACGAGCCGCGAAGGCAAGTGCCGCATCGCGTACCCATTGGCCGTTCTCGTGTGCCTCGCGACGGACCGCGATCCGTTCGAAGTTCATGGCGCCGTTGCCTTTCACCACGTCCATGAACTCGCTCCAGTCGGGTTCGCCGAAGTCGTAGTGCCCGCGGTCGGGGTTCCAGACCAGGTCGGGGTCGGGGAAGGTGACCCCGAGCACCTGGGCCTGCGGGACGCTCATGTCGACGAACTTCTGGCGCAGTTCGTCATTGGTGTGGCGTTTGATGCCCCACGCCATCGACTGCTCGGTGTTGGGCGACTGATCGTCGGGCGGGCCGAACATCATCAGCGCAGGCCACCAGAACCGGTTCACCGACTCCTGCACCATGGCGCGCTGCGCGTCGGTGCCGCGCATCATCGTCGTGAGCAGTTCGTAGCCCTGGCGCTGATGGAACGACTCCTCCTTGCAGACCCGGATCATCGCCCGGCCGTACGGCCCGAAAGAGCTGCGGCACAGGGGGACCTGATTGCAGATGGCCGCGCCGTCGACCAGCCACCCGATGGTGCCGACGTCGGCGAAGCTCAGCGTCGGGTAGTTGAAGATCGACGAGTACTTCTGCTTGCCGGCGATCAGCTTGTCGGTCAGTTCCGCCCGGTCGGCACCGAGGGTCTCGGCTGCCGAGTACAGGTACAGCCCGTGGCCGGCCTCGTCCTGCACCTTGGCTGTGAGGATGGCCTTGCGGCGCAGCGACGGCGCCCGCGTGAGCCAGTTCCCTTCCGGCTGCATCCCGATGATCTCCGAGTGCGCGTGCTGGGCGATCTGGCGGATGAGGGTCTGACGGTAACCCTCGGGCATCCAGTCGCGCGGTTCAATGCGCTGATCGCGCGCGATGGTGCTCTCGAAATGGGTTGTCAGGTCGTCATGCTCATCGGCACTTATGGCATGTGACGTGGACATATAGCCTCTTTTCAATACCGACTGTTCGGTCGGTAATAGTATGCGTGAAAGTGGACCTCGGCACAAGGTTTTTCGAGAAACCGGCTCCGTTCAGCGGCCGGCGAACTCCGGTGCGCGTTTGGCGAGGAAGGCGTCGACGGCGGCCTTGTGGTCGGCGGTGGACCCGAGCAGAGCCTGCGCGAGCGCCTCCCTGTCGAGGGCGTCCGACAGTCCCGTGTCGGAGGCGCGGACCAGCTGTTTGACCTGCGTGTAGGCGACGGTCGGGCCGGCGGCGAGTCGGGCGGCGATCTCGTGTGCGGTCGACGCGACGAGTTGGTCGTCGACGACGCGGTGGACCAGGCCCCAGTCGGCGGCCTGCTGTGCGGTCACCTTGTCACCGAGCAGCATCAGGCCCATCGCCCGGCTCGGCCCGAGCGCGGCCACCAGGGTGTGGCTCAGTCCCGAGTCACTGGCGAGACCGATCCCGGTGAAGGCGGTCGCGAAACTCGCCGAGCCGGCGGCGATCCGGATGTCGGCAGCCAGCGCCAGTCCGAGTCCCGCGCCCACGCAGGCGCCCTGGATCCCCACGACCACCGGCACTGCGATGTCGCGGACCGCGCGGATCAGCGGGTTGTAATGCTCGACGACGGTGTCCATGGCGGTCGACGGGTCGGCCTCCAGCGCCGCCACGTGCTCACCCAGGTCCTGGCCGACGCAGAAGTTGCGCCCGTTCGCGGTGAGCAGCACCGCACGCACCGCGGGATCGGCACCGGCAGCCGTGACAGCCTCCGCCAGAGCCACTTTCGTGGTGGCATCCAGCGCGTTGTGGGCCTTGGGCCGGTCGAGGGCGATGGCGGCGAGGCCGTCGGTGATGGTGAGGGTCGCGGTCATCGCGCACCGTCCTTCCAGTCGAAGAAACCTGTTCCGGTCTTGCGGCCGAGTTCGCCGCGGGCCACCTTGTCGCGCAACAACTGCGGTGGTTCGAATCGCGGCCCGAGGGTTGCGGTGAGATGTTCGGCGATGGCCAGCCGGACGTCGAGGCCGACGAGGTCGGTGGAGCGCAGCGGGCCCATCGGATGCCGGTAACCCAGCTCCATCGCCTTGTCGATGTCGGCGGCCGAGGCCACCCCCTCCTCCAGCATGCGGATCGCCTCCAGACCCAGGCACACGCCGAGGCGGCTGGTGGCGAATCCCGGGGCGTCGTTGGCCAGGACATCGGACTTGCCGAGCGCGGCGACCCAGGCCTGCGCGGCGGCGACGGTGTCGTCGGAGGTGGCCGGCGCCCGCACCAGTTCCACCAGCGTCGACGCGGGTACGGGGTTGAAGAAGTGCATGCCGAGGAACCGGTCGGGCCGCCGGAGCGCCTCGCCGAGGCCCGCGATGGACAGCGAGCTGGTGTTGGACGCCAGAATCGCGGCGTCGGCAACCTTGCCCTCCACGGCGGTGAGTACACCGACCTTGAGAGCAGCGTCCTCGGGAACCGCCTCGACCACGAGGTCGAGGCCCTTGGGGAGATTGTCGATCGCATCGACCACCGACACCCGGGCCAGCACCTCCGTGGGCTCGGCGCCGTCGAGTTTGCCGCGTTCGTGTGCCCGGTCCAGGCCGGTCTTCACCCGGCCGAGGGCGGCCTGCGGGTCGTGGGTCTCCACGACGGTGACCGCCGACCCGAGCTGGGCGAAGGACTGCGCGATACCCGCGCCCATCCGCCCGCCACCGATCACACCCACCCTGGGCGCTGTTGTGCTCATTGCTTCCTCACTCTTCACTTGTTGTCTGGTGTGGTGCGCGCGCCCCGCTCCAGGAACGCGGTCATCCGGTGACGTTTGTCGTCGGTGCCGAACAGCACGGCCTGCGCGATGTCGTTGACCCACGGGTGACTGCCCGGGGCGTCGACGATGGTCTTGGCCAGCCGGATCGCCAGCGGAGCCTGCGCGACGATGCGGTCCACCACCGCATGGGCGGCGGCGAGCGGGTCGTCGGTGATCTCCATGACCAGTCCGTGACGTAGCGCGGCCTCGGCATCGAGCCGGTGCCCGGCGAGAATCACCTGCTTGGCCACCGATGCGCCGACGAGCTCGGGCAGCCGGTAGGTCGCACCGGCCGCGGCGAGGATGCCGAGCCCGGGTTCGGGATTGCCGAACACCGCGGTGGCCGAGGCGATCCTGATGTCGCAGGCGTAGGCGAGTTCGGCTCCGCCGCCGAGCGCGTAGCCGGAGATCGCCCCCACCACCGGCATCGGCAGCGCGGCCACCCGGTCGAACAGGGTGCGGTTGATGCCGGCAAGCGCTTCGTTCAGCCCGCGTTCGCGGAGTTCGCCGATGTCGGCACCGCCGGCGAAGTGGTCGCCCCGGCCCACCAGGATGAGCGGTCGGGGGTCACGCTCGATCGCGGTGCACACCTGGTGCAGTTCGCCGATCATCGCGGCATTGATGGCGTTGCGCCGCTCGGGCCGATCGAGGGTGACGATGTACCGGTCCTCGAGTTGGTCGAACGCGACAGTGGTCAACTCGGGGGCTGTGATCTCAGGGGCTGTCATGTGGTTTGGCTCACTTTCGTTTGTACGACAATAACCGACCATTCGGTCTGTATCAAGAGGTTGAGTCGTCTGCCCCTAGCCGATCGCCACCGGGATGCGAGGATGAACCCATGAGCACGCCTCCCGTGACCCGACGCACCGGCCGCCCCGGACGGCCCGGATACGACCTCGACTCGCTGCTGGCCGTGGCGGTCAAGGTGTTCAACGAGAAGGGTTACGACGGCACCAGCATGGACGTGCTCGCCGACCGTCTCGGGCTGAGCAAGTCGTCGATCTATCACCACGTGTCCGGCAAGCAGGAGCTGCTCGAACTGGCGCTCAACCGCGCGCTCAACGCCCTCTTCGCCGCCACCACCGAGTCCCAGACCACCGAGGGCCCCCACATTGATCGCCTGGAACACCTGGTCAGACGCAGTGTGGAGATCCTGGTCGCCGAACTTCCGTACGTGACACTGCTGCTGCGGGTACGCGGCAACACCGCCGTCGAGCGGCGCGCACTGGCGCGCAGGCGCGAGTTCGACACCTTCGTCTCGGATCTGGTCACCGCCGCCGCCGAGGAGGGAGACCTCGATCCGGAGGTCGATCCGGCGCTGGTCGCCAGACTCCTCTTCGGCACCGTCAACTCTCTGATCGAGTGGTACCGGCCGCGCACGGGCGCCACTCCCGACGCCGTCGCCGACACCCTGATCGCGATGACCTTCCACGGCCTGCGCCGCTCCTAGCTCGGTCGGCCCTTGACAAATCACGCCGCTTCCGGCGATCGTAATTACCGACCGAATGGACGGTAGAGGGAGTTCCCGTGAGCAATCTGTTGCAAAGTTACGTCGAAGGCCGCTGGGTGTCGCCCGGCGATGAGGGCACGCCGTTGCTCAGCGCGGTGGACGGTCACGAGGTGGCCCGGATCTCCTCGTCGGGAGTCGATCTGGCGGCGATGGTCGACTACGCGCGCCGGGTCGGCGGACCCGCCCTGGCCGCACTGACCTTCCACGAGCGGGCCGCGCTGCTCAAGCAACTGGGCATGACACTGATGGCGGGCAAGGCCGAGTTCTACGAGCTGTCCCGGCACACCGGGGCCACCGACCGTGATTCGGCCGTCGACATCGACGGCGGCTTCGGCACCGTCCTGAGCTATTCGAGCAAGGCCCGCCGCGAGCTGCCCAACGACACCATCTGTCTCGACGGCGACATCGAACAGCTCGGCAAGAAGGGCACCTTCCTCGGGCAGCACATCTACACCTCGCGGCGGGGAGTTGCCGTGCAGATCAACGCCTTCAACTTCCCGGTGTGGGGTTTCCTGGAGAAACTGGCACCCGCGTTCATCGCCGGTGTGCCCTCGATCATCAAGCCCGCCAGCCAGACCGCATATCTCACCGAACTCGTCTTCCGGCGCATCATCGAAAGCGGCATCCTGCCCGAGGGTTCGGTGCAGCTGCTGTGCGGCAGCGCCCGCGACCTGCTCGATCATCTCGACGGCCAGGATTCGGTGGCCTTCACCGGGTCCGCCGACACCGCGGCCACCCTGCGCGCCCACCCCACCGTGGTGTCGAGCGGGCTGCGATTCACCGCCGAGGCCGACTCGCTCAACTGCTCGATCCTGGGCCCCGATGTGAGCACCTCCGATCCCGAATTCGACTTGTACGTCAAGCAATTGGTCACCGAGATGACGGTGAAGGCGGGCCAGAAGTGCACCGCCATCCGGCGAGCGCTGGTCCCGGAGAACCTCGTCGACGACGTCATCCGGGCGGCATCGGAGCGGCTGGCCGCGATCACCGTGGGCAACCCGGCCGACGAGTCCGTGCGGATGGGCGCCCTGGCCGGCATCGATCAGCGCGACGAGGTGCTGAAATCGATTCGCGCACTCACCAAGTCGGCGACCATCGTGTTCGGTGACCCGGACTCGGTCGAGGTGGTCGGCGCCGACGCCGTCTCGGGTGCGTTCTTGTCCCCCATCCTGCTGCACGCCGCGGACAAGACGGCCCCCGAACCGCACGACATCGAGGCCTTCGGGCCGGTGTCGACGATCATCGGCTACTCCGACGCCGCCGACGCGGTGGCCCTGGCCGCCCGCGGCAAGGGCAGCCTGGTCGCCTCCCTGGTCACCAAGGATGCCGAGCTCGCGGGTGAGATCGTGCGCGGCCTGGCCCCGTTCCACGGCCGGGTGCTGGTGCTCAACTCCGAGGATGCCCGCGAATCCACCGGCCACGGCTCCCCGCTGCCGGTGCTGGTGCACGGCGGCCCCGGTCGCGCCGGCGGCGGCGAGGAACTCGGCGGTATCCGCGGCGTGCTGCACCACATGCAGCGCACCGCCGTCCAGGGCACCCCCGATGTCCTGACAGCCACCGGACGCCGCTGGGTGACCGGCGCGCGCCGGGTGCAGGGTGAGACGCACCCGTTCCGGAAAGACCTGGGCGAGTTGCGGATCGGTGACACCATCGTCGGCGGGCCGCGGCAGGTGACCCGCGCCGACATCGACCACTTCGCCGAGTTCACCGGCGACACGTTCTACGCGCACACCGATCCCGAAGCGGCGGCGGCCAATCCGCTGTTCGGTGGGATCGTCGCCCACGGCTATCTCGTGGTGTCCCTGGCGGCGGGCCTGTTCGTCGACCCGGCGCCGGGGCCCGTGCTGGCCAACTTCGGCGTCGACAATCTGCGCTTCCTGACCCCGGTGAAGGCCGAGGACTCCCTCACCGTCACGCTGACCGCCAAGCAGATCACGCCCCGGCAGAGCGCAGACTACGGTGAGGTGCGCTGGGATGCGGTGGTGACCAACCAGAACGACGAGCCCGTCGCCGCGTACGACGTGCTCACCCTGGTGGCCAAGCCGGCGGCGTCGGCATGACCGGACCCGGGGTCGCGGGCGATCACCCGATCGCCCGCACGATGTTCGCCGAGGACGAGGCCTCGCGCGCACTCGGCATCGAGCTCCTCGAGCTCGGTCCCGGGTTCGCCCGCACATCGATGCGGGTGACCTCGCAGATGGTCAACGGGCACGGGATCACCCACGGCGGTTACGTGTTCATCGTCGCCGACACCACGTTCGCGCTGGCCTGCAACAGCCACGACGACTCCGCCGTCGCCGCACGCGCCGACATCCGGTTCCTGCGTCCCACCCGCGAGGGCGACCTGCTGGTGGCCACCGCCCGGGAGCAGGCCCGCTTCGGCCGCAACGGCATCTACGACGTCACTGTCACCGTCGGCGACAAGGTGGTCGCCGAGTTCCGCGGCGACAGCCGCACCATCCCCGCTCCCGCGTAACCATCTCCTTCGACGCTGAACGGATCCGTTTGGCGTCGAAGGAATCCATTACGCGGGAACCGATTCAGCGGGGCAGACCGGCGAAGAAGTCGCGGGTTACCGCGACCGCGTTGTTGGAGTCGCCGCCGCCTACGACGAGGGTGGCGAAGGCGATGTCGCCGCGATAGCCGGCGAACCAGGCGTGCGAACCGCCCGCAAACTCGGCCTCACCGGTCTTGCCGTATACCTCGCCCATGCCATTGATCAGGTCGGCGGTGCCACCGGTGACCACTGCGCGCATCATCGACCGCAGTTGTGTGATCACCTCCGGGGCGATGGCGGCTTTGCCGCCGCCGGTGACGACCGTCGGTTTGCCGCGGATCAGCTGCGGCACCGGCGCCTTACCGCCGCGGGCGACCGTCGCGGTGGCCAGCGCCAGACCGAGCGGGCTGACCAGGACCTTGCCCTGGCCGAAACCGTCCTCGGTGCGCTCGACCAGGTCCGAGGCGATCGGCACCGACCCGGACACCGAGTCGAGACCGGCGATCTTGTAGTCCGGTCCGATGCCGAGCGACGCCGCGGTCTCCGGCAGATCCGACGGCCCCATCTGACTGGCGAGTTTGGCGAAACTGGTGTTACAGGATGCGGCGAAGGCCTGCAGCATCGACACCGTGCCCAACGCGAATCTGTTGTAGTTGGGAACGGTGCGCGGGCCGATCTCGATCTCCCCAGGACACGGCACGAGTGTGTCCGGGTGTGCCATGTTCATACGGATGGCGGTGGTTGCGGTGATGATCTTGAACGTCGATCCGGGCGGGAACAAGCCCGTGGTGGCGATCGACCCCTGCCTGTCGGCGAGCGGATTCTGGGCGATCGCCAGGATCCGGCCTGTGGAGGCCTGCAGCACCACCATCGCGATCGGGAACCGGCCGCTGGCGTTCACCGCACGCTGGGCGGAGTTCTGCTTGGACCGCGACAGCGTCAACGACACCGCCGGCGCCGGTTGCGGTGCGTGATCGGCGAGAACACCGGTCTGCATGCCGTTGGCGTTGGTGGTGACCACCCGCCACCCGGGCTTGCCCTCGACCTCGGCGCTGACGAGTTTGCGCACCTCCGACAGCAACGCCGGGGCGAATGACCGGTCCTTGGCGACGAGTTCGGACTGTTCGTTGGTGACCACGCCGGGGATGGCGAGCTGATCGCGGATCCGGTTGAACTGCTCCTCGGTGATCCGCGCGATCGGGTACGCACCGTCGGCGGCGGTCGACTTCTCGGTGATGGTCTGCACCGACAGGCCCGGCGCGTACGGCCGCAGCGCGGCGACCAGGGATGTCACCGAGTCGACGACGTTGCCGCTCTGCGCGGCGGCTTTGGCGTCGAAGTTGACCCCGATGAGGGTGCCGTCGACCATCACCTCCGAACCGTCCGACTCGTTGACCGTGGCCCGCGGCGCCGACGTCGTCTCCAGCAGCAACCGCTGATTGCGGCCCAGGTCCGGGTGCAGATTGGTCGAGGCCCAGCGCACGGTCCAGCCCTGCGTCGACTTGGCGACCTTGACCGTCGCCGGATATTGCCAGGTCTGGCCGCCTGCGAGCTTCCAGGTGTAGGTGACGTCGATGTCGGCGTTGTCGGCGGTGGTACGGGCGTGCCCACTCGACGTCGACACCTTCTCCGCGGCCAGACCCTGCCACACCTGCTCGATACCGGCGCGGGCCAGGGCGGGATTGTCGGTGAGTGCCGACGCCTTGCCGACGTCGCGGGCGTCGAAGGCCTCCAGGTAGCGGTCGAGAGCCTGCCTCGGACCGTCGTCGGTGCCCGAACATCCGACCACGCTCGTCACCACAAGCAGGATCACCGCGGCTATCACCGCACCGAAGAGTTTCCGCCGCACCATTACCGCAGATTGTAGGGGTCCGGCGCTCGACACAGCGCAGGCACACCGGGCCGGTCGTCCCCAAACATGTTCCTCACGCCACTAGAGTCCAGGTGGTGACCGCCACACGCGATGTCGACCCCGATTTCCTCGCACTGCCGCGCCACGAGCTCGCCGATGCCGCGCTGTCGGCGGCTATCGGCGCGGGCGCCTCCTACGCGGACCTGCGGCTGCACCGGCTCAGCAACGAGACCGTGCACCTGCGCGACGGGAAGCTCGAGGCCGCCGTCACCTCGGGCGAGGTGGGTTTCGCCGTGCGCGTGCTCGTCGACGGTACCTGGGGGTTCGCCTCCCATCCCGAACTCACCGCCGAGTCCGCCGCCGCGACCGCCCTGCGCGCTGTCCGGGTGGCCACCACCCTCGGGTCGCTGAACGCCGAGCGCATCGAGCTGGCCGACGAACCCGTCTACCAGGACGCGACGTGGGTGTCGACGTACCGCACAGACCCGTTCGAGGTGTCCACCGCCGACAAGGTCGCGCTACTCGGCGAGTACTCGGGGCGGCTGTTGGCCGCCGACGGTGTCGACCATGCCACCGCGGCGGTGATCTGTGTGAAGGAACAGACCTTCTACGCCGACACCTTCGGCAGTGCGATCACCCAGCAGCGGGTCCGGGTGGAGCCGCACATCGACGCCACCGCCGTCGACTCCGCCGGCGGCACCTTCGAGACGATGACGACCCTGGCACCCCCCACCGCGCGCGGCTGGGAAACCCTCACCGACGACGCGGTGTGGGACTGGACCACCGAGCTGGCGACCATGCCGGAACTGCTGGCCGAGAAGGTCAAGGCACCGAGTGTGGTCGCCGGTCCGACGGATCTGGTGATCGACCCCACCAACCTGTGGCTGACCATTCACGAATCCATCGGGCACGCAACCGAATACGACCGCGCCATCGGCTACGAGGCCGCCTACGCCGGCACCTCGTTCGCCACCCCGGACAAGCTCGGCACCATGCGCTACGGGTCGCCGGCGATGACGGTCACTGCCGACCGCACCGTCGAATACGGTTTGGCCACAGTCGGATACGACGACGAAGGCGTGGCCGCCCAGCATTGGGATCTGGTGCGCGACGGGCTGTTCGTCGGCTATCAGCTCGACCGGGTCTTCGCGCCACGGCTCGGCCTGGCCCGGTCCAACGGGTGTTCGTACGCCGACTCACCCCACCACGTCCCGATCCAGCGGATGGCCAACGTGAGCCTGGCCCCCGCCGACGAGGACACCAGCACCGACGACCTCATCGCCCGCGTCGAGGACGGCATCTACATCGTTGGCGACAAGTCGTGGTCGATCGATATGCAGCGGTACAACTTTCAGTTCACCGGCCAGCGCTTCTTCCGTATCCGCAATGGCAGGCTCGACGGCCAGCTCCGCGACGTCGCCTACCAGGCCACCACCACCGACTTCTGGAACGCGATGGAAGCGGTCGGCGGGCCGTCGACCTGGCGGCTCGGCGGTGCGTTCAATTGCGGCAAGGCCCAGCCCGGGCAGGTGGCCGCGGTCAGCCACGGTTGTCCGTCTGCGCTGTTCCGCGGGATCAACGTGCTCAACACCGCGGCAGAGGGAGGTCACCGATGATCGGGGCAACCGAGGTCGTCGACGCGGCCCTGGCGCATGCGCGGCGTCTGGGCGGTGCGGACGAAACGATCGTGATAGTCATCGACAAGGCCGAGGCATCGCTGCGCTGGGCGGGCAATTCGATGACCACCAACGGCGAATCGATGCAGCGGAGCACCACCGTCGTCTCGATCGTGCGGCGCCCCGGGCCCGCTGGTGCGGAGGCCGCTCGTGTCGGCACCGTCACCACCACCGACATCGACCCGGCGGCGATCCCCGAGGTGGTGCGCGCGTCGCAGACCGCGGCCGGGTCGGCACCACCGGCCGACGACGCGTTCGCGCTGCTCACCGGCAGCGGAGCGCCGGCGGACTGGGACGAGGCGCCCACCCAGACCGGCGCGCACGTGTTCGGCGGCATCGCGGGTGCGCTGAGCCGGGGTTTCGGCGGCACCGATCTGCTGTACGGGTTCGCGCACCACATCGTCGACACGATCTGGCTGGCCACCTCCACCGGGGTGCGGCGCCGGTTCACCCAGCCCACCGGGTCGGTGCAGATCAACGCCAAACGCGGCGACGCCAGCGCCTGGTCGGGTGTCAGCACGCCGTGGTTCGACGACGTACCCGTCGGCGCGATGCTCGACGACCTGTCGACGCGCCTGAGCTGGGCGGACCGCACCGTCGAACTGCCCGCCGGCCGGTACGAGACGCTGCTGCCGCCGTCGGCGGTCGCCGACCTGATGCTGTCGCTGAGCTGGGAGTTGGCCGGACGGGGCGCGCAGGAGGGCCGTACCGCGATGTCAGCGCCGGGCGGCGGCACCCGGGTGGGTGAAAAGCTCACCGACCTGGGTCTCACGCTGAGCTCCGATCCGGCCGCCGCCGGTCTGGAATGCGCGCCGTTCGTGTTCACCGGAGCGTCGTCGGAGATGATGTCGGTCTTCGACAACGGCCTCGACATCGGGCCCGTCGACTGGATCCGGGACGGTGTCGTCGACACCCTCGCCTATTCCCGGGCCGCGGCCGCGGAGTTCGGTGCCGCATCCGCCTCCGGTGCGTCGAACCTGCTGATGACCGGCGGTGACACCACCCTGGAGGAGATGATCGCGGGCACCGAACGCGGCCTGCTGCTGACCACTCTCTGGTACATCCGCGAGGTCGATCCCACCACCCTGCTGCTGACCGGCCTGACCCGCGACGGTGTGTACCTGATCGAGGACGGCACGGTCACCGGGGCGGTCAACAACTTCCGGTTCAACGAATCGCCGCTGGACCTGCTGCGCCGCACCACGCAGGCCGGCATCAGCGAGACCACGCTGCCCCGCGAATGGGCGGACTGGGCCACCCGGGCGCAGATGCCCGCACTGCGTGTCCCCGACTTCAACATGTCGTCGGTGAGTCAGGCGCAGTAGCCGGACCGAACTGTCAGTCGATCAGGACCGTGGCGAACGTGCCGACCTCGACGAACCCGATACGCCGGTACGCCGCCCGCGCCGGGGTGTTGAAACAGTTCACATACAGGCTGGCCGTGCGGCCACCTGCGGCGATGGCCTGCGCGACCGCGGCCGTGCCCGCCGCTCCGAGGCCCTCGCCGCGGCGCTGCGGATCCACCCACACGCCCTGGATCTGCCCTACCTTGCTCGACATCGACCCGACCTCGGCCTTGAACACGACCCGGCCGTTCTCGAACCGGGCGAACACCCGGTTGGCGGCGATCAGCGACGACAGTCTGCGCCGATAAGAGACGCCGCCGTCGCCGGCCCGCGGGTCGACACCGACCTCGCCGATGAACATGTCGATGGCAGCGGGAAGGTAGGCGTCGAGGTCATCGGGGGTGACCAGCCGCACCGCCGGATCCGGGGCGATCACCGGAGGACCGTCGAGTGCCATCAGGGGCTGATCGGCGCGCACCTCACGGGCGGGACCCCATTCGGGTACCAGGTCTTCCCAGAGCGGCGCCACGAGATCCGCCGGGCCGACAATCGAGGAACACGCCCGTGGCCGCGACAACGCGCGGTCGGCGAAGTAGGTCATGTCCGAGCGCGATCCGAGCAGTGGGATGAGGTTGGCGCCGGAAAAGCACAGCGAGGTGGACGGGTGGTCCGCGGTCCACAGCGATCCGCCCAGGAGTCGGGGGTTCAGGCCGTGTACCTCGCAGCGCGCGGCCACCATGCACATCGGCACCGGGTCGGAGGCCAGGACATCCGCCACGGCGGCCGCATCACGAAGGCCGAGCGGTCGGTGTCCCACCACGTTCAGCACGGCGACTCCTCTGTGACGATCCAGGCCGGCCGGTCACATGACCGTGACCACCGGCGGGCCGGATTCGCTGCCCTCTCCAGTGTGCCCGGATTCCTCCGCGATCCGCAGGGCTTCGTCGATCAAGGTCTCCACAATCTGCGATTCGGGCACCGTCTTGATGACCTCGCCCTTGACGAAGATCTGGCCCTTGCCGTTTCCGGACGCCACGCCCAGGTCGGCCTCGCGGGCCTCACCTGGGCCGTTGACGACGCACCCCATCACCGCGACACGCAACGGCACCTCCATGCCCTCCAGGCCGGCGGTCACCTCGTTGGCGAGTTTGTACACGTCCACCTGGGCGCGGCCACACGACGGGCACGACACGATCTCCAGTTTGCGGGGCCGCAGATTCAGCGACTGCAGGATCGCGTCGCCCACCTTGATCTCCTCGGCGGGCGGCGCCGACAACGACACCCGGATGGTGTCGCCGATACCCTCCGACAGCAGGGCGCCGAAGGCGACCGCCGACTTGATGGTGCCCTGGAACGCGGGACCGGCCTCGGTGACCCCGAGGTGCAGCGGATAGTCGCACTGGGCGGCGAGCTGACGGTAGGCCTCCACCATGATCACCGGGTCGTTGTGCTTGACCGAGATCTTGATGTCACCGAAACCGTGCTCCTCGAACAGGCTCGCCTCCCACAGGGCCGACTCGACGAGCGCCTCCGGCGTCGCCTTGCCGTACTTCTCCATCAGCCGCTTGTCGAGTGAACCGGCGTTGACGCCGATCCGGATCGGGATCCCGGCCGCACCGGCCGCCTTGGCGACCTCCTTGACGCGGCCGTCGAACTCCTTGATGTTGCCGGGGTTCACCCGCACCGCCGCGCAGCCCGCGTCGATGGCCGCGAAGATGTACTTGGGCTGGAAATGGATGTCGGCGATGACCGGGATGTTGGCCTTACGCGCGATCTCCGGCAGGGCGTCGGCGTCCTCCTGACGCGGGCACGCCACCCGCACCATGTCGCAGCCCGACGCGGTGAGCTGCGCGATCTGCTGCAGCGTCGAGTTCACGTCATGGGTCTTGGTGGTGCACATCGACTGCACCGAGATCTGATGGTCGCTGCCGACGCCGACCGAGCCGACCATGATCTGCCGGGTCTTGCGGCGGGGTGCCAGGACCGGTGGCGGCGCCGGCGGCATGCCGAGACCGATCGCCACGGGCCCACTGCCCGATTCTCCTTGCGCGACTGGGGCGTTCATGTGTTCACTTTCTTGCTGGGCTGCTACGTGGATGCGGTACCGGGTGGGTCTGGGTGGTCACCACAACCGGATCGGGTTGATGATGTCGGCTGTCACGGTCAGCACCATGAACGCTCCCATCACGATCACCACCGCGTAGGTCAACGGCATGAGTTTCATGTAGTCGACCGGGCCACCACCGGCACGGCCCATCCACCGGCGCACCGTGTCCCGGCACTTCTCGTACCCGACGACGGCCATGTGTCCACCATCCAATGGTAGTAGCGGCACCAAATTGAACGCCCCGAGGAAGAAGTTGATGGTGATCAGGAGCATGAAGAACACGCTCCACGCGCCATGCTCGGCGGCCTCGCCGCCCATCGCCGACGCCCCGTACACGCTCACCGGGGTGTCCTCCCCGCGCGGTCCGCCGGTGACCGCCGTCCACAGGTCATCGATCTTCGACGGCAACGACAACATCGCGTCCCACGTCGCGGACGCGAGGTGCCCGGTGAACTCGAACGTGCCCGGCACCGCCGACAGCACGTTGTATTTGAGAGGCGCGATGGGGTCCGGGCGGGTCAGCGTCACCCCGATCGCGCCGACCGTGACGCTCTTGAGCGTGCCGTCGGAGGTGCGCATCTTGCGTTCGACCTGGGTGACCGGGATCTGCAGCGTCAGCGTCTGCTCACCACGCAGCACCTGCACCGACGCCGAGCCCGTGGTGCGTTGGGTCGTCGAGATCAGATCGCTGTTGTTGTCGACGGTCTTGCCGTTGATGGCCACGATCCGGTCGCCCGGCCGCAGTCCAGCGGCCTCGGCCGGGGCAACCCCCGAGCACGGCAACAACTCGCCCGACGCATCCGTGGCCGACGCGACACAACTCACCTTCTCCACATGCACCGGGGCGTGGTCTGCGTCGTCGCGCAGATTGGGCAGACCGGCGAAGATCGCGACGAAATAGATGAGAACGAAGCCGAGTACGAAGTTCTGCGCCGGGCCCGCGAGCAGCACCACCAGCCGCTTCCACGGCTTCTGGCGGAACATCGCGCGGTCGCGTTCGTCCTCGGCGAGCTCGTCGTACGGGGTCATGCCGGCGATATCGCAGAAACCGCCGAACGGCAGCGCCTTCACGCCGTACTCGGTCTCACCGCGCCGCACCGACCACAGCGTGGGACCGAAACCGACGAAGTACCGCCGGACCTTCATCCCGGTGGCCTGCGCGGCCCACATGTGACCACACTCATGCCAGGCCACCGACAGCACCAGGGCGAGGGCGAAAAGCACCACGCCGAGCGCGAACATCACGGATCAGACTCCAGTTTCGTGGGCCGCGACCAGCTGTGCGGCACGATCACGGGCCCACCGATCAGCGGCGAATACCTCGTCCACACTACCGGGCGTGGTGCGCCACTGATCTGCGTCGTCGATCACGCGGGCCACCGTCTCCACGATCTGCGGGAACCTCAGTACACCGTCGAGGAAGCCCTGCGCGGCCACCTCGTTGGCGGCGTTGAACACCGCCGTCAGGCTGCCTCCCGCCTTGCCGGCACGGCGGGCCACCTCGATCGCCGGGAACACCTCGTCGTCGACCGGTTCGAACGTCCACTGCGACGCGGTGGAGAAATCACACGCCGCCGACGCCCCCGGTACCCGGTCCGGCCAGCCCAGGGCCAGCGCGATCGGCAGCTTCATCGACGGCGGCGAGGCCTTGGCGATCGTCGCACCGTCGACGAAGGTCACCATCGAGTGCACGATCGACTGCGGGTGCACCGTGACATCGATCCGGTCGTAGTCGACGCCGAACAGCAGATGCGCCTCGATCACCTCTAGCGCCTTGTTCACCAGCGTCGCCGAGTTCAGCGTGATCATCGGCCCCATCGACCACGTCGGATGCTGACCGGCCTGCTCGGGTGTGACATCCTCCAGCGCCGCCCGCGACCAGCCGCGGAACGGGCCACCCGAGGCGGTCAGCACCAACCGGTCCACCTCCCCGGCGCTACCGCCGCGCAGACACTGGGCGATCGCCGAATGCTCCGAATCGACCGGCACGATCTGCCCCGGCGCGGCCGCGTCGAGCACCAGCGCACCACCGGCCACCAGCGACTCCTTGTTGGCCAGCGCCAGCCGCGCCCCCGAACTCAACGCCGCCAGGCTCGGCGCCAGGCCGATCGACCCGACGATCCCGTTGAGCACCACATCGGCACCGGCGGCCTCGATCAGATCCACCATCGCATCGGCGCCCACATGCACACCAGCGCCGATCGCGGCGGCGAGCTCGCGGCCGGCCTCCTCACCGGCCACCGCCACCCGGCCCGGCGACAACCCCAGATCCACCACCTGCCTGCCCAGCAGATCAAGATTCCCACCGCCCGCACCGAGGCCGACCACCTCGAACCGGTCCGGGTTCGCGGCGATCACCTCCAGCGCCTGAACACCGATCGAGCCCGTCGAACCGAGGATGAGAACACGTGTGGTCACCCGACCATTGTGAACCACCCCAGCTAAGAACCACCCCAGCCCGGACCTAACCGGCCGGATGCTCCGCCCGCCAATGATCGGCGATGTCGATACGCCGCGTGATCCACACATCGTCATGCGACTGCACGTGATCGAGGAACCGCTCCAGACTCGCCAGCCGCGCCGGCCGGCCCACCAGACGGCAATGCAGCCCCACCGACAACATCTTCGGCGCACCCTCCTGCCCCTCGGCGTAGAGGACGTCGAACGCGTCCCGCAGATGCGCGAAAAACTGGTCACCCGACGGGAAACCGCCCGGTGAGGCGAACCGCATGTCATTGGTGTCCAGCGTGTACGGCACCACCAGGTGATCGACCAGCGCAGCGCCGGTGGGCACCTTCACCCAATACGGCAGATCATCGGCATAACTGTCCGAGTCATAGGCGAACCCGCCCTGCTCCACCACCAGCCGCCGCGTATGCGGAGAATCACGCCCCGTGTACCAGCCGCGCGGACGCTCCCCCGTGATCTCCGTCAGCAACTCCAGCGCCGCCACCATGTGCTCACGCTCGATCTCCTGATCGACCAGCTGATAACTCAGCCAGCGATACCCATGACAGGCGATCTCATGGCCCTTCTCCACGAACGCCGCAGCCACCTCCGGATTGCGGGCCATCGCCTGCGCCACCGCGAAGATCGTCAACGGCAGACCCCGTCGCTCGAACGTCCGCAGAATCCGCCACACACCCGCCCGCGAACCGTACTCGTACAACGACTCCATGCTCATATGCCGATTCGGGAACGACTGCGCACCGATCATCTCCGACAGGAACGTCTCACTGCCGCGGTCATTCTCGAGCACATTGTTCTCCGCCCCCTCCTCATAGTTGAGGACGAACTGCACCGCGACCTTCGCACCACCGGGCCACCGCGGATCCGGCGGCGTCTGCCCGTACCCCACCATGTCGCGCGGATACTTCTCACTGCGATAATCGGCCAACGATCTGGTGGTCTGATACATGGCCGCATTCTGTCACCAACACGGCTGCGCGGCGCGACGAGAAGGTCGCGCACCGGGCCACGACGAGTACCGCTATGCTGATCGAGAACTACTACCCCACGTCGTCGGTAAGGAGCAGTTGTGGCAAGCACCGAGGTTGAACACGAACACGTCGACACCGGTTGGACGCGCGAACCCGTCGACGCCCCCTCCGCCCGATTCGGCTGGCACGCCCGCCCCAAGCGGACCTACTTCATCGCCGGCTGGTTCTCGGTCCTGTTCCTGCTGTTCATGGGTTTCGTCGGCAACCACAAGGGCCAGGTCGAGGTCCTCTGGTCCATCGGCATCGCCGCCTGCATCGCCGTCTTCCTCATCCGCGGCCAGTTCTTCAACCGCGACCCCAAGTGGCTGCCGTGACATTGCGCCCGCTCGCAGGCTCGCGGATCGCGGGTCCTGCGGGCCAGATCGTGTGACGTGTCTCCGATGAACCTAAAAGTGCCCACCTTATCGGTGGGCACTTTTGTTTATCGCTCTTCGGCGGCCAGCTGGCCGCAGGCGGCGGCGATCTCCTGGCCTCGGGTGTCGCGGACGGTGCAGGACACGCCCTGTTCCTGGACGCGGCGCACGAACTCGCGTTCGGCCGGTTTCGGGCTGGCATCCCACTTGGAACCAGGGGTCGGGTTGAGCGGGATCAGGTTGACGTGGACCTTCGCGCCCAGGGCCTTGTGCAGCTTCTTGCCCAGCATGTCCGCACGCCACGGCTGATCATTGATGTCGCGGATCAGGGCATATTCGATCGACACCCGGCGACCGCTCGAATCCGCGTAGTAACGTGCGGCTTCCAGCACCTCCGCGACCGACCAGCGATTGTTCACCGGAACCAGGGTGTCGCGCAGCTCGTCATCCGGGGTGTGCAATGACACAGCCAACGTCACCGGAATACCCTCGTCGGCCAGCTTCCGGATGGCCGGTGCCAGACCCACCGTCGACACCGTCACCGACCGGGCGGAGATGCCGAGTCCCTCCGGCGCCGGTGAGGTGATCTGGCGGACCGCGCTCACGACCCGCTTGTAGTTGGCCAGCGGCTCACCCATACCCATGAACACCACGTTCGACAGCCGGCCCGGCTCGCCGAACTCGCCGTCCCGCAGTGTCCGGGCCGCCGCCCGGACCTGATCGACGATCTCCGCGGTCGACAGATTGCGGTCCAGACCCCCCTGCCCGGTGGCGCAGAACGGACACGCCATACCGCACCCGGCCTGGCTGGAGATGCACAGGGTGTTGCGGTCCGGGTAGCGCATCAGCACGCTTTCGAGCAGGGTGCCGTCGTGCAGCCGCCACAGCGTCTTGCGGGTGCTGCCGTCGTCGCAGCTGATCTGCCGTACCGGCGTCAACAGCGTCGGGAACAACGACTCGGCCACCGCCTGTCGCGCGGAAGCCGGTACATCGGTCATCTCCGCCACGTCGCCGTTGAGCCGGCCGTAGTACTGGCGCGCCAACTGGTTGACCCGGAACTTGGGCAGGCCCAGCTCCGCCGCCGCCGCGATCCGCTGATCGGGCTCGAGGTCGGCGAAATGCTTCGGCGGCAACCCACGCCTGGGCGCGTCGAACACGAGCGGCAAAGAAGACATTTCCCGATTGTCTCATGCCATCATGGCCGAATGACCACTCCAGAGCCCCAGCACGAAGGCCGACGACCGGTCCCTCAGGACCAATTCGATTTGCCGGACATCCCCCAACCGGGCAATTCAGGGACGGGCTACCTGCCGACCGAGGACCAACCCGGCACCCCGGCACCCGATCCCGGTGTCCCCGCCCCGCCGGTCGAGGACGCCGCCCGCCGGGG